>NZ_JBLEFH010000023.1:0-503 GCF_047345645.1 Jujubicoccus corallicola | reverse complement strand
CTGACGGCGGCGATCACGAAGTATTTCGGTGACTTCCGTGCCTATGACCAGATCGACGGCGCGCCGGAAGAGAAAGCCCGCGGGATCACCATCTCGACGGCCCACGTGGAGTATGAGACCGATGCGCGTCACTACGCACACGTCGACTGCCCCGGCCACGCCGACTATGTGAAGAACATGATCACCGGTGCAGCCCAGATGGATGGCGGCATTCTGGTTGTGAACGCGGCTGACGGCCCGATGCCGCAGACCCGCGAGCACATCCTGCTGGCCCGCCAGGTGGGCGTGCCCGGCCTCGTCGTGTTCCTGAACAAAGTCGATCAGGTGGATGATGAAGAGCTGCTCGAGCTCGTCGAAATGGAAGTCCGCGAGCTTCTGAACGAATATGAGTTCCCGGGCGACGATATTCCGATCATCGCAGGCTCGGCTCTGGCCGCTATGGAAGGCCGCGACCCCGAGATCGGCGAGAACAAGATCCGCGAACTGATGGCGGCTGTGGATGA
>NZ_JBLEFH010000022.1:0-503 GCF_047345645.1 Jujubicoccus corallicola | reverse complement strand
TATGAGTTCCCGGGCGACGATATTCCGATCATCGCAGGCTCGGCTCTGGCCGCTATGGAAGGCCGCGACCCCGAGATCGGCGAGAACAAGATCCGCGAACTGATGGCGGCTGTGGATGACTACATCCCGACCCCTGAGCGCGCTGTGGACCAGCCCTTCCTGATGCCGATCGAGGACGTGTTCTCGATTTCGGGCCGCGGGACGGTTGTGACCGGCCGTGTGGAGCGCGGTGTGATCAATGTGGGCGATGAGATCGAAATCGTCGGCATCAACCCGACCAAGAAGACGACCTGCACGGGCGTTGAGATGTTCCGCAAGCTGCTCGATCGCGGTGAAGCGGGTGACAACATCGGCGCGCTGCTGCGCGGTATCGACCGTGAAGGTGTTGAGCGCGGCCAGGTTCTCTGCAAGCCGGGTTCTGTGACCCCGCACACCAAATTCGAGGCTGAGGCCTATATCCTCACCAAAGAAGAAGGTGGCCGTCACACGCCGTTCTTTGCGAA
>NZ_JBLEFH010000021.1:0-699 GCF_047345645.1 Jujubicoccus corallicola | reverse complement strand
TGGGCTCGAAGCAGACTTGCGGCGGCGCGGCATGCTTTGTTCGACTTGATCGCCTTTAAGCGTGGCGAGTGTGGTATGATCGGGTGTCGGCATGCTGCCGAGGACGTGGTGGGCGTGGTGGATGGGAGCAACCACTATGCCAACTACAAACCTGCCTGCAATTCGTGCATGTCGCCCAGCTTGGAACAAGGGGCGGATCGTCGGCCAGAAGCGACCGCTTGCACCGAAACACGTCTGGGCGATCCGGGTTCGTCTTGAGATCGCGCAGAAAATCCGAGAGCTGGCGCTATTCAATCTCGCCATCGACAGCAAGTTACGGGGCTGCGATCTAGTAAAGCTCAAGGTCGCTGACGTCTATGCTGCCGGACAGGTCAAGCACCGCGCTTCAATCGTCCAGAGCAAGACGCGTAAACCGGTCAGCTTCGAGATCACCGAGGGAACGCGAAAGGCTGTCGCGGCTTGGCTCGAGGATCCCTTGATGATCGGATCGGAACATTTGTGGCCTGGCCGCTTCCACGAGCGCCTGCATATTTCGACGAGGCAATACGCTCGCCTGGTGCGTGAATGGGTGACCTCAATCGGCCTAGAGCCGAGCGCCTATGGCACCCACTCTATGCGGCGCACCAAGGTCGCGCAGATATACCGCAAGACCGGCAACCTACGCGCGGTTCAGCTTTTGTTGGGCCATACGAAAATGGA
>NZ_JBLEFH010000020.1:0-920 GCF_047345645.1 Jujubicoccus corallicola | reverse complement strand
GTCACCACGGGCCGATCCGGATCGCCGTCGAGGTAACTCACCATCACCTCCATACCGATGCGCGGGATCACCTGACCGCCCCAGCCAGCCCCGGCCCAGTTCTGGCTCACCCGCACCCAGCAGGTGTCGCTGCCGTCTTTCGCCGCGCGCCGATCCCAGGGGAACCACAGCTTGATGCGGCCATATTCGTCCGGGTGGATCTCCTCGCCCGCCGGGCCCGCCACGATGCCGACCTGCGTGCCGTCGATCCGCGGATGCGGGGTCGCGCGCTGCGGCGTCGCCGGCACATCCGCGGGCAGCGCCAGAAAGCGGTTGGTATATTCGGGCTGGTTCTCGACGCTCTCGTAAGACGTGTCGATCGCCTCATGCTCAATGGCGAGCACCACATGCGGATCGAACACGTTGTCGGGGTTCGCCACATCGTAAGGCGTGAAGCGCCCGCCCACGGCCAGCGTGCGCACATTCGAAGCGCCCTCGACCCGCGCATGTTCGGCCTCCTGCGCCTGCATGCGCAGCCGCGCCACGCGCTCCACCGCGCCGTCCTCGATCCCTTCGGACGCCCGCCCGCCCGAGCCATAACCCGGCAGCACCGGATATTCGAACCGCTCGTAATTGCCGTTCTTCGGCAGCTTCACCAGAGACGGCACATTCCCGCCCGGCACCAGACCCGGCGTCTCAAAATTCCAGTCCGCCCCCGCATGGCTGCCGGGGATATAGCGGAAGGTCGTTTCGAACCGGTTAATGTGGTTGCGATCCGTCGAGCCATGGGCAAAGCGCACATCCTCGCCGCCCGTATAGCCCGCCGCATGCGACGCGATATGCATCTGATGCTGGCCCTCCTGGTGCGACCACCAATAGTAGAGCCCGTCCTCTTCCAGACGCCGCGTCAGATAATCGAGATCCGTCTCGTTCCACTGCAC
>NZ_JBLEFH010000019.1:0-1102 GCF_047345645.1 Jujubicoccus corallicola | reverse complement strand
TTCGACGGTCTCGCGGCGGGCGATTATCAGGTCCGGTTCACGACCCCGGATGGGTATGAGTTCACTGAGGCCAGCACCGTTGCGGCGGATGCGGTGAACAGCGACTCCGATGCCAATGTTGCGAGTGGTCTGACCGGCACGGTTACCTTGGATATCGGCGAAGCGGAGCGTGACGTCGATGCAGGGCTGGTGCAGATCGACACCGGCGATGCGTCGCTCGGCGACACCGTCTGGTTCGACGACAATGGCAATGGCGTGCAGGATGCGAATGAAGCCGGGGTGGCGGGTCAAACCGTGCGGCTCGTGCAGAATGGCACCACCGTCAAAACCACGACGACCGATGCGAACGGGAAATACCTCTTCACCGGTCTCGCGGCGGGCAGCTATGTGGTCGATTTCGATCTCGATGACGGGTTCGAATTCACCTCGGCCAATGCGGGCAGCAATGACGCGGTCGATTCCGATGCCAATGAGACCACCGGCCAGACCGGCAGCTACACGCTGGCGATTGGCGAGCAGAACCTGACCGTCGATGCCGGTGTGATCCGCACCGCGACCGAAGCCAATGACGACGAAGCGGGCGTCTGCGCCGACGAGACCAAGGCGATTGATGTGCTGGAAAACGACGCGGAGGGCACCAGTGTCACCGCGATCAACGGCCAGACCATTTCCGCCGGTCAGTCGGTCACGCTGGCCTCGGGCGCGAGCGTCACGCTCAACGCCGATGGCACGCTGACCTTCGACGGCATCGCGGCCTATGCGGATCTCGTGATCGGCGAGAAAGCCACGGACAGCTTCACCTATGAAGTGACCGCGGCCAATGGCGCGACCGACACCGCACTGGTCACCATGGACATCTGCGGGGCGACCAACACGATCGAGACGATCTGTGCGAGCCTGCCCGATGAGAGCGTCAAATACGGTCTCAATGCGACCTATGATGGCGAGGATTTCGCCTCGCTCGCGATGACGATCGATGCCGGGGACAATCTGCTGACCGGCGAAGGCTATCTCGCGGTCTGTATCGATCCCGAGGGCGATCTCTTCACCGTCGAGGACTCGCCGCGTCCCGAGGATGCGCTGGTCTATTGCGTCGATGAGG
>NZ_JBLEFH010000018.1:0-1545 GCF_047345645.1 Jujubicoccus corallicola | reverse complement strand
CGATTTAGGTGAAAAACTCGACCTACTACATCTTGTGTTTCGCCGAGACGCTTCCGCTCAGACCGCTGTTATCGCGGCCAAAGGCAGTGTTTTTGGATGGTGGCCGTTCAGCTCATTTCTATCCTCAGCAGGGGACCATTTTGGCAAGACGTTTTAGGTTCTGGGCGGTGGCGGCGAGGAGGAATTCTTCGTTTGCTCCTTTGAGGCCTCGGAGCCGGAGGCGCTTGAAGCCGAGATGTCGTTTCAGATGGGCAAACAACATCTCCACCTTCTTTCGTCGTCGTCGGCTCTCGTCATAGGCCGCTGTATTGCGCAGATCGCGGACCGTCTGGCGGGCCTCTTCGTCCATGTGTCGCGTGACGGTTCGGAACGGCGCATCGGTGCAGGCCTTCTTGATCGGACATGCGCCGCAAGTGTCTTTCCCGGCGGAATAGCTTTTGATCCGGTCTGCCTGCTTGATCCGGCGCAGCGGCATTTCATGGCCTTCAAGGCATGTGTAGCTGTCGCGCTCCGGGTCATATTGGAAATGGCTGAGGTCGTATTTGCCCTTGGTCTGATGCTGGCGATCCAGCACCGGCACATGCGGTGTGACTTCGCGCTTCAGGAGCCAGGCAAGGAACGGGCCGGTGCCGTATGACCCATCTGCCGCCACCCTGTCGGGATAAAAGTCGAGACGGTCCCGGCTGCGGTCGAGCATCTTCTTGGCCGCAACAATCTCTTGGCTGAGCCGGGCGGGTGTGGCCTCGACATCGACGATGATGCCGTGATCCGTGTCCACCAGGTAATTGGTCTCGTAGCTGAACCGGCCAGGGCCGTCCTTCAGCGACCATGCCGCCTCCGGATCGGTCTCCGAGATATACTTGGGCGGCTTCTTTCTCGGGCCGGATTGCGCTGCCCCATCGGCGTCAGCCAGTTTTGCCAGATAGTCGGCAACCGGGCGCTGCACGTGGTCCTTTCGAGACCAGATTTTCTGAACCACCTCCGGCGCATCCTTGCGGTCCCGGTTCGCGTCCGCCTCGATGGTGCTGCCATCGATGGCCGCGTCGGTGCCGCCGACAATGCCAAAGCCTATGCACTTTTCGACTACGCTCTCGAAGAGGCGACGCAAGACATCGCCATCGGCAAAGCGCCCGTGGCGGTTCTTGGAAAAGGTCGAACGGTCCGGCACGCGGCCTTCCAGCCCAAGCTTGCAGAACCATCGGTATGCCAGATTGAGGTGAACCTCCTCGACCAGCCGCCGCTCAGACCGGATGCCATAGAGATAACCGATCAGCAGCATGCGCAGCATCAACTCGGGATCAACAGAGGGGCGTCCTGTGTGACTGTAAAGCGTGGCCAGCTCCTGGCGGATCGCGTCGAAGTCCAACAGCCAGTCGATCCGACGCAACAGGTGGTCTCGCGGGACATGATCCTCGATCCGAAACCGATAAAAAAGGTTCTCCTGCGCCTCCAGACGTCCCATCATCGCCTGATCCTCCCTGCCGATAAGGCAAGTGAATCAGTCGGTTGGGTCTCGATCAAGGTCAGAGTTTTTCACCAGCATCG
>NZ_JBLEFH010000017.1:2500-5617 GCF_047345645.1 Jujubicoccus corallicola | reverse complement strand
TCCAAGGTTTATAAGTGTTTCATCTGAGTGATGGCTGTCTCGTATCCCTTGAAGAAACATCATGCCTCTTCCGGGTCGGTTCAAGCCGATCGGGCAATTAGTACCAGTCAACTGAGTGCATTGCTGCACTTACATCTCCGGCCTATCGACGTGGTGGTCTTCCACGGCCCTCAGGGAGACCTTGTTTTGAGGGGGGCTTCCCGCTTAGATGCCTTCAGCGGTTATCCTGTCCGATCATAGCTACCCTGCACTGCTGCTGGCGCAACAACAGGTCCACCAGTGGATCGTTCACCCCGGTCCTCTCGTACTAGGGGCAACTCCTCTCAAGTCTCCGACACCCACGGCAGATAGGGACCGAACTGTCTCACGACGTTCTAAACCCAGCTCACGTACCACTTTAATCGGCGAACAGCCGAACCCTTGGGACCTGCTTCAGCCCCAGGATGTGATGAGCCGACATCGAGGTGCCAAACACTGCCGTCGATATGGACTCTTGGGCAGTATCAGCCTGTTATCCCCGGCGTACCTTTTATCCGTTGAGCGATGGCCCTTCCACTCGGGACCACCGGATCACTATGGCCGACTTTCGTCTCTGCTCGACTTGTCAGTCTTGCAGTCAGGCGGGCTTCTGCCATTGCACTCTACGGTTGATTTCCGACCAACCTGAGCCCACCATCGCGCGCCTCCGTTACTCTTTAGGAGGCGACCGCCCCAGTCAAACTACCCGCCACACAGGGTCCCGGAACCGGATAACGGTCCGCGGTTAGACAGCAAGCGAGCGAAGAGTGGTATCTCAAGGATGGCTCCCCGAAGACTGGCGCCTCCGGTTCAAAGCCTACCACCTATCCTGCACATCGCCGGCCTGCTGCCAGTGTGAAGCTGTAGTAAAGGTGCACGGGGTCTTTCCGTCTAACCGCGGGAACCCCGCATCTTCACGGGGAATTCAATTTCGCTGAGTCTGCATTGGAGACAGCGGGGAAGTCGTTACGCCATTCGTGCAGGTCGGAACTTACCCGACAAGGAATTTCGCTACCTTAGGACCGTTATAGTTACGGCCGCCGTTTACCGGGGCTTCAATTCAATGCTTGCACATCTCCTTTTAACCTTCCGGCACCGGGCAGGCGTCAGACCCTATACGTCGTCTTGCGACTTCGCAGAGCCCTGTGTTTTTAGTAAACAGTCGCCACCCCCTGGTCTGTGCCCCCGGACCATAGTTGCCTACAATCCGGGCCTCCTTCTCGCGAACTTACGGAGGCATTTTGCCGAGTTCCTTCAATGCAGTTCTCTCAAGCGCCTTGGTATGCTCTACCAGTCCACCTGTGTCGGTTTCGGGTACGGTCCTATGGAGGGCTATTTCCAGGAACCTCTAAGCGGCCCTTCCAATCCAATAAGGAAGAACAACCTTCGAGATCCGTCACCATCTCCTGGCCCAGGAATATTAACCTGGTTCCCATCGACTACGCCTTTCGGCCTTGCCTTAGGGGCCGGCTTACCCTGCTCAGATTAGCTTTAAGCAGGAACCCTTGGACTTTCGGCGAGAGTGTCTCTCACACTCTTTATCGCTACTCATGTCAACATTCTCACTTCTGATCGCTCCACCGGTACCTCACAGTCCGGCTTCACAGCAAAGACCTCGCCGACCGCATCTCTCAAAAGAAAGATAAAGTCGGCAGGTCTTGGTTCACAGAACGCTCCGCTACCACGCTTACGCGTCCAAAGCTTCGGCTCGTGGCTTGAGCCCCGGTACATCTTCGCCGCAGGACAACTTAATTAGACCAGTGAGCTGTTACGCTATCTTTAAAGGATGGCTGCTTCTAAGCCAACCTCCTGGTTGTTTTGGTCGTCCCACATGCTTTCCCACTTAGCCACGAATTAGGGGCCTTAGCTGTTGGTCAGGGTTGTTTCCCTCTCCACTACAGACGTTAGCATCTGCAGTGTGTCTGCCATATAGTACTCTTGGGTATTCGGAGTTTGGTTAGGATCAGTAAGACTGTGGGTCCCCATTACCCATCCAGTGCTCTACCCCCCAAGGTATTCATATGACGCTCTACCTAAATAGATTTCGCGGAGAACCAGCTATCTCCGAGTTTGATTGGCCTTTCACCCCTAGGCACAACTCATCCCGACCTTTTTCAACAGGTGTGGGTTCGGCCCTCCATTGCGTGTTACCGCAACTTCAGCCTGGTCATGCCTAGATCACTCGGTTTCGGGTCTGATCCTACGAACTCATGCGCCCTCTTAAGACTCGCTTTCGCTGCGCCTCCACCTATCGGCTTAAGCTTGCTCGTAAGACCAAGTCGTTGACCCATTATACAAAAGGTACGCCGTCACCTCTCAAGGAGGCTCCGACTGTTTGTAGGCGTCCGGTTTCAGGTACTGTTTCACTCCCCTCGTCGGGGTGCTTTTCACCTTTCCCTCACGGTACTGGTTCGCTATCGGTCAGTAAGGAGTACTTAGCCTTCGAAGGTGGTCCTCCGATCTTCAGACAGGATTTCACGTGTCCCGCCCTACTTAATACATCCTCTCATGCTTCGCATACGGGGCTGTCACCCATATCGCCCAGCTTTCCAACTGGTTCTGCTCACACTCAAGGCTTGGCTGGTCCGCTTTCGCTCGCCGCTACTCGCAGAGTCTCAATTGATGTCCTTTCCTCCGGGTACTTAGATGTTTCAGTTCCCCGGGTTTGCTCTTAAAACCCTATATATTCAGGAATTAAGTATCTGTTTTTGCACTCAGATAACCACATAGCTAGCCGCCACCAAACCGACCAAAGGTCGGCGCGGAGCGGTTATCGCTACGCGATAACTGAACACAATCAGATGGGTTCCCCCATTCGGAAATCCATGGATCAAAGCTTATTCTCAGCTCCCCATGGCTTATCGCAGAGTATCACGTCCTTCATCGCCTCTTACTGCCAAGGCATCCACCAAACGCCCTTTTCACGCTTGATCCGACCCGGAAGACGCATGACGCACCCTTTTAAATGCGTAATGTCTTCGTTTGTGTCTACGCAGCTAACCGCCACCCAACCGGCCAAGGGCCGGCGCGAAGCGGTCATCGCTACGCGATGACTCAAACAAAAGTCTTCGGATCGAGAAGTCATCACTCGTGCCCGAA
>NZ_JBLEFH010000016.1:0-7759 GCF_047345645.1 Jujubicoccus corallicola | reverse complement strand
GAAATGAGCTGAACGGCCACCATCCAAAAACACTGCCTTTGGCCGCGATAACAGCGGTCTGAGCGGAAGCGTCTCGGCGAAACACAAGATGTAGTAGGTCGAGTTTTTCACCTAAATCGGTCGTTTACGCTGGTGACAAAATGGTTGAGCTTTAATACATCCTTCAACTCTCGCGAGCTTCGCGTGGCCGGTCCCGCCGGTGCCGTCAGCGTTTAGATCTAGCCGCGTTTCAGAACGACCTGTCGACTCAATTCAGCTGCCAGATTTCATCGAACTTTTTTCGAAGTTTTTTACGACGGGCCTCCAGGACTTTAGGCGTCCAGACTGCCTCCTTTAGAACGTCTTGGGTCAGAACGTACTTCGTCTTGCCCTTCTCGTCGGAGAAGTATCCGACTTTCTTGTCGGAGAAAGCTCGGTTGTTCGCCTGGCTGTTTTTGATCCGGGATAGCAAGACAAGGTTGGCCACATGATGGGTCCACCGATCACGCTCTTCCTCGCTGAACGCTTCTCTCCATGTCGATGAAGGACCTTGTGGGAGGACATGCTCAATGGTCTCCTTGCCGTGATAGGTGACTGCGTTGTCGGCCATCGCTGCGTCGAGGCGCAGCAGCACTGGCATCCGAACACGAGTAGAGAGATAGAGATCCCCGTCGAGTGCCTTCCGAAACGCTTTCACTTCCGCTTTCGAGAGGTCAAGTGTCGGGCCTGCCATAACCTCCTCATGTGAATCTGCCTTCGCGATCGCTCGCAGGACGCTCGCCGACCTGTTGATGCGCTCATTCACGCGCTCGCGGGTGACGAAAAGGTACGCTGTGAGACGCTCAAACTTCCGGAGGAACGCCTTGAACTCGCCTTTTTCTCCAAACTTGAGCAGATAGGAGAGGACGGGGGGCAACCAGTCGGAGTTATCCACCCGCCAAAGGGCGCGCAGGAGCTCGGCGGTTTCCTCCCCGAAACGGTCCCGGGCGACAATATCGTCGCGACAGGCAACGTAGGCGTCCACGATCGGCGTCAAGAGGTCATCCATGAAGGTGACCGGCTTCTCGACGAATATAGGCACGTCCTTCTCGAAGTCGTCCTCCAGGGCAGTCTTCGGCTTCTTCTGCGCGTGGATCATCCGGATATGCGCGAAGAGCTGGGCGAACGCCGCCCTGCCAATGTCTTCTTCGTGGCGCTCCCATGCCTTCGCGTAGTCCTCCACCCGCGCAGTGTCGATCTTGTCTAGCAGGCGGGCTTTAAGAATATCAGTGGGCTGGAGGTCCAGACCTCTTGCATTGAGGACTTGAAAAATGCGTCTGGCCGCGGTCGCCGTCGGCACCTCCACCACGACGACGAGGCAGCGCTCGCGCAGGAAAGCGATCAGATCGCGGCGCTTGTCATCCGACATCCCGCTGAGGGCGTGGCGGTAGAGTGCGGCATTGCGGATGTAATGTCTGACGCTCTCCGCCTCCCCAGCATTCCGCTTGCCCTCATTCGCGGTAGCTCCGACCTTCTGTACGACGCGTTCGAAGGCCAGCCGCTCCCCGGGCTTATCCCGAACCCGTAGGATTGGTTCGCCGGAAGATTTCTTGCCGATGGGGTCGCGACCTACCGTGACGAACTGATCAAGGTAGCTACGGATCTCGTCGTTCTCGCTAAGATCGCGCAGAGCCGCCAAGAGGATTGTCAGCGTTGTCAGCCGCTGCTGACCATCAACTACTTCGGCATGCTTAGCATTTGGCTGCTTCACGAGGACGAAGCTGCCAAGGAAGTAGTCGTCTTGATCATCCTCCATAGCCTCAACTACGTCGTCGAGAAGCTCGCGCGCCTCTCGTGTCGTCCATGAGTAAGGCCGTTGATATGAGGGAATCTCGAAGCGATAGGTATCGCCCAGGAAGATGTCCTTCAGAGTCTTTTGACCTGCCTCAATTGTCGTCTTACCGGTTTGGATATCTAACACTCGTGTCTCCTGATCGCAGTTGGCCCATCTCGCCGGACAACTTCCCAAAGAAATATTTTGGTCGTTTCATTATATTATGCTTCGAAGGTCGGATTTTAATGGACCGCGCAGCGGAACCCAGTTTATCCCAGCATGCTGGGAATAACTACCCAGCCACAACCTGTACGTCAAAAATGGTCGTTTGGGGCCCTCCCTAAGGGGGCTTGCGTCTACAGAAAGTTAGACTGGGCAGAACCCCAATGCAAAACCCATGTGGTATTGGCACGTTTTTGGCCTGCTGGCGAGAGCCGCCGTTCGGTGAGGCCCGTATTGTGAGCGGGAAGGGATCGGTGGAGCCGCTCGCCGCGCTCCGCCTGAACGTCAGCTTCTGGAAAATGGAGTCAGCGGAGCTAGGTCCCCAAACTGCGCACTGCTGACCTTGGGGCACTGGATGATGCTGCGCGGTGCCATGAAGGTCCGGTATGGGGGAGCCGCGCTGCGGCAAAGGTGATCCTTGCCAATGACCGCTGTGGGCCGTTCGTTGGTCTGGCGGCCTCACTTTGGCGAGAACAAGCGCGTCGCAGTGCCCCAGCTCGGCATGGAACTCAAAGCGATCTGTCGCAACGAAGCTTGAGCCTTCGTTTAATTGAAGCGGGAGATTGACAGCCCGAGTGAACGACGCCCCTATCACCATATTTAAACAAGGCAGGTGGAGCATGGTGTTTGGCATTTTCAGGAAGATGTTCGGGGGAAAAAACGCTGCCGTGCGCAACAAGGGTCTTCCTGTGATTTGTGAGGCGGCCGGTTCAGGCGATGATGGCGCGGGCAGTGAGCGCCGCAACCGTTTTGAGGACTTTGAACGGGAAACGAGGGAGCGCCTTGAGGCACAATCCTATGAAATGCCGGGGCAGGCTTACTTCAGCCAATTACAGGCCCTGCAGGAAAGTATATCCGATCGCAGGTACATGGACGCGGCAACCGCGGCGCGCAAGAGCCTGCCGCTCATTCGCAAGTGGCTCGAGGATCCCAGAGGCAACGGCAAGAGGCTCAACCTGAGCATGCCCGCGCTCACTCAAGGCGGCACCATGCTGGCCATCACCGGTGACCGGAAAGGACTGGCGATGCTGCATGAACTGGTATCGGAATTCGATCATCTCGAGGAATACCGCGCCGATGCCGAAAAGCATCTTGCCGCCATCGACCTCTTCGACGCCATTCGCAAGGCCGTCGCAGCGAAGCCTGGCATCTTGCAGAACAAGATGAAGTCGGAAGTGGGCGCCGAGGACGGTCGCCTTGTCAGCAACCTTATCTCGTGGCTGGAGAAGGCTGGCGAGATCACCCGCGCCAAGAGCGGAAAGACCTACGCGCTCTACGTAGATGGCGTCGAGATGAGTGCCAAGGACGCTTCGACAATCTACACCGAGCCGCCGCGTCCTGGGTCGCATCAGGTCAGATCCAAGCCGGGCAAGCCCATCGAACTAAACCTCGAAAAGCTGACCTTGTTGCCGCTGCCACCATCTCCCGAGGTCTGGGCCAGCCAGGTTGCGCTGCCTGCGACCTCTGAAACATTCGAGGATGCCGACGGCGCTTGGCAAGAACTCACTGTGGAGGCGATTGCGCCCGCGGATCGTCCGGACCCCGCCTTTCGAAAGCACTTCACCACGCGTGGCGGCGTCCTCTCCTTCGATGACCTCGCAAAATCCGAGGCAAGCCTCGGTGCACCAGGCGCGGTGATGTTCAGCGCCGAGCAGGGCGGCAACCCGATGATCGAACGACTGGAGCGCCCGATTTATGCGCTCGATGTTCATCCCGAAGGCCAAGGTTTCGCGACGCGGTCCAAGATGAATATTTTGACCGTCTATGGCGCTGACCTAAAGGTCGATTTCGAGACAGACCTTTCCGCTACGCCCGAAGTCGTAGCGGGGCGCCGTCGTCTCGATCTTGACGGGGACGGAGGTATTTTCTGGGGGGAACCCCACTTGGCGATAAACTGCATCGCGCTCAGCCCCAGTCGGGACAGATACCTTTACACGCATGTGGATGAAGCATGGTGCATCGATCGGCACGGAAAACCCCTGTGGGGCGTCCGTATGCCTGAGCGTCCCGTGGACACTTACTATCATACTTTCGAAGTGGGCGGCATGGGCGGGCATACGGGAACCGCCGCAGAAATCGAGGAGGCGCTCGAGGAACTTGAGCTTGCGTTGCCGGTAACGCCGGATGAGATCCGACAGAAATACCGCGGCCTGGTGCGTCAGCTGCACCCGGACCTCAACCCAGGCAACGAAGCGCGGATGAAGGCGGTTAACGCCGCTTACGAGGCACTCACCGGGGCCAGCCACGATGATCTGCAGGGGAAGAAAAGCGCCGAGGATTTGCTGACGTTCTCCGCCACCGTGACTTTTATGACCGGCGGCGGACCTGACCGCCTTCAGGCTGCGGCTTTCTCTGGACGTGGCGACACGGTGTTGCTGGGAACCTCCCAGGGGCGTGTCCTGCGCATCGATGATTCCGGCAAGCCGATCGCTCTCTACGATGTTGGCACTGCGCCGATCCGGATCTTGGAAACGGATCGCTACCTCTACATCCAAACATTTACCCGGCTTTACGTGGTCGAGGGAGACCGCCTTGTGGGACTGCAGGACTGCACGGCCAAATGCGACCTTTTGGTCGACGAGGACTTTGTCTTGCTGGTGGAGAACAAGGGCGTTCGGATGCTGACGGAGGCGGGCCGACCTCTGGGCATTGCTCTGACAAAGACACCGATCCGCCGGACTGGGATCGAGGATGGCGCGCTCGTCATCGAAACGCGAACACATCGGGGCCGGTTCAGCGGTCTCATTGCGTAGCACGTGAGCGATGCAGCTGTTCCGCTTACACCGCATCGCCGCCGGTCGACCCACTGCGGGCAGCACCTGCAGGGACCGGCAGAAACGTTCTGCATTGCTGAGGTTGGCTTGCCGGACCACGCTACACTGTGTCACCAATGACCGGTCTAGGAACGTTGCAGCGCAGCATTGGCCAACCCGGTGAACGGCATTAACGGGCCGTCTCGGCCGGGCAGACCCACTCGCTTGGGCGTCCAGCACGCCGCACCGCCGCATGGCCGGTTCGAGCCCGTTTTGCTCAATTTCTGCTATGTAGCGAATGGCTGCTCTCGCCGCACTGGCATCAAACTTCAAGACCGTTTTGAGTTTGAGCAACGAGCTTATTGTAACGGCGATCAAGGCGATTGGCGTTTGTGCGAAAAATGTATTTTAGCGGACCGAGTGCTATGTAGATTTGAAAAGCTTACCGCGACGCCTTTTGCAGAAGCCCGATGAGCTCACCGAACTTTGCACGCTGCTCTTCTGGATCGCCACTCTGGATGGCGGTCTCGACGCAATGCTCTGCATGGTTCTCCAGGATGAGCTTTTCGACACTAAGGAGCGCAGACCGGATTGCGGCTGTCTGCGCAAGAATATCCATGCAGTAGCGGTCAGCCTCGACCATGCCAGCCACGCCCCGCACTTGGCCTTCCAGACGGGAAAGCCGATCCAGTGTCTTGTCCTTGTTTGCCTTCACGTGTCGCGTCTCCCTGCCTTTTGGAACCTGCCGCGGACTATCTTGTTGTATACCCCATATGGGTATATAAACAAGGCAGGAAATGGCATACCGGGAGGACACTACAATGGATTCACACGGCACGCATCACCATAGCAAAAGCGGCAAAGGCAGCGGCTATGGCCGGTTCTTCGCTATGATCGGCACCTCGACGGTTGTGATGTTTGGCCTGATGTATCTCAACACCTACGCCCTCGATCACGTCTTCTTCTCGCAGACCCGGATGTGGATGGCGCTCTACATGGGCGGGATGATGGCGATCATCATGCTCGCTTTCATGCTGGGCATGTATTCCAACCGGAAAGCCAACATCGCGATTTTCGCGGGCGCAGCCATCGCCTTCGTCGCCGGGGTTTATCTTGTCCGGTCTCAGGACACCGTTGGCGATGTCGCCTGGATGAAGGCGATGATCCCGCACCACTCGATCGCGATCCTGACCAGCGAACGGGCCAACATTTCCGACCCGCGCGTCCGCGAGCTGGCCGATGCGATCATCGAGGCGCAGCGCGGCGAGATCGCGGAAATGAAGCGATACATCGCGGATATCGAGGCCAACGAGGACGCTGCCCCCGGCACTCCCCGCATCGAAGAAGGGAACTGAGCAATGATGAATGGTGAAATGCACGAAGGTACAGGCTGGATAATGATGGGCGGCATGGGACTGATCGCCCTGCTGTTCATCGCCTTTCTGATCACCGGTATCGTTTATTTTGTCCGCAACTCTCGCTGACGCTGATCGCAAGGAGATTATGAAATGCCAAAGGACACCCGCGACTTTGCCGACGTAACAACCGATCCCGCCACCGCCGCGATCGGGAAAACAGCTGTTCTCTACCGCATGGCTCTGCCGAACCATCTGTGCCCGGCAGGGCAAAAGGCACGCTGGCTTCTGGACCGCAATGGGTTCAAGGTCGATGACCGGCTATTCCGCGAACGGTCAGAAGTCGATGCGTTCAAGGAAGAATACGACGTTCCCACCACACCGCAGGTCTGGATCGACGGCGAGCGCGTCGGTGGCTATGATGCCCTACGCCAGCAGCTCACCGACTACGATCCGAAGGCCACGACCTACAAACCGGTGATCTACCTCTTCGCCGTGGCCGCCGCGACGGCGCTCGCGCTGTCCATTGGCTTCCTCGGCACGATCACATGGCAAACGCTCGGCTGGTTCATCTCGGTCTCGATGATCCTTTTGGGGATGCAGAAGCTCCGCGACATCGAAAGCTTCACGACGATGTTCCTCAACTACGATCTGTTGGCGCGAAAGTGGGTGCCATACGCCTATGTCTATCCGTGGGTTGAGACGGGGGCGGGTATTCTGATGACGGGTATGTTGTTGACCCCGCTTGCTGCTCCTGCGGCGCTCTTCATTGCAACGGTGGGCGCGATCAGCGTGTTCAAAGCCGTATACATCGACAAACGAGAGTTGAAATGTGCCTGTCTGGGCGGCAACTCGAACGTGCCTCTGGGTTTCGTAAGCCTGACGGAAAACCTGATGATGATGGGCATGGGCCTCTGGATGTTGGGGATGTGGTTCGCAGCCTGAAACGTCCTCCACCGTTCCTCTCGGAAATCGACATAAACAGGAGAACTCGAAAATGAACATCATCAAGACCGCCCTCGCAACTACCATTGCGGCGTTGGCATTTTCCGCACCAGCTTGGGCACAGGATGCCGGGTTCGAGCCCCCCGAACAGTGCACCGAAGTTTCTGCTATGGAGGAAATGGATCATTCGGCGATGGGTCACGACGATCCCGCTTACAACGCGCGGTCGGAGAGTGACGATCATGATGCCATGCCAGAGCACGTGCAGGAGAATATGCGCAGAATGGCAATTACCATGCCCGCGATGGAGGAAGGTATGATGCGTGAAGATGCCGACGTGGCATTCGCCTGCGCAATGATTGCCCACCATCAGGGCGCAATCGACATGGCGCAGGTGCTGCTTGAACATGGTGACGACCCGCATATGATCGAACTTTCCGGAGAAATAATCGCCGCGCAGGTCGGTGAAATTGACCGAATGACAGGTTGGCTGGCCGAGAATGCCGAATAGTATGACGCTGGCCGCACGTTCCGGATTTTGCGGCTACTTCTTTAAGGCACCTCCCAAAAACCACCGATGCTGGTGAAAAACTCTGACCTTGATCGAGACCCAACCGACTGATTCACTTGCCTTATCGGCAGGGAGGATCAGGCGATGATGGGACGTCTGGAGGCGCAGGAGAACCTTTTTT
>NZ_JBLEFH010000015.1:0-9525 GCF_047345645.1 Jujubicoccus corallicola | reverse complement strand
AGCGGTCTGAGCGGAAGCGTCTCGGCGAAACACAAGATGTAGTAGGTCGAGTTTTTCACCTAAATCGACCGTTTTTGGCGAATACCTTCCGGCAGGAGGTTTATGTCCGGTGTGCCGACTTTCCCGGCCTTATGTATCAAACGCACCAAGCACCGATCAAATTTTCTGATGGCGGTTGAATGTTAGATTTTGTCTCGTACACTCAGGCGATGAGTGAAGCACCAGCCGTTTTGCGCCTGCGCATACAAACAGAAGAACCTGTTGAGATTGATGCCTTTGTTGGCGCGTTTACATCCTTGGCAGAAGAATATCGACGCGACATCAGGGAAAATTACCCAGATGCCGATCCAGAAGCGCGAATTTTTGTAAAAGAAGTCCGCAAGAAATGCATTGAAGCTGATTTAATACCTTACGTAGCTGCTGCTGCACCATTTTTGGCTCAGATGGATCAAGTTATCATCGTAGAGCAATTTGTTCGCACATGGGGAAGGCGCATTACATCTCTTGTCAGCGGCAATTTGGGCGACTGGTCTCCGAAGAAAAGCGAATTGAAGGCATTGGTAGACGCGACTGAGGCCATTGCCAGAGACCCAAACGCGAATTCGACACTTGAAGCCGTAACTTTCGAAGACGGGAAGAGCCAAGTTAGAGCATCTTTTCAATTCTCTACCAGCGAAGCGAAGGACGCGCAGGTCACGATTGATGGTGTTTACAAGGAACTCGAAAAACCAACTGGTGCGGACCACGAGCGAGTGCTGATGCTGTTCACTCGATCTGATGTGGGCAACGCTACGGTTGGTAAGCGCTCCGGCGAGAGGGTCCTCATCGAAGAGGTTCACGGCAAAGCCTTGGCGCTGATGTATGCATCAGAAATGGCCGAAGAGCGAATAAAACATGAAATCCGAGAGGCAGAAGACAACATTTACAAGAAGGGCTTTGTTGTAGACGTGAACGTTAGAATGGTAGGTGGTAAGCCTTCCGTTTATGCCGTGACTAACGTCCACGAAATTATCGACCTACCAGACGACGACGAGCTGCACTAAAGGCGCAGGTCATCCACGCCAATCGCTGTCAAGCATTGCAGCATGTACGCTGCGCTAAACTTGCCCCGTGACAGCTTATTACGAACGTTCGGCTCTTTGTCCCCGATCATTTCTGCTAGCTGGGCGTAGGTTACACCCTGTCGCTTCAGTTCTGCTTTCAAAATATTCGCCGCCTTGGCTTCCCAATCGCTCTGGTCTGGCATCATCCGCCCTCACTAGTGATAAAGGCACTATAAATGTGATATTTGCCATTGTCAACGCGACCTATATGCACTATATATGTGATATAGGTAATCACGAACGGTACAATGGCACAGCACTTCCTCCTTTCAGCAGCATCTCGGTCGCTTTCACTGCGCTCGATTTACAAAGCTGGCGAAGAAGCGGCCTATGAAATGTTCTGCCAAATGCGCTGGCCTGAGACAGGCGGTGAAGCCGTTTGCCCATGCTGCGGCTTTGATGGGGCGTACAAGATCACCACGCGTCGCAAGTTCAAGTGTAAGGCATGTCACCACCAGTTCAGCGTGACCAGCGGCACAATCTTTGCCTCGCGCAAGATGGCTTTTGTCGATCTGCTGGCCGCGATCTGCATCATGGTGAACGCCTCCAAGGGCGTGAGCATGATTCAGCTGTCACGCGATCTGGACTGCCAATACAAAACCGCCTTCGTGCTGGCCCACAAGTTGCGCGAGGCGATGGCGCTGGAAGTCCACACGGGCGAAGTTCTGGAAGGTCATGTTGAGATTGATGGCGCATATTTTGGCGGTCATATTCGCCCAGAGAACGCCAAGGCTGACCGCAAGGATCGTCGCTTGAAGCGCCACCAGACCGGCAAGCGCCGCGTTGTGATTGCCATGCGCGAGCGTGAGGGCCGCACACTGCCTTTCGTGGGCCAGTCTGAGGCAGAGGGCGTTGCGCTGGCTAACGAGAACGTATCGCGCCTGTCCACCATGTCAGCGGATGAGGCAAGCCATTGGGATGAATTGCACATGGGCTATTACGTTGACCGCGTGAACCACTCCGAGATCTACAGCGACCACGGCAAGCACACCAATTGGGTTGAAAGCTATTTCAGCCGCCTGCGCCGTATGGTTCAAGGCCAGCACCACCACGTATCACCGCAGTACCTTTATCAGTACGCGAACCACGCTGCCTGGCTGGAAGATAACCGTCGCACCGACAACGGGACGCTGGCGCGGATCGTGGTCAGCAATGCGATGAGATCGCCCGTGTCGCGACGGTGGAAGGGATACTGGCAGCGGGTGGCTTAATGGCCAAGAATACTACCTTCCCGGTCGATCCAGACTAAGAAGAAAGTTCCTTTTGAAAAGAAGCCGTGAACTCTACCTTTCGGGCCAACGTCAAGACTATACATCCTGACGTCCTTACTAACTGAGGGCGGTAGCTTCTTGCTCGTCGCTCCTTTGTGTGAGTGGCAAGTCTGTGTAACTGCTGTAACTTGGCTTTCTGTCTTGGTCGCCATCTTTTCGACAAAACCAGAAAACGCCTTGAGCTCTTTTGGCTGCCACTTTGAAAAGCACTCGTTAGCGCGCTGAAAGTACCTCAAATTAACGCTTGCAGGCTGTTTCCCCCCACCAAGGTTGGCAGCGGCGTTGACTACCGGGCTACCTTCTGGCTGCCCTGCGTTGATCTTAAAGAGCTTTGATCGGTTTTTTCTCGATTTTGCCGCCATAGTAATTCCGCATCAATAGCTTTGAAATTTTCGTATCTGATGCAGCCTCAGGCGGCAAATCTCCGCGCGCGTCCAGCCACGGCTGTTCGCTATGTGTCATTTTTTCGAGCTTCTTGGCCCCATACTGGCCATACTCATCAAACACAGCCTCTAGATAGCCTTCAACATCCTGAGGGACACCCGGACCTGCTTCAGGGGCCAGAGCCTCCCAGCCTTTATTGCGATATTTTGCGTACAGGGAGCGCACCACGGGGCCGTGCGCCCACGCCTCAAAGTCTTCTTGAATCAGTGGCTTATCAAAGTTCGCAAGAAACCAAGCGTCAGCGTAGTACACCAACTTTTGAAGCTTCAATTGGGTGATAGCCTCACCTGCATCGCGGTCAGCGTGGTTCACAAACCAGCGAGCGACAGCCTTTGCGCCTATGGGTTTCCAATCATCAAACATAGTCTCGTCTCCCACGTTTAAGATAACGTGTCATTACCAAAATGCAAAAACCCGCTCCGAAACGGTGCGTCAAATCGAGTCAGGCAAGCCGCCACAAACACCCATCCGGCCCAAAGTCCTGCACCACATGCCCGCCTTTCTGTTGCCGTTGCAGCGCATCCCGCACCCTCTTAAGCACATCGGCATGAACATCATCACCCCAACCCTTAGATGCGATAATTTCCGCCGCTATCGTCTCATCATCCGCAGACGCTTCTCGCAGCGTGTTGATGATCGTCAGCTTCAACTCATTGCGCCCGAATAGCTGCTTGTACTTCCCGCGCGGCGCTATGCCTTTGGGATCGTCTGTATAGCCGCACAGCACCAGCGCACGGTCTATGGCGTCCAGATCGGCCTTCAGGGCGTCAGCGGCCTTTACGGCGGCTTTGTGCTGGCCCGCTATCTCACCGCGTTTCTTGATAAGTCCGTGTATCGTGTGATCCATGCCATATTATGGATTCACGCGGCCCGATTGTTCAGCTAGATTTTTGGTGCGTTTGATACATAAGGCCGGACTTTCCTGCCATTCGCTGCAACGCCTCGATCTGTGCCGCGCTTGCGAGACGTTTTGCTCCAAGGGGAGGAAACCAGTCTTTCGCTGCATCATCATTAACCGGATCCCGTAACATCGGAGCGGACATTCATGTAGTGAATAAAAGTTGGATCGGAAGTGTCGTTCATAATTGCGGTAGCACATGGCCGCTAGCACTCCCTCAGAAAATTGCATACCTCGTGTCATAATACCGTTGCGGACAAACAATGACTTGCAACCGGAAGTCGAGCGGAACAGATTGAAGAAGCCGCAACGGCATGGCTGCGAAATTCAGAGCAAGGAAGTTGGTATTGAGTAGTTCGATTGGTGATCGCTTTGAGTTTGATGAATCTGCAGTCGCGATTGGTGACGAGCCTACCTTGAAAGGTGCCCTTTGGAGGGTCTACGATAAAAAGAACGGGCATGCTGAACGTCTACTAAGAACTTGGCGGAAGACCGGAACCGACATCGACGACGAATTGCGGTCACTGTGGCGATACGAAATGCGGCAGGTGCGTCGTTTGATGCGCTACAGAGATGCGAGTGACCTAATTGTCGATGTTTTGGAAGAGTTGGAAGACGACGAAGAGTTCGCGCTCGTTTTGGCGGCTCGTGGGGACCCAATTTCGGCGGGGGGAAGGGGGCGGCGTTCTCGCGTGAGCCCAATCGGGCGGCAAAGGATTCTTGTATGGCGGAACATTTCCCGTCTAGTTCGAGCTTTGGGAATTCTTCATGATCAGGCGATCTTGCATGGCGATTTGTCTCAGGACTGCATTTTTTCAGAAGGTGGGGATGAGCCAGATTTTAGGCTCGGAGGATTTGAGTGGAGTGTCCGACTAAATGCGGACGACCAATCTCGAGCAAGAAGATCGAAATGGCGGCCAACCAAAACGTTCTCCTTTCGGGCTGATTGGGCCCAACTTGGAAAGATCTCGGCGGATTTGCTTGGTTCAGAACAATCAGACACGGCCATTTCGAATATGACTTCCAAAGAGCAACGAGTTTTGAGGCTGTTGACGGTGCCGCGGCCCAACCAACCCTTGGATGCCAAAACCGTAGCACGGGAAATCGAAATAGTTGTTTTGGATCTCCTCCGCTTGGAAAGTGGACGGCAGGGGCAGCTGATCTTGATGCCAAACCCTGCGACCTTGGGACCTAAGCTAGTTGAGCATCTTGGCACTGCAATTGACCCCGACAACTTCTCAGATCACTGCAAGTGGCTTCAGGCTGATTTGCAGTCTGATGTTCGGGTTGCTCCTCGGTTCGATGGGAATCAACGCAAACAATGCGAAATTGTAACAAGTTCTTTTCGGTATGTAGTGGAGCCACTTCGGCATGCTACTGATTGGCGCGCTGGCTATCTAAAGGCGCTTATTCCGAATGATGGTCGGGGTACAGGTGCGGCCGATCCCAGAGAGCTTGACTCTCCAATTGTTGTGGTCCCGAACAGGAAAGAAGCCACTGATTTAGCAAGAAAGCTAGGGCCTTCGGCCATCGAATGGGATCAATTTTCACGGCCTCCAGACGAAGATCAACTACCATCAGCAAATGTTCTAGACGCGCTCCTTTCTATCGAGTTGATTGAAGCCGTTGCTTCTACGCTGGATGCCTTTCCTGTGGCTGTCGTTGAAGACTCGTCTGACGATCAATGCGTTGCGCTCAAACTTGTAAGTGATGACGAGCACCAAACCCTGATCGAGCAAGTGGGCTTGCGGCCGGATTCGGAACGCCTCGGAGACCTGTTGGATAGTTTAGACGACACTCCCTGGCGTTTGTCGAACTCTCCAAAACTCGGATGGAGTGGTTCAGCAGATATCGATATTAACTTTGCTCATTCTGACTACGCTCCTAGTGGTGAGCAGATTCATTTTTTTGATTGCTACGAAGTTCCGACAGGCAAACTCTTTCTCAAACCTCCACGTGACATTAGAACTGAGAGCCAAGTTCGAAGACGCTTAAGAAACATCCTTCTGCTTGAAGGGCGAACAGACGTCACCGTCGGATTTGATGACCCGTGGCTGGCTCGGCGGACTCGATTAGCGAGCGAACTAAACGGTGAACCTGACAATGATCTGGATGAACCAAAACGTCGCGCCTTGGAACTAATTTCAAATACGGAACCTTACGTGTACGTGGTTGGTCCGCCAGGAGTGGGAAAGACATTTCTGGTCTCCCGGGCAATTAAGCAGATATTAAAAAGCAAGCCGGATGCGCGTATTCTGGTTACCGCTCAGGGTCATGAAGCACTGAAGAATATTCAAGATGAGCTTAAAACGGTAATTCCCGAGGATGGTACAATTATCAGAATTGGAAATGACGACGAGCGCTTCGCGGACTTAGATCATGAAGCTCAAAATGTTCTGTCGAGATTATGTAGGAGCGAAGCGCTCCAACTTAGTAGTTTTCGAAAGTTTCAGATGTCTCTGAAGGAGACACTAAAATCGATGGAAGCCGCTGGAAGCGCACGCCACCCAACGGTTTCACGAGTTGGGGATCTAATTCTTCAAACCGCGAACGTAGTGATCGCAGGATTAAACTCTTTGACGATCAGTGATTTCGCTGAGGATGCAGAAGAGTTTGACTGGCTGATCGTCGAAGAGGCCGCCCGTGCGTTAGGGCCAGAGTTGGCAGGCGCGTTGCCACTCGCACCAAGAAAGATCTTGATTGGTGACCACAATCAACTTCCTCCGCACAAAGCTGAGGAAATTGCGCGACGCTTCGAACCAACGGTCGCAAAGAAGCTGCTGGGGATGGCCGAAAGCAGATTAAGTTTTTCGACCGATACAGACAAGATTTTGCCGCTCGTACGGGCACTTCTTGAGGATGATGAGCGCTTCCAGGCAACAATCAGTAGAGCAAATCGATTGCTTGAACCGTTTCGAACGTTGGTCGAGGAGGATGAAAAGGCTGTTGAGCAAAAGGGCTCAAAACACCGGCGGATTTCTGTTACTCTCACTGAGCAACGTAGAATGGACCCTGCAATAGCAGAGATAGTTTCTAACGTGTTCTATGGTGGAGATCTCAAAACGGCTACATCGACTGGAGCCCGAGAGACACCCGTCAAAATTAGCGGTAATTTTCCTTCGGAACCGATAGTTGTCATCGACTTCCCTAGCCTGCAGAGCACGGATCGCATCGAAAACTACGAGAAGCGTCAGGGGAAGTCTCTGTCCAATCCAAGTGAAGCCGATGAATTAATTCGGGCGGTCAAATGCCTCGAAGGGGGCGCTTTAGACGGGAAATTGCCCTCGTTGGCAGTACTTTCACCATACAGAGGTCAGGTGGAATTGATTAGTCAACGACTACTCATCGAATATCCCAATAGCGGAGGGCCGAAAGGCTTTCGACCGGTTCGGGACGATTTGGGGTTTGTAGGGACCGTAGATGCCTTTCAGGGGAGTGAGGCTGACGTCGTTCTCTTGAGCTTAGTTCGTAACAATGCCCGAGTAGGTGGAGGCGGTCTCGGTTTCCTTCGAGACCGTCGCCGGATGAACGTTGCGATCAGCCGCGCCAAACACAAGCTGGTTATCGTGAGTAGCTTGACCTTTATGGATCTCGCTTCGAAAGGAATAAATCCGAAAGGAGATAATCCTAAATGGGCATTTGTTCGGGACTTGGTAAGCGAGCTGCGTGACAGAGATAAAGTATTGAACGGCGGAGTTCGTATTCTAGAACCGGGAAAATTTGGATAATGCAGACTGTTTTCTTACCTGCAGTTAGGTGGCGTTTCAGGGCTTTTGTGGCTCGACAACAACGTTGGACAGTTATGCATGAAGCAGTCCTTTTGAAACTCATCCGTGTACCGTCTTCAATGCGCGAACTGAGCAGTCAGTTGTCACTTAATGAACAGGTATTGACCGCAACCATGTCCCGCTTGATGCGCGCTGGCCTTGTGGAACTCTTGATCGAGAATGAAGTTGGTCGTTTTCGCGCGACTGGACTCGGGGCAGACATTATCGCCTCAGGGACAGAACCAAGGGTCGAAGAGGAAATTCGACCCAGACCCATCAACGCAGTATTTTTGCCGTTAATCGATAGCATAGTTCGTATAAGCGACGTTCGCTTCGTGCCATTGAAGGACAGCCGACTACAAGGTGGGTTGCTCATACCCTCGACAAGAAGAATGGACTCTAGGGACCACTATGATACGATCTACGATCGGTTGACTGAAACTGTGCGGCTGAGGCCAAACGAAGCAGTTCGGTCAGTAGATCCAAATTCGATAGACGTTAGGGAGGGCTTTGTTGAGGTTCGCCATGAAACGCTACCAAACCTTCCCGAAAAAGATGCAAAGGCAATAGCCAAAATCGTCAACGCTCGCCGCAGGGGCAATGACGTAAAATCTCTGCCACATGACAAGCCATACAGTATGGATTTTCCAGAACTGACGGTACCATGGAAAGTGGATGACTTAGTCGTCGGGGGCAGCAGCCAAAAGGCACTCTTTGAAAAGGTTGTTGAAGCTGCGACCGAAAGAATAGTAGTTCTTTCAACTTTCATCGACACCGGCAACGTTGACCAAATCTGGCCTACCCTTGAACGTGCCGCCGAGCGCGGTGTCAGCGTTGATTTGCTCTATGGGGCCGCCGGCGATGATGCTGCTAAACACGGTGCCAGAGCACAAGAGCTATCAATGCGGGCTGCCTCATCCCGTTACTCGAAACTCATAAAGATCCACAAGGATTCCATCACTTCTCACACAAAATTTTTGATCGCTGACGATGGCATGGGTAGCTACGTTGCTATCCTTGGATCTTGCAATTGGCTCTCAACCCCCTTCAACGCAGTTGAATTTTCTTACATTATTAGGCATCCAGCTTTCGTTGCCCAAGTCGCTGCGGTGTTTCGGCGAACTTCGCAAGGGGCGAAACTCTCTAATGATCTTGTGTCCTTTTTTGGATCGTTGAACCGCTGGGGTGACGCCACGGTCTCTACCTCTCTTTCCACTGAAAATGTGGGCGTGAAGCTTAAACTCGTTCTTGCGAATGAACATGCAGCAATAATTCGGAGAGCTGCCACAGAGGCGAAGAAACGTCTGATTATTGGCTCACACAGGTTTGGTTCAACTGCCGAGCAAGCGATGCTAGTTGCGGCCGCCAATGCAGCCAAAAACGTTGAAGACATGCGCGTGATCTACAGCATGATCCGAAAACCTCAGTTTGGAAGCGACGTCACCGCACTGCGAAAACAGTACGAGCCAAAGGGTGTGAAATTTGTGCATTTAGATCCGCAAAAGAAGCGTACGCCCATCCACGGTAAGTACCTGATTTGGGATAAAGACAATGCAGTTGTCACGAGCCTCAATTGGGCTTCTGCCACGGTGAGTGACGAGGATCAAACATCTGAGCTCGGGATTCATTTTAAGGGGCCCGAAGTAGGCGAAGCAATTCTTCGCAAGTTGGAGAAAGAAGTTCCCCAAATTGATGGTGATTTTCGAACAAGTGCCAAGAAAAAATGATGATAGTCGCATATACTGTGAGCTTTGCGCTTATTGCGAGCGTCCGCTATGCGGACTGCAACCGCAGAATTCGTTGGCCCGGTTGGATGGCGGCTTGGGGCCGTCTGTTAAGACGGCCCTTAGCCTTCAGATTTCTACCGCCTCGGCGATGGTCAGCGCATCTTCGAGTTCAACACCGAGATAGCGCACCGTGCTGTCCATTTTCGTATGGCCCAACAAAAGCTGAACCGCGCGTAGGTTGCCGGTCTTGCGGTATATCTGCGCGACCTTGGTGCGCCGCATAGAGTGGGTGCCATAGGCGCTCGGCTCTAGGCC
>NZ_JBLEFH010000014.1:0-17035 GCF_047345645.1 Jujubicoccus corallicola | reverse complement strand
AAGAAGCAGAAGATCAGCCGCGCCATGAAGTGGTTCATGTCGTGGCGGCGCGCGGCGGTGCCCCATTCGGGGTTATCCTTCAGCAGCTCGACATAGAGACGGTTGAGACGCCCGGTCGCCTTGATGTCAAAGGCGCTCTCACGGATTTGCTTGACTGTGCTGATCCCTGCGAGCGGTAGGAAAAACCCGAAGTGATCGGGGAAGTCGGCATAGGCGCAGGCGATCGTCTCACCCGTGGTCAGGTCTTCGGCCTCAAGATCGGTGCCATCGGTGGCCAGGACGAATTTTGCCTTGGCTTTGGCGGTGGCGGGGCTCGCCTTGAGCTGCGCCAGGGTGGTTGTGACCTCCCCTGCCCCGCACACTTTCAGATGGATGTTGTTGGTCTGAAGAACGCCGCCCTGGTCGGACTTGTTCGATGCGCCCGCGCGCAAGCGTTTGATCGTGGCCGGCTTGTTGCCGAAGGCTTCGAGAAAGGCGAACGGGAACTCTTCTGGATCGAACGGCAGCTCGGCCAATGCCGATATGGCTTCCTCGATCTCAACAGCGTTCATCCCTGAATTCCCTCACTCGGTCGTCGTTCTTATTTTTTGAAATAGTAACAGTCGGTTATTGCCTGCGCACTCGCAAAACTTGGTTCAAGCAAGAGCTATCCACACGCGCATTACTGCACGCCCTGCCCTCCTGGTCAGACCAAGCGAGGCTGATCATCGCGCGGCCGCGTTGCATAGCTGGCACTTGTCGGCAGCTTGCGGATCGCCGCGCCTGTTTCCTGATCGGCCACGGCCAGATCGAACTGCGCTTGCAGGTTGATCCAGAACTGCGCGTCGGTGCCAAACCAATGGCCAAAGCGCAGGGCGGTGTCGCCCGTGATGGCGCGCTTGCCGCCGATGATCTGCGAAACGCGATTGGCGGGCACGTCGATCTGACGGGCGAACTCGGTAAGCGTGATGCCAAGCTCTTCGAGCTCGTCCTTGAGGATCACGCCGGGATGTACTGCACGTTTGAACATGGCTTTCCTCCTTTCCGTTAGTGGTAGTCCACGATTTCCACGTCTGACGGCCCTGGGTCGGTGTCTGGCCAGGTGAAGCAGATACGCCATTGCTGATTGATGCGGATGGAGTATTGTCCTGCCCTGTCGCCTCGAAGCGCCTCAAGCCTATTGCTGCGCATCATGCGAAGATCATCGAGAGACGTTGCCGCGTTGAGAATAGCGAGCCGCCGCTCTGCCTGATCGGCAAAGCCTTGGAAGGTTTTCACCATCTCACCGTTCGCAAACTGCTCGGTCTTTTTGTCTCTGTAACCCAGGATCATCGTTACCTACCAAGATAACCGATCTGACGCGTTACGTCAAGCGTCACGATCACTTGACCTTTTCTAAGCATTGTCCCCTGTATTCGTCTTACACCCCAAAGGGGTCGAAGTGCTGTCCGTTGAAAGCATGGTTGCATGCAACGCGCTTTGCATCGTAGCCTCGGCGGAAGTTGAAGCTGATCTGCTTTCGGAGCCGTCCCTTGCTTGAGCCCGAAAAAAGAACAGCAAGGTTCCTGGTTCAAGGGCGCGTAGCGGGAGCGGAGCCACGCGCAGGATGCGTAAGCATCCGAGCATGGCGAGCACCCATCCCTTGAAGCGGGGTTCTTGATGGTCTTAGGGCTCGATCAAAGCAAGAACGGCCTCTTCGACAAGCACATCTGCTTTTGGTGAGTCCTGAAGTCCCTTCTCGTGGTTGGGGGGCGCGGGTTCGCCCCTATGGGGCGAAGGGGGGCATAATGGTTATCGGCCGACTAGGCCGATGCCGTTTCGAAGCAGCCTGAAGGGCTGCGAGAGAGTTAAATAGAGTTAATATAGGGTTACAGGAATCGGGATTCATCATAACGCATTGAAATATAATAGAGAATCGGAACGTTTTTCGGAATTTGGTGTGTGAAGTGACGAAAGATGGTGTGTGAAATGACGAATCTCGGTGTGTGAAATGACGAATCTTGACGGGCGGTGTGTGAAATGACGATAGTGAAGTCTGGTGTGTGAAGTGACGACTCTAAACCCGAACGCCGGTGTGTGAAATGACGAATGATAGCGCTGCCCTCCCTACCCGCTCGCCGCTCTTGCCAGATCGGCATCCGCAGCGCGATCTCTTTGTCTGCGACATCGTGGATGCTGTGCCCAAGGGCGACATGGCCTCGATGGAGAACCCGGTTTTCACGCTTTCGACCAAGCCCGATATGAACCCGCGAAAATACGTGCGCGGGGAGAACTTTATCGAGGTCTCCCCTTCCCGCCACGGGCTCGCAACCGTGCATGATCGGGACGTTCTGATTTACTGCATCAGCCAGTGCATGGCCGCGCTCAACGAAGGCCGCCAGGTGCATCGCAGCTTGCGCTTCAAAGCCTATGACCTGCTGGTGGCCACAAACCGCCAAACCTCTGGCCGAGGCTATGAGCTCTTGAAGGACGCGCTGCGCCGCCTCCAAGGCACGCAGATCGAAACCAACCTGCGCCAAGGCGGCAAGGAATACTTCAAGGTCTTTAGTCTGATCGACGCGGCCGAGATCGTGAAGGAAACCCGTGACGGGCGCATGCTCGATGTCGAGATCACGCTGTCCGATTGGGTCTTCGATGCGATCCAGAACAACAATGTCCTGACGCTCAACAGGCAGTATTTCTTCCTGCGCAAACCCCTTGAGCGCCGCCTCTACGAGATCGCGCGCAAGCATTGCGGGGCGCAACCTGTCTGGAAGATCGGCCTTGAGCTCCTGCGCGACAAGTGCGGGTCGAGCTCGACCGTGAAGGAATTTCGCCGCCTGATCGGCAAGATCATCGAAGACGATGAACAGCACGATCACATGCCCGACTACAGCTTCACCCTCGAAGAAGACGTAGTGATCGTGCGACCCAAAAAAGAAACCCAGCAAGCCGCTCTGCCCCTGCCACTTTCCTCCTTGCGCCTTGATCCCGATACGCATGAAGAGGCACGCCGCCTCGCGCCTGGATGGGACATGCACCACTTGGAGAACGAGTGGCGCGGGTGGGTGCTGGAAAAGGGGATCGCGGTCAAAGACCCCGATAAGCACTTCCTCGCATTCTGCAAGAAACGGGGCGCTTACAAGCGGTAAAAGCTTCTTGCATGAATGCATGCAAAGCGCCTTTGTGGAAAAGATGCCTTCATGCTTGGCGCGATTCACCAAAGCGTGCTAGCATGTTTCAAAACAATAACGATTTGGCAGATCGGAGCAGAAATCATGACTTACAAGATCGGGATGGTGTCCCAGAAAGGCGGCGTCGGGAAATCCACCCTCGCCCGTATGATGGCGCGCGAGTTCGTTGCCGGTGGCCTGTCCACCAAGATTGCAGACCTCGACACGCAGCAACAGACTTGCACCCATTGGGCGGGACGGCGCGCCGAGAACGGCGTGACCCCAGAAATCCAAGTTCAAAGCTTCGCTTCGGTGAAGACTGCGCTCGAAGATGCGCCGCGCTTTGACGCGCTGATCATGGACGGCAAGCCGAACGCCTCGGAGCAAACCTTCGAGATTGCAACGGTGTCCGATCTCGTGGTGATCCCGACAGGTCAAACGGTTGATGATCTGCATCCTGGCGTGGTCCTGGCGCACGCCCTACGTAAGAAAGGCATCGCAGTCGAGAAGATCGCCTTTGCCATGTTCAAGACCACGGGCAGCGAGCGTGAGAATGCGGCTGCGCGCCAGTATCTCGAACAGGCGGGCTATACCGTCCTCGAAGGGGAAGTCTCGGTCTCCACGGCTTACGGATCGGCTTCGGATATCGGCAAGGCCATCACCGAAACCTCGTTCCGCACGTTGAACAACCGCGCCTCGAAGCTAGCGCAAAGCGTGATCGATATGATGGTCGAGCTGCAAGAAAGGCAGGTGGCGTAATGAGCACCAACATCACCAAGCTCAAAAGCGGGAAGGGCGCACCGCCTCCGGCCGATACTGCTCCCGATGTGATCACCACCGACACGCGCGATGCGAAAGAACCGCTGCGGCCGCTACAAGTGCGGATTCCGCAAAGTGTCTTCGAAGAGTTTTCAGAAAGGGCAGGGCGCGAGTTCGGCTTTAGCCACGGCGCGAAGAAGCAGCTTTTCCTCAAGATGTGGGAAGCCTACAAGGCGCAAATCATGCAATCATGATTGCATGATTTGCGCCTATGCGCGCCTATTTATATCCGCATCCGTTCATCTCAGCCTCAGACAAGCGGCACGTCCTCGCACCACCCATCAACATGTCTCCACAGGTGCAAGTCAGAGCACGACAATACACTTATTCTGCTGAAAATAGTATCTGTCCCGGGCCGGTTTCACGGATAGAGCAGCATTGAATGGGTGCGCTTGGACTGCCAGAACTGGCCAACCCTGATCATCTTGGATCGGCATGTAGGTCGCGACTATTTCATCGTCTGAGGTCAGCAGACTTGGAATATCGTTCCAACGCAGAAGCGGCGCATCCGTGATCTGTCCTTCATCATTCAGAACAACGAAATCCGCCATGGTCTGCTGCCACGCTTGGATTTCTTCATCGGTCTCAAGCAACACGAAATCCGGTCTGGGATCAGGCGACAACGACGGGTCTTTCACCCGAAACGCGTAGATCGTCGGCAACGCCCCTTTCGGTGTCCCATCCGGCGCTTGATACAGCATGATGTCGTAAACGTCCGTGTACATGGGAAGCGGCTGCGTTTGCTTCTCTTGTTTTTTGAAGAAGCCAAACATTAGAAAGCTTTACCAACTGGGCTGGTCTTCAGGCCCTTTGGCCGGTCGCGCCCCTCCCCTTCGAACGATGCGGGAACAGCATCAATTCCGATATCCCAAAGGGCTGCAAGCAAGCCTCCCTTGGCAACCATGTCTGCTGCCTCTTGGCTGTAGGCAGCGACAAAATCATCTTGGGTCGCGAGTACTTGGGGGCTATTATTCGCAATGCGCTGCGCCATTTCTTTCACGGCAGGCTGGTCCTTATGGTAGCGATCTTCAAACACTGTTGGTCCCTTTTAGTTTTTACCGTTCTCTGTCTCTGTCGCGACTTTTTCCGCGTTCAGACGCAGTATTGCGCCCACGCCCGAGAATGTCATCCCGCTGCCCTTGGTCGCGGCCCTCGCCGTCACGGGCGGCAATGTCCCGTTCTACCGCCGCTGGATCCCGCTCCTGTCCGATATCGCGCGCACGCCCAAGGATGGCGTCCCGACGATCTCGGTCTGGATCGTCAGACGCAACCCTCTCGCGCCCGACATCCGGCGCTTGCACTTCAGGTCGATCAACATCGCGCCCCAACACTGCCGCTCGGCGCGCGTCCATATCGCCCCGCTCGTCCCCAGCCTGTGGCCTCTCAACCTCGCCCATAACCCTCTCCTTGATCCGTGACATCGCCGCCTCGGCGCGGCCCCAAAGCTGATCCAGCCGCTCGCGCGCGGTGGCAATGAAGGCGCGCCCCCGCTCCATCAGCTCAAGCCGCAATTCCAACTGCCGCCAGCCCAGCTCCTGGCGCTGTGCATTGCGCGCCTGCGCCGCACGGAATGCCTCGCCGCGCTCCGTGACGATCCCGCGCTTTTCCTGAGCATTGGCCGATGGCCCGATTTTCGGCTCGGGCTCGCGGCTGAGCTCGACCACCTTCTTCTCGTGCTCAAGCGCAATCTCTTCCTGCCCGCCCTCGCGCGCCCGCTCGACCTGTTGTTCGGCCTCAGACCGCTGAACATCGAGCGACCGATGATCGATCCGCTCCGACCGCCCTGCCCGCTCAAGGGCTGTGTTCGCATCCCGCGCCCAGGCTTCGCGCCAGCCCATCAGCAAGTCTGGCGCATTCCAGCTGCGATCCTTCTTGCCGAACCCCTCGCCAGTCAGCTCGCGCATCGTCAGCATGACATGCGCATGGGGCTGACCGTGACCATCACGGGCCTTGCCCTCGTGAATGGCCACGTCCGCGATCATGCCGCGATCGACAAATTCGCGCTGCACAAACCCGCGCAAAAGCTCCAACCGCTCCCCGCGATCGAGCTCACGCGGCAGCGCCACCTCTATCTCGCGGGCAAGCTGTGCATCACGGCGTTTCTCGACCGCCTCGACCGCGTTCCAGAGCTGGTCCCGATCGCGCATCCAGTCTGGCGCATTCTCTGGGGCCATGATCTCGGAATGCACGACACCGCCTTTCCGTGAATAGTCATGCTCCACCCCCTGCCGGTCATCCCGCAGCCGCCCAGCCGTCCGGTAGGCGGCGGCTGCGACAGATGAACGGCCGCCTGCCCGGCTGATCACTTTTGCACTGAGATGGTAGATCGCCACGCTTGGGACGCCTCTCTTCAAAACAGGGTCCAGCGCCTGATTGCGCTGGTCGGGAGCGCGAGGGTGAAACCCTCGTTTAGGCGGCATCGCCGCCTTGGGGGAAGCCGTCCGGCGCGGGGGTTTACCCCCATGAGGACGCGCACGTTGTCGAAGACAATGTATAAGCGCGCATTTAATTCTTTTCAACCTATCAATCCGCCACTACATTCGCCGCCATTATACCCGAGGTTACCCCATGTCCCAAAGCCGCCCAACCGACGCCCGGATCAAAGAACTGGCCGAGAAGAAAGCCCAGCTCGACGCTCAGATCGCAGCGCTCGATGCTAGGCGGCGTCTGTCTGAGAAGAAAGACGAAGACCGTCTCAAATGGCTCCTGGGCACTTTGGTCTTCGACCGTTTGAGCGCCGAACCTGCTCTTCAGAGCATCGTGCGGCGCGACCTGCCAGACCGCCTCACCCAGCGGGACCGCGACCGTGGACTCTGGCAGATTCTGTTTCCCGATAGCGACGAGGACCGGTCATGAGTTTTGTTCTGGAAGCCCGCCACTGGGTGATCATGATCGGTGCTGTGATCTTGGCCGCTGCCGCCCTGCTCCTCGCTCCGCAAGCGGTCGCGATCTACCCGGTGACCACCTATGCCTTCCCGATCATCGCCGTGGCCACCATCCTTGACACCCTCGGAACCGCCGCAGAGCGTCACAGGACACCGCTGAAGCTCCTCGCATGGCTCTGCCTGTGCGCTGCCATCCTCACAGCCCTGACGCCCCTCAGAGGCCCGCTCAGCGACATGCTGGCGACTGTCCAGGCATGGACGGGCGCAGGTCGGCCCCTCCCCCGTGCCATTTGGGAAGGACTCAAGGGGCTGGCGCGGTATTCTGATCCGCAGAAACAGGCCATGGCGATCTCCTTCGCGCTTGGGGCCTTCGGCGTGGCTGTCGCTGTCAGCACCCCGCTGGTGGCGATCTTCAATCCGCGCATTGGCCGCAACCGCAAATCCCGCACCGGCCCATGGCAAGCGGGATGGATGGACCCGCGTGACGTGGCCCAGCTGAAGCGCAACAAGACCGGCCTGCCCCTCGCCCTGCACAAGGGCAAGCTCCTGCGCTACGTCAAGAACGATGCGAAGGGATGGCGCGGCGGGCATCACCTCGTCGTCTCAGGCACACGGGGCGGCAAGGGCGTCAGCGCCGTGATTCCGGCGATCCTCGATCACCAGGGGCCGGTCGTGGTTCTCGACATCAAGGGTGAGAATTTCGCTGTCACGCGCCGCCACCGCGAAGAGCTCGGGCGCAAGGTGGCCGTCCTCAACCCTTTCGGTCTCGTCGAGGACGGCAAGGATCAGTTCAACCCGCTCGACTACATCCGGCCCCATGAGCTGGCGCGCGACGTGGCCCTGGTTGCGGACGGCCTGGTCAAACCCGAACAAGGCGACGGCGCGCATTTTTCGGAAATGGCCCGCCAACTGGTCGCTGCGGCGATCGAAGTGATCGTGACGCAGGAAGAGCCCAACCGGCGCAATCTGATCGCCGTCGCCGATCTGCTTCTGTCTGCAAACCTCGACGGCACGCTTGAGGCCTGGGCGGAAAACGGCGACTTGGTCGGTCACCGCCCTGCCCAAACCGCCGCAACCATTCTGCGCGCAGGTGACAGGGAACGCGGGTCGATTCAGACAGCGGTCTCGAAAGCTTTTGAGTGGATGCAGTCCGACAACATGCGGCACTTCCTGGCCGGGTCCAGCTTCCGCATGGATGATCTTCTCGATGATCAGGTCGATCTTTTCATCGTGGTGCCGCTCGACCAGGTGGACAAGCAAGCGATCTTCATGCGCCTGTTCATCAATCTTGTCCTGGGCACGGTCGTGCGCCAGGACGGGCGGCGCAAGGTCAAGGCTCCGATCCTCCTGGTTCTCGATGAATTTGTGCGGATGGGCCGTATGGAGCAGATCATGAACATTGCCAATGTCGCCGCAGGAGCCGGTGTGGAAGCGCTGTTCGTCACGCAAGACACAGGTCAGGTCGAAAAGGCCTATGGTCCAAGCGATGCCCGTTCGATCTTTGGCTCCTGCATCACCAAGCGCGTTTTCAACCTCAACGATATCGAAACCGCCGAATGGGCTGCGCGGCACCTCGGGGAAAGCACGGTCTATTCTCAGCAAATTCGAGAGGGAAAGGCCCCGAACGAAGGTCGGGATTTTTCCTATTCGGAGCAGCGTCAGAAGCTCATGACCGCTGAGCAGATCACGGGCATGAAGGCGGATGATCTGCTGCTGCTGGTAGGCAACCGCAACCCGCTCAAGGCCAAGCAGAATGTGTACTTTAAGACCAGGGCCTACCGTGGAAGATTCGACCAGAATCCTCTCAACTGATTCTAGAAATTGTAGAGCGGGACACCCCCAGAACGCGGGCAATCTCGGCATTGTCCTGCCCCTCACTGCGCATCCTGAGAACCGCTTCGCGCTGATGCTGTGTGAGCTTAGGAGGTCTGCCCAGCCGCCGCCCCGCCCGTCTGGCACGGTCGCGGCCTTCGGCGGTGCGCTCGGCAATCAGGGATCGCTCGAACTCTGCAAGACCGCCCAAGACGGTAAGAATGAGCTTGCCGGTGGGCGTGGTGGTGTCTGCCCATGAATCCGCAAGCGCCTTCAGCTTCGCACCCTGGGTTTCGATGGTGTGGACGATATCCAGAAGATCGCGCGTTGACCGTGCCAGGCGATCGAGCCTTGTGACGACCAGTACATCCCCTTCCGAAAGGGCGGCCAAGGCTTTCTTCAGCTCCGGCCGGTCGTTCCGCGCCCCGCTCATCGTCTCCCTGAACACGGGATCGCACCCCGCCGTGCCAAGCTGTTCGAGCTGAGCATCAAGGGTCTGGCCGGAAGTGGAAACGCGTGCGTAGCCGATCATTTTCATACGTACATTATGCACGCTATTTATGCACGCTCCAAGCGATTGATATCATTGGCGCGAAAAAAGCGTGCATAAGTCTTGATTTTTGCACGCCTACGGCACGGCTTAGTACTCTGACCAACCCGTATCGATCTGGAAATCAACACCCCGAAGAGCCTCAAGAAAGTTCATTACTTCAAGGTTCTGCTCTCGGCGTTCCCGACTACGGTCGCGCTTGACGCTAGCTGATTTTCTCACGTTCTTAAGAGGATCATAGAACACAACATCTTTGTCGTTCATCGCTCTAAAAAATGGATGCGCCATAACCCCTTGCTTGTCTTTCAGCCAGCCTTTGCGAATTCCCTCGTAAGCAGCCAGCCAGCTCCAATCCGACAAAATACGCTGCTCGTTGATCTCGTCTTCCCACATTCCGGCGGGGGCTGGTGTCACACACAACCCTTTCGATGTCATGTCCAACAATAGCAGACGGATCGCGCTCGACTGCACATTCTCCGCATATTTCATAATTTTAAATGACTTGATCGGCTTTTTGAGCCCTCGAAGTGTGTACAGAAGCCAGATTACCTCGAAGAGAGCCCCGTTTTCAAAGTGCCGCTCGGCCAGACCCGTAAACCTCTTGGCCAGTCTCTCTTTAGAAAGTCCTCCGGATGTGTGATCAATATTCAGGATGATCCTACACACACGATCCATCGATATCGGTGCGATCGCAGCCGCCTTCAACAAAAACGACTCCAAAACCTCGATATCCTTGGGGCCGAATCTACGCCCCTCAATGATAGACAAGGCATAGTTCAAAACTGGCGCACTTGGGTGTTCAAGTTGCAGCCTCAAGCATAATGCCAAGAATTCTTCTAGCCTGCTGCGGTACAGCCCGCCGCGTCGATGCGACAGAAACGCGGATATCTCTGATTTCCAGCTTTCCTGATCCGATGCCAATATATGACTGATCGATGTCTTACTTCCGTTAATCTCAAGTCCGTACTCCCGATAACAACTTGAAATAACTGAAAGTATCTTTTCCGATCTTTCTAGCGTTGCAGACCCAACCGTCCAATCGTCTTGCAGCCGATCCACAACCTCACCAGGCAAATCCCCAAGCTGAGTGGAAAAGTCCGAATCGATCCTAGATGAAATGATCTCCGCCAGTATTCGAGATGTCTCAGGACCGATCGGTACCCCGATTGTTTGGTTCCGATTACAACTACGAACAAGCAAGTCAAGTCGATCCGCAAAAGTTCCCTCGTAGGTCTTGAGGGCACTCTTTACTCTTTCCTTCCCATAGGCTGCCCAAGGGATCGAGTGAGTATAAATCGTTGGATAAAATCGGGAAATATCCGTCTTTATCAGCCAGTCCGATGTCGCCTCTAGATAGCTTGTCTTTGCCCTATGAATAGGAAAATTTATTCCCTTGATTGCCCGCTCATATCTATCGGAAACATGGATTTCGTCCTCGGAATACCTTTGCCTTGAAAGCCACTTCTGAACTTTTGGCCAATTCTCCGCCAGCTCCTTAGTTAGCAACGCTTGCGGGATTGGGTGGGTCACATGAATGTTTCGGCGCTCATACAGCTTCTTCGGCTTTGAAATAACTTCTGGATCGGCAGATGGAATTTTCTTGTAGCTGTACTTCGAGCGAAACTTTTTGCCACCAATTTTTCCGAAGTCCTTCGCGTCCTTGATCTCAAAGACCTTCGCCTTGTGCCAATCGTGTATGATTTCATCGGCATTTGAACCGAAGTCTTTGGTCGTGAAAACGGGCGGGAGCTCCTTTGGAAAATACCCCTTTGATAACAAAGCCTTGAGAATCAAACCGCGCAATTCACTCACAACCCAAAGCCCCTTCCTCGTTCCTTTTCTGACTGCCCCCCACGATTATGTCACAACACGCTTCAATGAAGCCTGTTTTGGATCATACCTGTAGCCAGAAATAGTGCCGTCCTTGATCCGCTCGACAGCCTCCTTGATCGCGAACAAGGGCACTAGAAACCACTCGCGTGGAACGACCGGCCGCCCAAACCTGTCCATGATCTCGATCTCAAGCCTTGCGGGTTCGAAGATGCGGTGAATCAGGTTTTCCAGCTTGGTTCGGTTGATGTTATAGAGCTCGTAGGTCGCCACGATCTCGACATTGGCCATCAAGAACGTCGGCTGAAGCTGCGCGCCTGCAATACGCTTTTCAACGCTCATGTTGGTCACGCCGATCTTGTGCACGAGCCCGCGATTCTCAGCGACGAGCGGATGATCTGACTTGCTGCGCAGGACATAGATCGTGCCGCTTGCCTCGTCCCCGTCGATCGTTTGATCGGAAAACAAGGGACCGGCGCTCGGTTCCGTGATCCGTCGCCCGGCCTCATCCTTGTTCAAGGCACGTTGGAGTGATCGCATGAGCATGTTGCTCTCGGTGCCGTTGTCAAAAATCACGCGCAGGCGGGCATCCGTGCGCCCTTGGTCCGTAATCGTCGTTTCCCCCTTCTCGGCCACATAAGCTTTCTGACCGCCGACGACGAAGAAGCGCCCCTTCTCAATCTCGGCCTTCATCTCGAAAGGCCGCGTGTCGCGGAGGCCGCTATCGAGCTCTTTTTGCACCTGCTCGAAGAGCGGCTTGAAGGTCTCGAAGTCCTCGCATCTGTCGCGGCTGGCCACCTCTTCAGCGGCCTTCTTCTCTGCGGTCGATCGGACGTGCTTCAGCTCCGTGATCGGTGGCGCTTCGAACTCGATACCTAGCTCGGCCAAAAGCGCATCATCATCGAGCTCTTCTGTGTCCACCACGGCCGCTTGTACCGCGCCACTGAGAAGCCCTGTATCGTCCAAGGGCTCGACCAGCTCTCGGCACTCCCGAAGCTCGCGGATGCGATCTAGCCGTACCGCATAGAGCCGCTCGAAGATGTCACGGTCTTCGCCGTGCTGCGGTGCGCGACCATGTTCTTCGGCGAAGCGCTGAATCTCTTCGAATCCTGCGATGATACGTTCCTCGCGCGGCGTGTGCGTGACCGACTTCTTGGCTTCGACCTCAACGCCAAGTTCGGCCAGAAGCGCATCGTCTTCCTCGGTGAACTCTCTAGCCATTGGCAGCCTCCTGCTTCATGCGAGCAAGGAACGCCACGCCTTCGGCCATCTTCTTTTCCCAGGCGTCGAGAGACGTGATGGACGGCAACCGTCCTCGCTCCTGCTTGAACTTCACGGCACGCCGCGCCAGGTCACGCGCCTCTTCCGGCGTGAGCTGCACCTTCTTCGCCGAGATTACCGCCGCAACCTGCTTGAGGCTTTCCTCACTCATGGTCTTGGCTAGAATCGAATAGGCTTCGCCGAACGGGTTGATGCGGTCGATCAGGTCGATGTCGAGCTCGCGCACGTCCATCGCGAACTTGCGCACCCCGTCGATCAGCGCTGTGTTGCCGCTCGCCTGAGCATCGTCGTCAGAGCTGGCTAGAGCGGCCTCCTTCGCCTTCTGGGTCAGGTTCAATGCGGTAATCGCGTGCTGGCGCACGGCCTTCTGGTCCTCAGCGTCGAGCTCAGGGAATTTCGCGCCGACGATCTTACCCATGCGAACCTGAGTCAGCTCTTCGGGCACGAGCTCTTCATCGAAAAGCCCGCGCTCGATCGCCGTCTTATCCTGAACAAAGGCTGTGATGACCTCATTCAGGTCTTCCTGGCAGATGCGCTCGGCCTCCTTGCTCTTGGGCATGGCCAGTCCCTTGATCTCGATCTGAAACTGCCCGCTTTCCTCGCTGAACCCGATGTTCTCCTTGTCGGGATCATAGCCGCCTTCGCCATAGTCGAAGCCTTCGACCGGTCCGCTTTTCGGGGTCTTCGGAGTGAAGTTGAAGCGCGGGGCAAGAACCTGCTCCATGAGCAAGCTTGCGGCGATCGCCTTCAGCGTGTCGTTCACCGCTTCAGTGACAGCGGCCTCAGAGGCGTCGGGCTCGGCGATCAGGTTGGTGAAACGGGCGCGCGTCTTGCCCTCGGCATCGCGGGTCGCCCGACCGATGATCTGCACAATCTCGGTCAGACTGGCGCGATATCCGACCGTGAGCGCGTGTTCGCACCAAATCCAGTCAAAGCCTTCCTTGGCCATCCCAAGAGCGATGATGATGTCCACATGATCGCGGTTACCTTTGTTGGCGGGGTCTTTGAGCGCGCTCGATACCTTGTCTCTCTTCACGGTCTCATCATCGACCAAATCAGCGATCCTCAGAATCTTGCCCTCGGCGGTCTTCACAAGCTGGAAACCCGTGGCCGGATCGGTGCCTTGCCAGTCGCCCAAGGCGTCAATGATATGCTCGACCTCACGGTGCTTGTCCTTCGTGCTCTCGCGCGAATTCACGTTCGGGATGTGCACGATCGTCTTCTCGTTCGGATCGAGCACCTTCAGGATGTCGTCGGCGTATGAGCCTGAGTAGAAGAAATAGCCGATATCGAGCGTTTTCAGGTATTTGTAACCGTTCAACTGCTCGTAGTAGGTGTAGGTGATCGTGTCGAACTTCGCCTCGTTCTCCGGCAACAGGATCGGCACAGCATCGCCCCGGAAATAGCTTCCGGTCATGGCCACGACATGCACGCGGTCGCGGGCGATGAATTCGTTGAGCTGCGAGCCGAGGATGCTGTCTTCGCTCGCTGAAACATGGTGGAACTCATCCACGGCGATCAGCCGATCATCGAATGCCTCGATCCCAAGCTTCTCCACGGCAAAGCGGAAGGTTGCGTGGGTGCACACAAGCACCTGGTCGCCGCTTTCGAGAAACGCGCCAACCGATTTGACCTTGCCTCCATCCGTGCCAGGCGAGTTGCAGAGGTTCCACTTCGGCGCGACGGTCCAGTCTGCCCAGAAGCCGAACTTGCTCAGCGGCTCGTCGTTGAAGCTCGATCCGATCGACTTCTCGGGCACCACCACGATCGCCTGCTTGAGCCCCTGGTTGTGCAGCTTGTCGAGCGCGATGAACATGAGCGCGCGGCTCTTGCCCGAGGCTGGTGGCGACTTGATCAGAAGATACTGCTCACCCCGCTTCTCATAAGCCCGCTCCTGCATCGCCCGCATGCCGAGCTCGTTCGATTTGGTCGAACTGCCGGTCTGGGCGTAGGTGACGGAAATGGAGGGAACATTTTTGGCCATGGTCAAATCCTGAACTCTTCTAAAAAATTGATTGCCCAAGCAGGCGGGGTCGGCCAGCTCCGAAAGCCCTTCTCGTGCCAGGTCACGCTATCGTCGCCGATGAGCCCTTTGGCTTCGAGATGGGCGACAAGACGGTCATGGTCATAGAGATAGGCAGCATCGCCAAGGATGAAGGCGATGTGGATGCCCTTCCCCTGATACTTGCGGTCGATGACCAGCCGCCCCTTGAGCTGCACCTTCAGGAAGGTCTCGCCATCGATGTGGCAGGCGATGAAATCTGCCCCCTGCCAATCGTCGGTGAGGCGCAGGCAGTTGAAGCCGTAATCGGCCATGCGTGCGGCGACCTTGTGGAAGTTGTAGTTTTCCTTCTGGCGCGAATTGAGGTCGGCATAGGGGATGGGGGCAAACTGGCTCATGCCGCCCCCTTCTTGATCATGCGGGTGTAGAGCTCGAAGAGCTTTTCGAGGCGCTCGGTGTCGTTGCGGAAGCGACGGCCGATGTAGATACGCTCAAGGGTTTCGTCGTTGCGGTCATGGGCGGCGCGCAAGTCGTGTGGCATCTTCGTTTCGCCGTCCTTCACTTCGTATAGGTCGGCAATCGTTGCGGGGAAATGTGCCTCGCGCGCTAGAAGGATGTCCTCGGCGCAGCGGGTCAGGTCTTCCTTATTCTTTTCGGTCAGTTTCGGCACGGGAAACGTGTTCCAGCCCATCGTGTTCGAGTAGCGGAGGCGGGTTTCAAGCTGGCCGCACACCGTAGCAATCCAGACTAGATGCAGCTTCGAGGCGATCAGCGCCATGTTCCAGAGCGGCGCATCGTAGAGGGCAAAGGCATTGTCCGAAACAATAGAATGTTGAGAGAGCAACCCAACTGGAAGGTAGGGGCGGTTCTCAGAACTAACCTTTGGGACAACAATTGAAGAATTCTTTCCCCTGCCTTGTATCTGTTTAAATCTGTGAGCACGATTTGCATATGCTCTTGTTGACTCAGCATCGCTAGAAAGACGCATCCTCCTGACGCCTTCGAGACGACGCGCTATCTCGACCGATCTGCTGGCCTCATCCACTTGATCATCTTCAATCCAAATGCAACGCCTAACAATTCCTTTGACGAATTCTTGAGAGCCCACGAAGTCAAAAACAAATTTTCGCGCCGAAGGTTCCTTCGCAATTAGATCGTCGGCCTCTTGTCGAGACATCAGTAAGTTGCCACCGTCTTTGGGCATATTCCCCAAGTCCATGTATGCCGCCCCAGAAATAGACTTCCGCAAGGGGCTAACTTCAATATTTTTACCAGAAACCAAATATGCGTTGATGTTATCGGGCTCAGCTAAAAGAACCCCTCCCGCATCAGCTTCCGAGTAGAGCTTTCTTTCTTTAGAAACGTGATTGGAAATAGCGACAATAGCGACGGTTACACCCGCATTGTGGCTTGCTAAGTTTGCCCACTTAAAACTGGTATGAGCGAAAGCAATCTCATGTCCCGTCTGGAAAATTAACGGCCAAAGGATTGATACCTGTAGACCTTGGCATATCGAGTTTGTCGAAACGAAGGCTGAGACGGTTGGTGTGTGAATGCCGTAATCGGCCGCTTTTATAAACCACCCTGCCACATAGTCGAGCGATTTCCAGCTTTTTGTTCGACCTTCAAATATGCGCCCGAGGTCTTGCTTCTGTTCGGAGCTTTGCCACTTAGACCCGAGATAAGGCGGGTTGCCACAGATGTAGGTCTCTCCTCCCTCATTTTCGAAGTCGATCTCGGCTTGATCGACAGGGGACATGAACAGGTCATCGGCATGGTGCTTCACCCCCGTCCCCGTGGGCGGGCAAATGCTCAGCCAATCGAGCCTCAGCGCATTGCCGCAAGTGATCCAGTTCATGGCATCGAGCGGCAGAAACTCGGCCAGTGCCTCTTTCTGACCGCGATAGGTTACGTCGCACTGATACTCGGCGATGATCAGCGCCAGCCGCGCGATCTCGGCAGGGAAGTCGCGCAGCTCGATCCCGCGAAAATTAGTGAGCGGGATGTCGGTGCGGCGGTCGGCCTCGCCGCGCCGCTTGTTGATCTCGGCTTCTATCGCCCGCATCTCCTTGTAGGCGATGACCAGGAAGTTTCCCGATCCGCAGGCGGGGTCGAAAACCCTGATCCGCGCCATCCGATTGCGCAGGTTGAGAAGCTTGCGGGGGTTGTCGCCTGCCTCGTCCAGCTTTTCGCGAAGGTCATCGAGGAAGAGCGGGTTCAGCACCTTCAGGATGTTCGGCACGGATGTGTAGTGCATCCCCAGAGCGCCGCGTTCCTCGTCATCGGCGACGGCCTGGATCATCGACCCGAAGATGTCGGGGTTGATCTTCGTCCAGTCGAGCTTGCCGATGTGCAGAAGGTAAGAGCGAGCAATCTTCGAGAAACGCGGCACGTCCGTTCCACCCGAAAACAGCCCGCCATTGACGTAGGGAAAAACATTGGCCCAACGGGGGATGCCTGCGGCGGTGCGATCGGCCGTCTTGGTGTTCATGGCCTTGAAGAGCGTGCTGATCACCTCGTGGGTGTTCGAGCTGTCCTTCTCGCTCATGCGCTCGATCGTGCCGGTGAACTGATCTGCTTCCGTGAAGATGTCGGTATCTTCCGCGAAGAAGCAGAAGATCAGCCGCGCCATGAAGTGGTTCATGTCGTGGCGGCGCGCGGCGGTGCCCCATTCGGGGTTATCCTTCAGCAGCTCGACATAGAGACGGTTGAGACGCCCGGTCGC
>NZ_JBLEFH010000013.1:0-18943 GCF_047345645.1 Jujubicoccus corallicola | reverse complement strand
CCTGAAGTTCGAGGTTGAGCTGATCGCACCGATCGCCATGGAAGACGGCCTGCGCTTCGCCATCCGCGAAGGCGGCCGCACCGTCGGCGCCGGCGTCGTCTCCAAAATCATCGAGTGATTTTGACGCGATAGGTTTGAAAAGCCGCCCTCCGGGGCGGCTTTTTTCGTTTTCAAAGCTTTATATTTCGCCTGATAGCCAAGCGCGTTTGGCTGCGCTAACCTCTTCGTAACAAGGAGGATGCTATGAGCTTTGTGACGACGAAAGACGGTGTGAATCTTGAGGTGCGGGACTGGGGTGAAGGGCCGGTGATCCTGCTCATCCATGGCTGGCCACTCTCTTGCGCGATGTGGGAATGGCAGCAAAATGCGCTGGTGGCGGAGGGGTTTCGCGTCGTCAGCTATACGCGGCGCGGCTTTGGCGGCTCGGACAAGCCGGGCGGGGGCTATGATTACGACACGATGAGCGACGACACCCGCGCAGTGATCGACGCGCTGTCGCTGAAGGATATTACGCTGGCGGGCTTTTCCATGGGCGGCGGCGAGGTGGCGCGCTATATGGCGCGGCATCAGGGGCATGGCGCCGCGCGCTGCATCTTCATCAGCGCGGTGACGCCGTTTCTGCTCCAGACCGAGGACAACCCGGAGGGCGTGCCCGGCGATGTATTCGCCGATATCGGCGCGAGCATAGAGAAAGACCGGCTTCAGCATTTCCGCGATTTCGGGCCAACCTTTTACGGCAATGGCGAGGGCACAGGCGGCGTGTCTGACGGGGTTCTCGAATGGACGCGCGGGCTGGCTTATCAGGCGAGCAAGCTGGCGACGCTCGCTTGCGCCAAGGCGTTTGCGGAGACGGATTTCCGGGACGATCTGAAAGGCATCGACAAGCCCACGCTCTTTATCCATGGCGATGCGGATCAGGTCGTGCCGATGGCGGTATCGGCGGAGCGGGCGGTCAAGCTCGTCGAAGGCGCGACGCTCACGGCCTATGAGGGCGCGCCTCACGGGCTTTATGCGACCCATGCCGACCGGTTGACGAAAGACATCGCCGATTTCGCCCGTGGCTGAGGGGGAGGCCGCGCCGCCGGGCTGTCTCTATAGTCTCGCGCTTGGCGGCCCGGATCATGGCAACCATCTGGACCGCGCGGCGCTGGAGGCGCGGCTGCGCGATGACGCGCTGGCCTGGGTGCATCTCGATGCCAATGCCGAGGGCGTCGAGCCGTGGCTCAAAGACCATATCGACTATCTGGAGGATTTCGTCATCGAGGCGCTGATGGCGGAATCGACGCGGCCACGGATTGTCGAGGTCGGCAAGGGGCTGATGGCGATCCTCAAGGGCGTGAATGACAGCGACCCGGAGGAGCCGGAGGACATGATCGCCGTGCGCCTCTATGTGGACCCGCATCGAATCATCAGCGTGGAGCGGCGCAAAAGTGCGGCGCTTCACAAGATCGCGCAGGAGATCGAAGCCGGGCAGGGGCCGCAGGAGGCGGCGCAGTTCCTGTCCGACATGATCATCAATTTGAACGAAGATCTGGAGGCGCCGCTTCTGTCGCTCCGTGAGGAAGCGGACCGGCTGGAGGATCAGGTGCTGGAAAACCCGTCGCAGTTTGACCGCGACGATGTGGTGAATGTGCGCTCTCAGGCGGTGCAATTTCGCCGGCATCTGACGCCGCAGCGCGACGCGGTGACGCGTCTTTCCGGGACGGGGCTGGCGTGGTTTTCCAAGAAACAAAAGCGCCGGATTACCGAGGAAGCGGATGAGCTGACCCGTTTCGTCGAGGATCTCGACGGGGTGCGCGACCGGATGATGGTGGTCAAGGACGAGCATGAGAGCGCGATGACGGAGAAACTCAACCGCAATCTCTATGTCCTCTCGATCATTTCGGCGGTGTTTTTGCCGCTCGGCTTTCTCACGGGACTCTTCGGCATCAATATCGGCGGGATGCCGGGCGTGAATGACGACAACGCCTTCTGGCTCTTCTCCGGCAGTCTCGTGATCCTCATGGTGGCGATTTTCGCGATCTTTCGTCGTTTGAAATGGTTTTGAGGTTGTCAAAGCCAGGGCGAGCGGTTATTTCACCGCGCACGGGTCCGATAGGGGTTTAGCTCAGTTGGTAGAGCATCGGTCTCCAAAACCGAGGGTCGTGGGTTCGAGTCCCTCAGCCCCTGCCACCCGGACCGTTGAGGAGTGATATGGCGAGAAGCACGAAACCGCGCAAGAAGACGCAATCCGGCGGCATGCAGCAGGCGCAAGCCCCTGCAGCAGCGGCTGCGGCGAAGGCGGCTGCGGTGAAACGCCCGACGCCTGCGCAGTTCATCCAGCAAACCCGCGCTGAGATCGCCAAGATCGTATGGCCGACGCGCCGGGAGACCATCACCACGACGATCATGGTGCTGATCATGGCGGCGATTGCGGCGCTGTTCTTCAGCGTCGTCGATATGGGGATCGGCTTCGGTCTGCGCCAAATCCTGGGCCTCGCGGGCTAAATTTCCGAACGGTGAAGAATTGGTGTCTGGCCCCTTGCCAGATTTCCGGATCGGGCGTATAGAGCGCCCTTCATTACCCGCTTGATTTCCCGCGCGATTCGCGCGCCGAGACTGTTTTGCGGGTCGAGATATGGGTGGCAACACCCTGAATTGACGAGAGGATTCGGGCCCCATGGCTTTGAGATGGTATTCGGTCAGCGTGTTGTCGAACTTCGAGAAGAAGGTCGCCGAAGCCATTCGCGAGTCGGCGGAAACGCAGGGTCTTTCCGATGAAATCGTTCAGGTCGTTGTGCCCACCGAAGAAGTGATCGAGGTGCGCCGCGGCAAGAAAGTGACCGTAGAGCGTCGTTTCATGCCGGGCTATGTGCTTGTGCAGATGGAGATGACGGACCGCGCCTATCACCTCGTGAATTCAACCAACCGCGTGACCGGGTTCCTTGGCCAGCAGGGCAAGCCGGTTCCGATGCGGGACGCCGAAGTTGAGGCGATGCTGAATCAGGAGCGTGAGACCGCAGAGCGTCCGCGGTCGACCATCAGCTTCGACATTGGCGAGACTGTGAATGTGACCGACGGGCCGTTTGAAGGCTTCTCGGGCATGGTCGAGGAAGTGGATGCGGATGCCGAGCGTCTGAAAGTGTCCGTCTCGATCTTTGGCCGGGCGACCCCGGTCGATCTGGAATACGGCCAGGTGGCGAAAACCGCCTGAGCCGCACTCGCGTGGGAGGGGCGACCCGAACCACTAAACCAAACGCCGCTTTTGCGGTGGTGATAAAGAGGAACTGTCATGGCTAAAAAAGTTGCCGGACAACTGAAACTGCAGGTGCCTGCAGGTAAAGCAAATCCGTCCCCGCCCGTGGGCCCGGCTCTGGGTCAGCGCGGCATCAACATCATGGAATTCACCAAGGCGTTCAACGCCCGCACGCAGGAAATGGAGCCGGGTGCACCTTGCCCGACGATCATTACCTACTATGTGGACAAGTCTTTCACGATGGAAATCAAGACGCCGCCCGCGTCTTATTACCTGAAGAAAGCGGCCAAGCTGAAATCCGGCTCCAAAACCCCGTCGAAAGACGTAGCTGGCTCCGTGACCCGCAAGCAGGTGCGCGAGATCGCAGAAGCGAAAATGGCTGACCTTTCGGCAAATGACGTTGAGCAGGCGATGAAGATCATCATGGGCTCGGCACGGTCGATGGGCATTGAGGTGAAAGGCTAAATCATGGCGAAGATGGCAAAAAACAAAGCCGCAGCGCGTGAAGCCTTTGGCGATGCGCAGCTCGTGACGGTGGAAGAAGCGGTCAAGCTGATCAAGGACAATGCAAAAGCGAAGTTCGACGAGACCGTTGATATTGCGATGAATCTCGGCGTTGACCCGCGTCACGCAGACCAGATGGTCCGCGGCGTCTGCGCGCTGCCGAACGGCACCGGCAAAGAGGTCCGTGTGGCTGTGTTCGCACGCGGCGACAAGGCTGAAGAAGCCAAGGCGGCTGGCGCAGATATCGTTGGCGCGGAAGACCTTATGGAAACCGTGCAGGGCGGCACGATCGATTTCGATCGCTGCATCGCAACCCCGGACATGATGCCGATCGTCGGCCGTCTGGGTAAGGTGCTTGGCCCGCGCAACCTGATGCCGAACCCGAAAGTCGGCACCGTGACGATGGACGTGAAAGCGGCTGTCGAAGCGGCCAAAGGCGGCGAAGTGCAGTTCAAGGCCGAAAAAGCCGGTGTTGTGCACGCAGGCGTTGGCAAAGTGTCGTTCGACGAAGGCAAGTTGGCCGAGAACGTGAAAGCGTTCATCACCGCGGTGAACCGTGCCAAGCCGACCGGCGCCAAAGGCACCTATATGAAAAAAATTTCGCTGAGCTCGACGATGGGCCCGGGCGTGACGCTCGACGTCGCATCGGTGCTCGGCGAATAAAGAGATCCCCCGCCGCCAAGGCGGGGGTGTTCCGGGGAAGGTTCGCTTTCCCCACTGTCCGAGACGGCGGGTGCCCTTAGGGGCTTAATCTCCTGCCTGAGCCAGGGAACAACGTCATTTTCGCCTCTCTCGGGCGTCTTGGCGGGATCCCTTCGGACCCCGAAGGTCCGGCGCAAGCCGGGCCAAATATGAGCCGGCGGGGCAACCCGCCAAAACTTGGAGCAATACTGTGGATAGAGCCCAAAAAGAAGCAGTGGTCGGTGAACTCGGCCAAGTCTTCACGGACTCTGGTGTGATCGTCGTTGCACATTACACCGGCATGACAGTTGCAGAAATGACCGACTTCCGGACTCGCATGCGCGAAGCTGGCGGTTCGGTTCGTGTCGCCAAGAACCGGCTCGCCAAGATCGCCCTGGAAGGCACCGAGGTCGAAAGCCTCTCGGATCTGCTGACCGGGCAAACCGTTCTTGCCTATTCCGAGGACCCGGTGACGGCGGCGAAAGTCGTCGATGCCTATGCCAAGGACAACCAGAAGCTCGTCGTTCTCGGCGGTGCTATGGGTGGCGAGAAACTGGATCCGGCAGGTGTTAAAGCTGTCGCAGCCATGCCGTCGCGCGAAGAGCTTCTCGCTCAGATCGCCGGCACTCTGGGTGCGCCCGCTTCCAACCTTGCCTCTGCGATCGGTGCGCCTGCGGCTGATATCGCGGGTATCCTCAAGACCCTTGAGGAACGCGAAGCCGCATAAGCGAAACTGCAATTATCGTGTCCGGAAATGTGCTTCTTGAAAGCATCGGATACAGAAACTAAATGAACGGAAAGCACGAAAATGGCTGATCTGAAAAAACTTGCTGAAGAGATCGTCGGTCTGACCCTGATGGAAGCCGCCGAACTGAAAAACATCCTCAAAGACGAGTACGGCATCGAGCCCGCTGCTGGCGGCGCTGTCATGATGGCGGGCCCGGCTGCTGGTGGCGACGCTGCTGCTGCTGAGGAAAAAGACGAGTTCGACGTGATCCTCGTTGACGCTGGTGACAAGAAAATCAACGTCATCAAAGAAGTCCGCGGCATCACTGGCCTCGGTCTGAAAGAAGCGAAAGAGCTGGTCGAAGCTGGCGGCAAAGCTGTGAAAGAAGGCGTTGCCAAGGCAGAAGCCGAAGAAATGAAGAAGAAGCTGGAAGAAGCTGGCGCGAAAGTCGAGCTGAAGTAAGCTATACTTCTTTTAAAAGTGGGGCCGGGCCGTGCATTTTGCAGGGCCCGGCACCGCCGTTCAAAGACGCGGCACTTTCCAAGGGTCTTGATTTCGAGGCGAGATCCTTTGATGGTGCGGCAGACGATCCGGGCGCGGGAGCATGGGACCTTCCGCAGGTATAGGACGTCTCCCCCATATGCAGCCCGCATGCCGGTCACCCACCCGGTATGTTTGGCGAGCAAAAAGGATGGCACATGACCCAGACGCATTCCGGTCACAAACGTATTCGGCGTTTTTATGGCCATATTCGCGAAGTTGCGGATATGCCCAACCTCATTGAGGTTCAAAAAAATTCTTATGATCTTTTCCTCGATTCCGGTGAAGGCGTGGAACATCTCGACGGCGAAGGCCTGCGCGGTGTGTTCCAGTCGGTTTTCCCGATCAAGGATTTCAATGACACGGCCTATCTGGAGTTCGTGAAATACGAGCTGGAAGAGCCGAAATATGATGTTGAGGAATGTCAGCAACGTGACATGACCTATGCGGCGCCGCTCAAAGTGACGCTGCGTCTGATCGTGTTCGAGGTGGACCCGGATACCGGTGCGAAATCGGTCAAGGATATCAAAGAGCAGGAAGTGTTCATGGGTGACATGCCGCTCATGACCAAGAACGGCACGTTTATCGTGAACGGGACCGAGCGGGTGATCGTGTCCCAGATGCACCGCTCCCCCGGTGTGTTCTTCGACCATGACCGCGGCAAGACCCATTCCTCGGGCAAGCTGCTGTTCGCAAGCCGCATCATTCCCTATCGCGGTTCTTGGCTCGACTTCGAGTTCGACGCGAAAGACACCGTGTTCGCGCGGATCGACCGTCGCCGGAAACTGCCGGTCTCGACGCTGCTGTATGCCCTTGGTTACGACCAGGAAGGCATCATGGATGCGTTCTATGACACGGTGACATGGCGCAAGGTCAAGGATGGCTGGGCGGCGCCGTTCTTCCCGGACCGGATCCGTGGCACCCGTCCTGCCTATGACATCGTGAATGCCGAGAATGGCGAAGTGATCGCCGAAGCGGGCAAGAAAGTCACCCCGCGTCAGGTGAAACAGCTGCTCGACTCGGGCGAGGTAAAGGAAATCCTCGTTCCCTTCGACAACATCATCGGCAAATTCATCGCGAAAGATATCATCAACACCAAGACCGGCGAGATCTGGGTCGAGGCTGGCGATGAGCTGACCGCGGAATATGACAAGGAAGACACCCTCGTTGGCGGCACGCTGAAAGAGCTGATCGATCAGGGTATTACGGACTTCCCGGTGCTCGACATCGACGGTGTGAATGTTGGTCCCTACATTCGCCACACCATGGCGTCGGACAAGAATGTCGACCGCAATTCCGCGCTGCTCGATATCTACCGCGTCATGCGCCCCGGTGAACCGCCGACCGTTGAGGGTGCCTCCGCGCTCTTTGACTCGCTGTTCTTCGATGCGGAGCGGTATGATCTCTCGGCTGTTGGCCGCGTGAAAATGAACATGCGCCTCAATCTCGATGCGCCCGACACCATGCGCACTCTGCGCAAGGAAGACATCGTTGCGGTGATCCGCGCGCTTGTCGAGCTGCGCGATGGTCACGGCGAAGTGGACGATATCGACCACCTCGGCAACCGCCGCGTGCGCTCCGTTGGCGAGTTGATGGAAAACCAGTATCGCGTGGGTCTGCTGCGTATGGAGCGGGCGATCAAGGAGCGGATGTCCTCCGTCGAGATCGACACGACCATGCCGCAGGATCTGATCAACGCGAAACCGGCGGCCGCCGCTGTGCGTGAATTCTTCGGTTCCTCGCAGCTCTCGCAGTTCATGGACCAGACGAACCCGCTTTCGGAAGTCACCCATAAGCGCCGTCTCTCGGCTCTTGGGCCGGGCGGTCTGACCCGTGAGCGTGCGGGCTTTGAGGTCCGTGACGTGCACCCGACCCATTATGGCCGGATGTGCCCGATTGAGACGCCGGAAGGGCCGAACATCGGTCTGATCAACAGCCTCGCGACGTTCGCGCGCGTGAACAAATATGGCTTCATCGAGACGCCATACCGCAAAGTTGTGGACGGGAAAGTGACCGATGAGGTCGAATACATGTCCGCGACCGAGGAAATGCGTCACACCGTGGCGCAGGCCAATGCGGAGCTCAGCGACGAAGGCAAGTTTACCGCCGATCTCATCCAGTCCCGTGAGGGCGGTGAGCACGCGATGAACCCGCCGGAGCGGATCGACCTGATGGATGTGTCGCCGAAGCAGCTGGTTTCGGTTGCCGCCGCGCTCATCCCGTTCCTTGAGAATGACGACGCCAACCGTGCTCTGATGGGCTCGAACATGCAGCGTCAGGCGGTTCCGCTTCTGCGGGCCGAGGCGCCGATCGTTGGCACCGGCATGGAAGAAATCGTGGCGCGCGACTCTGGTGCGGCCATCACGGCCCGTCGCGGCGGTGTGGTCGATCAGGTGGACGCCCTGCGGATCGTGGTCCGTGCGACCGATGGTCTCGAAGCCGGCGATCCGGGCGTGGACATCTACCGTCTGCGCAAGTTCCAGCGCTCGAACCAGTCGACCTGCATCACCCAGAAGCCCCTCGTGAAAGTGGGCGACCGGGTTCATGCTGGCGAAGTGGTGGCCGATGGTCCGTCGACTGATCTTGGTGAGCTGGCGCTCGGCAAGAACGTGATCGTCGCCTTCATGCCGTGGAATGGCTACAACTATGAGGACTCGATCCTCATCTCCGAGCGGATCGTGAAAGACGATGTCTTCACCTCGATTCATATCGAAGAGTTCGAAGTGGCCGCCCGCGATACGAAGCTGGGCCCGGAAGAGATCACCCGCGACATTCCAAACGTCGGTGAGGAAGCGCTGCGCAATCTCGACGAAGCCGGGATCGTCTATATCGGTGCGGAATGCGGTCCGGGCGATATTCTCGTCGGGAAGATCACGCCGAAGGGGGAAAGCCCGATGACGCCGGAGGAGAAACTGCTCCGCGCCATCTTCGGTGAGAAAGCCTCTGACGTGCGCGACACCTCGCTTCGCATGAGCCCCGGTGATTTCGGGACCGTTGTGGAAGTGCGTGTGTTCAACCGCCACGGCGTCGAGAAAGACGAGCGTGCCCTTCAGATCGAGCGCGACGAGGTGGAACGCCTTGCCCGTGACCGTGACGATGAGATCGCGATCCTCGACCGCAACATCTATGCGCGTCTGAAATCGCTGATCCTCGGCAAGACGGCTGTGAAAGGCCCGAAAGGCGTGAAAGCTGGCTCGGAGATCAACGAGGAACTGCTCGGCACGCTTTCGCGCGGCCAGTGGTGGCAGCTTGCCCTCGGCGACGAGGAAGATGCCGCACAGGTCGAAGCCCTCAACAAGCAGTATGATGCGCAGAAGAAAGTGCTGAATGCCCGCTTTGAGGACAAGGTCGAGAAGGTTCGCCGCGGTGATGATCTGCCGCCGGGTGTGATGAAGATGGTCAAAGTCTTCGTCGCGGTGAAGCGCAAGCTTCAGCCGGGCGACAAGATGGCCGGTCGTCACGGGAACAAGGGTGTGATCTCGAAAGTGGTTCCGGAGGAAGATATGCCCTTCCTCGCAGACGGCACCCCGGTCGATTTTGTGCTGAACCCGCTCGGCGTTCCCAGCCGGATGAACGTGGGTCAGATCCTTGAAACCCATATGGGTTGGGCGGGTCGCGGCCTCGGTCAGGACATCGACGAAGCACTGCAGGCCTTCCGCCACCAGGGCAAGATCGACGCGGTTCATGATGCGCTCAAGAAGGCTTACGGCGAGGAAGTCTACGCCTCGGCCTTCGGGGAAATGGATCAGGACGAGCTGGTCGAAGCGGCGAAGAACGTCACGCGCGGTGTGCCGATTGCCACCCCGGTCTTTGACGGGGCGAAAGAGGCGGATGTGAACGATGCGCTGGAACGCGCGGGCTTCAACGTCTCGGGTCAGTCGACGCTGTTCGATGGCCGGACCGGCGAGCAATTCGCACGTCCTGTCACCGTTGGCGTGAAATACCTGCTCAAGCTGCACCACCTCGTGGACGACAAGATCCACGCACGGAGCACCGGCCCCTACAGCCTCGTCACCCAGCAGCCGCTCGGTGGTAAGGCCCAGTTCGGCGGTCAGCGCTTCGGTGAGATGGAGGTCTGGGCCCTTGAGGCTTATGGTGCGGCCTACACGCTGCAAGAGATGCTCACCGTCAAATCGGATGACGTCGCCGGCCGGACGAAAGTTTACGAGGCTATCGTCAAGGGCGAGGACAATTTCGAGGCCGGTGTGCCGGAAAGCTTCAACGTTCTGGTCAAGGAAATCCGTTCGCTCGGCCTCAATGTCGAGCTGCTGGATTCGGAAGCGGAGTGAGGGGCGGTTTAGCCCTTCACATGACCTAAGACTGAGGAAGTATTATGAATCAGGAAGTTACAAACCCGTTCGCTCCGGTCCAGGCGCCGCGTTCTTTTGATGAAATCAAAATCTCGCTGGCCAGCCCCGAGCGTATTCTGAGCTGGTCTTTCGGCGAAGTGAAAAAGCCGGAAACCATCAACTACCGCACCTTCAAGCCGGAGCGGGACGGCCTTTTCTGTGCCCGTATCTTCGGCCCGATCAAGGACTATGAGTGCTTATGCGGGAAGTATAAGCGCATGAAATATCGCGGTGTGACCTGCGAGAAATGCGGTGTGGAAGTCACGCTGCAAAAGGTCCGCCGTGAGCGCATGGCGCATATCGAACTGGCCGCGCCGGTCGCGCATATCTGGTTCCTGAAATCCCTGCCGAGCCGGATCGGGCTGATGCTCGACATGACTCTGCGGGATCTGGAGCGGATCCTCTATTTTGAGCAGTATGTCGTGATCGAGCCGGGTCTGACGGAACTCACCCATGGTCAGCTGATGACCGAGGAAGAGTATCTCGACGCGCAGGACCAGTATGGCGCCGATGCTTTCACTGCCGGGATCGGCGCGGAAGCGGTGCGCGAGATGCTGACCGCGATTGATCTTGAAGCGGAAGCGGAGCAACTGCGTCTGGACCTGGAAGAGGCGACCGGTGAGCTGAAGCCGAAGAAGATCATCAAGCGTCTGAAGCTGATCGAGAATTTCATCGAGTCGGGCAACCGTCCCGAGTGGATGATCCTCACGGTGATCCCGGTCATTCCGCCCGAGCTGCGTCCGCTGGTGCCGCTCGATGGGGGCCGCTTTGCGACGTCTGATCTCAACGATCTCTACCGCCGTGTGATCAACCGGAACAACCGCCTCAAGCGGCTCATCGAGCTTCGCGCGCCGGACATCATTGTGCGGAACGAGAAGCGGATGCTTCAGGAATCCGTCGATGCGCTCTTCGATAACGGTCGCCGTGGCCGGACCATTACCGGGTCCAACCGCCGTCCGCTGAAGTCGCTTTCGGATATGCTGAAAGGGAAACAGGGTCGTTTCCGTCAGAACCTTCTCGGGAAGCGCGTGGACTTCTCGGGCCGTTCGGTCATCGTGACCGGCCCCGAGCTGAAGCTCCACCAGTGCGGCCTGCCGAAGAAAATGGCGCTCGAGCTGTTTAAGCCGTTCATCTATTCGCGCCTTGAAGCGAAGGGCCTCTCGGGCACCGTCAAGCAAGCCAAGAAGATCGTCGAAAAAGAGCGTCCCGAGGTGTGGGATATTCTCGACGAGGTGATCCGCGAGCACCCGGTTCTGCTGAACCGTGCGCCGACGCTGCACCGTCTTGGGATTCAGGCGTTCGAGCCGGTTCTGATCGAAGGGAAAGCAATCCAGCTTCATCCGCTCGTCTGCTCCGCGTTCAACGCGGACTTTGACGGCGACCAGATGGCTGTGCACGTGCCGCTCTCGCTGGAAGCCCAGCTTGAAGCGCGTGTTCTGATGATGTCGACGAACAACGTCCTCAGCCCTCAGAACGGGAAACCGATCATCGTTCCGTCGCAGGATATGATTCTTGGCCTTTACTACATCACGCTGGAGCGTGCTGGTGAGAAGGGCGAGGGCATGGTCTTTGGCGGCTATGACGAGGTGGAACTGGCGCTGCAGGAAGGTCTCGTCCACCTGCACTCCAAAATCAAATGCCGCATGAAGGTCGTCAATGACGATGGCGAAGTGGTCGAGCGTGTGTATGACACCACGCCGGGCCGCGTCCGTCTGGGTCAGCTTCTGCCGCTGAACCAGAAAACGCCGTTCGATATCGTGAACCGTCTCCTCCGTAAGAAAGAGGTCGGTGAGGTGATCGACACGGTTTACCGTCACTGCGGCCAGAAAGAGTCGGTGATCTTCTGTGACCAGATCATGGGTCTGGGTTTCCGCGAAGCGTTCAAGGCGGGCATTTCCTTCGGTAAGGACGACATGGTCATCCCCGATGAGAAATGGACGATCGTTGACGGCGTGCAGGAGCAGGTCAAGGAATTCGAGCAGCAATATATGGACGGCCTGATCACTCAGGGCGAGAAATATAACAAGGTGGTCGATGCCTGGTCGAAATGCTCCGACAAGGTGGCGGATGCGATGATGGCCGAGATTTCCTCGGTCAAGGTCGATGATGCCGGCGCGGAGCAGGAGCCGAACTCGGTTTACATGATGTCCCACTCCGGGGCGCGTGGTAGCCCTGCGCAGATGAAGCAGCTTGGCGGGATGCGCGGCCTGATGGCCAAGCCGTCGGGTGAGATCATCGAGACGCCGATCGTGTCGAACTTCAAGGAAGGTCTGACCGTTCTTGAATACTTCAACTCGACCCACGGTGCCCGTAAAGGTCTGGCCGATACCGCTCTGAAAACCGCGAACTCCGGTTACCTGACCCGCCGTCTCGTGGACGTGGCGCAGGACTGCATCGTCCGTCTGGACGATTGCGGCACCGAGGAAGCCATCACCGCGACCGCGGCCATCAATGATGGTGAAGTCGTCGCGTCGCTTTCCGAGCGTATTCTGGGCCGCACTGTGGCCGAGGATGTTCTCGACCCGGCGACCCAAGAGGTGATCTTCAAGCGCGGCGCGCTTCTCGACGAGAAGATGGCCGAAGCGATTGAAGAGGCTGGCGTTCAGAACGTGAAGATCCGTTCGCCGCTGACCTGTGAAGCGGATGACGGCATCTGTGCGGCCTGTTACGGGCGCGACCTTGCACGCGGCACGAAAGTGAATGTGGGCGAGGCTGTCGGGATCATCGCGGCGCAGTCGATCGGTGAGCCGGGCACGCAGTTGACCATGCGGACCTTCCACATCGGCGGGATCGCGCAAGGTGGTTCGCAGTCCTTCATGGAAGCCTCGCAGGAGGGTAAGATCACCTTCCGCAATGCCAATATCCTGACCAATGCGCAGGGCGACAAGATCGTCATGGGCCGGAACATGGAGCTTGGGATTGTCGATGAGCATGGCGTGGAACGGGCGACCCACAAGGTCGGTTACGGTTCGGCTCTGCATGTCGAGGAAGACAAAGAGGTCAAGCGGGGCGACAAGCTCTTCGAATGGGACCCCTACACCCTGCCGATCATCGCCGAGAAAGATGGCCGCGTGAAATATGTCGATCTCGTGTCGGGCCTTTCGGTGCGCGAAGAGACCGACGATGCGACGGGCATCTCGCAGCGGATCGTGTCCGACTGGCGCTCCAGCCGTTCGGGTTCCGATCTCAAGCCGGAGATCATCATCGCGGATCCGGAAACCGGTGAGCCGGTGCGGATGGAGAACGGCAACCCCGAAACCCATCCGATGTCGGTCGATGCCATTCTGTCGGTTGAAGACGGGCAGGACATCAAGGCCGGTGACGTGCTGGCGCGTATCCCGCGTGAAGGCGCGAAGACGAAGGACATCACCGGCGGTCTGCCGCGTGTGGCCGAACTCTTCGAAGCGCGCCGTCCGAAGGATCACGCGATCATCGCCGAAATCGACGGTTATGTGCGCTTTGGGAAGGACTACAAGAACAAGCGCCGCATCGCCATCGAGCCTGCCGAGGAAGGTCTGGAGCCGGTCGAATATATGGTGCCGAAGGGCAAGCATATTCCGGTTCAGGAAGGCGACTTCATCCGCCAGGGTGAGTATATCATGGACGGCAACCCCGCTCCGCACGATATCCTTGCCATCATGGGGATCGAGGCGCTGGCCGATTACCTCATTAACGAGGTGCAGGACGTCTATCGTCTGCAGGGCGTGAAGATCAACGACAAGCACATCGAGGTGATCGTTCGCCAGATGCTGCAGAAGATCGAGATCTCCGAGTCCGGCGGCACGACGCTCCTGAAAGGCGAGCAGGTGGACCGCTCCGAGTTCGACGAGGTCAACGAGAAGGCGATCGCGGCGGGCAAAGAGCCTGCGAAAGGCGCGCCGGTTCTCTTGGGGATCACCAAGGCGAGCCTGCAGACCCGCAGCTTCATCTCGGCGGCGTCCTTCCAGGAAACGACCCGCGTGCTCACCGAAGCGGCAACGCAAGGCAAGCGCGACAAGCTGGTCGGCCTCAAGGAGAACGTCATCGTGGGCCGCCTGATCCCCGCCGGGACGGGCCGCGCGACGACCGAGCTCAAGAAGGTGGCCCAGAACCGCGACAACGCGATCCTCGAATCCCGCAAGGACGAGATCGCCGAAGCGGAACTGGTGATCGAAGCCGCCGCGGAGGAGCAGGGCGAATAAGCCCGCTCCCGCTTTTAGATACGAGAAGGGCCGCAGCGATGCGGCCCTTTTTTATTGGGATATGAGGCGGGCTATTCTGACGTGAAGATCTGCGTACGGAATTCCAGATAGCGAGCTTCGAGTTGGTCCTGCGGTGTCGTCAGCAACTTACCGGCGACTTTTGACGCCGCACGCGCACCCTGAAGCCGTTCTTTTCCAAAATCGCCGCGCGCGCCGACCGCATATTGCGCGAGCTTATAGAGAGAGAAACGCTTCATGGCGCTGCGCACTTTCGGATTCTGACCTTCGCCCGAGCGCGCGCAGACATAGGCGCGATTGAGGATGTGCATGGCCCCAAGAGCGCGACCATTAGCACGTCGCGCGGGCGCTTTGTGATGGTAAATACCCACATTCTGAATCGTCACGAGAATCTGCTGGTCGAGCGTTTGGAACCCCGCGTCGATATCCTCAAAGAGCGCGTAGCGGCCGAGGGGTTCATGAAAACCCTTACGGCGGATCGACTCGGTTCTGAAACTCATGCGGAAACCGGTGTTCCAGGGGACGACCGTCGCGTCTGCGTCATCGAGCCAGGCAGGCGGCGCGGGTTGGCGGGCATATTTGATATTCGCGACCTCGACGAACGGATCACCGATCACTGCTTTCTCAATCTTGTAGCGCGGCGCGGCAATGGCGTTCTTGATCTTGTCCGATGTGGTTTTCTCATAGGCCTCATCTGCTTCGCTCTTGAGCGGACCGATGGGCGTAAAGAGTTCGCGCGGCGCAACCCCAGCGATCCGTTTCTCGGTATCGCGCTCATAGATCCGCATGACGGCCTCCATGGCGCCCGGTTCGATGAGGCTGTCATCATCGGGGAAAAACACAACATCGGTCGTCAGTTGCGGCAGAATCAGATTGCGCTGATAGGCGAGACCCGATTCCGAGGTGATATGCTCGACCGGCATCGGCGCGTCTTTGGCGAGGCGCTCGACGGTGGCGATGTCCTCGCTCGGATCATCGGAGCTGTCGATGATCACCACCCGCTCAGGGGCGCGGGCCTCCGCGATATGATAGGGCAGGGTCAGGGCGAGCGCATCTGGACGGTTGCGCGTGCAGATGGCAGTCGTGTAGGTCAGTTTTGCTGTCATGGAATCGGGCGGCCTGCAATTCGTCTCATTTGGAGCGCGGCAGGGACGAAAATGCCCTCCACCGCGATTGCGGGCACCCTAGCGCATCTGCTTGCGGAGCGCATGTGTCCTTTTCCACGCTACAGCATTGTGAGATTGGCGTTAACGCCTTAATCCGCCATTGACACTCAGGCGGGACGGGCCTATGTTCCGCGCGTTCAAGACCCCTGCCATCCGGGCGAGGGCCTAAAAAATAAAGCCTTAAATGGCGAGTCACGACTCAGGGCGCGTCCCTCAGTCCTCTGGAATTTCCCGCTTCGGCGCGCAATGCGCCGCACGCGGTGTTTGCTGTATTCCGCACGCGGCGGGATGCGTTTGAGAAGTGAAGATAGGTTAACGGGGTTATACCGAATGCCAACGATCCAGCAGCTGATCCGCAAGCCGCGGCAGCCGAAAGTCAAGCGGTCGAAGTCGATGCACCTGGAGCAATGCCCGCAGAAGCGCGGCGTGTGCACCCGCGTCTACACGACCACACCGAAGAAACCGAACTCCGCTATGCGGAAAGTGGCCAAGGTCCGTCTGACCAATGGCTACGAGGTCATTTCCTACATTCCGGGCGAGAGCCACAACCTTCAGGAGCACTCCGTTGTCCTGATCCGTGGCGGCCGTGTGAAAGACCTTCCGGGTGTGCGTTACCACATCGTGCGCGGCGTTCTCGATACGCAGGGCGTGAAAGACCGCCGTCAGCGTCGTTCGAAATACGGCGCCAAGCGTCCGAAGTAAGGAGAGACAGATATGTCCCGTCGCCATCGCGCCGAGAAACGCGAAATTCTGCCCGACGCCAAATATGGCGATCGCGTGCTGACCAAATTCATGAACAACCTGATGTATGACGGCAAGAAATCCGCTGCCGAGAGCATCGTTTACGGCGCGATGACCCGCGTTGAAGACAAGCTCAAGCGCGAGCCGGTCGAAGTGTTCCACGAAGCGCTCGACAACATCAAACCGTCGGTTGAGGTGCGTTCCCGCCGTGTGGGTGGTGCGACCTATCAGGTGCCCGTCGAAGTGCGTCCCGAGCGTCGTGAAGCGCTGGCTCTGCGCTGGCTGATCACTGCATCGCGTGGCCGCAACGAAAACACGATGGAAGAGCGTCTGGCTGGTGAATTGCTCGATGCGGTCAATGGCCGCGGCGCTGCCGTCAAGAAACGCGAAGACACCCACAAGATGGCCGACGCCAACAAAGCGTTCAGCCACTTCCGCTGGTAAACCCTCAGGACCCAAGGACACTTCCAATGGCCCGCGAATATTCTCTGGAGCGCTACCGTAACTTCGGCATCATGGCGCACATCGATGCCGGTAAGACGACCACAACCGAGCGTATCCTGTATTACACCGGTAAGTCGCACAAAATCGGCGAAGTGCATGATGGCGCTGCGACCATGGACTGGATGGAGCAGGAGCAGGAGCGTGGTATCACGATTACCTCCGCTGCGACGACGACCTTCTGGTTCCGCACCGAAGACGGTCAGAACCCGACCGGCATTTATGGTGACACTCCGGACGAAGCGAAATTCCGCTTCAACATCATCGACACGCCCGGCCACGTTGACTTCACCATCGAGGTGGAGCGTTCGCTCGCCGTTCTCGATGGCGCTGTTGCCGTTCTCGACGCCAACGCCGGTGTTGAGCCGCAGACCGAAACCGTGTGGCGTCAGGCTGACCGCTACAAGGTTCCGCGGATCGTGTTCGTCAACAAGATGGACAAGATCGGCGCGGATTTCGACAACTGCGTGCAGATGATCAAAGACCGCACCGGCGCAACGCCGGCACCGATCCAGTTCCCGATCGGCGCAGAAGATCAGCTCGAAGGCATCGTCGATCTCGTGACGATGAAAGAGTGGGTCTGGACCAGTGAAGACCTCGGCGCGAGCTGGGTCATTCAGGACATCCGTGACGAGCTGAAGGACAAGGCGGAAACCATGCGCGGCGAACTCATCGAGATCGCTGTCGAGATGGATGACGACGCCATGGAAGCTTACCTCGAAGGCAACGAGCCTGATGAAGCGACCCTGCGCAGCCTGATCCGCAAGGGCACGCTGTCGATGAGCTTCGTTCCGGTTCTCGCTGGGTCTGCGTTCAAGAACAAAGGCGTTCAGCCGATGCTCAACGCTGTGATCGACTATCTGCCGGGTCCGCTCGACGTTCCGCCTTACATGGGCTTCTCGCCGGATGATGAGAGCGAAGAGCGTAATATCGAGCGCCGTCCGGGCGACGATCAGCCGTTCTCCGGTCTTGCATTCAAAATCATGAACGACCCGTTCGTCGGCTCGCTGACCTTTACCCGCATCTATTCGGGCAAGGTGAGCAAGGGCGACACCGTGCAGAACTCGACCAAGGGCAAGCGCGAGCGTATCGGCCGTATGATGATGATGCACTCGAACTCCCGTGAGGAAATCGAGTGGGCGGGGTCGGGCGACATTATCGCGCTGGCCGGTCTGAAAGAGACCACCACGGGCGACACGCTTTGCGATCCGCAGAAGCAGGTTGTTCTGGAAACCATGACCTTCCCCGATCCGGTGATCGAGATCGCGGTTGAGCCGAAAACCAAGGCCGACCAGGAGAAGATGTCCGCTGGCCTTCAGCGTCTTGCGGCAGAGGATCCGTCCTTCCGCGTCGAGACCGACATCGAATCCGGTCAGACCATCATGAAGGGCATGGGCGAGCTTCACCTCGACATTCTCGTCGATCGTCTGAAGCGCGAGTTCAAGGTTGAGGCGAATATCGGTGCGCCGCAGGTGGCTTACCGTGAGACCATCGGCCACGAAGCTGAAATCGACTACACCCACAAGAAACAGTCGGGTGGTTCGGGTCAGTTCGGCCGCGTCAAACTGGTCATCACCCCGACCGAGCCGGGCGAAGGCTACTCCTTCGAGAGCAAGATCGTCGGTGGTTCGGTGCCCAAGGAATATATTCCGGGCGTCGAGAAGGGGATTCAGTCGGTTATGGACTCCGGTCCGGTTGCTGGCTTCCCGGTGATCGATTTCAAAGTGGCGCTGATCGACGGTGCTTACCACGATGTCGACTCCTCAGTTCTGGCGTTTGAAATCGCAGCCCGTGCAGCAATGCGCGAAGGTCTGCGCAAGGCTGGTGCGAAGCTGCTTGAGCCGATCATGAAGGTCGAAGTTGTGACCCCGGATGAGTACACGGGTAACATCATTGGCGATCTCACCGGCCGTCGCGGCATGGTGCAGGGTCAGGACACCCGCGGCAACGCGATCGTCATCAACGCCTTCGTGCCGCTGGCCAATATGTTCGGCTACATCAACAACCTGCGTTCGATGTCCTCGGGCCGCGCGCAGTTCACGATGCAGTTCGACCACTACGAGCCGGTGCCGAACCAGATCGCAGACGAAATCGTGGCGAAATACGCCTGATGAATTTCGGGCGGCAGGGATGCCGCCCACCGAAACCCAGGGCAGACGCCCTACACTGAATGGAGGCCTACAATGGCGAAGGAAAAGTTTGAGCGTAATAAGCCGCATGTGAACATCGGCACGATTGGTCACGTTGACCACGGGAAGACGACGCTGACGGCGGCGATCACGAAGTATTTCGGTGACTTC
>NZ_JBLEFH010000012.1:0-50132 GCF_047345645.1 Jujubicoccus corallicola | reverse complement strand
TGGGTGCGGGTGAGCCAGAACTGGGCCGGGGCTGGCTGGGGCGGTCAGGTGATCCCGCGCATCGGTATGGAGGTGATGGTGAGTTACCTCGACGGCGATCCGGATCGGCCCGTGGTGACGGGCGTGGTGCCGAACACATCCAAGCGCGTGCCTTATGAACTCCCAAAGCACAAAACTCGCATGGTCATGCGCTCACAGACGCATAAAGGTGATGGGTTTAATGAGCTACGGTTCGAAGATGAGGCGGGGCAAGAGGAGATCCGCATACACGCACAAAGAGACATGAATACAGTGGTGTTACATGATTTAACCGAAACCATTCAAGGTAATGCTCGACGAATCACTTATGGAAATACGACTGGCGAATTTTTAGGGGGTGCTCAACTGTCTTTTGCAAGTGGGGTTTCTCTCAACATAGGCCCTACGAGCTATTCGAGCATATTGAGACGAAGCGAAGGCAGCCTTATAGGTAAAAGTTCATCAAAATGGGGAAGTCAATTTCGTCCAGGGCTTGCATCCAACATGAAGAAGGGCGAGCTTTCAGTAAATATAGATAAAGCTGTATCTATTACATCAGGATCTAGCATTTCGCTACATTCCTCAAAGTCTGCCTCAATATTTTCTGCAGGACGCGTAGTTCTGGAGGCCCTTAAGGGTATGACCTTTAAGGTTGGTAAGATTTTTAGAGTTGATGCTGGTGAATACGGGATTATCAGAGCAGGGAGAGCAATTGAACTGCGAGCTGGTCACAGTAAAATCCGCTTGGATTCGGATGGACGAATTGAGATTGACGGAACGGATATCAAGATAAATGGGCAATCCGCGATCGCCGCAAAAGCACCGCGGATTGATCTGAACTAGGTGGTGAATGGAAAATAATATTGAACTTCAAAAAGTAGAAGAAGGGCAACAGCTTAACGGTGAAGAGCAGCAACGATTGGTAGACCTTTGTGCGATTCTAGATATTCCGATAGAAAGGACAACTCCAAATCCTGCAGCAGCTCTTGTAGCACTTGTCCACTTATTCGCACTTCCCTGTGTGGAGGATGAAGAAGAGTTTGATGAGTTTGGAAACGCCATACTAGATTATATTGATGATTATTTTGTTTTTCCTGAAAGGTGGCATGGTCTTCATCCCAGAAAGAGGACGCAAAATCGTCCTCATGATATGGGGGATGGAGCTTTTTATAACTCTGTGAAACATAGAATTAATCAAATGGATTGGTTTCCATGGATGTTTTTCGAGTTACGTAAATCTCCAGAAGAATTGGCGGATTTATTTGAAACTTTAGCTTGGATTGCAGTAGCGTTAAAAATTTTAGGTGGGGCGGCTGGATTAGATGCTGCAACATCCTTCGGCGCTGGCGTTGGACAGGGATTTGAAAAAAAATCCGTTCGAGCTGGTATTGAAAGAGCAGCTCAATCACTCATCGGGCAAAATGCTTTTTCACGTGGTATTTTATCCCGGCTTGGTAAAAGCCCTTTCTCCCCAGTGAGCATCGCTTTGGCTGTTGGCGGCGCAGCCGCTTACATGATTGTTATTGATATGATGGAAGACATAAGAGAGGTTATTGAATACAGATTTCAATCTGGTGAAGTTAGCGATGAGATATATAATAGAGTTTTTGGGGAATTCCATTTCGATGCCGCTGATATAAATAAGTATGGCCCATGGGAAGGTATTTAATATGATTTACTGGATTTTAAACTTATTATCCGTTTTCGTATCCATTATAATATTATCTCAATTTATTAGCCCTGATAACGATTATGTATTTTTGGCTGGATTTATTTTTTTCTTTATTATTAGGTGGTTTTTATTTTATTTGTATGAATTTTTTTTTCGTAAATAATATAGATATAGTTTATTTAATATGCTGATGTGTATTTTTAATAAATATTTCTGGATACTTATTGAATCTCCGAAGCTCGATAGCTGTCTCGAGCTGGGAGATCAATAATCAATATGATGTTACGAAAGAACCTAGTCGCTACGGCTGCTGCCCTTGTTGTCCTCTATGTCCTCTTCGGGCTGCTTGATTTTGGTCTTGCGGTTCTGAAAAGCAATCGCTGTGTAACGGCGAGTGAGCGTGCGGACATGAGCGAAGCACGTCAAAGTGTTCTATCTCTTATCGAAACCGGCAAGCCCGATGACCTGCATTTGGCCGCGCTTTCACTTTATTCCGAAGATTTGGTTGCTGACGCTCAAACACCTCTGGGCCTACGGGACCTTTGTTTGGCAGAGCAGATCCATAGATCAGCGGCTGAAATGGGTAGTGCGGAATCGCTTGATTGGCTGAAACAGTTCTACTCCGAAGTAAATTTTCCGATGATAGGAAATGGCGAAAGCTACAGGAATAATTGCGCGGCTGAAGCTTGGAACGCGTGGCAGATGGGGCAGCCAATACCATCTAGGCCATTCAGTTTCACACGCTACGCCTACTTCTGGAGTAGTTCTTGTAAAATGACTTATTTCGGGCGATCCGAAGCAGATAGAGTATTCCTCAACGGTGTGAGGTGCGCGCTAGGCAAACTCAGCTGATTATCAGCGGTATTAAAGCAAGACTTAGAGAATATAGGGTGATATTTTCTAAATTTTACGTTCCATCGGATTGTCTAAATTTACGTAGGTTGAGTTAATGCCCTCAGCATGCCGCAAAACAGACATTGGCGCAGGTCACGACAAATGTCCTGATACTGGCGCGATTTCGGGGAGTCCCGATGTCGAGATTAACGGTCTGTCAGCGCTACGTGTCGGCGATGCGCTTGAGAGGCATGGTTGCCCTAAGCACAAGTCGCATGGCAGGGCCGTTACAGAGGGATCGCCAACCGTATTTGTGAATGGCATCCCGCTTGCGCGGGTTGGGGATGCGATAGATTGCGGTGGTGAGGTGGCGCAAGGTTCGAGTGATGTGTTTGCGGATGATAACATCTGAAATTTCCAGGTGCGTAACGAGCATCTAAATTGCGTCCGAGTTATCTACGCCGAGCTGCGCGATGATGACAGGCATAGATTGTCTCAGTCGCGGCTGATGTCTGCGAGTCGCCCAGAGTGCTCGTGTGTCATATTCTCTGGTAGATGATCAAAGCTTTAGCCCTCTGCCATCATTGCTAGGCAGAAGCAGTGGTTTTTCGTTTGAACACCTCGGATGCCCACGGCGATGAGGCGAGCATCTTTAAGCGTATTTTCTCGGGAGCGGTTGGTCGGATCTCAGAACCAGTCTCCCTAATTAACAAATTTTCGCAGAAGAAAGCCCTGTTATTGACGATCTAGATTGCTTCGAAATGAAAATTTGCAAAACCGCAACTTATGAGGCAATCGGTTGCGGGCAAGTAATATAGGGTTGCCCAAGCCAGATGCGGCAATGGTTCTTGCATGAGGCAGCTATTAATTTCCTAGGAGATATCAATGAACCCCCACGAATTCCTACGATTGAACGCTGCATGCGCCGCTTCACCCACCCGGTTTTGTATATCGCTTGATGAGGGCGATCCTGATGATCCATTTTCAATCATTCTAAGCTATGATGGTCGCTTTGATCAGCCGTGGAGCCGTACGAATGCACCGCGAAAGATTGTCGCCATTGAAGTCTTGAAAGAAAGTTCGGGCACTGTGAGCTATGCCGCAATTTCGGACGAAGGCGATATTTATGTCATAGATGACACCGAGGTTCGCTATGAGAAAATTGCTGGAGCAGGTCTCTATAGCGAAGATTCAGTGGGCTACGGGCCTATTTCTGGTGCTGCCGGAGAAGGAAATCATATGTGGGTCTTCGGCTTCGGAGGTCAGTTTTATCGTTTGAATTCTGGGGGGTGGCAAAAGATCGACATTGAAGACGAAGCCGTAGCGCGATTTTCAATTGTTGGGGGCCAAGTTGACGCTTCGGGTTCGGGCTGGTTTTGCGGGTCCGTCACACCTCCGTTGCTGGTCGAGGATTACAAACCTGATCCAACTTTGAATGCGCAAATCGATGCCGCCGCCGCTGCAGGTGATCTTGAAAAAGTGATGAAGCTGATGGATCAACTCGGCAACCAAATGTCTGGAGGGTCAGATGGAGCGACCGAACCGCTCCTGCTCCGAAATGAAGCGGGTTCGGTAAATCGCGTATCAATAGATGAGGAATCCGTTCAATTACTCACGGACATATATGTAGAAAGCCCAAATCGCGTTTGGCTCATTGGCAGTGAAGGCGCTGTATTATTTGGCAATCTGGAATCCGGCTTCCGCATGGTTCCCTATGCCGAGCAGATAAATGATGTTCTCATTTCCATGGATCGCTTCAACGATCAGTATATCTTGGCTTCGGATTTTGGTCTATACACATTTGATGGCCATAAAATGGATCGTCTGAAACCTAAATTGCCGTCTTCAAGTGTGAATCAAAATACGCCCAACCCATTAAGCATCAAAAGTGTTGGCGAGGTTCTCATGTATTTTGACCAAAAGCACGGTGTCTGCCGCTGGGATGGCGAGACGTGGGATTGGATTGATATCCCAGATGCATTGTTGGAGCGAGATTTCAAAGGGCTTCCGTGAAAGTTGGAAATCCATCAGGTTCACTTTCTTTGTGTCCTTTGCTTCTCCGAAAATTAGGCTGCGAAGGTGTTTTGCATCGCCCTATCTCTTAGATGGCTTCATCATTGGAGCTCCCAATCTAGAACCAGAAACAGGTGACGATGTTTCAATATCCTGCATCGTCGCTATCCACTTCCCGCTGGATCGATTGCTTGATCGCCTTTTTACGCGCAGTCCGTTGCTGCGAGTCTGAGACGTTTAAGTGCGGTATGACCTCATCCTTCCTGTAGATCTTCCGCAACGCTAGGCCCTCATTAATCTCGCTCAAGCCCTTGCCTCGTACCACCCGCCTTATGTCTTTCGCGGACTGTCCATGTTTCCGCGCGATGGCTTCTGCTGTGCCATAAGCGGACTCGAAGCGCTGCAGCGATTCCGCGGTGATATAGTCGCGCGTGACACGGGTGTGGCTGTGCCGCATGCGCTGCAGGTCGATGTAGCCCGCGTCGATCAGCCAGTTCAGCGTCGCCGCATCGATGAAGAGCCGCCTTCGTGTCTCGGTTTTTGAATACCCATTGGGCGCGGTGGTTTCACGAAGGGCCAAGATATCGCCCGGGTCGACGAGCAGCGTATCGAGGCGCAGCGCCTTGCTGCGCCGAGCTTTTGCCTTGAGCGTTCCGTCCAGCAACAGGCGCACGATATCCGGCACGCTGCAGTTCGCTTTGCGGGTTGCAAGCTCGATCGTGCAGAGGTTTTGGGGCGTCTTAGACATGTGCGGCGCTTGTCCGCCAATCTGCGTGGGCAAGGCGTCGAGGTCAGGCCGATAGAATCCCTCGCGCTTCCAGCGGCCAGTGCCGTCGGCGGGTTCGAGAACGCCTGCGTTTTGCAGTTGCTTGAACATCGCAAAGCTGCATCCCAGGGCTGCGGCGGTTTGTGTTTGATCGAGATAGTTGTCCTTCTCGGCCTTCAACTCATCCACGAGCGCGCGGGTGAGCGGGGTTTTCAGAGTAAATGCGCCGGTCTCGTCGCGCGCCGCCAGCCCGCGCCGGATCAGAATTTCTTTGAGGAGCGAGTCGCGCATGCCGATCTGGCGGCAGGCAGTGCGGATCGAGAGCACACGCGGCCTGTCGATCATTTGGCCCAGAATGATCGTGCCGGGCCGATAAGGATAATTATCCAAAAAGTAATCCCGCACGATGTCGCGAAGCGGATCGAGATCGGCGCGCAGCTTGCCATCCGCCCCCAGAAGCCGTTGCACCTCCCCGTTGCTCGGATGGGGCTGATTGCCGCCCCGTTTGGGCGTTTCGCGGTTGAAGGTATCGAGCGCGGCGCGGATCGCTGGCGGACCGCGGCGCAGCACGTCAAAGCCCGTCGCCATCGCGTCACGCCGCGCCTCCGCGCTCAGCGATGAGGCGCGCTGATCACGGCCATACTCCATGAGCGTGCCAAAGGCTTCGCAGGCTTTGACGAAGCCGGGGAGGTCAAGTTGATCGCACCAGAGACCAGCAAGATCGCCATAGGCGCGGGCGGTGAGATAGTGATCGAGCGGATCCGCGGCTTTGACATCAATAGAGTGGGTTGGCTTCCCCTCGGGCGAGAGGCGGCGCAAAAAAGCGGTGCTATCGAACGGCGCGGCGCGCGTGGTTTTGGGCCGGTGGCTCTGCAAAAGGGTGCCATGGGCCGTGCAGCGCCGGATTTGCAGATACTGCCAGTGCAGGGGAAAGACCACCTGCCAGGTGGGGCCGCTCTCCAGCCCGTCCGCGAGACAGTGCGGGCAATAGCGGATCTCGCCGCGCCCCAGGGTCTCGGTGTTGAGCACCTCGCGGCCCACGAGATATTTCATGGTAGAGGTTTTGAGGATGGTCGTCCGGGCAAAGCTTGCGGCCGGCAGGCGCGCCAGGCGGCAAAGCTGCGCCACCGATGCCGGATCGCCGGTGGAGAGGGCGGGCAGATCGAGCCCGACATCCTGACTAAAACTCTCCATGTCGGGGGCAAGGTTCCGGGCGGCGAGGCGCGAGAGATAGGATGTCGGCGTCTCGCGAGGAGACGCCGACAGTGTCAGGGAGAGCGTGCTCAAAGCTCGGGGTCCCGGTCCAAAAGCGCGCGTACATCGAGCCGGTCGTAATCGTCGATCACGAAGGGATTGAGCCCGTCGATACAGCCGGAGCGCCGTGCGAAGGTCCCGGCAAAATGCGCGAGACCGACAGCATCACTGCCCTCCCGCAGCGCATCTTCAAGAGTGTCGATGGTGATCTCAATCGCAAGGCCGAACTCGCGATCTGCGGCGTAGATGAGGCGCAGCGCGATGTCGGTCATCTGTGAAGGCTCGGGAATAGTCACCCCGGCGGTCTCCGCCTAGACCGCGATCATGTCGCGGACCGCATCCACATCGGCAAGAGGCTTGAGCCGCGGCAGTGCCACAGGCAGAACCCGCCGCGCCAGCTGCGTGTCGTGATTGAGCAGTTCATGAGCACAGATGCATGAAAAAAATGTCTGAAGAGAAAGTAGCTTATAATTTTACGCCTATTATCCTGTAGGTTATTCGAGCGAACCTTTATTAGAAAATTTTGAAATGGCCTTTGATCGAATGAGGTCGCTGGCTATATTTTAGAAAGTATATTTTTCGAAGTGGAATTTTGATGATGGCCGACCGCTACAACTCTTTTTATGAGCTTTCCGCCAAAGAGAAGCTAGATATTGATTATAAAATCCGGGTTTCAGACTGTTCCTCAGACGTGTTGATATTGGCACCTCACGGAGGGTTTATAGAGCCAGGGACTTCTGAAATTGCTGAGAAGCTGGCGGGCGATAATTTCTCGTTCTACGCGTTTGAGTCTCTAAAGAGGAAACCTCACAGCCATTTTCATATAACCTCCCATCGTTTCGACGAACCAAAAGCGCTTTCGCTTGTCTGTCGATCTCTGATCGCGGTTGCGATTCATGGGAGAAGCAACGATGGGACCGAAGTGGTTTGGCTGGGTGGTTTGGCCACTGCACTGCGTGACGCCATCGGAGCCTCTCTGCGAAAAGCTGGCTTCTCGGCTGAGTTTAACCAACGGCTTGCGGGTCTTGAGCCTAACAATATTTGTAACCGTGCGCTCTCCGGTAAAGGAGTTCAACTCGAGCTTCCAAGATCGCTCCGCGATCGATTGATGGCAGATCCCAATCTTCTACAAGCCTTCGCAGATGCTGTTCGAACCGCTCTATATCAATCGATAGAATGAATATCTTGATCGCAAAAAAATCTCTAAGCTGACTTTTCTCCTTAGCAGCTGTTAGCCACCTCGCCTGTTACGGCGCTGTCTCCACCCGAGGCCGCCGAGCCTTCGGGGCCGATCTCAAGCCCGAGAAAGAGATGCCGCTCGGCGCGGTCAAGATCCGCAGCGCTAAGCTCTAACGGCATCACCTTGCGAAGGGCGCGCGCCTTTGCGTCGATGGCGCGGATCTTCTTGCGCGCCTCGGCAATGACGCTTTCGGAGAGGCGGGCCTCGTTGCGGTAGTGCGTGCGCAGCGCGCGCACGATCTGCTCCCACTCTTCAAGAGACAGCCCCCAGACCGCGGGGCTTACCGCGCGGGCGACATACCAGTCGGCGCCGATGAGCACCGAGACATACGTGATGTCGAGCGGGTCGAGCTTGATACGGATGTCTTTCTGGCGGCCATGCAAGAGAAGCGCCTGCAGCTCCGGGCATGTGTAGTTGATGTCGAAGGCGCGCACACCATGCCGGTCCAGCTTGCGCGTGACCTCATGGCCGAAGACGACCCGGGCCTGGTTCGCATCGGGCGGCGGCGTGACGCCTTGCGTGCGGGCGAGCCGTGCCCAGGCATTGGCCGGGGTCTCGCCCTTGAGCCCGCCATGGGGCGTGTTGTGGTAGATATCGACGATGAAGAGCGTGAAGATCTGTGCCAGTTCATCATCTGTGAGCGCGGCCACCGTCTCGGAGGGATAATCGCCGCGCGCGACCGGATTGCTGAAGGTGCGGCCGATCAGAAGCGGCACGAGCTGCATGCCAAGACTGCGAAAGAGCCGCTCGATCCGGGCGCGCAATTTTGGAACGCCCGCCACAGGGGCTTCAGAGGTGGCGCCGAGATCGGCAACAGCGGTTTTGAACCGGATGTCGACGAAGCTCGGCCCCTGATCCGAGCACACCGCGCCCGGTCCGCCATATTGGTCCCAGGGGGATGTGCAGCCTGCCGCCTCGGCAATGGCGCTCTTGTCGCGCGTGGCCAGCCTTAAGGTCTCGATCGCATTGGCTGTGTTGGGGCTTTTGGTAAGGCGAAAGCCCAGAATGCAGCGTGTTGCGCAGTCGATGATCACGCAGATCCAGCGCCGCCCGACATCGAGGCGGGCGCGCTGATCTTCGCTCAGATAGTCAAGCGCACCGCTTTCCCCGAGAAGCGTCATGAGATCGATCTCCCAGTCATCAATCTCAAGGCGCTGCAGCGCATGCTCTGCAGGAAGGCCATTCTCGTAAAAACTGAACTTGTGCCGCGCGACTTCAATACCCTCACGCTGCGCCAACACCTCAAACGGATCAAGGCAGGCGATCCGGCGGCGAATGGTCCGGCCGGAGGGTAGGATCAGGGGCGCCGCGCCCCGTGCGGCCCGCGCGCGGTTCTCATCCTCGAAGAGGTCTTTGGTGTGCGCGACCACCGACGTGATGCTCGGTCCGCCGCGCACCAGATAGGTGGAGATCCCTTCGGTGATCAGCCGCTCGGCCTCGGGGCAGAACGTTTTGGGCTGCAATGGATGCGCGCGCCGTTTGCGCAAAAGCGCGAGTGGCGTCGCACCGCCGCGCTCGTAACGCTTGGTCCAGCGCAGCAGGCTTTTGGGCGAGGGCGCGTCGCGCAACGTGGCTTTGCGTCCGGCCCGCGCGGGCGCGCGCCCGTGCTGACTGCGCAGCGCCGCGGCGTTTACGCGCTCGGTGAGCAAGGGCATGAAGCGCGCGATGGCACGCTCATTGCGCTTCACATCGCCCTTTTGAACGGCAGCGAGCAGTGTGCAGACCCAGCTTTCTTTCCAGAAGATCTCTTCACGCGGCGCGTCCGGCAGCGAAGCGACATAGCTCAGGTCATTGCGCAGGCGGCGCTGGACCGAGGATGAGGCAAAATACCCGCGTTTGAGCGCGACATCGGGCCCTGCCAGAAGCGCGATAAACGCCTCATGCGAGAACGGCAGAAGGATCTGCGGATCGTCGAGACGTTGCAGCACCAGGCCGCTCGCGTCTTGGCTCTGCGCATGATGATCTGCGCCGGAGATGCAGACACAATCGGTGTCAGACAGCAGGAAGCGCACACTCATGCCCGACCCTCCGCGATGATGGTGGAGGAGGGCAGGATCGCGCCCGGCGTGAGGGTGCGGGCGCGGCCCGCATAGATCGCCCGGAAGACGGCGCGAAAGCCGCGCCCTTCGAGCCCGCTTTGCAGGGCAAGCTCTGCGATCTTGGTCTGGGTTGTCAGATCTGCCAGTAAGGCTGTGATGGTCGCATCCGCCTCAGGATCCGCGGTCCGGCGGAACGCATGGAGCCGCTCGGCATTCTGCGCTGCGGCTCTGGTAAAGGAGCGATCCGTGATCAGCACGATCTCATGGGCGAAGCTGAGCGGCATGGCCGCGCGGACCAGCTGCAGCTCCTGGCGCAGATCTGTCCGCTCGGCGATCGCCCAAGGCTTCACCTCGATTGCGATCCGGTGCCCGCATCGCTGGGTCAGCAGAAAGTCAAAGACATGATTTCTCTTGCGACCGTCTGCGCGGGTATAAGCTACGGGCGCGGGCTGCTCGACAATGTTCAGCGTTTCGGGCCGCGCGAGCAGCAGATAGAGAGCCCGCTGTTCCAGCTTGCTCTCGCAAAACATATATCTGGGATGCGCTTCGGCGGGCGTTTGCACCGCGATCATGCTCCGTCCGCTCGCTTTTGAGCGCGCGGATGGCACGCGCGTCGCGCGGCTCTGCGCCGGCGGGCGGTAGCTGCGCGCGGTCTCGACAGGGTTTTGGGTGTGTTTGATCTCGTTGGTCATCTCTTTCGGCCCGGCGACGCGGCACAGAGCCGCCATCGCGCAAGGGCTCTCCTCCTTGCTCATGGAAAAAGGCGTCACGCGCCGCAGAATGCGGCACATGCGCTTGACTTTTGGGAGCTGACGCGGGAGGATTATGTATCGAAGCACAAAATCGATAGCGGCCTCAGAGCATCAGCTTTGGGGTCGTTTCCTTTCTAAGTCATGGCTTTACCTCCTGAGATGTCGTGTCATGATACCGATCCGGCCAAAGCGCCATTGGGCTTGTGTCCAATTTACGAGCGATCAAGCCTTCGATCAGACGGCTCGAGCGGTATCCTTGCGATACCATCGAGGCCATGCTCAAACTGCAGCCCGCTTCCTCGGCAATGCTGCTCAACGTGATCCGTCGCGTCTTCAGGGCCCGCATAATGCGGTCGTGGCGTTCTAGATCTACATGCGGTGTCTTACGCAACATATTGTGGGGCTGCCCGTCTGCTGAGTGGAACCTTAACCGAACGCTACATTTAGCGAGTGCAGCTTTCAACATATTTATTTCCTTTGGCGTTAGGATGCGCACTAATGCGCATTTTGAGGTTGCTGTTCTGTTGCATCAGTGCATTATCGTTTTCGCGCTTTGTCGTTTCGGCGCATTGGCGCTTTGGCGCGTTTACGTGGACGATGCTTGGCCGGTGAGAGGGTGCATGCACATTTCTTTGCCGGGCCAGAGATTTAAAATAGGATGAGCATGGCTGACAGAGATAGACCGCGCCAGTCAGAGACGGCTTCAGAGGATGATGTCTCAATCGGTGCGCGTCTTGCGCTCATTCGGGCCAGTCTGGGGATGACGCAAGTCAACTTTGCCAAAAGTATAGATGTCTCTCTGCGCTCCTATCATCACTATGAGAAGGGAACACGAAGCCTCTCGGCAGATATTTTACGAAAGCTCAGAGCCGAGTATGGTCTCAATATGAATTGGCTCTTGCTTGGACAGGGCTTGCCCTATGACGGAGAGGATACCGCGGCGGCGGTGGACTTCATCGAGGAATTGAACGCTTATTTGCTCGCCTCCCAAACAACGCTCTCCCCAGAGAGCCAAAAGCGCATTTTTGCAAAATGGCTAAAGTCACTTCGCGAGGGCTATCGCACGGATATGAGAGAGGTGAAAGCATGGGTCGATCTGCTGAGCGACGGATAGATCGCAGCTGGTCCTTCGGCGTCCCGGATGCGGTGGAGCTTCTGCGATTGGAAGAATGCTGGGAGCATGAATTTGCGCGGACCAAAATAGCTATGCGCGCGCTTCATCTATTCGCGGTATCCTATGGAGTATCTTACGTCAAATTTTGGTTCTTTGTGTCTCTTTCCGATGCCTATACCTATGAACTGATCATTTTTATCGTGTCCGCCATCCTTGTTCTGCCTTCACTTGGGTTGTTTTTGTTCCGCTGGCGGCAGCTCTGGACGCGTTACCGCGCGATCGCCAAATTGACGGGCCATCCCGGCACCGTCGAGGGGGCCGCGCGCAAGGATCGGATCGCACTCTTTCTGGAGTTTCGGCAAGCCTGTGGGCGGTGATGTCTGCTGGCCGCAGATGACACACGCTACTTCATGATTGGGCGATTAGGGCGGGAAGCAGACGTTCGCTGCACCGTGCACCATGTTCGGCGAAAGAATCAAAACAGACATTGAAACTTCATGTTATGAGCAGTTTGGCGGTACAATTCTGAGCTGCAGGTATGTATCATTCGATTATGAAAAAAATCGACCTGCATATTCACACTGTTGCTAGCGCCTCCGACGCACCCTTTGAGTTCGACCTAGATAAGTTGCTGAACTATGTCTTCGATGCGAAACTGGATGCAATCGCCATCACTAATCACAACCTCTTCAGAAAAGAGCAATTCTCAGAAATCGCTTCGAAGGTTGGCATTCCCTGTTTTCCTGGTATCGAGATTGACCTAGAGAAGGCACAAATCCTTCTCTATGCAAATGGTAGTGACCTAGATACGTTTTCAAGTCGGTGCGACCAGATCGAAAGTCACTTTAGCATCACCGACCTCTCGATAACCTTTGAGCAGCTACAAGCGATCTTCGGGGACCTATCCGATTACCTGATAATTCCTCATTACGACAAGAAACCCGCGATCCGACCTGAAACACTGAAAAAGTTTGGAGAATCCATAACTTCTGGAGAAGTAAGCAGTGCGAAAAAATTCATTTACAGCATGAAAGATCGAGAGCGGCTTGTTCCTGTTTACTTCAGCGATTGCCGGATTTCAGAGCGGTTGACGTCATTGCCCACACGTCAAACCTTTATCGACTGCGGACAGATAACTTTTGGTGCGATACGCACTTGTCTCGCTGACAAAACAAAAGTTGCGTTATCTGCCTCAGACGGAAATTCCTTGTTTCAGGTCTTCGAAGATGGCCAGATGCTGTCAACAGGACTGAACGTCGTCCTTGGAGAGCGTTCCTCGGGCAAATCACACACCTTGCGGCGTCTGGCCAATGCGTTTGAGCAAGTAAAGTTCATTGAGCAATTCTCAATCGTCTCAAGGGATGAGGAGGAAGACAAACGTAAGTTCAATGAGCATCTCAGCCGAGGGAATAGCTTGCATTCACGGGACTATCTGGCCACGTTGAGTGTGGTCGTCGACGACGTCCTCAATGTTGATCTCTCCGATGGTGAGCGGCGGATCGAGACATATCTGGAGTCTTTGCTGAGATACGCAAATGAAATTGACAAGCTGGACGCGTTTTCCCGAGCAGGTTTGTATCAAGAGGAGCCATTCGATGAAGTCGAGCAAACAGGCCTGGCCGACCTAATCAAGTCCACTAAGAACCTTGTTCGCAACGAAGAATTCCGAGATATCATCGAGCGACACCTGAAGCCAGACAGCCTAAGGGCTCTATACGTAGAGTTGATGCATCTGTACAAGCAACGTGATTTTGAGCTGCGAAAGAAGCAATGGGTCAACGAATTGATCAGGGAGATAAAGGGCAAGTTAAAGGTTAGAAGTGCGACACCGAGCGTTTCCGAAATCGATCTTTACCACACAGCGATGAACCGGAGAAAGGTGGCTAAGTTTAACCGCATTGTTCGACAAGCACGTAAGGAAAGGGAAATTTCCCGGAAGCCTCTAAGAGGCTTCGAAGTCGTTGCCTCGGTTGGCCCTTTTAGTGGCGCCGGAGAGCTGAAAGCGGTTAGCAAGTCGCAAGTAGCATTTAGTGAGGCTTTCAAGTCTTACGCTGATCCATACGCTTTTCTGCAAGCTTTGAAAAACATCGATGACCGGGTGCCCGCATCGGATTATCACAAGTACTTTGTGAATATTGACTATAAGATTCTGAATAAGGATGGGTTTCCTGCATCGGGAGGCCAACGCTCCGAATTCTTCTTACTTCAGGAAATCGAAGATGCGAAAGACTCTGATATTCTGCTGATCGATGAGCCTGAGTCTTCCTTCGACAATCTGTTTCTGAAGAATGAAGTCAACGCGATCATAAAGTCTCTGTCCCAGACCATGCCTGTTGTCGTTGTCACACACAACAACACCGTGGGAGCGTCGATACGGCCAGATTATGTCTTATGCACTACAAAAGAGATGGTCAATGGAAAGGCATCTTGGCGCATCTACTCGGGTTATCCCTCAAACCCGAAGCTTCATGCGGTTGATGGATCAACCATCAACACGCGTGATACGTTTCTAGACGCGTTGGAAGCAGGGAAAGACGCTTACAACGAAAGGCAAGCAGGCTATGAAAATATTCAAAATTGAAAATGGTACAGCTCAATTCTGGAGCGTGAAACAGCAGAAGAACTTGCCTATCGACCAGATCGATAAAGCAGAACTTCTGAGCCTGCTTGAGTTCTTCCTTGAGAATGATGCTGAGATGGACAAGATCGATGGAGAGAACCTTCAGAACCAGGCACAGCTCATAATCTACCGAAGCATTTTCGAGAAATTTGAGGTGCTTGACCGGAACAAGTCAAAGTTTAGAGATGAGAGCGACCGGCTGTACTTGGAAGAGCTCCAGAAATATCAACCAAAGTAACTGATTCGACCGAATGCAGCACAGAGACTGGTTTCGCTTCTTATGCTCGCAACAGCCCTGACAAGGGGCGGAAGGTCACGTAGGGCCCAATACACTAAAGAAAACAAGGATTTCCACGGAAACATAAGCCTCCCTGAAAAGCCTATGGTGTGTAAACTAAATTCATACAAACGATTAATCGAGTTGGCACTCGTGCTCGAAAGTAGGACGCATGACCTTTAGACTGGAACGCATTGAGGCAACTCAACGCAAACGAAGCCACGAGCTTGATAAACGGAAGGATCAGAAGGGCGGATGGTCAAATAGTGACCCGATCAGTTTTATTTTGGCTCCGCCGGAAGCTGCAAAATTCGGCGGTAACTGGTTTTCTGTGATCATTGGAAAGAATGGCGTCGGCAAGAGTCGCATACTTGCATCGATAGCTGAGGCCTTCTCAGTCGAAGCTGGGGAGTTTTCTAGGTCCAGAAACGACAGTATGGATTTGGATATCTCCTACTTCGCTAACGGCGAACGCCACAGTTTCGGATCAAGCCAAAGTTCTTCCAGCAGTAACAGAAGGTCCGGCTATGATAGCCATTTTTCGCCCTCTGGGCCATCTAGAGTGATCTGCAGCACGATGACGCCTTTCGACAAGTTTAGGCTGTCCAGAGATGTCATTAGAGACCGAATGCCTTCAGTACGAGAGGAGGAGCAACTCAGTGGCGAGACGTTCTACTCTTACACCGGGTTTCGTGATAGCAATGGTAGAACCAATTTTAGGTCCTCAGTTTTTCGATCTCTGAAGGGGATATTTTTGCGGAGCGATCACTCGCTCGACCGATTGCAAAAGCTAAGGAGGTATTCTTCTTCTTAGGGTACGAGCCGGAGATCGAGTTGCATTTCAGCTTAAACTCGCAATCCAGAAATTCGCGCCTCATTTACGAAATTCAAGCCGGACACGTTTCTATTGACACTTTAGAAACGTTTTCCTCAGGTTTCCGCCCATCCAAAATCCAGCTGTTATATGAGCGGGAACCAAACGCCACTGAGTTACTACAAGAGGCCCTGGTTCACGTCCTGAAGCATAGTGAAGGCCAAAAAGGAGGATCGTTCCGAGTATCCGTAAATGCAAGTCCAGAAGAAAGAACGCTTCTGTCGAATGCGTTTCTGTTGAGAGATCTGCGACTCATTAACTTCCGCGATGTGATGATAAACCGCGCGAAAGACCGAAGCATGATCAATATCTTGGACGCGAGTTCCGGTGAGATATCGATAGTCGCAGGTATGCTAGGGGTTGCCTCTAACATTGAGGACAACTCTTTGATTTTGATAGATGAACCGGAGATCAGTCTGCATCCTGAATGGCAAGAGCAGTATGTCGAGCTCCTCAGGAGCACGTTCTCTCCGTTCTCCGGTTGTCACTTCGTCATTGCCACTCACTCCCCGATAATACTCTCGGACATCGGTAGCGAGGGAAGCCACGTAGTCAGCCTTTCTGAGAATGAAATCTCGAAACAAAAAGCCGAAGTATACGCAGGTGCATCCGTGGATCAGTTGTTGGTCACAGCGTTCGGGGTCGTCGGGAACGAGAACCTTTTCCTAAAGCAAGAAGCGATCAAAACACTGAACCACTTAGTGCGAGGTTCCACCTCGGACGATAGCTTGTTGGAAAGGCTAAAGTTCCTTGAAAGCGCTAGGGTGGCAATTGGTGATGATACCGAGCTCGCCAAACTTATTGATGATTTGTTGGAAGCCGCTTCAGATGTTGGAAAATTCGGATGAAGAGGTCGGACGTTTTTTCTAATGCGACGTTAGCGGTTGTCGATAGTTTTGAGGCGAAGGCAAGAGCAGATCAACTGCCTGAATATTGGGAAAATGACCTAGTAAAGCCAGCACGTAGGGAAGCCAAAACATACTTCATTAGAAAACAAAATAGATGCTGTTGTTATTGTAAGCAGAAGACTTCCTCCAAGAATTTCAAAGTATGGGACGTTGAACACGTCCTCCCTAGAAGCTCAAATCCTGCCTTTATGTTTGAACCGCAAAATCTGGCTGTTTCTTGCCCAGACTGCAACACGGCGAAGAGCAACAAAGAGATCTCAAAATCTAAGAATTACAAGAGGTTCCCGAGATATTCCAACTCATATACAATCGTACACCCCCACTTTGACAGATATGAAGATAACATCCATGTGGTCGGATACATCTACACGCCCAAGACCCCCAAGGGTAAGGAGACGATTATTGCGTGTGACCTTCTTCGATTTGCGGAACGCTTTATTGATTGGGAGAACCCTGCACAGGTCGCTGAGTTAGATGCTGACCTTTCCGAGGTGGCGGCTGATAGCGAGAAGCTTAAGAAGCTTCTGACGTTTGCAGCAACGCTCTAAGTTCTTTGCCCTAGTTGGTATAGCAACTCATGATTCCAATAACGCACTCATTCCGGAAACTTAGTTGTTTCGCTCGTATTCGCAGATGCAGTCAATCTCAGAAAGACAGACTTCGATACCATCGCCGATATCGAGCAAGCGCAGCGAATATCTCATTCGACGGGCCGCGCCGCGGCATTGGGATTGTGTAGCGCATGTCGGCTCAGGGCCGAAAGCCGAAACCTCTAAAACCACCAATCGATGATGCCGCTCAATCGCCACTCTGAGGACAACTTCTGTCCAAAAAGGTCAAATAGAGTGTCAATTCACAGCGGGGAAATGGTCGGAGTGAGAGGATTCGAACCTCCGGCCCCTGCCTCCCGAAGACAGTGCTCTACCAGGCTGAGCTACACTCCGACTTGGGCGCTTGCGTAAACGGATTCTTCGGCGGGTGCAAGCGGGTTTCTCTCCCAAAACTGCGCCATGCGCAGATGGGCCGCGAAGCCGTAGTGGAACGGGCGGGCATAGGCGGGCAGGGCGCGGCGGTGACGGGTTTCGAAGCCGAGACGCTGGTAGAGGGCGGCGGCGCGCGGGTTTGTGTCGATCACATCAAGGGAGAGGCCGCGCAGGTTTTGGGCTTCGGCTTCGGTTTTCAGATAGGCGATCAGGGCGGCGCCGAGGCCGCGGCCCTGATGGGCGGGGTCGATGGAGAGGGACTCGATATAGAGCGTGTCCGGCTCGGGGTCGGCGTGGAGCAGCATGAGCCCGGCGGCGCGGTAGGGGCCGAGACGGAAGAGGCCGCCCATCATGGTTTCGTTGAAAAAGCCGTTGCCGTCATCGGCGGCGGATTTGCTGGCGCCGATGCCGACGAGGCGCTCGCCGAGATAGACGCCGGTCATGAAGCTGAGGTCGAAGACGTCAGCAAAATAGGCGCAGGCTTTGTCGCGCGGGCCGAGGAAGCCGAGCTTCGCGCCGAAGGCGGTGTAGAAGAGATCGACGGCGCGAGAGCGGTCCGCTTCAGCGACAGGGCCGATGCGGACCGGGGCGCTCACAGGCTGGCGTCGAGCGCTTTGAGGATCGCGTCGCCCATGCCGGTGGTCGTGACGGGTTCCGCGTCGCCCTTTTGCATGAGGTCCGGGGTGCGCACGCCGTTCGCGAGGACCTTTTCGACGGCGTCTTCGAGGCGCGTGGCCTCGTCGCCCGCATCGAAGGAATAGCGCAGCGCCATGGCGAAGGAGAGCACGCAGGCGCAGGGGTTGGCCTTGCCCTGGCCCGCAATGTCGGGCGCGGAGCCGTGGACCGGCTCGTAAAGGGCTTTCGGTTTGCCGTTCGCCATCGGCGCGCCGAGGGAGGCGGAGGGCAGCATGCCGAGCGAGCCCGTGAGCATGGCGGCGCAGTCCGAAAGGATGTCGCCGAAGAGATTGTCGGTCACGATCACGTCGAACTGTTTCGGGGCGCGGACAAGCTGCATCGCGCCATTGTCGGCATACATATGCGACAGTTCGACCTCGGGGTAATCCTTGGCCACTTCAATGACTTCCTCGCGCCAGAGGATGCCGCTTTCCATCACATTCGCCTTTTCCATGGAGCAGACGCGCTTGTTCCGGCGCATGGCCAGCTCAAAGGCGGTGCGAGCCACGCGGCGGATCTCGTCGGTCGTGTAACGCTGCGTGTTGACGCCGATGCGACCGCCCTGATTGTCGTCCATGATCCCGCGCGGCTCGCCGAAATAAACGCCGGAGGTCAGCTCGCGGACGATCACGAGGTCGAGGCCGGAGATGACGTCTTTTTTCAGCGAGGAGAAATCGGCCAGCGCGTCGAAGCACTGGGCGGGGCGCAGGTTGGCGAAGAGGTCCATTTCCTTGCGCAGACGCAGAAGGCCGCGCTCGGGTTTGACCGAGAAATCAAGCTGATCATATTGCGGGCCGCCAACCGCGCCGAGCAGGACCGCGTCCACCTCTTGCGCTTTCGCCATGGTCTCATCGGTGAGCGGCGTGCCGTGCTGGTCGTAGGAGGAGCCGCCGACGAGACCTTCGCTGATCTCGAAATCCATGCCGCGATTGGTCTCGAACCATGTGATGATGCGGCGGACCTCGGCCATGACTTCGGGGCCAATACCGTCGCCGGGCAGGATGAGAACAGAATGAGGCATGGGGCGCTCCCGTTTAGACGTTGTTTGCAAGGGTAATGGCGCGCGGGTTTCGCGGCGTCAAGATATTGGCTGCGCGCGGATCACCGAGATGAGGCGGCCATAATCCGGCTCGTTTTGGTGGGTCGTGCGGCGGTAGGAGAAGAATTTGCCGGGGTTGGAATAGGTGCATTCGCCGATCCACTCGGCATCCGCAATCTCTTCCTCGCGGCGGAGCGTGTCGAGGATGAAGCTCGGCAGGTTGAACATCAGCCGGTCGCCCTTGCCGCCGGAGAAGAAGCGGGCGTAGCTGGGGTCTTCATCCATGAAGCGCTCGCCGAAATCCGGGCCGACCTCATAGGCGTTCTGCGAGATGGTGGGGCCGAGAACGGCGCGGATGCGGGCGCGGTCCGCGCCGAGGTCTTCCATTCGGCGGATGGTCGCGCCGAGGACGCCGCCAAGCGCGCCTTTCCAACCCGCATGCGCCGCGCCGACGACGCCCGCTTCCGCGTCGGCAAAAAGGACCGGGCCACAATCGGCGGTGAGAATGCCGAGGGCGATGTCGGAGTTATTGGTCGCCATGGCGTCCGCTTCAGGCCGGTCCATGCCCGGCTCCGCGATCACGCAAATGTCGGAATGGATCTGGTGGACGGAGAGCAGATTTTCGGGCGTTACGCCAACCGCCTTCGCGACGCGCGCGCGGTTTTCATCGACATTGGTAGCCTCGTCCTGACTGCCGCGCCCGCAATTGAGTTCCGCATAAAGCCCGGTCGAGACCCCGCCTTGCCGGGTGAAAAAGCCGTGGATGACAGGCAGGTCGGCGGTGAGCTGGGTCAGGGTCATGCGATCTCTCCGGGATCAAATCCAATGGCGTCCGCGCCCTTCGGCAGAAGCGCGGCGGTTTTGAACAAGCTGCCCATCTCGTCCGGGTGGGTCAAGCGGCGGTGTGCCGCGATATGGGTTTCGAGAGCGGCGCCGTTGAGGGTTTTGGCGATGGCCTGCGCCCGCGCGGTGATGCCGAGCCGTTCGAGAAAGGTGCCTTGGGTTGTATAGGGCGCGCCGGGGGCGAGGGCGGCGAAATTGACATGGGCGGTGAGATCCGCTTCGCCGGGCGTCTCCAGTGGCGATTGTTTTTGATGCGCGCGGAGGGCTTGGAGCGTGTCGCCGCTCGCGTTCCGCCCGCCATAGTCGATGATCAGCGCTGCGCCGCCTTGCTGGTCGATCCGGCTTTGCAATCCACTCGCGATGGCCTCGGCGGCGGGGCAAAGCTCGACGATGCGGCCTTCGGGCAGATCACCGAAGCGCGCGAAGAGGGCTTGGTCCGGCGCGGCGGGCGCAAGGCCGAAGATGAGTTTGCCGTCTTGGGTCGAGATCATGCGCTCGGTGAACCCGACATCGGTCTTCACGAATTGGCGGATCGGGAGGCAGTCGAAAAACTCGTTGGCGATGAGGAAGAGCGGGCCGTCCGGGAGGGCGTCGGGATAGCCGACCCATTCCGGTGCGTAGCCCGCCAGCGCGTCCGCCTGCTTCGCGCGCAAGGCGGGGCTGGTCTCGACAAGGCAGAGCCGCGCGGCGGCGTGGAAGCCCGGCACGGCTTTGGTGGCCCGCAAAGCGTCCGCCATCAGGGTGCCGCGACCGGGGCCGAGTTCAGCGAGGATAAACGGCGACGGGCCGCCTTGGGCCTGCCATGTCGCCGCGAGCCAGAGGCCGATCATCTCGCCGAACATCTGACTGATTTCCGGCGCGGTGATGAAGTCGCCCGCAACGCCTAATGGGTCGCGGGTGGCGTAATAGCCGTGTTCGGGATGGGCGAGGCAGAGCGTCATGTAATCGGCCACGCTCATCGGGCCGGTTTGGGCGATTTGCCGCCGGATACGCTCTTCGAGCGGCGTCACAGCGCCTCGCGCCGGCGGGCGCGTGCGATGAGGATGATGCCGATGATGACCATGGGCAGCGAGAGCAGTTGCCCCATCGACAGGCCGAGATCGCCAAGGCGGATCACATAGCCCATCGGATTGTCCGGGCTGATGAATTGCAAATCCGCTTCGCGGAAATGCTCGACGAACATGCGGGCGAGCCCGTATCCGAGCAGGAAGATGCCGATGTTCAATCCGGGGCGGCGGAGCGAGCGGAAGCCCCAGACGGCGATGGCGAGGATGATGAAGAGCAGCAGGCCTTCCAGCGCCGCCTCGTAAAGCTGTGACGGGTGGCGGGCGCAGTGCGTGCCGTCCCCGCAAGGCGCGTTCGGGAAAACGACGCCCCAAACCGCGTCGGTCGGGCGGCCCCAAAGCTCGGCATTGATGAAATTGGCGAGACGGCCGAAGAAGAGCCCGATAGGGGCGGCCAGCGCCACCGCATCACCGATGCGGATCGGGTTTTCGCCAAGCTTGCGGGCGTAGATCAGCACCGCAACGATCACCCCGGCAAAGCCGCCATGGAAGGACATGCCGCCCTGCCAGATCTTCAGAGCGTCGAGCGGGTTGGCGAGGAAATAGCCCGGTTGATAGAACAGCACATAACCGAGCCGCCCGCCGAGGACGACGCCGAGGATCATCCAGGTCAGCAGATCATCAGCCTGCTGTTTGGTCAGCGGTGCGCGCCCGCCCCAGAGATCGTCCCGCCCGGCGAGATGGATAATGAGCCGCCAGCCGAGGACCAGCCCGACGATATAGGCGAGCGCATACCAGCGGATCGCGAAGGTAAAGGCACCGAGGTCCAGGGAGAAGAGGACCGGGTCGATATTCGGGAAGGGTATGGCCATCAGCATGGCTTCTCTTCGCCGCATCGCCGCATAAGGTCAAGCCTTTGCAATTCACGTCTCTGTCCCCATATAAGTCCCAGATGCTGGCGAGCGGCAAGGAGAGACAGATGCAGACCCAGAACAAGTTTTTCGATGATATGTCGAAGATGATGAACAGTGCCTTTGGCGTCGCGCAAGGGGCTAAGGATGAGGCGGAGACGGCGTTCAAAAGCTGGATCGACCGCTGGCTGGCGGAGCGCGATTTCGTGACCCGCGAAGAATTTGATGCGGTGCGCGCGATGGCGCAGAAGGCGCGTGAAGAGAATGAGGCGCTCAAGGCTCGTCTCGATGCGATGGAAAACAAGGGGTAAGCGGACCCCACCGTTAAGTTTGATGAAGGCCGGGCATGTCCCGGCCTTTGCCGTTCATAAAGCCGTAATAAAAAATATCTGGACAGGTGCGCAAAGCCGGGCCACCATATTTTGTAGCGGTCTGGTTCATCGCCGCGACCGCTCGTAGGAAACGCCCGATGGCGTGGATCGTCACTCGGGCACACCAATGAGGTGCAGCATGGCGCTGAGTGAGCAGTTTGACCCTTTCGATATCGACCCCATCAATGTTGCCGAGGATCTGGCGATTTCCCAAAGCTGGGATTTCGACCGTCTGGGCGATGAGCAGATCGCGCTCACCGTCACCGGCGACTGGCGCGACTATGAGATCAGCCTCGTCTGGTCCGCGCGCGAGGAAATGCTGCGTCTGGTCGCGACCTTCGATCTGCGCGTGGAAGAAGAGCGGGTCGATGCGCTCTATAAGATGATGGGGCTGGCGAATGACAAATGCTGGGCCGGGGCCTTCACCTATTGGCCGGAGCAGGAGCTGATGCTCTTCCGCTACGGGCTGTTCCTCTCGGGCGGCGCGACGGCGGGACCGGAGCAGATTGCCTCCATGCTCGCCAACGCGCGGGTCGCTTGCGACCGGTTCTACCCTGGCTTCCAACTCGTCGCCTGCGGCGATACGGACGCCGAAGAGGGGATGGAGATCTCGATGGCGGAAAGCTTCGGCCGCGCCTGACGCCCGCCCGATGCCTACGTGATTTCGACCCCACCCGTTGCAAGCGCGGGCAGGTCTTGCCACAGTCATGGGAACGCAAGAGAAGGAGCGTCCTATGATCCCCGACCGTATTTCTGAACATGGCCTGATCCTGATTGGCGCGGGCAAGATGGGCTCGGCCATGCTCGATGGCTGGCTCAAGGCGGGGCTGGATCCCCAAAAGGTCAATGTGATCGCGCCGCGCCCGTCGGACTGGGTGAAGGCGCAAGGGGTGCGGATCAATGACGAGATCACCCCCGGCACCGCCATCGCCGTTCTGGCGGTCAAGCCGCAGAAGATGGGCGAGATTATGGACCAGTTGGAGCCGCTGACGAATGGCGAGACGGTGTTCATCTCCGTCGCGGCCGGTCTGACGCTCGACTGGTTCACCACGCGCCTCGGCGATGTGCCTGTGGTGAAGGTCATGCCGAACACGCCGAGCGCGGTTGGCAAGGGCATGAGCCTGATCGTCGGCAATGACGCGGCGGGGCAGGCGGCAGTGAAGGAAGCCGATGCGCTGATGCAAGCGGTCGGCGAGACGGTGATCCTCGATGACGAGTCGCAAATGTCCGCCGCGATGGCGCTCTCGGGCTGCGGCCCGGCCTATGCGTTCCACCTGATGGAAGCGATGGAGGAGGCCGGGATCGCCAATGGTCTGCCGCCCGAGATGGCTCAGAAACTCGCGGTCGCGACGGTCAATGGAGCGGGGGCGCTGGCAAGTGATTCTCCCGAGAGTCCGCAGCAATTAAGAATTAACGTATGCTCTCCTGGAGGGGTCACGGCGGCGGCGATGGAGGTCCTGATGGATGAGCAGTCGGGCTTTAAATCATTGATGCAAAAGGCTGTTCAGGCCGCGCTGAAACGCGACAAAGAGCTTGGTTAAGGATCGGTAAAGTTTTAAATGTTGCACTGCACAAAAGGCTTGATTTTTGTGCAGTGCAACACTACCTTGTGGGTCAAGGCGAAACACCAACCTTTAGGAGGACATTATGTTCGATAGCAAAGCCTTCCCGTTCGATGTCACCAAGATGACCGAATATTTCAGCAACAACGACATGTTCAAAACATGGCAGAACATGAACGTGCCGGGCTACAAGCCGGAGCAGTTCATGGAAGCTCAGCGCAAGAACATGGAAGCTCTTGTTGAAGCCAACAAAGCTGCCGCTGCTGGCTATCAGGACCTCTTCCAGAAGCAAGTGAAGCTCTTCGAAGAGACCATGAAAGAAGCTCAGGACAAATTCGGCAAGTTCGACGCATCGCAGTCGCTGAACGCTGAAAAGCAAGCTGAAGCTATGCGCCTCGCTTTCGAAAAAGGCGTTGCCAACATGACCGAGCTTGCTGAGACCGCTCAGAAAGCCAACCGCGAAGCTTACGACATCGTGTCGGCTCGCGTTCAGGAATCGATCAACGAGATCCAGAAGACCGTTGGCGAAGCCACCAAAACCGCGCAAGCGAACACCGAAAAAGCTGTGAACGCTGCGACCAAGAAATAAGCCCAACCCGGCTTGATTTCTCAAAGACCGCCTGCGCAAATGCGTGGGCGGTTTTTTTATGGGAGCGAGCATGGCCGAGATTTCTTTCGACGATTTTCTGAAAGTGGATATCCGGGTCGGCAAGATCGTCCGGGCCGAGCCGTTCCCCGAAGCCCGCAAACCGGCGATCAAACTCTGGGTCGATTTCGGCGGCGAGATTGGGGAGAAGAAATCCTCCGCGCAGATCACCAAATATTATCAGCCCGAAGACCTCATTGGCCGTCAGGTCATGGCCGTGGTGAATTTCCCGCCGCGCCAGATCGGGCCGGTCATGTCCGAGGTGCTGGTTCTCGGCGTGCCGGATGAAGAGGGCGAGGTCGTGCTGCTGCGCCCGGATCAGGATGTGCCATTAGGGGGGAGGCTCTTTTGATGAAAGTTTTTGCCACACGCAAATTGCCCGACGCGGTAGAGGCCGCGCTGACGGAAGATTTCGACGCGACGCTGAACCCGGACGATCGGAAGATTTCCCGCGAGGAAATCATCGAGGCGCTTCAGAATTATGACGGGCTGCTCCCGTCCGTCTCCACCATCATCGACCGGGAGATGCTGGAGCAGGCCACGCGCTGCAAGATCATCGCGAATTTCGGCGTCGGCTATAACAATATCGACGTGGTCGCGGCGCATGAGCTGGGGATCTCCGTCAGCAACACGCCGGACGTTCTGACCGACGCAACGGCCGATATCGCGCTGCTGCTCATGCTCGACGTGACCCGCGGCGGCCAGCAAGCGGCGGCGATGCTCCGGCGCGGCGAGTGGTCCGGCTTCGCGCTCACCGACATGCTCGGCACGGGCCTTCAGGGCAAGACCCTCGGCATCATCGGCATGGGCGCGATCGGGCAAGCGGTCGCGCGGCGCGCGGCTTACGGGTTCGGCATGGATGTGATCTATTTCAACCGCTCGCCGGTGCGCAATCTGACGCTCCCGCAAGCGAAACCCGTGGGCCTCGACACGCTGTTCGAGACCTCCGATGTGATCTCGCTCCACATCCCCGGCGGCGAGTCGACGCGCGGCTTTGTCGATGCGGCGCGGTTCAAGCAGATGAAAAAGACCGCCTATCTCGTCAACACGGCGCGCGGCACGGTGGTTGATGAAACCGCCATGATCGAGGCGCTGCAATCGGGCGAGATCGCGGGCGCGGGACTTGATGTGTTTGAAAAGGAACCGCAAGTGCCCGAGGCGCTGATGCGGCTCGCCAATGTGAGCCTTCTGCCGCATCTGGGCAGCGCAACCGTGGACACGCGCACCGCCATGGGGATGCTCGCCGTCGACAATCTGCGCGCCTTTAAAGAGGATCGCCCGCTGCCGAGCCGCGTGGTTTAACCGCCCGGCCTAAGCGCGTCTTTCGCAGCCCGTCGCCTCGCGGTAGTGGCGGCGGCAGAGCGAGATATAGCGGTCATTCCCGCCGACCTCGATCTGGTTGCCTTCGGTCACAGCCTTGCCCTCGGCATCCACCCGGATCACCATCGTCGCCTTGCGCCCGCAATGGCAGATGGTGCGGACCTCCCGCATCTCGTCGGCCCAGGCAAGCAGCGCTGCGGAGCCGGGGAAGAGATTGCCCTGAAAATCGACCCGCAGCCCGTAAGCCATGACGGGCACGCCAAGATCATCGACCGCGCAAGCGAGCTGCCACGCCTGCTCCGCCGTCATCCATTGCGCCTCATCCACCATGACACATGCGCAAGGCCCGGCGGCCAGGCGCGCCCGGATTTTCTTGTAAAGGTCAGTGGATTGGTTATAGGTGTCCGCCTCCGCCGCGATCCCGATCCGGCTCGCAATCTTGCCCGTCCCGCCCCGATCATCGAAATCGGCGGTGAGCAAATAGGTCTCCATCCCCCGCTCGATATAGTTGTAGGAGGCTTGCAGCAGCAGGGTCGATTTCCCCGCATTCATGGTCGAGTAGTGGAAATAGAGCTTGGGCATGGAGTTTCAGCTACTCAACATATGTGCCACAAGCAAGGAGCTTATACAGGAGATTAAATTTGACAAACTGGAGCGATGTGGTCCAATCGCAAGTTCTAGAAAAGTCAGAGAGCCTTAGAGTGTTTCTGCAACATCTCGCAGATCACGGTGACAAGTGGCTAGCGCTTTTCATGACTGCAATGATTGTTTTCTATACTCGTCAGTCGGCGATAGCAAATCGCCTGCTCACTGAGAGAAAGAAGCTATCCTTCGAATTGAAAATAGACCGGGCCGCATCTGACTTTGAGTATGCGAACGTCCGGGTTCATGTGAGGAATTTTGAGGACGTTGATGCAGTTCTAGATTCAGTAACATTACAGTCGAAAGGGGCTAAATTATTGAGCTATCAGCAATGGGGCGGCAAAAAAGCTGATCTCGCAAAGGGAGGTTTTGATAAATTAAAAGAAAAAGGGATATCAGAGCTAGAAATTAACAAAACAATTCATCCGTCGATTGACCGTCGTCGAAGTATCGACGGTCAATCATCACACCAGTCTGTGCCATTTTGGATATTCGGAGAATTTAAGGACTCCGATTTAAAATTTAGTTGGCGCTGGGTCGACGCGGATCATAGATAGCAAAGTCACCCCTGCAACGCCCGCACGGCAATCTCACCCTCTTCCCGCGCGCGGATGGCCTGCGCTGCTGCCAAACTCGCCGCAAGGGTCGTGTAATAGGGGATCCGGTCGCTCAGGCAGACGGCGCGCATGGAGCGGCTGTCGTCGATGGCTTGCTGGCCTTCGGTGGTGTTCATGACGAGATCGACGCGGCCGTCTTTCATGAGGTCGACGATGTTCGGGCGGCCCTCGTAGACCTTGTTGACGATCTCCGTCTCGACCCCGTGTTCGCCGAGGAAATCGGCGGTGCCGCGGGTGGCGAGGATGTCAAAGCCCTGATCTTTCAGGATTTGCGCCGCCTCGACGAGGGCCGGGAGTTTGTCGCTTTCCTTGATCGACAGGAACGCCGTGCCGGAGGCGGGCAGGTCCACGCCCGCGCCCATTTGCGCCTTGAGGAAGGCGCGGGGGAAGGAGCGGTCCCAGCCCATCACTTCGCCGGTCGAGCGCATTTCCGGGCCGAGGAGCGGGTCCACGCCGGGGAAGCGGGCGAAGGGCAGCACGGCTTCTTTCACCGAGAACCACGGCATCGCGGGGTCGGCGAGGGTCAGCGGATCGGCGAGCGGGAGCTTGTCCTCGGGGGCCGCGTCGGCGGGGTAGGGCGCGCGCTCAGGGAAGGCGGAAAGCTTCTCGCCCGCCATCAGGCGCGCGGCGATGGAGGCCAGCGCGCTGTCGGTGGCTTTGGCGACGAAGGGTACGGTCCGCGACGCGCGCGGGTTCACTTCGAGGACGTAAATCGCGTCGTCCTTGATCGCGAATTGCACATTCATCAGCCCGACGACGCCAAGCTCCAGCGCCATGGCGCGGGTCTGGCGTTCCAGTTCCGCAATGGTGTCTTTGGAGAGCGTATGCGGCGGCAGGCAGCAGGCGCTGTCGCCCGAATGGACGCCCGCTTCCTCGATATGCTGCATGATCCCGGCGACATGGACGTTCTCACCATCGCAGAGCGCATCGACGTCGACCTCCACCGCGCCGGAAAGGTAACTGTCGAGAAGCACGGGGTTTTTGCCGGACACATTCACCGCGTCGCGGATATAGCGCTCCAGATGCGCGTCGTCGCGGACGATCTCCATCGCGCGGCCACCGAGCACGTAAGACGGGCGGATCACCAGCGGATAGCCGACTTCTTTGGCGATCTTCATGGCCTCTTCGTCGGAATGGGCGAGGCCGTTCACCGGCTGCTTCAGACCCAGTTTGTTCAGCATCTGCTGGAAGCGCTCGCGGTCTTCGGCGAGGTCAATCTTGTCCGGCTGCGTGCCGAGGATCGGGATGCCCGCCGCTTCGAGATCATTGGCGAGTTTCAGCGGCGTCTGGCCGCCGAACTGCACGATCACGCCGTGCAGCGTGCCGTTCTCCTGCTCAACCCGCAGGATTTCCATCACGCTTTCAAAGGTGAGTGGCTCGAAATAGAGGCGGTCCGAAGTGTCATAATCGGTCGACACCGTCTCCGGGTTGCAGTTGACCATGATCGTCTCATAGCCGGCGTCCGAGAGCGCGAAACAGGCGTGGCAGCAGCAATAGTCGAACTCGATCCCTTGCCCGATCCTGTTCGGGCCGCCGCCGAGGATCACCACTTTTTTGCGGTCAGACGGGCGGGCCTCGCATTCGGTGGTGCCCATGGCGTCGGCTTCATAGGTCGAATACATATAGGGCGTCTGCGCTTCGAATTCGGCGGCGCAGGTGTCGATCCGTTTGAAGACCGCGTTCACCTTCGCGATCCGGCGCATTGAGCGGATTTCGGCTTCGGATTTGCCCGACAGATCCGCGAGGCGCGCATCCGAGAAGCCCATCATCTTGAGGCGGCGCAGCTCGTCGGCATCGTCGGACAGACCCTCTGCGCGGATCAGCGCCTCCTCCTCCACGATCTCACGGATGCGGGCGAGGAACCACGGATCGAAGCTGGTGACGGCGTTGATTTCGGCGTCGGTCAGACCAAAGCGCATCGCCTCGGCAATCACGCGGATCCGGTCGGGCGTGGCTTTGGAGAGGGCGGCGATCACGGCGGGCTTGCCCTCATCGGCGGCCCCTTCAATCGCGATCTCATCGAGACCCGTCAGCCCGTTTTCCATCGAGCAGAGCGCCTTTTGCAGCGACTCGTGGAAGTTGCGGCCAATCGCCATCACCTCGCCGACGGATTTCATCGCGGTGGTCAGCTCCGGCTTCGCACCGGGGAATTTCTCAAACGCAAAGCGCGGGATTTTGGTCACGACATAGTCAATCGTCGGCTCGAAGCTCGCCGGGGTGACTTTTGTGATATCATTGTCGAGCTCATCGAGCGTATAGCCGACCGCCAGTTTCGCCGCGATTTTCGCAATCGGGAAGCCGGTCGCCTTGGAGGCCAGCGCCGACGAGCGGGAGACGCGAGGGTTCATCTCGATGACGACCATGCGGCCATCTTCGGGGTTTACCGCGAACTGGACATTGGAGCCGCCGGTCTCCACACCGATCTCGCGCAGGACCGCAATCGAGGCGTTCCGCATGATCTGATATTCGCGGTCGGTCAGCGTCAGCGCCGGGGCGACGGTGACGCTATCGCCCGTATGCACGCCCATCGGGTCCACGTTTTCGATGGAGCAGATGATGATGCAATTGTCCGCCTTGTCGCGGACGACCTCCATCTCATATTCTTTCCAGCCGAGCAGCGACTCGTCGATCAGGATCTGCGAGACGGGCGAAGCGTCGATGCCCGAGCGGCAGATGCGTTCGTAATCTTCGCGGTTATAGGCCACGCCGCCGCCGGTCCCGCCAAGGGTAAAGGCGGGGCGAATGATCGCGGGCAGGCCGACCGTGTCGAGCGCCGCCATCGCCTCATCCATGGAATTGGCAATCGTCGCCGCCGGGTTTTCCAGGCCCAGCCGGTCCATCGCCTCGCGGAACTGCGCGCGGTCCTCGGCCATCTCGATCGCCTTGCGATTCGCGCCGATGAGCTGGACGTTGAATTTCTCCAGGACACCCTGATCGTCGAGCGCCAGCGCAGTGTTGAGCGCGGTCTGCCCGCCCATGGTTGGCAAGAGCGCGTCCGGGCGTTCCTTCTCGATGATAGAGGCGACCACATCGGGGGTGATCGGCTCGATATAGGTCGCATCGGCGAGGCCCGGATCGGTCATGATCGTGGCGGGGTTGGAGTTGACGAGGACGACCCGGTAGCCTTCCTCGCGCAGCGCCTTACAGGCCTGCGCCCCGGAGTAATCGAATTCGCAGGCCTGCCCGATCACGATGGGGCCTGCCCCGATAATCATGATGGAGCTGATGTCGTCGCGTTTGGGCATGGGGCCTCCGGGCAAATGGTATGGACGCCGGGTCGGCGTCACCCGGCGGGTAAATCGCCCCGACTTATAGGGATGTGTGCCGCTCATGCAAGTGCCGATGATGGTGTTCTTGCGAGCAAGAGGCGAGCCCTGTATCGAGAGCCGATGCAGGATGTGCTTCTCGAGTTTGGCCCGGACGGCCCCGCCGGTTTCTCCGGTGCGCGGATCACAGCGGAGACGCCGGAGGATCTGCCCGCGCTCTTTGCAGCGGTCGAGGAGGCGCGGGCGCAGGGCAAATGGGTGGCGGGGCTGCTCTCCTACGAACTCGGATATTGCTTTGAGGATAGGCTGTTGCCGCTTTTGCCTGAGGTGCGCGATCTGCCGCTGGCGGATCTCGTCATCAGCTACGGGCCGGAGCCGCCAACCCGCGCTGCGCCGGGTGCGGTGCCGTCCTTGGAGCCGGAATGGAGCGGCGAGGAGTATGCGGCGCGGTTTGCGACACTTCACGACTATATCGGCGCGGGCGATATCTATCAGGCGAATCTGACCTTTCCGCTGACGGGCGGTTCGGGCGAGGCGGCGGCGCTCTATGAAACGCTGCGCCAGCATCAACCGGTGCCATACGCTGCGCTGATGGGGGAGGTGGCCTGCCTTTCGCCGGAATTGTTTTTCGAGATCGACGGCGGTGTGATCCGCACCCGCCCGATGAAAGGCACCGCGCCGCGTGGCGAAACGCCAGAGGCCGACCGCGCCGCGAAAGCGTGGCTGGCGGAGGACCCGAAGAACCGCGCCGAGAACCTCATGATCGTGGATCTTCTGCGCAACGATCTCTCGCGGATTGCGAAAAACGTCCTTGTTCCCAAGCTCTTCCATGTCGAGAGCTACACCACCGTCCACCAGATGGTCAGCGAGGTGACGGGCGAAATCGTCGACTGGCAATTCGAGCCTGTCCTGCGCGCGCTTTTCCCCTGCGGCTCCATCACCGGCGCGCCGAAGATCCGGGCGATGGAGATTATCCGCGACCTCGAATCCCGCCCGCGCGGCGCCTACTGCGGGGCCATGGGCTGGATCGCGCCGGATGGCCGCGCGCGGTTCAACGTCGCCATTCGCACCCTCCACGCCGGCGCGCAAACCCGGCTCGATGTGGGCGGCGGCGTCGTTTGGGACTCGACCGCCCAAGAAGAATACGCCGAAGCCCTGCTCAAGGCGCGTTTCGCAAGGGCCTGAGCCCGACATTCGCTTGACATTCCGGCCCTCCCGCGATGTATCGGGGCCAAGCAAAAAGGACCGATCCATGCATGAATTTCGCTCGCATACATGCGCTGACCTGAACAAAACCAATGTCGGAGACACTGTCCGCCTGTCGGGCTGGGTCCACCGCGTGCGCGACCATGGCGGTGTGCTCTTCATTGATTTGCGCGATCATTATGGCATGACGCAGGTGATCGCGGACAGCGACAGCCCGGTCTTTAACGAGCTGGAAAAAGTCCGCGCAGAATGGGTCATCCGCATCGACGGCGAGGTGAAGGCGCGGGACGAGAGCCTGATCAACAAGAAGATCCCGACCGGCGAGATTGAGGTCTATATCCGCGATATGGAAGTCCTCGGCGCGGCGGATGAATTGCCGCTCCCGGTCTTTGGCGAACTGGACTATCCCGAGGAAACGCGCCTCAAATACCGCTTCCTCGATCTGCGCCGCGAGACGCTCCACAACAATATGATGCTTCGCTCCAATGTCGTGCGCAGCCTGCGCAACCGCATGTGGGACTCCGGTTTCAACGAATTCCAGACGCCGATCATCACCGCGTCCAGCCCCGAAGGCGCGCGCGATTTCCTCGTGCCGAGCCGCCTGCATCCGGGCAAATTCTACGCCCTCCCGCAGGCGCCGCAGCAGTTCAAACAGCTCATCATGGTCTCGGGCTTCGACAAATATTTTCAGATCGCGCCCTGTTTCCGCGACGAAGACCCGCGCGCCGACCGCTCGCCGACGGATTTCTATCAGCTCGACATGGAAATGAGCTTCGTCACCCAAGAGGACGTGTTCGCCGCGATCCAGCCGGTCATTCAGGGCCTCTTTGAAGAGTTCGGCGGGGGCCGCAAGGTCGATGCCGACTGGCCGCTCATCCCCTATGCCGAGGCCATGCAGAAATACGGCTCCGACAAGCCGGACCTGCGCAACCCCATCGAAATGCAGGTCGTGTCCGAGCATTTCCGCGGCTCGGGCTTCGGCATCTTCGCCAAGCTGCTGGAGCAGGACGGCACCGAAATCCGCGCCATCCCGGCCCCGACCGGCGGCAGCCGCAAATTCGCCGACCGCATGAACGCCTTCGCCCAGAAAGAGGGCCTGCCGGGCATGGGCTATATTTTCTGGCGAAAGGGCGACAATGGCGAGACTGAAGCCGCTGGCCCGATTGCGAAAAACATCGGCCCGGAGCGGACCGAGGCGATCCGTCAGCAGCTTGGCCTTGGGGAGGGCGACGCGGCCTTCTTCCTTGGCGGTAAGCCGGAGGACTTCGAGGCCGTCGCGGGTCGCGCGCGCAACGAGATTGGCCGCGAGCTTGGCCTGACCGACGAGAACCAGTTCAAATTCGCCTGGATCGTCGATTTCCCGATGTATGAGAAGGATGACGAGGGCAAAATCGACTTCTCGCACAACCCGTTCTCCATGCCGCAGGGTGGGATGGGCGCGCTGAATGGCGATCCGCTGGAGGTGCTGGGCTATCAATATGACCTCGCCTGTAACGGGTATGAGCTGGTGTCCGGCGCGATCCGGAACCACGAGCCGGAGATCATGTTCAAGGCGTTTGAACTCGCTGGCTATGGCCGCGACGAGGTGGAGAAACGCTTTGGCGCGATGGTCAAGGCGTTCCATTACGGCGCGCCGCCGCATGGGGGCTGCGCCGCCGGGATCGACCGGATCGTGATGCTGCTCGCCGATGAGCAGAACATCCGCGAGGTCATCATGTTCCCGATGAACCAGCGCGCCGAGGACCTGATGATGAACGCGCCGAGCGTGCCGACCAATGAGCAGATGCGCGAGCTGGGTCTGCGCATGATCCCGAAAGAATGAGCCTAGAGGGCTACAGCGCGCCGCCTGTGCCGGGCGGCGTGATCGAGGGGGCGCATGTGACTTTGCGCCCCCTTGCTGTGTCCGATGCTGCCGAGATGTGGCCCGAGGTCGCGGGCCATGATGCGCTGTGGGACTATCTCGCAACGCCCGTGCCGCAGGATGAAGCGGCGTTTGCGGCGCATATCGCGGCGTTGGTGGAGAAGCCGGACGACGTGGCGATGGCGGTTCTGCGCGGTGGCAAGGTCGTCGGCCATTTCCTCTTCATGCGGCTGGATCGCCCCAACGGTGCCGGCGAAATCGGTTGGGTTCTGCTCGCGCCCAGCCTTCAGAAAACCACCGCGGCGAGCGAAGCATTTCACCTCGCGATCCGCCATCTCTTCGATCTCGGTTATCGCCGGGTGGAGTGGAAATGCAACGCCGCCAATCGCGGGTCACGCCGTGCGGCGCAACGGCTGGGCTTCTCCTATGAGGGCGTGTTCCGTCAGCATATGATCGCGAAGGGCGAGAACCGCGACTCTGCCTGGTTCGCGATCATCGACAGCGAATGGCCGGGGATCCGCGCCGCGCATGAGGGCTGGCTGGCAGACCCCGAAGCGGCGCGGCTCTCCGACCTGACCCGCCCGCTTTTGCATCAAACCGACCCGGCGCTTTAACCGCCGCCGCCAAGCCCCTATATCTGCGCCATGTTCTTGCTCGATTTCCAAAAGGCGCTCAGCCAGTTCTTCGATCCGCGCTTCCGCGCCGTGCTGTTCAAAGCCGTCGGCCTGACGCTGCTGCTGTTGATCGCCGTCTACATCATTTTCTGGTTCGTCGTCGGCGCGCTGGTCCCCGCCGCAATTGTTTTGCCCATGATCGGTGAAGTCACTTTTGTGGACACGCTCGCCTCCTTCGGCGCGGTGCTGGCGATGATGTTCGCGTCGATCTTCCTGATGGTTCCGGTGGCCACCGCCTTCGCGGGCTTCTTCCTCGACGACGTCGCCGAGGCCGTGGAGGCGCGCTACTACCCGAATTTGCCGAAGGTCCACCCGCTCCCGATGCGCGAGCAGTTGATGGACTCGCTGAAATTTTTGGGCGTCCTGATCGTCGCGAACCTCTTGGCACTGATTGTCTATTTCGCGATCCCGCCTTTCGCGCCCTTCGCCTTCTGGACGGTGAACGGCTATCTCCTCGGCCGCGAATATTTCACCCTGACCGCCATGCGCCGGATCGGCCGCGAAGGCGCGATGCAAATGTTCCGCCGTCATCTCATCCCGATCTGGATGGCGGGCGCGATGATGGCCGCGGCACTCTCCATCCCGGTGGTGAACCTGCTGATCCCGATCCTTGGCGTGGCCACCTTCACCCATATGTTCCACCGGGTGAAGCGTTAACCCTCGATCACCCGCCGCGCGCCCTCCGGCATTTTGAGGCCAAGCGCGCCGCGAAACGCGGCATTGGCGGCCTTCTTCTGGCCCAAACGATAATATTTCAGCGCCTTGCCAAGCGTATAGGCGAGGGCGGTCGGATAGCCGAGCGGGTTCTTCCGGCGCACGAAGCGCAGACGGCTTTTCGCCATGAAATAAGCCGCGAGTTCGGACGGCCCTTTCCCCACAATGGCCGAGCCGATGGTCGCACCGCCGTGGTGATGCACAATGCCGTCCTCGACGCGGATGAGGGGCAGATCGCCGCGACTGAGGCACCAGTCGATTTCCTCGAAAAACAGAAAATAATCCTCGGGCATATAGCCATGGGTGTCGATCATTTGGCGTGAGGCGACAATATTGGAGCCTGCGAAATAGTCGATCTCGTCCAACGTCGGCGCGGGCACATCCCGGCCCCGTTGCGCCAGTCTGTGGGGGTAGCAGTTCCCAAGCCACAGGTTCACGCGCCCGCCATCGGACTGAATCATCTGCGGCGGCTGCGTGTAGTAAACCCGCCCGCCCATGAAGCTGTAATGGCCGTTTGCATCGCGGCTCGCCGCCTCATAAGCCGCTGCCGTCTGGGTCTCCGCCATGGAGTCGGGGTTGAGGATCCAGAAATCATTGATCTCCGGCATGGCGTGAAGAAGCTTCAGCCCGAGATTGACGCCGCCCGCAAAGCCGAGATTTTTCGGCGAGTTAATCATGACGATCTCGCCTGAATCCACGCGGCCTTCCGGGCGCGCGATCTCTTTGAGCGGAACAGGCGCGGCGTCGCGCGGCGTGAAGGGCAGCCTATCGGGCTGCGTCCAGACGCGCGCACCCGTCGCCCAATCCCGGATAATCTGCGGGGTGTCGTCGCGGCAGGCATTGTTCACCACAACGATGCGTACATCCGCACCCTCTGACGCCAGCAGACTTTCCAGGCAATCCAGGATCATTTCGCCGGTGTTATAGGCCACCACCACCACGCCGATCGGCATAAATCGTCCTATCTCTAACTTTTCTTAAAGACTCGTCAGACCATCTAGTGAACGATGATCGCAAGCACAAAGGGAAAGCCCCGGAACACGCGAAACTGTGTAGAGTCGCGTGGTAAATAAAATTTTAACCAATTATTCGAGATTCCGCATTTACATGGACCCGACCAAAGGTCATGTTTTGGGGGAGTTAGGTTGTTATGACCTGCTTCAGAGCTGGTCTGTTTCGATCCACCCGAAATAGACACCACCTCACCCACCACGGTTCTGAAGCAGGTCATAACAACCTTAAATTGCCATGTAAATTCTTCCCGTCAAGAAGCAACGGCAAATTTAAATTTCACTTAAAATGCTACTAATTCGTGTTTCGGATGAAACGGTCGTTTTATTGCAACTATTCAGCGGGTTCGACCATCGGCAGGCGTTTGCTTATTTCTTTCAATAGGGTTTGACACGACATTTTATTTCTTTGAAACGCCGCTCTTTCCGCATGGGTTAACAGGTCTCTATCCCCAATAAGTTTGGCCAATGCTGCTGTAAATTGCCCGGCTTCGCGAATCTGTGCGGGGGCACCCGAATCAATTGCGGAGCGCAGAATTCTTTTCGCTTGCCGCAAATCGACGGCCACGGTGGTCGGGCAAGGCGTGATTTTCGTCTCTCGGCTGCGCTCGGGCGGGGTGCGGCCAACGAGCTGCCCGATCATCTGGCGAAAATGCGAGAGGGTGAGGTCCGCCTTCGCGACGACCGCATCGACGCCGGGGGTCTGCGCGGTTTCGGTCAAACGATCCGCGCTTGCGCCGCTGATCGCAACCAGTTTGGGGCGCGCCGCCGCCTGCTCGGCCAGAAGCGTGGCGATCTCCAGGCCGTCGCCATCGGGCAGACCGAGATCTGCAATCACCACATGAGGGCGAAAACTGCGCAGCGCTTTGCGGCCCGCTTCCAGCGTATTGACCTTGCACAAACGCGCGCCGCTTTTTAGCGCCATTTGATGGATGGTTTCGGCGTAACAACGGCTGTCCTCGACCAGCAGGATCGAAATGCCGTTGAGCGGGCGCGCCAGGGACGGACGCGGGAGAAGAGAATCGGACATGGTTAAACTCCGCACTAATGACTGTGCTTACGAAACCCGATTAAGGCTAACGGAAGGTGAATGTGCGAGAGGGAGACGCCACGCCGCTCTTGCGTCCGGCGCGGCGGCGCATCATCATGCAGCGCAGCAAAAAGGGGAACGAGATGATCGGACGATTGAACCATGTGGCGATTGCCGTGCCGGATCTGGACGCGGCGTCGGAGCAGTATAAAACCATGCTGGGCGCGGATGTGGGCGCGCCGCAGGACGAGCCCGATCATGGCGTAACCGTGGTGTTCATCACCCTGCCAAACACCAAAATCGAGCTGCTTTATCCGCTTGGTGAGGGCAGCCCGATCCAAGGGTTTCTCGACAAGAATCCGTCGGGCGGGATTCACCATGTCTGCTATGAGGTTGAGGATATCAAAGCGGCGGCGGACCATCTGGCGGCGCAGGGGGCGCGGGTGCTTGGCGATGGTGAGCCGAAGATCGGCGCCCATGGCAAGCCGGTGCTGTTCCTCCACCCCAAGGATTTCAACGGCACCTTGATCGAGCTGGAAGAAGTATGAGCATCACCTCCATCCTCGTCGTCTATGCCTGCATGTGGTTTCTGATGCTGCTGATCCTCGTGCCCATCGGGCTGCGGACGCAGGAGGAGGAGGGCGAGGTGGTGCCGGGCACGCATGGCTCGTCGCCGGCCAATATCCGCATGGGCCGCAAGATGCTTCAGGCGACGATCTGGGCGTTCATCCTGACGGCGATCATTGCCGGGGTGGTGATCTCCGGTCTGCTCACCGTCGAAAATCTGGATTTCTGGGGGCGGATGGACTGACCCTCTCGCCGCTTCGGGAAGACCGCGCCGGATGCTCTCCGGCGCGGTTTTGCTTTAAAGACTGCGCAGAAGGGCTTGAGACGGCTCGCCCGTTACCGGCAGACCTTGCGCGCGCTGATAGCCCTCAATCGCCGCCGTGGTGTTCGAACCGATCACGCCATCCGCGCCGCCCGTATCGAACCCGCGCTGTGTCAGGCGTTGCTGAAGGGCGATCCGGTCGTCCTTGGTGAGCCCGTATTGATCGGGCGGGAAGGGCGTGCGCAGCGGCCCGCCGCCTGCGATCCGGTCCGCCAGATGACCGACGCCAATCGCGTAGGCGTCTGAATTGTTGTAGCGTTTGATTGCGCGGAAATTCCCGGTCGTCGAGAAGCGCGGCCCGCCCGGCTCGGGCTGAAGCGATCCGCCCGCATCTTCCTGCCCCCAGCGAACGCCGCGCTGCCAGCCACTTCGTGAGAGATAATTGGCCGTGCTGGCGAGCGAGTCCGTCGGGTCCGCCGCCCAGATATCGCGCCGTCCATCACCGGTGAAATCCACGGCATATTCGGCAAAGGTGGTCGGGATGAACTGCGTATGGCCCATGGCCCCGGCCCAGCTTCCGGTCATGCGATCCGCGCTGATATCGCCCGCTTGGATAATACGAAGCGCCGCAAGGGTTTGCGCCTCGAAGAACTGTCCGCGCCGCCCGTCATAGGCCAGCGTGGAGGTCGCCGAGATGACCGGGATATTGCCCTGCCGCTCGCCATAGAAGCTCTCCAGCCCCCAGATCGCGGTGACGATATAGGGATCGACGCCGTAGCGCGCTTCAATCGCCGCGAGGGTGCCGCGATGGCGCGCATAAGCGGCGCGGCCCTTGGCGATGCGCTCATCCGAGGCGGCGATGGAGAGATAATCCTCAAGGCTGCGTTTGAACTCCGTCTGGTTGCGATCCCGGCTGACAACACCCGGCAGGAAACCCGCATTGCGGAACGCCGCATCGAAAGTGGACGATGAAATCCCGCTCGAGAGCGCCCGCCCGCGGAAGGACGCAACCCAAGCATCATAGCCCGCATTGGCCTGCGGCAGGAGATCGGGCGGAATGGCATTGTCCGGCGCGCTATAGCTTGGAACACGCGGCGCGGTGCTACAGGCGGCGAGGGAAGCCGCCCCGAGGCTCGCAAGAAGGAAACGTCTGCTGATGGTCATAATCTGCCCTGTTTGCTTGTGCTTTAGGGGCGAGAGTAACGGCTCTGGCGCGCGGCACAATGGGCTTTTGGTTTCATCAGAGAGAACAAAGAGACGGCCGCTGCGCTCTAACAAACCCTAAGCGTTGCGCGCTTTTCTCTTCACATAAACGTGAGCGGCGCAACTTGTCACCGGGTGCCCTCCGTAACTGCGAGTATCCAACAATGGAGGATGACATGAACCTGATTAAGATTGGTATCACCGCAGCTTTCGCATCGACCGCTGGCTTTGCTTTTGCTGATAACCATGAAAGCGACGCGGCGATGAGCGAAATGCCCGCGACCGTTGTCGATATCGTGGTGAATTCGGAAGATCACGAGACGCTGGAAGCCGCCGTGATCGCAGCGGATCTCGCCGAAGCTCTGTCGGGTGAAGGCCCGTTCACCGTCTTCGCGCCGACCGATGGTGCGTTCGAAGCGCTGCCCGAAGGCACGCTCGAAGAGGTGCTGATGCCCGAGAACCAAGAGCAACTGGTTCAGATCCTCGGCTGCCATGTCGTGGAAACCAAGGCTATGGCTGAAGCGGTTGTGCAGATGGTCAACGATGATGGCGGCGCGCATGACGTGACCACCATGGGCAACTGCGCCCTGACCCTGTCGCTCGACGGCGACATGGTGAAAATCAACGACGCCGTGACCGTCACCGCTGCCGATCTTGAGGCAGGGAACGGCGTCGTTCACGTAATCGACGGCGTGCTCCTGCCGGCGATGTAATCGCGTCTCCCACCAACGCGATAGCAAGAGGGCGTAGCGCAAGCTGCGCCCTTTTTCATGGGGGGTGATATGCGAGAAAGATGGTGGCGGAGACGAAGCCCGCCATTAAGCTGTCGCGCCCAAAGGCATGGCGCCGAATCTCAATATTTTATCAGTCAGTTACGGATTTATTCTGTTGCCAGGCATCGCACCCTGTCGCATTCTGGTGAAAATTTTTTGGCGGGTATTATGGCGGGTTTAAAATGCCGAAGGTAGCTAGAGAGCTTTCCGCACTTGAGGTGAAACGATTGCAGCACCCCGGAACCCGGGGCAATGCCAAATTCGCAGTAGGCGGCGTCTCGGGTTTGCTTTTACAGATTACTCCTAGCGGAGGACGCACGTGGCTGTTGCGGGCTTCTATTGGTGGCAAGCGCCGCGAAATCGGCCTTGGCGGCTTTCCGGACGTGACACTCGCCCAAGCGCGAGAGCGCGCTCGTGAAATGAAGGACCAAGTTCGTCGTGGCATTGACCCGGTGGAGGAACGGAAAGCCGCCAGAGCAAAACTTGAAGCGACGCGCCTCCGCGGCCTAACGTTCGCGGATGCTACCGACAAGGCGCTAGCTGCCAAGCTGGATGCTTTCAAAAACCCCAAGCACCGGCAACAATGGGAAAACACCCTACGCACCTATGCCATGCCGGAACTGGGTGGAATGCTGGTGGATGAAATCACCGTGCAAGACGTGCTGCGGGTTTTGGAACCGATCTGGCAAGTCAAGACCGAAACCGCCTCCCGCCTGCGCGGGCGCATTGAGGCTGTTCTTTCATGGGCTACCGTAGCCGGGCATAGAACAGGCGATAATCCTGCCCGGTGGGCAGGCAATCTCAAGGAGCTCCTGCCAGCGGCGTCCAAGGTCGCCAAGCAAGGCAATCATCCAGCCATCCAGATCGATGACGCGCCTCGCTGGTTCGCGGCAATTCAGAAGCGGGCGGGGGTTGGAGCACGTGCGTTGGAATTCGCGGCACTGACGGCCACCCGTTCACAGGAAGTCCGAGGAGCGCGCTGGGAAGAAATCGATATGGCTACGGGAATGTGGGTAATACCCGCTGAGCGTATGAAAATGACCCGTGAGCATCGGGTGCCGCTTGCAGCTGAGGGTATGGCACTACTTGAAGGGCTACCCAGGTTTGAGGGGAACCCACTCGTCTTTCCCGCACCTCGCGGAGGAGAGATGACAGACATGACAATGAGCGCTGCGATGAAGCGCGCACATGCCGCCGATGTAGCTGCCGGTGGTGGGGGGTTTTTAGATAGGGTCAGCAAACGACCGGCAGTTCCCCATGGACTACGCAGCACGTTTCGCGATTGGGTTGCTGAACGCACAGAGTTTCCCGGTGAAATGGCGGAAATTTCACTTGCACACAAGATCAGCAACGCAGTCGAAGCCTCATATCGGCGTGGGGACATGATCGAGAAGCGCCGGGCCATGATGGCAGCTTGGGCGAAATTTCTATCCGACAATTGCACGAGCCCACTCAACAGAAGGAGCCCGCTATGTTTCGATGTGAGGGTTACATCCGCCTCGACAGCATTCGAATGACTTTCGAGTTCATAAACCTTGAAGAGCCGGATCAAACAGCGCTGAGAGGTAAGGCTAAACAGAATAGACTGTTGGAAAAGCGTATCCAAGAACGCAACGCCTGGGAGCGGAAAAAGTTCGAGACATTTTCAAACTCCGAGGAAGTTGACGCAACCTTTCCATTGATCGACGCCCAAGATTGCGAATATCCGGAAGTTTTGCTCCCGTCTTTCGAGGAAGCAGAGCGCGAGATACCAGACAGCGAGGTTCCCCGTTCGAAGTTGAAAGCACTTTGCTCAAGTGCCTTCACCCGGTTTGTTTCTGAATGCAGCCTGCATCTGTGTGGGCCAGGCGGTACGGTAACTCCGGTCGATGGATCGATCATGCACCTTCATTATGTACCTCTAAATTGCGAGACATTTTCAGCACACCGAACAGCGGGGGGAAATGATGGAGTGGTCACAATACCTCCTAATATAGGCTGTCCTTGGTCCTTCGTGGATAAAAAGTACTACAGCGTCGATTGCAGGGGCAAACTCCGTGAGCTTTTGGAAGCCTCAGAAGAGTTGAGCAAGCGATCCGGCGGCCCAGTCCCCGAGGTGGAGATCTCACGGTTACAATACCTGGCAAAGCTGGCTCCGCTCGCACAGAGGCTATCACCCTTCGAAGGTCACGTTCTTGTAATTCCTGAAAGTGAGATCCCAGACCGCAAGGCTATTCGACAGCGCTTGGGTATCGCGCCGGACAGCAAAAAACATTCGGGACGACCTGCGAAGAAGCATCGGGCCGCTGCGACCTACAAAAAGCTGTTTCCAATCGGACATGAGGGCAAAACCCGAAAGCAAGTGCTTCGTGAAATCGAGAGGCACAGCGGAATCCTGGTCGCGTGGAGCACCTTGGAGCAAGGTCTCAAAGGTGAATCTGAGGAGTAAATGCGTCGAAAACGGCGTCGAAAACCCTCAGTGGAGTTTTCGACGTTTTCGACGGATGCCAAACGGCGCCCAGATGCGGCACTTCGTCGTTGATTGCAACAGACGGAGCACCTCGATGGCCGAAACATACCTTTCCGATGCACAAGTAGCTGCTCGCTACGGCGTTCACCGTTCGACCCCCTGGCGTTGGGCCAAAACAGATCCGTTTTTCCCGAAACCTGTGCCGTTGTCGCCGGGCTGTACACGTTGGAAGCTCTGCCAACTCGAAGCCTGGGAAGCCGAGAAAAAGCACCCCTCTATCTGACGACAACCGCCATCCGTCTGGTACACGGGCGGCGGTTATCATTTCAGTCTTCTCAACTCTGATTGGTAGCTCATGTCGCCCTTGCCAGCAAGGCAAAGGGAAAGAAGATGACATTCTTTGATACGACCGCCACGACGGTCACCCTCCACAAGAACAGCCGCGAAGAAATCCGGGTAAGCTTGGATCATTATATGGGCTGCCATCTGGTTAACCTGCGCGTCTGGTTTCGCGCTGATGACGGTACAATGCGCCCGACCAAGAAGGGGGGTGCACTGCGCGCGGAATGCCTTTCTGAGGTCTTGCAAGCACTGCATCATCTTGACGCTGTTATGACAGCCCGGGGGCTCTCATGATCAGCACCGCAGAACGTATCACGCGCAGCCTCGGTGGGCGCTGGCATGGCCGCTATGGCATTGCCCTCTGCCCAGCGCACCAGAACACCCGTACGCCAGCCTTGAGCCTCTCGAATGGCGACAATGGACAGCTCTTGGCCTACTGCCACGCCGGCTGCAGCTTCCGCTCAGTTGTTCTCGCCCTAAAGGGCTCAGGTATCACGACAAACAACTGCTACGATGCTCCCTATTTCGCTGCCTCCCCTCCCAGCCAAGAGGTATCAGCGGAAATCACGGTGAAAAAGCGTGAAGCGCAGGCCAAGTCTTGCTGGGAAGAGGCATTGCCAATTGCAGGCACACCGGCGGAACAGTACCTGCGCAACCGCGGGATCACCTGCAAATTGCCGCCCACTCTGCGCTATCGCCCCGCTTGTTGGCACGGCCCCAGCGCCCACCATCACCCTGCAATGATTTCTCTTATTGAGGGCGGTGGGACCGGAATACACCGCACTTACCTGCACCGGAATGGGCAGGCCAAGGCGACCGTTTCTCCTGCAAAGATGATGCTCGGGGCTGCTGCAGGTGGAGCAGTACGACTTTCGCAGGCACAGGGCCCGCTCATCGTAGCCGAAGGTATTGAAACCGCTCTCTCCTTGGCGTCCGGCTTGTTCCCTGAGGCTGGTGCAATCTGGGCGGCACTTTCCACTTCGGGCATGTCTGGCTTGACGCTTCCGATCCGTCCCGAAGAGATCGTTATCGCGACGGATGGAGATGATGCCGGTCAGCGCGCAGGAAACGACCTGGCTGAACGCGCCCACTCTGAGGGCTGGAAGGTCAGTCTTCTTCCAGCACCGAATGGCCGTGATTGGAATGACATCCTTCTGGCTCGGGAGTTGTCCTGATGAAAAAAGCCACACCCATTCCATTTGCACCCCTCTGGCCAGAACCGGACCTGCGTTACTTGCAGGATGATCTATCAGCCCCTCCTTCACTTCCTCTTGACGAGGTTGTCTCTCCGCGTTGGGCCTGCTGGCTGCGTCAGGCAGCTGAGGCAAAAGCGGCGCCACCAGACTACGTATTTGGCGCTCTACTGTCGGTAGCTGGGGCGCTTATCGGCAATACGCGCTGGGTAACTCCTTGGCCTGGATGGGCAGAACCGCCAGCTCTGTGGGCCGCCGTGATCGGAAACCCGTCGATGAATAAATCACCTGGCATTGACGCGATTTTGGGGCCACTGAAAAAAGTCGAGCGCGCTCAGCGCGCCGCGGTACAGACCGAACTCGAACAATGGCGGGAGAAGGCTGAGGTCTCGCAGTTGGTAAAGAATGCATGGAAGGAATCGGCAAAAGCTGCCGCAAAGGAAGGTTCGGACCCACCCGAAATGCCGCCAGGTGCGAACCCTGGACCGCAGCCGGTTATGCCTCGCCTCGCGATTTCAGACGCCACGGTTGAAAAACTTGCAGCAATCTTAGAAGCGCAGCCGCGCGGCGCATTGCTTGCGCGAGATGAACTCGCCGGGTGGCTGCAAAGCATGTCACGCTATTCGGGTGGTGGCTCAGATCGTCCATTTTGGCTGGAAGCCTACGGGGGACGTCCCTACTCTGTTGAGCGCATGGGTCGTGACCCAGTTTATGTTGAATGTCTGACAGTAGGCGTTCTGGGCGGCATTCAGCCTGATCGGTTAAAAAGCCTCCTCATGAATGCGGACGACGACGGTCTGCTTGCCCGTTTTCTTCCTATCTGGCCAAATCCGGCGCCCATACAACGTCCAAGCGAGCGGCATGACGAACGCTTTTTCGAAGCAGCCATTTACCAGCTTCTGTCATTGTCGATGATCTCCGACGATAACGGCCAGCCTCAACCTGACTTTCTGGCATTTTCTGAAGATGCCTGTGAAGCATTGGACGCTTTTCGTCAGCAGGTGCGCGCATGGGAGCACGGATCCGATGGCATTTTGCTTTCGTTCATCGGGAAGCTGCCTGGACTTTCCCTTCGCGTTTCACTGATACTCGCGATGTTGGACTGGGCCAGCGGTGATACGGCAGAGCCCAAGCAGATCAGCATAGGAATCTTTCAACGTGCGCAACATTTGATCCGAAAGTACTTCCTTCCAATGGCCCGCCGGGCCTATGCTGGGGCAGCCTGTGATGCGGGGGAGCGCGCAGGGCGCCGCCTGGTTGCACTCTTGCGTGAGACCGGCTGGCAGCAATTTTCGACGCGCGAGATCAGGCGGATGGAACGTGCGGGGCTGAGCACGATATCTGAAATCAATCAAGGCATCGTTGCACTTGAGGATGCTGACATAGTCCGAGCGCTGCCAATTCCAGCCTCAGCAAAAGGCGGCCGCCCCAGACGCCTCTACGATGTAAACCCGGTCCTAACTATGACCTCCCGCAAGAAACTGCGCGGCTAGTAAACTTGTCGGGCGCAGAGCACTGACCAAACTGACAATACTGACTAAACCATCAGCTCAGCGCGGCACTTGGGTATTGTCAGTTTCGTCAGTTTGGTCTCCGGGCCACCAGGCCGAAGAGCAGCCCGCAAGCATACCTATCAGCCGAATGCGGCCATCCTATTGTACATTATTTCCGAGAGGATCTACTGGCCAACCTGACGCCGGACGACACCCGCGAAAAACTCATGTAAAAATTATCAAATGTAAGCATTTTTCAGCCAAGTGCTAGTTCTCACTCTGATCGGCACCCGCTTGCATTAAGTTTCGGCACCCGGTCACATGTGTTTCAGCATCGGCAACAACCGTGATGCCGCCCCGGCAGTAGCGAAGGCGAGAAGCGCGGAGACCTCAACTATCGCAGCGGTTGTCGCCTTCGCGATTGAGATGCATTCGACATGTTGGGCGGGAAGCCGACATGCGGCGGCGCGGCGTTGCGACTGCAGAAATTCGGCGATAACCGCCATTCGTTCTCAGCGCAGCGAAATTCGCACCATCGCAGGCCCATCGGGCGGGAAGCGGACTCGCGGCGGTGAAGCTTGGAAGTCGTAGCATTATCGTAAAGCCGACATTTCAGACAGGAGGGGAGAATGACATTCAATTATATCAAAAAAGATTAATCATGCAGAAGCCAGGCTGTGGGATTGGATCGGACTAGCGCTCAGACGTCTTGACCTTATCATGGCGCAGCGCCTTGACGAAGGCCGCGAAGGCTGGTGAATGCTGGCGGCGGCTTGGGTAATAAAGGTGAAACCCTTCCCAAACCGGCGCGTAATCGGGCATGACGATCTGCAAACGACCGGCCTCGCAATCCGAGCGGGCCAGATCTTCGGGAACGAAGGCCAGTCCGAAGCCATCCCGCGCCGCGTCCAGGACGTCATAGATGTTGTTGAAAACCAGTCGGCCCTCGACCCGCACACTGATCTCGCGACCGTTTTCTTCCAGCTCCCACGGATAAAGACCGCCATGGGTCGAAAGGCGTAGATTGATGCAATCCTGCTCGGTCAAATCGGCTGGCCTTTCCGGCACCGGATGTGTGTCGAAATAGGAGGGCGCCCCGACGATAACGAAGCGGATATCAGGGCTGATCCGAGTGGCGATCATGTCGCGCGCCACTTGGGAGCCAAGCCTTACGCCTGCGTCGAAGCGCTCGGCTACGATATCCTGTAATCCGTAATCCACTGATATTTCGACATTCACCTCGGGATAGGCGCGTAGGAAATCGCGCAGTTTCGGCCACAGGAATTGCCGAATTTGGAAATCGCCGGCGGTGATACGAATCGTCCCAGCGACCTCGTCGCGCAGGGAACTTAGACCATCCAGCTCGCTGGCAATGTCTTCGAAATGCGGGCCGATGCGTTTCAGCAGACGCTCGCCAGCCTCGGTCGTTGAAACGCTGCGCGTTGTCCGTGTCAGCAGTCGAATGTCCAGCCGCTCTTCCAGCTGCCGCACAGTATGGCTGAGCGCGGATTGCGACACGCCCAATCGCGCAGCGGCCTTGGTAAAACTTTCTTCGCGCGCCACCTCGAGAAAGGCGATCAGATCGGTGATATCCTTGCGCTGCATTGATGAAATTCCCTCATGCCGGAATGCCGAGTATGTCATTTTGGTCATGAGGGAACAATCACCACCAGCGGTCAGGTGCCTGCTGGTTCAGGACAGCTTTTCTTCAAAGAACTGTCCCAGCTTGTCGAAAGGGATCAGGTCCAGATCGTCATAAAGATCGACATGACCGGCACCTTCGACACAGTGCAGTTCTTTCGGCTCGGCGGCACGGGTATAAGCATCCTCGCTAAATTCGCGCGAATGGGCCTGATCACCCGTGATGAACAACATCGGCCGTGGCGAGATCGTCTTGATATCATTGAACGGATAGAAGTTCATGAAGGTCATGTTGCTGGTCAGCGTCGGATGCGTCGTCCGGTCGGGCGACTGCCCATCGGGCGTCACATTGCCGCGTTCGGTGCGATAGAAATCATAGAACTCGTCACCGATCGCGTTGCCGGTCAATTCATGCGGTGTACCGCTGGTCAGTTCGGGCTCCGCGCCTTCGAATTCGGCATAGCGTTGCTGGGCGGCATCCGCGATCACCTGCTTGCGCTGTTCGACGCTTTGCGATTTCTGCAACGCGCTGCGGTTGGCCTGACCCATGTCATACATGCTGACAGTGGCAATCGCCTTGAGCCGCGGATCAATCTTGGCGGCGCTGATCAGGAAACCGCCACTGCCACAGATGCCGATGCCACCGATACGCACGCGATCAACAAAATCGCGGGTACCAAGGAAATCGACGGCGGCATTGAACGCCTCGGCATAAAGATCGGGCGAGACAAGATTGCCCGGCGCGCCCTCGCTTTCGCCCCAATAGGGCAGGTCAATCGACATGGCGACAAACCCCATCTCGGCCATCTTGGTCGCATAGAGATTGGCGCTTTGTTCCTTGACCGCGCCCATAGGGTGACCAACGACGATGGCCGGATGCTTTGCCGCCGCATCCATATCCTTGGGCGTAAACAGATTGCCGGCAACCTTGGTGCCGTAGAGCGTTTTGAAGCTGACCTTTTCGCGGGTCACGGCATCAGAGGTATAGAAGTTGTTTTGGTTCGTCATGGTGTTATCTTTCAAGCCTTTGAAAAACGCGGGTCTGTTCGACCCGCGTCCTGGGGTTATTGGCCCAGATATTGTTCGTCAGTAACCGGCTCCATCCACTCGACGGCGGTGTCGCCTTCGACCTGCTGAATGGCCAGATGGGTGATTGCGGTGGTATCCGTGGCCCCGTGCCAATGCCTGACACCGGGCGGGCACCAGACGACATCCCCGGCATTGATCACCTGACGTTCACCACCCTCTTCCTGCGTCCAGCCGGTGCCTGAAGTCACGACAAGCGTCTGACCATTCGGATGGGTGTGCCAGTTAGACCGCGCACCAGGCAGAAAGGTGACCTTGCCCGTGCTGAACGGGCGATTTTCGTTGGTGCCGAAGACAGGTTCGACCAAGGCAGTTCCGGTGAACAGATCTTCTGCGCCAATGGTGGCGGTTTGCGATCCGTTGCGTGTAATGCCGCCCTCCTGCGCGATGGCGGGGGCGGTCGCGACGCCGAGTGTTGCGGCTATGATAAGCGTTTTCATGTCAAAGATTCCTATCGATTACTGTTCGCGGCTGTCGAAGACGTCTTGAAAGACGGGCATTGCCGAAAAGACGTTTGGCCAATTGGCGTAGAAGGCCAGTTGTGTCAGCGCCTCGGATGCCTCCTCGCGCGTCAGGCCGTTATCCATGGCGCGGTTCAAGTGGAACGTGACCTGCTCGCTTTGACCGTTCGCGACCAGCGAACTGACCGTCACGAGGCTGCGGTCCCGCGGCTCCAGATCAGGGCGCTGCCAAAGGTCCAGAAAAAGCGGATCCTGCGTGAAATCGACGACGCCCTGCGAGGTCGGTCCATAGGTCTCCTGCACGTTGGACTGGCGCGCATCCTCGGTTTGCTGATCAAGCGGCAGCAGTTCAACATCCGCGCCGGGCAGGTCGGTCGTGGCGATACCGCGCTGATCGTAAAGGTCGGCGGCAGTTTCGGCGGCTGCGACGCCATTGTTCCAGCCGGAGTAAAAAGCCAGATGGGTGATGATTCCCGAGAGTTCCGACGGGGTAACACCATTATCCAGCGCGCGGGCGAATTCTTGCGGCTGCAGCTCGGTCTTACCGCCAGCGATCAGGGCCGCGACCGACACCACGCTGCGATCACGCGGCGACAGGCCGTCGCGCTGCCATAGATCGCCTTCGACGACATTGGCGTTGTAGGCGGCAAGCGCTGGCGCGGCGCGTTCAAGCAGGGAGACGGTCTGTGCAAGGCTTGCCGTGCCAGCCAGCGACAGGGCGACTGCAAAGGGTGCAAGTGTCTTCATTTCATACTCCTGTGTTTTCTAGACAGGAATATGGAGGGGGTTACGTTAGATGATTAGATAGATAATCGCGAATGGGCCTATGAGTGGTATTCATTAATCGCATTGCCAGCTACGCTAAATCGATCCAAATCACGTATTAAGGTGACATCCTTCAGTTGCAGACATTGGTTCACAGCCCAATAGCGGTCAGCCGCCTTTGTCCGTTCAACTAGCGCAACATTGCGTATAAATGACCGGTTTAGTAAATGCTGCATGATAGCGAGCGACCCTCGCACAGGTCGGCTATGGGCCGATTGCAATTTATCGTCCTATTCTGCCATTTCGCTACGTTCAATCTGACACGAGGATCGATCTTATTGGCAGCTCCATCCTCGTGCAGACTCTTCGTAAAGATCCTCCACGCCAGTTGAAGCCCTATGCGCGTCTGATTGTGTTTGCACTCACCTTGAAAAGCCGTGCCAGTTCAGCAATCCCACGCAGTTCCTCATCCCTCAATCGTCGCACTTCCTCGCGCTGCTCTAATGACAGGGCAGGGGGGCGCCCACTAATTCGGCCTCGACGTTTGGCGGCGGCGAGTCCTTCACGGGTGCGTTCGGAAATCCGTTCGCGCTCGAATTGCGCAATAGATGCGAAGACATGAAATATTAGCCGACCAGCGGGCGTGGTCGTGTCGATGTCCTCAGCAAGAGATTTGAAACCCGCACCTTTCGATCGAATGACATCGACTATTGCGAGAAGGTCCTGAAGTGATCGGCTCAGGCGATCGTATTTCGTCACAACAATAACATCGTCGGGACGAAGCTGGTCGAGCATGCGATCAAGCTCCGGGCGCTGACGCTTTGATCCGGAAATTTTATCCGACCAAACGCGTTCCACACCCGCCTCTTCGAGGGCGAGAATTTGGGCATCGAGATGCTGCTCTTCAGTTGAGACGCGAGCATAGCCTAAAATCATGCCAAAAACCTTCAACAACAAAACTAGTTTTGGCAGGGTATTTTGGAACTGTCAATGATGGGATCAATCAAACAATCCAAAAACGACCGATGCTGGTGAAAAACTCTGACCTTGATCGAGACCCAACCGACTGATTCACTTGCCTTATCGGCAGGGAGGATCAGGCGATGATGGGACGTCTGGAGGCGCAGGAGAACCTTTTTTAT
>NZ_JBLEFH010000011.1:0-92085 GCF_047345645.1 Jujubicoccus corallicola | reverse complement strand
GCCGCATGCGACGCGATATGCATCTGATGCTGGCCCTCCTGGTGCGACCACCAATAGTAGAGCCCGTCCTCTTCCAGACGCCGCGTCAGATAATCGAGATCCGTCTCGTTCCACTGCACCGAATAATGCTGCGTCGGCACCGGATCGACCACCCCGCCCGTGATCGGTTTGGCAATCCCGTGCTCGCTCATCAGCTCTTCAGCCACATCGAGCGCCGATTTGTCCATCCAGATCCGGCAATCCGAGGTTTGCGACAAGAGCCACAGATCCGGCCGCAGTACGATCTCGTAATGGCGCAGCCCCCGGCTCTGGCGCGGCCCAGCCGTCAGATCCGTGACCAGCGCGTTCCATGTCCGCCGCTGGCCATCGCCAAGCTCGATAGAAACATCCACCGACTTGCCCAAGAGATCCTGCGGCTTCAGATCCGGAGACTTCGAGCGCACCGACATCCGCCCCTCGAAGAGCTCCGAAATCGCCTCACGAAACTGCAGCTTCTGCGCCAAAAGCGCATCCGCCCCCAGCGGTGTCTCGATCCGCAAAATACGCATCGCCTGGATCACAGAGGACAAGGACATAACCGACAACTCCAGCAGCTCAAGATTCGCACTCAGCCAGACATTACCGAATTCTTAACCGCTGTCAGCCGAAAAAATGTCGCAGGGGGCATCATTTTACATCAAAAAATAAGAATATGTCGGCGCGAACACCGCTATTCCCTTCAAATCGCAGGCTTGTTACTCTTCACATAAATAACATGAACATGTATTGGGTAGGGAAAATAAGACGGAGTGGCATGCGATGTCGCAGGGAGCGCGAGCATATGAGCAAAAAGACACCCGAAAAAGCGCAAGATGGCGCGTTGCTTCCCACATCGAAATCCCGCCACCGAAGCCCGCTGCCCAGCGACCGCTATGGCATCTCTCGCAAATCCGCGAGAGGCGTGGACGGGAAGGCCTGGATCGTTAAGCTTTCGCGCGGCGGGCGCATGATCCAGGCCAGCTTTACCGATGGCACCTATGGTGGGCGCGAGGTCGCGCTCTATGTCGCCCGCGCCTATCGCGACGCGGTTCTGGAGGTGATCCCGCCGCTCACGAAGGCCGAGATGCGGCAGGTGCAGCGCAGAAAGGCGGAAGGTTCTCATAGTTCCGAGATAACCGGTGTGCATTACGCCAAGCCGTCGAAAGGGCGCTCCGCGGCTTGGGTGGCGCGGATCGAGCTGCCTGCAGAGGAAGGTACGACATCCACCGCCAAGCGCCAGCGGCGAGCCATCACGCGCCGCTTTTCAGTCGCCCGGCTTGGCTATGACGCCGCGAAAGCCGCCGCAGAAGAAGCGCGATTGGAGATGCTCGACGCGCTGCAGGATGGTCAAGATCCGGCGCTTAGAAGCGGAGCCGCGCAGAGGCTCCATAAGAGGCTGAGCGAGAGGCCAAAAGGCGAGGAACGTTGGCGTTCAGAGCCGCAAGACACAGCTCTATAGCAGGCGAAGAAGTTAAGGCTCTTTATGCTATCCATTCAGGCTAATCAGCATAGATCAACGCGCGCTGTTGCCGCCTCAATGGCAAGATGTCTCCACTGGCTCCTAGAAGGTCAACACCCAACAACGTGATGTCAGAGACAAAACGCTTGGCAAACATGGTCATATTGACCGCAACCGCGACTTCTAAGTGATTGAAATCCAAAGCAGTCTGCGGACAAATAGGATGGCGATCCACACCGCTTGTGAATTGACACGCTATTTGACCTTTTTGGACAGAAGTTGTCCTCAAATTGGCAATTGAGCGGCGGGATAGACTGGTGAATTCTAGAGGTTTCTGCGTTCCGCCTATTAGAAAGCGGCACCTAAACTTTGCATCCGGCCGTCGACGCGGAGCCATCCTGAACACTTCAGCCCCCGAACAATCCTTTCGAAGTCACGCCGGCAGCAATTGCAGCGATGCCGGGTGCCAGCTGAGCGCAACCGCATCGCCGGCCGACAGCGCTTCATCCGCATAGGGCGCGGACACCTGCGCGACGAAGGAATGGGGGGCGCAGTCAACGATATAACGATACGAATTTCCAAGGAAAAACTTGTTCTTTATCGTCCCTGTCCAGCCATCCTCCGTCAGATCGCCGGGCCTCAGCGAAATTTGCTCTGCACGGATGCCGAGCGCCACTTTCATCCCTGCACTCATCCCCTCCGGCTCACCGATGGCGACGCGGCGCCCTTTTTCGTCCTCGGCATAGAGGCCCGTGTCCCCCCGTTTGACGGTGGTGTCGATGATATTCGTCTCGCCCATGAATTCGGCGATGAAGCGTGTTTTCGGCTGGCGATAGATCTCGTCGGCGGTGCCGAATTGCTGGAGTTTGCCGCCGTCGAGCACCGCGATGCGATCCGACAGGGCGAGGGCCTCGTCCTGATCGTGGGTGACAAAAATCGTCGTCGTGCCGATCATGTCATGCAGGCGGCGCAACTCGAATTTCATATGCTCGCGCAAGCGCCGGTCAAGCGCGGACAGGGGCTCATCGAGCAGCATGACAGACGGCTCGAAGACCAGCGCCCGCGCAATCGCCGTTCGCTGCTGCTGCCCACCCGAAAGCTCCGAGGGCCGGCGCTTGGCAAAATTCGTGAGCTCGACCAGCTCCAGCACTTCGTTCACACGATGGGCGATTTCATCCCGCGGCACACCGCGCATCTTCAGCGGATAGCCGACATTCCCCGCCACAGTCATATGGGGGAAAAGCGCATAGCTCTGGAACACCAGCCCGATTTCGCGTTTCTCGATGGGGAGCGCCACGACACTTTTGCCGCCAATCCGAATATCGCCTTCGCTCGGCGTCGTGAGCCCCGCCAACATCTGCAAAAGGGTCGTCTTGCCGCTTCCCGACGGCCCGAGCAGGGTGATAAATTCGCCATTGCGGATCGACATATTCACATCGTTCAGCGCAACGAAATCACCATAGCGTTTGCTCAGGCCAACAATTTCAACACCATCGCTCATGAGGGGTCTCCTTCTATCTGTGTTACTGCTGCGCCAGACGGCGCGCCTGAAGCTGCTGCGCGAAATTCGCCAGCAGGCCGAAGAGGATGACAACAAGGATCATGATGGAGGCGACGACCGTAATCATCGGGCTGGTCGCCTCGCGCATCTGGAGCCACATATAGACCGGCAGGGTCTGGTAGCGTCCGCCCATGAAGAGCGGGATCAGCAGATTGTCGAACGCGTTCAGGAAGCTGAACAGGGAGGCGACAATCAGGCTCGGCCAGACAATCGGCACGACAACGTCGAAAAAGCCGCGAACCGGGCCCGCGCCGCAAGCGCGCGCCGCGTATTCGATATCGACTTTCAGCGACCGGAACACCGCCGACATCACCAAAAGCACCAATGCGGTTGCCGTCACACCCTGCCCCGCCACAATCGCCGCGGCCGTTCCAGACACACCGAAGGCGGAGGCGGCGATATAATAGGCGATGGCGGGCACGATCTCGGGCAAGATCAGCGGGACGAGGGCGAGCGAGATGATCAGCGATTTGCCGGGGAAGCGCCCGCGCACGATGCCATACGCCGCCGCCGAACCGATCAGGACGGACACAATCATCGTGACAACGCCGAACTGGAAGCTCTGACGCAGCGCCCGCACCCAAGGTTCCTGCTGGAAGAACAGGGCATAGCCCTCGCCGTTAAGCTGTGTCGGCGGCCAGGAGAGGTAGTCAGGATCGCCGAAGGACAAGACCACGATCAGGGCCTCGGGAACGATCAGAAAGACGACAACCGCAAGGGCGATAGCGAGCCGCAACCCTGCGCTGACATGTCTCGGCACGCGGTCGAGCCAAGCCAAAACAGGGGCAAGGAGCTTTTCAAAAAGCGCTCCGATGGGGGCAAAGACGGAGGATACCAGCACCCCAAGACGCGATGGCGCAGCCCCCCGTCCCTCGCCTGACACATCGCCAAACTGTCCGCCCCGGACCAGCCCATAAATCGGGATCGCCAGCAGGATCAGAAAGACCAGCGACATGGCGGAGGCGAAATTCCAGTCGAGCGAGACGGTGGCGATCAACACGATAATCTGCCCGAACATCAGATTGCCGACACCGCCCAGAAGCTGCGGGATCACGAAGGCCCCGAGCGCCATCACGAAGGTGAGAAGCCCGCCGAGAACGACGCCCGGCATGCTGAGGGGGAAGAACACCGTAAAGAAGGCGCGCAGGTTTCCGGCGCCGAGACTTTTGGCAGTGATCATCAGATCGGAGTCGATCCGCCCCATGATGGTGTAGATCGCCAGCACAGCCGGGGGCATGAGAATATGCACAAGGCCGATAACCGTCCCGATGGTCGAGTGCCCGAGCAGATAGGGCTCGTCCAGAATACCCGTTGCCACAAGCGCGCCATTGACCGGACCCTCAAGGCCAAGCACCACCGACCATGCATAGGTGCGCACCAGAACCGAGGTGAAAAAGGGCAAGAGAACGCAGATGAGCAACACCGTCCGCCGCCAGCCTTCGGAAAGGTGGATCGTGAGCGCGACCGGATAGGCGAGAAACAGAATGAGCAGATCCACAAAAAACGCGATCTTGATCGTGTTCCAGATCGACGCCAGATAGGCGGGCTGGCTGAACACATTCTGAATTTCGCGAAGGGTAAACTCTCCGGTGGGCGTCTGAAACGCGCTCACAAGGAAATAGAGGATCGGCAAAAGCGAGGCGATCGCGATAAAGACGACCAGCGGAAGAACCGGAAGAAAGCCGCGAAAATTCATCTGACACCCGAGTTTATTTTAGGAAACCAGTGGCACGGGACAGCGTTTGCGCCCCGTGCCGGATGCTGCGGATCAGAGACCGATCCGCCATGCGGTGAAGGCCGCGATCACACCGTCCAGATTGGTTTTGCCGGTGTTCGGATCGATTTCGTTATACCAGGGATCGTCAAGGAAGAAGAACGCGTCTTCGCCATATTGCGATGAGAACGGCAGGCTGCCTTGCAAGGCCGGATCAACCTTCTCGATCACGGTCTCAATCGGCACGATCAATCCGCCCTTGGTCGCCTCCGCATAGGCGGCCTGAGTCTCCGGCTTTTTCCACCATGTCAGGAAGATCTGTGCATTTTCCTGATTGGCCCCGTTGGCCAGCACCGCATCACGGGTCCGGTCGACAGCGGTTTGCAGCCCCTCGATGGCCATATGAATCGGCTGCCCGGCATCGAGCGCGCGGAAGACAGACGGCCCGAACGCCCAATCCATCACCACATCACCGGCAACAAGCGCTTCGATCCCTTTTGGCGAGGCTTCCCAAAGCACGAGATTGTCACGGATCGTCGAGAGTTTTGCCAAGGCACGGTCCACATCCAGCGGATAGAGCTCGTCAGGCGAAACGCCATCGGCAATCAACGCATATTGGATATTGGCGAGGATTCCGGCACCGCCCGCAGACATCGCGCGATTGCCAGGATATTTCTCAAGGTCAAAGAAATCTGCCCAAGAGGTCGGCGGATTATCCTCCAGCGCCGGACCGTAGAGCAGCCACAGCCCTTCGGAGGGGCCAGCGGCCCAGTTTTCACCCAAAAGATCCGCGTCCTGATAGGCGGTCACAACCTCCGGTGCCCATCTGGACGTATCGAGCGGCGCAAACATGCCCTCCTGATCCACGGCCGAAAAGTGGTCAACGAGCATCCCGAGCGCGACATCCCATTCGGCATTGCCCGTGCGTTGCTGAAGCACCAGCTTGGGGCCGTAATCCGCATCGCCCACCTCGACGCCGACCACATTGATGCCGGTTTCTTCGGTAAATTGCGGCAGGAGCGACTCCACGGCAGCGCCGTCGATCCCGCCCCAATGCGCGACGATGACCTCGCCGTCACCCTTCAAATCCTGCGCGAACGCCGTGCCGCCAAACGCCACGGCGACACTCATAGCGCCCAACATGTTAAACGCGCGCCGGCTCAGCCCCGACTGCAATGTGTAACCCATCATTTTCCTCCCAGATTCTGCTGTGATGCATGCGGAGGTCATCTCCCACGCAACATTTGTCCACATTAAATAACACGGACAGCAACATTATCAAACAAAATATTTCGTTTGTGTTCTTTTATGTTAAGCGCGGAACAGCATCGATAAGAGGGGTTTCTCGATACGCGGCAAGCAGGGCAGCGAGCCATTTCAGGCGTCGCAGAAAGGCCCATAATCCATATAATTTAGGTGAAATAGCGCTCTCGGGCCATGTGGGCGAACATCTGAAATATATATTATTTGAATAAATGCCAGCACTTTATGCGGCTGCAAAAGAGCCGCATATGCACCCATGGGTCAACTTAAACAAACAGATACGATCACGGCTTCGCCTTGATATTCACACGTCATGACTGCGAGCGCCGAAGGCACGGCGCCAAAGTTATGAAATCGTAATCAGGGTCTGACGACGGCGCCGCACGCGGCGTTCCATCATATAGGTCACCAGCGCGAGCATGATCCAGAAGACGTGGAAGACGATGCCTGCGGCGATGACAACCTGCCCTGACACCGGGCCGATGCGCGCATGCTCGAAAATGTCCGCCATGGACATCGCGGGTGTCGGGTGGATGAAAATCTTCCCCGAATAGGTCAGCGCCTGCATCATGAAGACCCAGATATAGTTCTTCCGCAAACGCCGCCCGACGGCACGTAAGTAGCTGATATGAAAGCGCGGTGTATCGTAATCATCGGCCAGAAGGGTATTCCAGCGGCCGTCCATAATGCCGTGATGCCCGCGCAGCATCGGCGCATAGAAATCGGTTTCGAGCAATCTCGCCCGTGCGCGCCAGACGTTGAAATAACGATAGCGCCGCGCTTCGAGCAGCAGGAAGACGGCGACCAGCGGCCCGACGAGAATGAGCGGGAGCGGCGATGCGCTGAACGAGCCGAACACGACGGTCAGGGAAACGCCCGTCAACACCACCGTCCAATTGGTCGTGGTATCCAGGCGACTCCGCCAGATCGTGCTGCGATAGACCTCGCCGCGATAGAGATGCGCAATCGCGCCCATCTCCGCCGCGCTGAACTCCTGCATGGTTGCGTTTTTCGCGGTCCAATCGCTGTGGATGTCTGGCGAGGACATTTTATTCATTATAGATTCCAATAAGATAAACGCGCGCCACGGTCACGCAGCGCGCAATGAGGGTCAGGTCATGTAGACGCCGCCGGTGACATTCACGCCCTGCCCGGTCATGAAGCGCGCCCCGTCGGAGGCGAGGAAAACGACCACATCGGCGACGTCTTCCGGCGTCTCCAACCGGCCAAGCGGCGTTTGGTCGATATAGGATTGCAGCACCTTGTCAGGCGTTGTGCCGAGAAGCTTCGCCTCCCACTCAATCTCGCGATCCTGCATCGGCGTGCGCACGAAGCCGGGGCAGACGGCGTTGACGCGGATGCCATCTTTCGCATGTTCGCGCGCGAGTGCCTGCGTCCAGCCGATCACCGCAAATTTCGATGCGGAATAGTGGGCCAGCAAAGGCGCGCCGACCTTGGCCGCCAGAGACGCCGTGTTCACGATGACGCCTTTGAGGCCGCGATCGAGGAAATGCTGCACGGCGACCTGATTGGTCAGGAAGACGCCCTTCGCATTGATATCAAAGTTAAAATCCCAATCGTCCTCGGAGAGATCCAGCGCAGGCTTCATGGACGACACGCCCGCATTGGCGTGGACGGTATCAATGCCGCCGAATTCCTCGCCACCGGCATCGAAGGCTGCCTGAATGCTGCCCTTGTCCCGGACGTCGACGCCAAAGGTCAGCACATTGCCGCCAAGTTCTTGGGCGCGTTCCCGGCAGAGATCTTTGTTCAAATCTGTAAGGACGAGATTGTAGCCGCTGGCGGAAAAAGCGCGGGCAGAGGCAAGGCCGATTCCGTTGGCCGCCCCGGTGATCAAGACTGTTTTTGTCATATGTGCTCCTATGTCTTAAACATAATCGCACATTATAAATCGAAATACAACTTTTTATGTTGGAAAATGTTGTTTTCGCAAATTCCGTGAACTTCATGGACCGGTTGCGCGAAACGCCCGGCAAAATCCGCAAAAAATCAGCGCGATCAGGAGGGAATGACGATGATTTCGGTGCATGCCGCTTCCAGCCGCGTTTTCAGCGGGCCCGGCGGGTCGGCATCGGTAATGAGAATGTCGATCACCTCGAAGCCCGTCACGCGGACGGCGGAGACGGCGCCGAATTTCGAGCTGTCCGCGAGAAGGATCCGTTTCGATGAGCGTTGGATCAGGGCCTTTTTGATCTCCGCATCCTCAATGGAATAATCGAAAGTTCCGTCGAGCGTGATCCCCGCAACGCCGAGAAACACCGTGTCGAAATGGAAGTTTTGCAGATAGGCAATCGTTTGCGCGCCGCTTATGGACGGCTCTGGCCCACCCAGCTTCCCGCAGGGCACGAAAACCGTCATCTGCCGTTCCGCCAGATCCTGCTGCACCCGGAGCGAGGTCGAGACGACACGAACAGAAGCATCCTCAATCAACGCCGCCAATTCCTGCATCGTGGTGCCGATATCGACGGCGATGGTCGTGTGCGGTTCGATATACTGAAGCGCCGCCGCCGCGATTTTCTGCTTCTCATTGCGGTGGATGCTCGCGCGCGTCGCCGCACTTGGCTCGTGACGCTCCAGCGGCCGCTCCTGAAAAATCTCGGGAAGATGCGCGCCACCATGTGTGCGCACCAGAAGATTTTCGTCGGCCAGCAATTCGAGATCACGGCGCACGGTCATGTCCGACACGCGCAATTGTTCCGCGATATCCACGATGGTCACATGGCCATCGCGCTCCAGAGCCGAAAGGATTTCCTTCCGCCTCAGAGTCGCCGGGAGCTTTCTGCCGTCATTCGCGTTCATGATGTCAACTGCCTCGTCACCTCATACACTAATCTCGGTTAATCAGCGACAAAAGGCAACCAAACTTATCACGAAGAGAACATTATGTGACAAGCACGCGCTGTTCAGCCGTTGAAACCAGATCGGGCAGCGCCGCGAGGTTTTCGATGACATGATCCGCCTGCGGCAGATCCGCGCCAAGCGCAACGACATGCATCCCGGCCCGCCGCGCACTTTCCGCCCCCGTCGCGCTATCCTCCACCGCAAAGGTTGCCGAGGGAAGGACGCGCATCTTCAGCATCGCGCGCAGATAGGGCTCGGGGTCGGGCTTTCCGCGCACGACATCGTCGAGGCTCACGGAGAGGGACAGAATATCGCTAAGGCCCAAGGCGCGCAGATTGGCGTCGACAACGAGACGGTTGGAATTCGAAGCGGCCCCTTGCAAAATGCCCATTTCATCAAGGCGGCGCACGGTTTCAACCGCATGCGCAATGGGTTGAAGCTCATGGGCGTGCGCGCTGTAATAGGCGTTCAGCTCTGCGAGCCATTTCTCAAAAGACAGGGTCTCCGGGAACCGGTCCTCAAGCGCGCGCCAGACATGCTGCACGTTCACACCGACAAAATGGTCCGACGGAAGCTCCGAAATATCTGCGCCATATTGATCGCAGACATGCAAAAGAGCGCGAAGATGGAGCGGCTCACTGTCAACGAGGGTGCCGTCGATGTCCCAAATCACGGCGCGCATCATGCTCTCACCTCGCGCGCGTTCACCATGGCCTCATATGTGGTGCGGAAGCGGTGATAGCCTTCTTCATAAAGCGCCGCCTTCGCCGGATCCGGTTCGATCAGATCGCCATGGCTGATGAAGTTCGAGACGCCGGAGAAATCATCGGTCAGCCCAGCACCGACCGCCGCCATGTAAGCGGCACCAAGGCAGGAGCCCGGATGCCCGTGAAGAAGCTGCACCGGCTGTTGCAAAACATCCGCACAAATCTGCATCCAGAACCGCGATTTCGACCCGCCATCCGAGGCCAGAAACCGTGTCGACGGATGACCCATCTCGCGGAACACCTCGACATGGTGACGGAAGGCATAGGCAAACCCCTCCAGCAAAGCGCGCCACATATGCCGCAGATCGTGATTGAGGCTGAGGCCGTGGATCACGCCGCGCGCCTCCGCATCATGGATCGGGGTTTTCTCCCCAAGAAAATAGGGGATGATCTGCACACCATCCGCGCCTGCCGGCGTTTGAGCCGCAATGCCATCGAGATGCTGATGGAGCGACAGGCCCGCCGCCTCCGCCTGCGCCGCTTCCCCCTGCGCGATCTTGGCGACAAACCAGTTCAGCGCCGAGCCGCCCGAGGCCATGCAACCATTGGGCATGAACATGCCCGGCACCAGATGATAGTCGAGGAACATACGCGCATCCGGCTGGGGCGTGTCGCTCGCCACGAGCACATCCGCCGCGCCGCCGAATTTGAGCAAAATGTCTCCGGGCCGCGTGACACCGGCGGCATAGCCCGAGGCGATATGATCGGCCGCACCGCCGATCACGGGAATACCCTCCGGCAGCCCGGTCGCCGCAGCGGCTTCCGCGCTGACATGGCCCATCACCTCATGGGAGGCGCGTTTGACGGGGATGGCGCTGCGCGGGATATGCGCGAGCGCGATCAGCTCGTCGTCCAGCTCATGGGTCGCGAGATTGACGAAGCCCGCCTCCAGCGCCCAGTTCTGCTCAACCGCAAGTTCGCCGGTGAGACGGAAGTTGATGTAGTCATAGGAGCCCAGCACGGTCGCAATCTTCGCGAACACGTCCGGCTCATGCTTTTCGATCCAGCGCAGTTTCGTCGCCAGAAGCTGCTGGTTGATGCCGTTGCCTGCACGGGCGAGAAAATCGGCTTCCTCAACCTCTGCGGCGAGCTCCGCGACCTCCGCGCCCGAGCGCCCGTCACTTTGCTGGATCGAGGGGCGCAGCACATTGCCCGCCTCATCGAGCAGGATCACGGCGGGCAGCATCCCGGCCACGCCAATGCCCTTCACGTCAGCGGCAGAAACGCCGCCGCTCTCCAGCAGATCAGGAATGATCTCGCAGGTGTTCTGCCACCAGTCCTCCGGGTTTTCCTCAGCCCAGCCTTGCTGCGGCGAGGAGAGCGTCACCGGGCGCGACACCTGTGCCAAAACCTTGTCAGGCAGGGCGATAAGGATACCGATGGTCGAGGTGGTGCCGACATCGATACCGATTACGTAATCCGTCATTTTTGGTGGGATCCTTTGCTTTGCCGCATGTCAGATCGCGGCGGAAAGTTCGGCCTGCATGAGGGGCGGCCGCTTGAAGTCCGGGCTGAAGGCGCGCTCGAAGTGATGCGAGGCTTGCAGCACCTGCAAATCACCGAAACGGGGTCCGACGATCTGTAGGCCAACCGGCAGGCCTTCTGCGCTGAAACCTGCGTTCACCGACGACGCCGGGTTGTGGAACAGGTTGAAAGGCGAGCTATAGGGAGCCCACTCCATCCAGTCCCAATCGGTTGCGGGATAGCCATCCGGCACCAGCTGGTCATTTTTCAGCGGTAAGCAGGCGACGGTTGGCGTCAGGATAAAATCATACATCTCGAAATAATCGACAAGCCGCTGATAGATGGGGAACATCCGGATCTTGTCGTGCAGGAACTGCCCCGCTGTATGCGCCTCCGCCTCGCGGGCGCAAGCGACCAGAGCGGGATCGAATGTATCCACGTGATCCGCATTCACATTCAGCACCAGCGCCGACATGATCGCGCACCAGTTGCGCTTGGCGATCTCCATCGAGCCGGAGAGGTCGATCCGCGCCTCTTCGACAATCGCGCCGAGATCCTCGAAGCGCAGCGCCGCCATTTCGCAGATGCGCCGAACCTCCGGGTCGAGCTTATCGACGAACCCGAGAGTGGGGCTCCAGGCGATGCGTTTGCCGGCCAGAGGCTTGTCGAGATTGTCGAGATAGCCGGGCGAGCCGCCTTCGAGCGAGTAGAGATCCCGAGGGTCGGGACCGGCGCAGACATCCATCATCAGCGCCGCATCGCGAACCGTGCGCGTCAGCGGGCCGTAATGGGTGTGCTGATTGACGTTCGGCAGCATGAGCGGGATGCGCCCATGCGACGGCTTGAGCCCGAAAATGCCGCAGAAGGACGCCGGGATCCGCACCGAACCCGCGCCATCCGTGCCGGTGGCCAAGGGCGCCATGCCGGTCGCGACCGCGACGGCGGAGCCGCCGGAACTGCCGCCGGGATTGCGGGTCAGGTCCCACGGGTTCTTCGTCTCGCCGTAAAGCTGCGAATAGGTCAGGCCAATCCAAGCCATATCCGGCGTTGTCGTCTTGCCGAGCGGGATCGCGCCCGCGCCTTCCATCCGCGCGATGATCGGCGAATGCTGCGTGGCGATGCGGTCCTTGTGGACGAGGCTCCCGAGCGTCGTTTTCTGCCCGGCATAGTCGTCAGAGTCCTTGATCGCATAGGGCACGCCATGAAGCGGCCCCCAGAAATCGCCCGCCATCTGCGCGGCTTCTGCGGCCCGCGCCTTCTCCATCGCGATCTCGAACATCGGGATGCAGAAGGCATTTACCGAAGGATCGACGTCTTCGATCCTGTCGATAAAGGCTTGCGTGACCTCGACCGGGGAGAGCCGCTTGGCGCGGATCTCCCCGGCCAGATCGGCGGCGTCCATCCAGCATAGCGCTTGCCCGGTCATCGCAGACGCGCCTCGGTTTCGGCGTCGAAGAGACGCACCTGACCGTCAGCGGGGCGGACACGCAGCACCTGCCCCGGCTGGAGATTGGCCCGCTCGCGCTGTGTCATCTGCACTTCCTGACCTGCGATCCGTCCGGTGAGGATCGTTTCGCTGCCCGTCGGCTCGATCACGTCAACGGTGAAATCCACCGCATCTGGCGCGTCGGACAGCTCAAGATGCTCGGGGCGGATGCCAAAGAGACAGGCCCGCCCGCCGCTCGCCGCGACCGCCGGGGCCGCCATTCTGACGCCCTCGCCCAGATCCACCACGCCGCCATTATAGGTGCCGGTCAGCAGGTTGATCGCGGGCGAGCCGATGAAGGTCGCGACAAACACATTTGCGGGGTTGTCATAGAGATCCAGCGGCGCGCCGACCTGCTCGATATGACCCGCGCGCATGACCACGATCTTGTCGGCCATGGTCATCGCTTCGATCTGATCATGGGTCACATAGATCGAGGTGGCGCCAAGGCGCTGATGCAGCGCCTTGATTTCCGTCCGCATCCGCACACGCAGCTTGGCATCGAGATTTGAGAGCGGCTCATCGAAGAGAAACACCGAAGGGCTGCGCACGATCGAGCGGCCCATGGCGACGCGCTGACGCTGACCGCCCGAAAGCTGGCGCGGAAAGCGGTCCAGATATTCGGTCAGGTTCAGTGTCGCCGCCGCCTCGGCCACGCGCGCCTTGATCTCGGTCGCCGACACCTTGGCCAGTTTCAGCGCGAAGCCCATATTCTGCTCCACCGTCATATGCGGATAGAGCGCATAGCTCTGGAACACCATGGCGATATCGCGGTCCTTGGGGGCGACGTCGTTGATGACCTTGTCGTTGAGCAGGATCTCGCCCGCCGTGACCTCTTCCAGCCCCGCAATCATCCGCAGCAGCGTGGACTTTCCGCAGCCCGAAGGCCCGACCAGCGCGACAAACTCGCCCTCGTCGATCTCGACATCGATGTCATGGATCACCTGCAAGGCCCCGTAGGATTTCTTCAGGTTCTGAATTTGCACATTTGCCATCGGATTATCCTTTCACGGCACCGGCCGTCAGGCCTTTGACAAGATATTTCTGGAGCAGCAGGACCAGCGCGAGGGTCGGCAGAAGGCCGATCAGGCAGATCGCCATCATCACGGTGAAGAACACGAAGTGATCCGAGACGAGCCCTGCGAGAACGACCGGGACTGTCATCACCTCGGGTTTCGAGACGATGATCAGCGGGATCAGCAACTCATGCCATGAGATGATGAACATAATCACGCCGCTCGCCGCGAGGGCGGGTTTGCAGAGCGGCAGCAGGATCCGCATGAAGGCCATGAAGCGCGTGCAGCCATCGAGCCGCGCCGACTCCTCAAGCTCCTTGGGAAGCTGTTGGAAATAGGGCACGAGGATGATGATCGCGTATGGCAGCAACAAGCCGATTTCGGTGATGATCACCCCGGAGAGGGTGTTCAGCAGGCCAAAGCCGCGCAGCACCACGAAGAGCGGCACCATCAGCACGATCAGCGGCACCATGCGGCTGACCATGTTGATCTGCATCAGCCAGCCGGTCCAGCGCACATCCAGCCGGGTTACGGTGAAGGCCGTGAGGCTGGCGAGGACAAGCACACCAACGGTCACGAGCGCGCCCACGATCACCGAGTTCAAGAATGCATTCGGGAACCATGTGACGGAGTTCGGCAGATAGCTGATATCCTGAAAGAGCGTGCCCTTGTCCGCGCCGCCCGAGAGGATCAGCCGGAAATTGTCCAGCGTGTATTCCACCGGCAGCAGCGCATGAACATCCGCCTGCAAGCCACGTTCGCTCTGGAACGCGCCGAGGATGACAGGCACCAGCGGCAGGATCAGGAAAGCGATGCAGGCGACATTGGCCAGGTTCATCAGGATGCGGGTACGAAGCGTCATTTTTTTACGCATGATCAGTACTCCACCTTCTTGTAGACGAATTTGATGTAGAAGATCGCGATCAGGCCGACGATGAGCGCCAGCACATAGGCGGAGGCGGCACCGACACCGATATCAAAGGGCGGCTGGAACGCGGTCTTGTAGGTATACCACGCGGCCACCCAGGTATCGTCACCCGGCCCGCCCTGCGTGATCGCGAAAATCTCGTCGAACACCATGAAGGCGAAGGTCGTGCGCAGGATCAGCGTGACCGCCAGAACCGGGCGCAGCAGTGGCAGGGTGATGTGCCAGAATTTGCGCCACGCGCTCGCGCCGTCGAGTTCCGCCGCCTCGTAGAGATGGTCGGGAATGCCCTGAAGCGCTGCATGATAGAGCAGGATGTTGAAGGGCGTTGTGCGCCAGACATAGGAAATCACCACGGCCATAAAGGCGGTTTCGGTGTTGCCGAGCCAGTTCACATATTGGTCGATGAACCCGAGATTGTAGAGCACCCGGTTCAGATAGCCGAATTGCGTGTTGAAGATGAAGGACCAGAGGAACCCGTTGACGATGGGCGGCACGGCCCAAGGCACGAGGATCAGGAATTTCGTGACTTTCGAGAGCCGCACATTGCTGTTGCTGATGACCAGCGCAATGGCGAGACCGATCACGACCTCAAGGATGACAGAGACCAGCACGAAAAGGATCGTCGTGCGCATCGCCTTCCAGAACACCGGGTCGTTGAAAAGCTCTGCGTAGTTGCCCAGGCCCGCCCAGGGATATTCGCCGCTGCGCAGCTCGCGCACGCCCACATCGTGGAAGGACAGATAGCCCGCGAAGAAGATCGGATAGGCCAGAATGATCGCAAAAATGATCATCGAGGGCAGGTTCATGCCGAGGGCGAGACGTCCCGGCGAGGCTTCTTTCTTGAAAAAGCGACTAAGGCTCCGACGCTCCGGCGCGTCGGTGTTCTGAATGCTCATCTTATACTCCAGTTAGGGCGCCAGGGGTGTCTGCGCCCTCAACCAGAGGGCGCAAGCAAAGCCCTTAGCGTTTCGCCCTGTCGATATTGGCGACCATGTTGTCGCAAGCCTCATCGGGGGTGATCTGGCCGCGCAAACAGGCCGTCAATTCGACATTCAGCATTTCATTCCACTGAGGATACCACGGCTCGTTCACCGCCGGGACAACCTCGGTATAGGGAACCGCCTTATCGAAAATATTCAGCATTGCATCGACATCGACACGCTCGGACCAGACATCGCGAAGCTCGGCGCTGTTCATGGCCGAGGTATAGCCCGGTGCCAGCATGGAGCTTTTTGCCAGCGCGAGCGCCTGCGTATAAACGCCGTCCTGCGTCTTACCGCCGAGATATTGCAGCAGTTTCCACGCCCATTCACGGTCGCGCGTCGCTTCGGAGAGCATGTAATACCATGTCACGGCCAGCGTCTTGCCATCGCCCGGCAGCGGATGGATACGCCCCTTGCCCGCGATCGGCGACTGCGCCGGGTCGTTCACCACATTCATGTAATAGTTGTGGAGTGCGCCCAGATAGAGGTGATTGCCGGTGTTGAACACTTTCACGGCGGGCAGGAATTTCAGGTTCAGCGAATCGGGATCGGCGATCTCGTGCTTGATGAAACTGTCCTGGAAATATTGCAGGGCCTCGCGGGCGATGGAGCCCGGCCCGAGTTCCGGCGTCATATCCGGGGCAAAGATGCGCCCGCCGCGATTGGCGACCTGTGCGAACCATGTGCCCGGCAGCGGATCGAAGGCCGCTCCCGCAACCCAGAGCAGCGGATAATTCGAGACGCCATCCGCCTTTGCCTTGAGACATTGCTCGGTCAGCTCTTCCCAGCTCGTGAAGGGCTTGCCGCCAAATCCGGCTTTTTCGAGCAGCTCATCATTGTAGATGAAATTCCAGGCGATCGAGAGATAGGGAAGGCCCCAGACCTGATCGTCCCGCGTCGCGATGCTTTTCGCAAGCGGCGTGAAATCGCTGACATACTCATCCAGCCCCGGCAGACCGTCGAGCGGCGCCGCGATGCCTTGGTCGATATAGCTGGCCATCGTCTGCAGCGGCGAAACCAGAACGTCGATATCCTCGCCCGCCGCATACATGGATGTCAGCTTGGCGATCTGCGGATCGATATTCGGCTCGATGATCTTCTCGACCGGGATGCCCCAATCCGCCTCAAACTTGGCGGCGATGTCGTCATAGATATTGCCGAACTGCCAGACGACGAAATTGATCGTGTCGACATCTGATTCGGGTCGCAGCGCCCACGCACCATCCTGTGCGAACGCGCCGCGCGGATAGAGACCCGCGCCCGCGGCCGCAGCAGCAGCCACCGCGCCCAAAAACTGGCGGCGCGCCATCAAAACGTCCTGTGCTGATGTTTTTACCTTAGTCACGTTTTCCTCCCAGAAAGTTCGTTGGACCACCCTGGCACCGCCATTTGACGACACCGAGGCCTTCCATCCACTCATATCTAAACGAAAGACAACACCAATGCAAACACAAATCACCAAAACAGGCTTATTTTTGTAATTTTATACCGCTGTTCGCTATTTTTATGTTGACATATGATCGAAATGCGCGCAAATTCCGCTTCATATCAACATAAACGCACAAATTGGAGCCTCTGCTTATGTTCGACTTCCTCAACACCGACAAAGCCGTCATTTCGATGTGTCATATCGGCGCCCTTCCCGGCACGCCGCTCTATGACGCAGATGGCGGCATGGACAAGCTGATCGAAAATGCCATTTCGGATATCGAAAAGCTTCAGGATGGCGGCGTCGATGCCATCATGTTCGGCAATGAAAACGACCGGCCTTACCTGCTGAAAGGGACCCCGGAATCCATCGCCGCCTACACCGCTGTCATCACCGCGTGTAAACCGCATCTGAAAGTGCCCTTCGGCGTCAACTATCTCTGGGATCCGACCGCTTCGGTCGCCGTCGCCAATGCCACCGGCGCAAAATGGGTCCGTGAGATTTTCACGGGCGTTTTCGCCTCGGATATGGGTGTCTGGGCGCCCGACGCCGCCACACCGGCGCGTCTCAAGCGCAATCTCGGCCAGAAGGACCTGAAACTGTTCTTCAACATCAACGCCGAATTTGCCCATTCGCTGGACCAGCGCCCCATTGAGCTGCGCGCGAAATCGGCCATCTTCTCCTCGCTCGCCGATGCGATCCTCGTCTCCGGCCCGATCACCGGCCAGCCGGCGGACGGCTCGGACCTGCGCAAGGTTGCAGAAGCAGTTGGCGATCTCGTTCCGGTCTTTGCCAATACCGGCGTGAATATCGACAACATCAAGGATGTGCTGTCGGTCGCCTCGGGCTGCATCATCGGCACCCATTTCAAGATCGACGGCGACACCTGGAACGCCGTGGATGGCGACCGCGTCAAACGTTTCATGGATGTTGTGAACTCGGTTCGCTAAGAACAGAGAACAGCCGATGATCCGGGGCTGGCTCCTTCGCGCCGGCCCCCTATCCACTTTCATATTGCCTTTTTACGGACGCCAGATGACGACGACGCCGTATATTCTTTGGATCACCACCGACCAGCAGCGCTACGACACGATCCGCGCGCATGGCAATGAGGCGATCCACACACCCAATCTCGACCGTCTCGCCGAAGAAGGCATGTCCTTCATGAACGCTTATTGTCAGGCCCCGATCTGCACGCCGAGCCGCGCGTCCTTCATGACCGGGCGCTATCCGGCCTCGCATCACGTTCACCGCAACGGCAATGATCACTTTCCAGAGGCCGAACGCATCCTGCCGCGGATTCTGAAGGACTCTACCGATTACACGACCTGCCTTCTGGGCAAGCACCATCTATCACGCTCTGAGGACCGGATCGAGTTGATCCCCGAAGACGGCTATGACCACGCCGAGCTCTGCGATTGCTGGCCCATCGGGCGCGCCTATGACGACTGGCTGAAGGAAAAACACGGCGTCGCGGATCCGCTGAAGCTCTATCCCGAACTGCTGCAAAACTCGCCCCGCGACTATGGTCCCGGCTTCCCGATGGAGATGCAGCAGGCGACATGGTGGGGTGAGCGCGCCACCGCCTTTATCGAAAAGAAGCACGACGCGCCTTGGTTCATGAACCTGAACGCGGTCGATCCGCATCCGCCCTTCTTCCCACCGGAGGAGTTCCTCGACCGGTATGACCTTGAGGATATGCCCCTGCCGCTCTACCGCGAAAGCGACGCGGCCCGACAGGAAGAATTCTGGGAAATCGACCAGCAATGGAAGAAAATTCAGGATGTTCGCCAGTATGATCCCGCCGAGGATATCGACCAGTCGAACATCCCGCTCGATCAGCGCAACCTCTTCGATTTCCCGCCCGACACCTATGACGCGCGCTATGTAAAGGCCTGTTATTACGCGATGATCGAGATGATCGACGACCGCGTCGGCGCCGTTCTGGAGGCGCTGGAGCGCACGGGTCAGGCGGAGAACACCATCGTCATTTTCACCTCGGACCATGGCGAGATGATGGGCGACCACGGGATGCTCTATAAGGGCTGCCGCTTCTTCGAAGGGCTGGTCCACGTGCCGCTGATCGTCAAATGGCCCGGCGTGACCAATCCCGGCAGCCGCAGCGACGCGCTGGTCGAATTGGTCGACATTGCGCCGACCTTGCTGGAGATCGCGGGCGTCGAGATCCCTTACAATATACAGGGCAAATCGCTCGTTCATCTGCTGCGCGGCGAGACGGCGCGCCATAAGCCACATGTCGTCTGCGAGTTCAACGAGGCCCTCGCCGGGATGCCCTATCAAAGCCATGGCACAATGGTGTTCGATGGCCGCTACAAGACCTGCATGTATCATAAGGCGGGCAAGGCCGAGATTTTCGATTTGCAGGAAGATCCGGGCGAGTTTGAGTCGCTTTGGGACAAACCGGGCTTCGAGAAAGAGCAAATCCGCCTCTTGAAGCAACATCTTGACGCAGTGATGGCGACCAGCGATGCAGGGATTGAGCGGACCGGGAATTACTGAGGAATACCATGGCCAACAGCGACGTCAGGGATGACATGATTGCCATTCCCGGCGGGCGTTTTGCCATGGGATCCGATGATTTCTATCCCGAAGAAGCGCCGCGCCGAGAGGTGGAGGTCGCGCCCTTTCACATCGCGGCTCACGCCGTCAGCGCGGCGGATTTCGCCGGTTTTGTGTCCGCCACCGGCTATCTGACGACCGCAGAGCAACCGCTCCCCCCCGAGCTTGCGCCGCCGGACACGCCGCCCCATCTGCTCGCGCCCGGCTCACTGGTCTTTCATCCCACCTCGGGGCCCGTCCCGCTCTCCGATTTCCATGCGTGGTGGCGCTTCGTCGAAGGCGCATGCTGGCACCAACCCGAAGGTCCGGGAAGCACGCTTGACGGACGCATGGACCACCCCGTCACCCATATCTCCGCCATCGACGCCCGCGCCTATTGCGACTGGGCCGGACTCCGTCTTCCCACGGAAAAAGAATGGGAATTCGCCGCGCGCGGCGGGGTTGAAACGCTCTATCCATGGGGCGACCATATCGCACCCGAAGGACGACTGCGTATGAACACATGGTGGGGCGATTTTCCCTACCAGAATATCGTCCACAACGCCGGCCCCTTCACGCTCCCGGTCGGCAGCCTCGGCAGCAGCGGCTACGGCACCTACAACATGCTCGGCAATGTCTGGGAATGGACCACCACCCGCTCCGAAACACGCCTGAGCCGTGAAATGTGCTGCACCCCGAAACGCGAGATCCAAGCTGGCGAAATGCTCGTGGTCAAAGGCGGCTCCCACCTTTGCGCGCCCAGCTACTGCCAGCGCTACCGCCGCACAGCGCTCTCCGTCGAAGAAGCACGCTCCTCGACGTCCCATATCGGATTTCGCTGCGCCGGATAGAGCGCGCGGCACTATCCCGCGCTCCCGGCGCGCGCGGCTCTCAGCGTAGGGCGCCGCGACCATCCAGTGACTGCGGGCCTGCTGGGAACATGCCTTATCGTCATCATCCTTCTACTCTTCCCGGCAAAGATATGAATATATTTGGGATTAAGAGTGATGGAGTGGCATGCGATGTTTAAGGGGGCGCCATGATATGAGTGATAAAACACCCGAAAAGCCGCAGGATAGCGAGCCATCACCCGCCTCCAAATCCCGCCGCCGCAGCCCGCTGCCGAGCGACCGCTATGGCATCTCTCGCAAGTCCTCGGGCGGCGTGGACGGCAAGGCTTGGCTTGTTCAGCTCTCGCGTGGCGGGCGAATGATCCAGGCCAGCTTTGCCGATACCACCTATGGCGGGCACGAGGCCGCGCTCTATGTCGCCCGCGCCTATCGCGACGCCGTGCTGGAAGTGATTCCGCCGCTCACCAAGGCCGAGATGCGGCAGGTGCAGCGCAAGAAACCGCAAGGGCCGCATAGTTCCGAGATGACGGGCGTGCATTACGCCAAGCCGTCGAAAGGGCGCTCGGCGGCATGGGTCGCTCGGATTGAACTGCCGGTAGAGGAAGGCGCTGCCTCCACAGCAAAGCGCCAACGGCGGGCCATCACGCGCCGCTTTTCGGTTGCCCGGCTTGGCTATGACGCTGCGAAGGCCGCCGCGGAGGAGGCGCGGCTGGAGATGCTCGACGCACTGCAGGATGGTCAAGATCCGGCCTTGCGGAGCGGAGCCGCGCAGAGGCTGCATAAGAGACTTGGGAAAGCGGGAGAGGGTTAAATTTTGCTCAGCACGGTGATGAGGCTATCTTATTGGCCCGGTTTTAAGACGGACTAGATAGTTCTGCCCGAGACATAACCTGCCAAAAAAATGCACTTGCTGCGCTCGGTTCCACCTCAAGACTGCGCTTGGAGCGCTTGCGAAGATCATGCGCCGCGAAGACATGCAGCGGCGCAGGCACCATCTTCACGTTCTCCCAAAATACGACGCGGACGTCACTGCAACGGATCTTTTCGGTCTCTTAATAACGATGCAGGATTATCCAGCCCTTGGCAGGATGGCCAAATCCTTCGCGCCATAAACGGGTTTTCGGTTAACGCGTCACCTTCACCAGCGCTCCCCGCCCGCCGATCACCTGCCCTGCGACATGTGCGCCGTTCAGGATGCAGTCGGGGATCGGCTTGTTCTGATCCAACGCGGCGAAGAAGCCGGCGTTGAAGCTGTCGCCAGCAGCGGTGGTGTCCACGACCTTGGCGACAGGCGGGACGTTCACGACGCCGCTCTCGTCGCCGTGTTGGTAGAGCACCTCCGCCGGGCCGTTTTTTACGATGATGAGATCCGCGCCCTCATTTGCGTAGCGCGCTGCGGTGGCTTGCGGATCAACGTCGCCGAAATACTCGGCCTCATCCTCGAAGGACGGCAGCACGATGTCCGAGACCCTTGCGCCCTCCATCACGGCGGCGGTCATCTCGCCCACACTTTCCCACAGACGCGGGCGCAGATTGGGATCGAACGCCACGCGCTTCCCGCTCTCGTGCGCCGCAGCCAGAGCCGCAAGCAGATTGGCGCGGCCCTGCGCGCCGATAATGGCCAGCGTGATGCCGGAGAAATAGAGAATGTCTGCTCCCTCGAACGCCGCTGACAGCGCCGCCGGATCCTCCGCAAGGCGGCGCGCCGCCGCGCTCTCGCGCCAATAGGTAAAGCTACGCTCCCCGTCTTTCAGCGAGATCATGTAGAGCCCGACCGTGCGGTCCGGCAGACGTGCAACATGGTCCGTCCCGATCCCCGCCTCGTCCATCACCGCCAACATCTTGCCGGAAATCTCATCCGTGCCGACGGCGCTTAGATAGGACACCTCCATGTCGCTGATCTGGCGCAGATACCACGCGGTGTTGAAGGTATCGCCCGCATAGCCGAGGCGGTAGTCACCCGCTGTCTCAGCAGCGGACAGCTCCGCCATGCACTCCCCAATCGCCACAAAATGCACTCTGATCTTCCTTCCTGATGCGCCGCCTCGCGCCAAAACATCAATTCAGTCATGCGCCACATCCAGCGCGTAAAACGTCACCTGATCGAAATCGCGCTCCGGCCATGTGCTGGTATCGTTCTGCGAATAGGCTCCGGCCTTAAAGTACATGAAATCCGCGCCGTGGGAATAGCCGCTGTCGCTCATGTCAAAAGGCTCGGCCTCAATCACACGGCCATCGTCGTGGGTGATGGTGAGATAGAGCATCGGCCGCAACGCGCCATCCATCTCCGCCGAAGCCACGCGGATTTCATAGGAAAATACCTCGTCCAGCGCGATCCCATCCTCAGGATTTGCAGCAAAATCATCGCGATCGCCGATGTCTTGAAATAAAAATTATCCACTTCTGCCGGATATTTAAAGTAGCTGATGCGAGAGCAAGCGCTGAGAGCCAACAGAAGCAACGAGCCTATCGTAGCTGGAAAACATCAGACTGAAACGCATATTTAACAGCCTGCCAGACTGCGCATAAATTTTGATGCCCTAAACCGAGCAACCGCCCACGGGCGCTTCGTGCCAGCAGGCGGATACAGGGCGTTCAAGGTGGCGCTTCTTTTAGGCGTATGCAGCCTCTGGCTGTTTCACTTTCGGACGCCGGACACCGAGCAGTCTTGTCGCGCTGTAGAGTTGGATAGACACGGAATCTCTCTGGTTCCCACCAAGGACAAAAATTTGGTCCTTTGCCTTTCCCATGTAGAAACCGACGTGACCTTTTCCACTTTCCATAGATTCACGCCAGAAAATCACCATATCACCGATCTTCGCGTTAGAGGGATCAATCACTTTGTTTACATCAAGGTAGGCGCGGGCGCGTAGAACAAGCTTCGGAAGTGGGGCGTCGGGAGATTCAGATCGCAGCATTGCGGCCACAAACAAGCCACACCAAGGCACATCATCGCCATCATAGCGAATATTCAAATCTTCCGCCCACTTCATAATTGTGGGATTGTTCGCAGAGCCGATGACTTCTTCGACGCCGATATACTGCATCGCGTTGACGACCCAACTTGGCCAGAGATCTTGCCGTAGTTGTTTTCGGACAATGTCGACGATCGCCGCAGTAATTAAGCCGTTCACCGGCAAACCGTTCTCTGATTGAAAGGCCATCAAAGCGGCTCGTGTCTTCGGGCCTAAATCTCCATCAAGTGGACCCGGATTGTACCCCCTTAAGGTAAGGAACCACTGACTAAAGTAAGTATTGTTCATTTTCGCCTCCTTTGCGTTGAACACTCGCAAGGATGAGGCGTTACCGTGCCGGTGCCGTCTCGGGATCGTTAATCCATCGTTAAATCGTAACAAGGGCAGATGATGAGATCAGAAAAATAGTATATATTATGAATATTCGAATAGGTGTATCATGTATAATATATATCTCTACGGACCATTTCAAATTGAAGCGATTAACGGCGATTTAATTAAAATTGGATCAATAGCTCAGGCTCTAATAGCCTTACTCGCGACAGAGAAAAATGGAACCAGAACAAGAGCTTTTCTCAAGGCAATGCTATGGGAAAACAGCGATGCAGATCATGCAGCTACATCTCTTCGGGGAGTACTCACGCGCCTTCGCAGCCTCCTCAACACGCAAGAAGAAGTGATTAGCGCGAACAGAGAGCGCGTGTGCCTAAACCTCCGTCATGTTCAGCTCGTACCGCCCGACGTAGAAGAGCTGTTTCTGGAGGGCATTGATATCGCTGGTGCGGAGGCCTTTGAAGAGTGGCTGACGGCGATGCGTAATCGTCCCGCTTCGCCCAGCCTGCCGGCCGATACTGGAGCGGAAGTTGTCGCAATTCGTGCGGATGTTGCGCCTAATGATCTTCTGCCGCGTGTCGCCGTGTTGCCCTTTCAACTTCGTAGCTTTGAGCCCTCGCAAAATGTTTTTGCGGATATCTTGGCCGAGGAACTTACACGTGCTCTTTCCAAGTCTCCGCTGATGAGTGTCGTATCCCACCTTTCAACGCGAAAGATGGGGGGACATGCACACCGCTTCTCGGTCATTCGCCAGCAACTGGGATGCGATTACCTGATCTCTGGCTCGCTGATCATGCAGGATGCAAAATCAAAGCTGATCGTCTCCCTGCACGATGCGCGGAAGGGTGATCTCCTTTGGACGGATAGCTTCGTTGAGAACAACCAAGCGATCATGCTCGGAGAATCTGACGTACTTTTCGGCATCTCAAGCCGCGCACAGCGAACTATTCTCAGTCAAATCTCCACAGATCTTGACAGCCGTCCGCTCTTGACGACACCTGCATTCCGGCTGCTCATTGGGGCAATAAGCAATCTTCACACCCACCGTCCTAAAAGTTTTACCAAAGCGCAGCTCTATCTTGAGCGCGCGAGAGAAATTTGCCCTAAGCATCCCCTTCCGACGGCGTGGTTAGGCTACTGGCACTGGATGTCCGTTCAGAACGGTTTTCATAGTGATAGGTTGGCGCAATCCTCCCTGTCGCGAAATCTTGCCAACGAAGCAATTGATCGAGACCCCGGATGCGCAATCGCCCGTGCCACGATTGCGATGAATTATAGCCACATCCTCCAAGACTTCGAACTTGCGGCTCAGGCCTATGCGACTGCGAAAATTTGGGCTCCAAACGAACCATTGGGAGCCCTCCTCAACGGTGCAATGCAAGCTTATAAGGGCAACAGCGCCGAGGCGGTAAGGTTGACGGAAAAAGCGGGGCAGCTCTCGCCGCTCGATCCACAGAAATACTATATTGATGCGCTGACAGGCACCGCACATCTGACCGATGGGAACGAGGGAAAAGCGCTTGAACTGGCGCTAAGTTCTCTTGAACTGAACCCATACTACGTTTCGACACATCGCCTGAAGATTATCTCGCTCGCATCGCTTGGACGGCTCGAAGAAGCACGTAAAGCGGCGAAAGATTATCTCAAGATCGACCCCAATTTCTCAGTGACGGCCTACGCCAAAACACATCCCGCCTGCGCGACCGAAGTTGGTGCGCATTGGGTGGATATGCTCAGCCGCGCGCAACTGCCGCGCTAATTCATGAAGGGAATATTACGATGTCTTATCTTAGCTATCTTGGAGGAACGGGCGGAACCGGAGGCACGGGAGGAACCGGAGGTACGGGTGGCACCGGCGGAACAGGCGGAACCGCCGCAGCCTTAACATCTGGCATGGAGATGGGAATGCCCGTCTATGGCGGCGTGACACCTTATTCGGCCGGCCTATCCGCGGGGATCATGACGGCACATCAGGATATTTCTTATCAGTGGTGGGACAAGATTCATGATGTTGACCCGCCAGACGACTCAAAAGAGCAGCAGGAAGCGACTTTTCTCAACTCATCGCCGTGGGTACGTCATGTCGTGGTCATGGACGAGCTTCTAGGCATGTTCAGAGTAAATGGGAAAAGCCGAAAAGGCGGAAAAGATCTCCCCATTAGGCTTGACGTAGGCGGCAAGGAAAAACTGATATCCATCGTATGGAATACCGCAGATTCTTTTAATGACAAGATGAAACATCAGCTTCAGGTGGTGATGGACTATGCCTCCATGCGGAACGACCGCTTCAACGAAATTCACACCCAACTTGGCTTCCCGACACCCTATTTCGGGACGATCCTTGGCCTACATCCAGAGCGACATAAATACACCTTGGAGCTGATCTCTCTGTCACAAAATCTCGCAGCAAGCGTTGCGATGCGATTTAAACAGTATTTTCGCCTGTTTCGCCCCGACGAAATGAACGGCCTGGTAAACCCAATGATCCCGACACCTGGGCATCCTTCTTTTCCCGCGGCTCATGCTGTGGAAGCCTATGTGGTTGCACATATGGTGCCACATCTTCTGCACACCGCACAGGAGGAACGTGTCGCCACCATCCGACACGCACTGCGCCAACAAGCCGCGCGGATTACAGAGAACCGGGTGGTTGCAGGCGTTCACTACCCGATTGATTGTATCGTCGGTGCGCATATTGGCGCCCAGCTTGGCGAACTCTTCGCCGCAGTCGCAAAACACACTCACAGCAAAAACGCTCCATTAGAAGTTTATGCCATGAGCTTGAATGTGAACGATATTATGGGCACAGAACGGCTTGATAAACCTATTGAGTTCACTTTCCCGGCAGGCAGTTACGAGGCTGACACTGCTGGGTCAGCGAACACCGAAAAGACTAAAGCTGATGCCTCCAAATCGCCGGAAGATAAGGATCCAGTTGCAGTTGATGCCGCAGACTATCTGCCGATTCTTTGGAACAAAGCCACTTCCGAGTGGAGACTTAAGTCGAAAGGGGGTGCGTGATGCGTGATCCAATCATTTCTAGGGACGCCATTGCAACATGGATGCTCAACCCCACTGCAGGCGGCCGCTATCTCATCCCTCGAAAACGCTCATATACTCAAGTGCAAAGCAGCATCGCAGTAGAGTATTTCGGCATTCTGACGCCAAGAACGTCGGATAAAGAGGTGCCTGTGGCTCCGGTCGTGGAGACGGAAGATCGTGCTCTTTACCTCTTTAACCCAAAGGAATTGCAAGCCTTCCGAGTGCCGACCGAGCCTCAAGCCTTTATACAAATGAGTGCACAAACTGATATTGTTGGCGGCGAGCAGGTCGAAACACGCCCGGAGGGTTTACTGATTGTCCCCTTGCCGCTCACCGAGCGCGAAGTCCCATCTTCGAATATCGAGCCAGCAACAATGCCATCCGATTTATCCAAAACGCTATCATCCGCGAAAGTCATCCATGCGGTGATCGATGATACGATCCTGCCGATACACCACCGCCTAAGGCAATCTGATGGCAAAACGCGCTTTGCGGCAATTTGGCATCAGGATGGACCAGCTGGGCCGGAAACCTATGACTACCGAATGGGAAGAGTTTGGTATCGTCATGAAATCAACGACATTCTCCAGCAAGATGCCGCAGATATTCGTCGTAGCTTCGGACATGACGTGAGGCGAGAAACGGGTCAACCGACGGGAGCGATAAGTGCCTCACATGGGGGGGCCGTGTTGGATCTCTTTTCGGGTTATGATCCAGACCGAAAGATCTTAGGGGATGTCACATCAGACGAGATACCCATCATCGGCGTCCAACTTCCTGCCCGTGTTTTCTGGGACTCGGCAGGTCTCGCCCTCGGCTTCTTTATTTCAAACGCACTGCACTTCATTATCGACACAGCAAAGAAAATGGGCGGCGGGTCCCGACCGCTAGTTATTAATTTTAGCTACGGAATGACTGCTGGTCCTCATGACGGCTCGAGTTTTATTGAGCAAGTGATTAACCAGCAATTGGTGGATCGCCGGAAAACAGCGCCGACTGAACTCGTTCTTCCAATTGGAAATAGCCACTTGGAACGGCGTAGCTGGCGACAAAGTGGCACCGTGGCCAGCTTTGCTGTAGAAATTCCGCCATCGCGAACCAAACCGAGTTTTCTCGAAGTTTGGTTTGACTGGCCACCCGAATACAGAAGCAAAGAGGTCGCGTTTACGCTGGAGGGGCCCGGTGGATTACGTTGGCCGGAGGAGGAGGAGATAAAGCTCTCTTTGGGTGAACACAGCGACCTTGCATTACCTGAAAAAGGCGTGATTGGTCGCGTTGCCTTTGAGAACAATCCAGCCTTCGGTGTCGATATGGACCGGCACCGGGTCTCACTGATGCTCGCGGCAACGGCGAGCCGGGGGGGAGGCGCGCCCACCGCACCATCGGGCTTATGGGTATTAAAAGTTATGGCAGACGACGAGACCCAGTTCGACGGCTGGCTACAACGTGACGACGATCCGGTTGGCTTTCCCGCAAGCACGGCTTTCCCGAGATTCAGATACCCCAACCGACAAGAAGAATACGAGCAGCGTGCTTTCACCGCATCGGCAAAAGTTACCGCTACAGAATCGGTGATAGCCGCAGGTTGGCGCCTGTCAGATGGTCGTGTTGCACCCTATTCCGCTTCTTACGATCCGTCGGTTACAGATGCCCGTCGCGCGGCCTCACAACTCGTCATTGCGGCACCGTCTGAGAGCTCCTCCGCATTGCCCGGCTTAAAGGCGGCGGGAAATATCGGTGGGCGTGGCGGCGTAATTTCTGGCACGTCAGCGGCCGCACCTCTTCTTGCTCGGAAAATCGGTGAGCTTATGGCGAGGGGTAAAGATGCTCGCAAAGAACTCCGCGAGATGTTGGCGAAAGATGGCTCGGTTGTTCTCCCGGAGACGCTCGTCAACCAAGACACACAAATGCGCCCTGGTCATGTGAAACGAGATGACTGGCTCGGCACGCCGCATGGCGGACGTGATAGCAAAGCGTGGACAGGAGAGGTTGCCGAGTACGCTCAGGCACGGATTGGCCAAGGTATTTACCAACCAGATGGCGAAGCGTTTAAAAAAATCAGACGTCGGTGAGCGTTAGTAGTACGAGAATGAGCCCTATCGCTGAAAATTGGGCGACTGGGCTCATATCTGTTTATTGATTGAAGATACATTCGAGCTGCTTGATCTCCGAAAAACTGAATCATTGCGGACTATCCCGCTGCGGATTGTTGGTAGAAAATACTGCGCTATAAATATCTGGGAGTATGTCGAGATCATAGACCATGGGCAATTGAAAATCGACGCCCGCGCGGAAGCCTTGGCATGCGAGCGAAGAATATCCCTCGCTCTCTTTGACGAGACATTGAGATATCCATGTTCTCGAGTCCTCGGCATTAAGCGCCCACGAAGGAAACGCGTAGATAAGCATCAGACTTATTATAAGAATTAATCGCATTTGTTATTCCCCCTCCCCGAAGATCGCTTCGTTGGCTGGTAGATCTCCGTCTCGATCAACAGAAAATGCCGAAGGGATAATGCTCATCTCGGTTAAAACGCAGCGCTGGAAAAGACGTTTGAATTCGTCTTCGTTCTTAAGGGTCAGGTCACTTTGACTACCACCTGAATTCTCAGATGTGATCCCCGCCACGCGCCCGACAATATTCCGGCAATGATTTTTATCAGAGAGAAAGACCGGGACATCTCGGATGAGTTGAGTGTTTGCAGTTTTGTGAGAATAGTTAAGTGCTGCGAAAATGATAAATGTTGCCAATCCACACATCATCAAACCCGGAAAGCTAGATTCTATGTAAAACCGCGTGGGCGTAATCTCGACCGTTCCCCGTCCAGATTTGTTCTCCGGAACGCTATCTGAATCTTCGTTAGCCTCTGAACCACCCTCCTTTTTTCTCAGAACATTCACGCTCCCACTTGTTGCCGTTTCAATGCGGTCAAAGATGAGTACAGCTCCGAGAACGCTAACAGCAAGTGACACCGTGATCGCCACGAGCGTTATGACGTGACGCGACGCCACCAGATCCAGCGCCCGAACACCGCGCGTTTGTTGCACAATGGCTTCAAGTGCAATAATTGCGCATTCGGTATCCTGGCATGAATTAGCAAACACAGACGAGGTATACTTACCCATTTGGAACTGTATAAAGTACCATATAGCCAATTGCGCTACCGTTAGACCAAATAACAGAACAACAAACCAGACGGAGGCCTTAGTGACGTAGAGACCCGCCTTCTTGCTAAATGTGTCGAAATTTTCTTTGCTTTCCATCTTATCCAAGCCCTATTTGAATCGGTTTCACTGAAATAAAAGCTTCACCTATATACATTCGCGACGTGAATGAAGCGTGATTGCAGCGTTATTACTTGGTGTGAGTTTTGAGTGTATGAACTGTCATAGGGTATGGAACCTAAACTTTGCGAGATTTCAGCCGGCTTGCTTGGCGGGGCCATACGATGCGAAGCAAGAAAAAAGCTTGGCTCAAGGTCGATGAGATAAGAACTATAATCGGCCCAGAAAGCGCTGTTCGCTGCACGGCTGCGTCATAAGAGTTAGTTATTGCGCTGTGCGAAGGCGCTCACTTTTTGCGAAAGGCGCCACTTAAACTCAGCGCTCATTCATCGGGAAAACGGCAAAATATATCACAGAAAAGAGACCGCCAAACTGGCGGCCTTTTCGTCTGCTCAATGGGTTTGCTCTTACGCGGCTTCTTTCCGTCGCACTAGTCCGAGGCTGGCGATACCGAGGAGGGCGAGGTCGTAGGTGTAGCTGCCAGCGGCGGTGACCTTGGCGGACTGCACCCACTTGTCGGACGTCCACGGGTAGTAGCTTCCGATGGTATTGCTGTGCTACCGGAAGTGTCCCCGCTCGGGGCTAGATTTTCCGCCCTTTGATCACACAGACGGGCTGGATGCGTCTGGCAATTTCATGAGCGCTGCTGGAACCTTGTTCCCAATGGCGCTGTGCGGTCTTTCTTCGTTGTAGTCTCTACGCCAAGCCTCCAACTTTTCGGCCGTATCTTCAAGGCCCATGAACCAATGTGCGTTCAGGCATTCGGATCGGAGTTTGCTGTTGAACGCCTCGATGTAGGCATTGTCAGTTGGCTTTCCCGGCCTTGAGAAGTCCAGCGTGGTGACACCCCGCTGGTAGGCCCAAAGATCCATGTCCCGAGAGACAAATTCGCTGCCATTATCAACTCTGATCGTCTTGGGATAACCGGTCTGACGGCAGATTCGATCCAAGGTCGAAACGACGTCTTCGCCTTTGTAGCTGAACCGGGCATCCAGCACAGGAACGTAGCGGGAGAATGTGTCGACGACCGTCAGAATGCGTATCTTGCGACCTGTGGCAAGCTGATCATGCACGAAGTCCATTGCCCAAACATCATTCGGATTCACGGCTTCATTGCGGTCTTCGCGAAGCTTTGCCTTCACACGCCGTTTCGGGGTCTTGTTCCTGAGTTGCATACCCAACTCCTTGTAAACACGATACGTCTTCTTCGCATTAATCTCCCAACCCTCCCGGCGCAGAAGCACATGGACGCGCCGATAGCCAAACCGAACACGTGTCTCACAAATCCCCTTGATCCGCTGTTCCAACGCGGCCTGGTCGCGCCGACGAAACTTGTACCGGTATGTCCGCGGATCGAACCGGATAAGACCACAGGCCCTCCGGATCGACACGCGCCAGTCGGTTCTGATCTCATCAACCAGCGCTCTTTTGCGAGCAGGCCTCAGAGCTTTCGCTTGATGACGTCCTGAAGCATCTCCTTGTCCAACGACAAGTCTGCTACGATCTTCTTCAGCCGCCTGTTCTCGTCTTCCAACTCACGCAGATTCTTCATGTCAGGCGGCAACATCCCAGCATACTTCTTCTTCCAATTGAAGTATGTCGCCTGGCTGATCCCAGCCTTCCGGCAAATCTCAGCAACAGGTGTTCCTTCTTCGCTTTGCTTGATAATGAACGCCTTCTGCGCGTCCGTGAATTTGGATGCTTTCATCGCCATCCGCTCCTCTCCCAGCCAAGGGAAAATCTAACGGAAAACTCTATCCATAAACGAGGACGTTTTCAGGGATCACAGCAGTAGACGCCGTCCCCCGCGAGATGCACCAGTTTACCGTCGATCCGCACGGCGACCGCGTTGCTATAGGCATCGGAATACCAATGCTTGCCCTTCGTGTCGCGCATCCCGTAGTCGAAAGAGATCTGATAGGTGCCAGCCTCGGGCACATTCGCGACCTGCTTGATGCCCTCGACCTGACCCGCACGATGATCCAACTCGACAATCGCATTGCCGTTGCGGTTGCCGGTTTCGTAATTGCGGGTGTGGATCATCACCTCTTTACCGTTGGCCGCGGTGCTCCAACCGTGGATGCCCTTCTCATACCGCCAATAACCGAGCTTTCTGGCATTGGCATGAGCGTCGAAAGATCCGTTGACGATCAGGTCCTTGGAGAGCGTGCGAACCAGCTGGTCATTCTCATGCGCCGTAAAATTCTGCACTTTCGGCGCGATATGCGCCTCCGCGCCATTGCTGGCGAAGAGAACGGGTTTGGAGAGTTTCTCCATGTCCGACGCCTTCAACCCCGCATGCACATCCGCGACCCTGTTGCCGCCGCGGATGGTGATGTTGTTCACCTGCCCATCAAAGCGGCCCACCTTCTGGTTGATGTCGCTGTGCTGTGATAGTCGCCCACATCTGATTTTGCGAAATCCATACCCGTTTTGTTGATGAAACGGACACGGTAATCGGGATCGTCCGGCAAGTCGGTGAAGCTGTAATGACCGTTCGCGTCGGTCGTGGTTTCCCTCACCTTGACCCAGCTTGCACCAATCTTACCCCAAAGCTGCACCGAGGCGTTCACGACGTTGCCATCGCCCCTGGATTCCTGATTGTTGTCGTCGCGATCAATCAAGAACCGACCCGAAATGGCGCTATGGTACTCGTAGCTGTAGATACCGTTTTTGTAAGTTCCAGCCATTGCGTTCTCCATACCTACTAATAAATCGAATAAAATTCGAAGGTATTTCAGCCAAACATCTTTCGCGGTTTTATACCGAATAATCATCACCATTTCAGTTGGTTAAACGAAGTAAATGTGATGCTTATTGCAACGTAGAGTTCCCACCCAAGACCTAGCGCCCACGGAGGCAGTGGCAAACCGGGACCTCGATGGTCAAGAAATAAGTGTACTAATATTTAATTTTCATATGGCAATACGCCAATTATCTTATGTAAACTTTAAATTATCTCGTTGATTTTGCCTAAAATATAAATATTTATAATTGTATTAATTTATTAAATACTTTTAATACTTTAGGTATATTTCGCGCTCCGCGTTTCGCACTGTGATACGATAAGCGATCCACTCAAGCGAACGCCACATCGCTTAGTGAGTGCTGAGAAACTTGCTCGACACTGAATGCCCTTCATACGAAAGCATTGATCCCGACTGCTTCGCATAAGCTAAAGCGTACCGGAATTTTGGCTGCCGATAAAGCGGGAGCCACCTAAATCTACCCGTCCCGCCAGCCCACATCCCGTAAGTGTAATATGCCTCTCATACCATATTCACACCGTTTTCACGCACGGTGCCCTGCCGCCAACCGCTATTTTGACGTCATCCCCATATGTCAGCGCTGACGCGGGCAAGAGAACGGGGCGAAAACCTAGAAATTTGGAAGGACGGGAAAATGGCGAATATTTACGGAAACAGCTTGAACAACATACTGACGGGTACGGCCGCAGCCGACCGGATAGAAGGCCGCGGCGGACATGACCGCCTTTATGGTCTGGCTGGCGCGGATTGGCTCTATGGCGGGACCGGAAATGATCGACTTTTTGGCGGCACCGGGAACGATCGCCTCTATGGCGGGAGCGGCAATGATTATCTCTACGGAAACGGCGGGCGTGACATCATCTACGGCAATAGCGGGACCAATATCGCTTATGGCGGGACCGGCAATGACGTGATTTATTCGAGTGGTTACGGTCGGTATTACGGCCAGGACGGCAATGACACGATCTTTGCCGCCGCCGGTTCGACTGAGCTTCTCGACGGCGGAAACGGCGTGGATATGCTCGACACAACGCATTGGAACGCCGCCTATCAGATCAACCTTGCCACTGGCGCAACCAATTACACGGGCGAAAGTTTTGTGAATTTCGAGAACCTGCGTTCCGGCAACGGCGATGACACGATCCGAGGCACAAATGATCGCAATGTTATCTACACCAATGGCGGCAATGACGTGGTCTACGCTTATGGCGGGAATGATTACGTGAATGGCGGCGCCGGGAATGACCGTCTTTACGGTCACGCGGGAAATGACACGCTCGTGGGTGCAGACGGCGATGACCGTCTCATTGGACATACCGGCAACGACTATCTTTCCGGAGGAAACGGGAACGACACGCTCTATGGCGGTGACGGCAATGATAGCCTCTACGGCCACGATGGCAACGACTATCTCAATGGCGGCAATGGCGATGACATCCTTTCAGCAGGAGACGGGAACGACACGCTCTACGGGCACAGTGGTAAAAACCTTGCCTATGGCGGGAGCGGCAATGACGTGATCCATTCGAGTGGTGCCGGGACATATTACGGACAGGACGACAATGACACGATCCATGCCGCATCCGGCACGGATGAGACGCTCGACGGTGGGGACGGCATCGACATGCTCGACACAACCCATTGGAACGCCGCTTATGAGATCAACCTCAAGACAGGCATGACCAATTACACAGGCGAGAGCTTTGTCAATTTCGAGAATGTCCGCAGCGGCAATGGCAACGACACCATTCGCGGCACCGAAGAGCGCAATGTCATCTACACCAATGGCGGCGACGACACGGTCTATGCCTATGGTGGAAACGACTATGTCAACGGCGGAGACGGCAACGACCGGATCTATGGCTACGGCGGGAATGACTATCTCTACGGCAGTGCCGGCGACGATTATCTGTCAGGCTCGACCGGGAATGATACCCTTTCTGGCTCCGACGGCGCAGACCGGCTTTACGGACATGCGGATAACGACCGGCTCTACGGCCATGATGGAAATGATTACCTGCATGGAGGCAGCGGCAACGACTATCTCAGCGGCGGAAATGATAACGACGCCATCTATGGCGGCGGCGGCACAGATACCGCCTATGGCGGCGCGGGCAATGATACGATCCATTCGAGCGGCTTGGGCAAATATTATGGCCAAGATGGCAATGACACCATCTATTCAGCCAACGGTTCGAATGAACTGCTCGATGGCGGTGCTGGCATCGACATGCTCGACACAACGCATTGGAGCTTCGCCTACCAGATCAACCTTTCTACCGGGACAACCAACTACACAGGCGAAAGCTTCGTGAATTTCGAGAATGTCCGGTCTGGCAGCGGCGGCGACACGATCCGCGGGACGGATGATCGCAATGTCATCTACACCAATGACGGCAACGACACTGTCTATGCCTTTAGCGGCAACGACTACGTGAATGGCGGCAAGGGCGATGATAAACTTTATGGCTATAATGGTGCGGATAGTTTGACCGGCGGCGACGGAGACGACTACGTCTCTGGCATGGCCGACAACGACTATCTCTACGGAAATGCCGGCAATGACAACGTCTATGGCGGAAGTGGCGATGACTACCTCAACGGATATACCGGCAACGACTATTTGAACGGCGGCAGTGGCAATGACCGGATCTACGACGGTCTCGGTGACGACCGGATGCTCGGGGGGTCAGGCGCCGATCAGTTCGAGTTCTACCGCTTCAACAGCGGCGATGACGACCGCATCTATGACTTTGTGGAAGGCACGGACAAGCTGCGCATCTGGAAAAGCTCCGGGGTGGATGATGCCAATGATTTCTCGCAGTCGGTCACTTGGGACAGCGCGGGCAGTCAGTGGGATACGGTGATCACTTTCAACAATCACGATATCCATCTCGATGGTGTTTTCTATATCGAGAACAACGACATCATCTTTGTCTGAAGCCATCTCGAAAACGCGGATCGGCGTCCCTTTCTTGGGGCGCCGTTTCTGTTTGTGCTGCATGGCATCAAGGAGAAAGACGTGAGACAGTGGACGACCGACGAAGATCGTGTTTCAACAATAGGAGGTGGGGAATTGGGCCTGCTCAGAAGCCGCTGGCGAGAGGGTGTCGCGCGGAGATCAGTCGCGTTTGCCCGTGAACGGATCGAACCGAGCCTCCCGCGCGCGCCGGCATCGACCGCAACACAGCATGGGATATAAGCCCCAGCCCTTGCGCAATCTGGTCCAGCGTCGGACGCCCTTGAAACCGCATCGTGCGGGACCAGATGATCGCGCCGGACACCATATCGATGAAGTCGATATCCACGCGCGTTTCGCCCAGCAAAGACCGCACCGATCCCGCGAGCAGAAAATCAACGCCGAGGCGCGTGCGCACATCTTTGAGATTCACCATATCGCCGGCGGCCTGACGCGACGAGAGCGGCGAGATCACCGTGAGCTTGCCACTTCGCGCAAGATCGCGGCACAGCTCCTCGGCGATCCAGTCGCCAAGCTCATCGAGCCCTTTGCCATTGTGGAAAGACAAAGCCGTGATCCGAGGCGCATCGCCGCGTGGTTCAGACGCGAGCCGCCCGAGCGCGGCGAGCTGCTCCGGCTCACGGCGCATCTTCTCAAGCCACGCAGCAAACCCTGGTATCCTGATGTTGAGATCCTGCAAAAACGCGCCCTCACTCGGCACAAGAACGCAATTCTCCAGCCGAAGCTGAAGATGCTCATTGTCGCTTGTCAGGATGTCGTCAAAGTCGTCGCCAAGCTGCTTGCGCAGATCGCTCAGCGCCCGCCGCAGGTTTTGATGCCCGCTGTCATATTCGCGCGCACCCCACAGCATATTTTGCAGAAAAACCCGGCTCCGTCGCCCCATAGGCGCGGTGGCCAGCAACGCAAAAAGCGCCCGATGCTTCGCCCCTCGGATCTCAACCGCGCGCTGACCTTCCAGCCACATCGCGCAGGTTCCAAAAAGTCGAAGATGCAAAATTGAGCCCACGGGCCCCTCCCGTCAAAGCGTTCGGAATGGTGGCCATCTTGGACCGCTTGACGGAGGGAAACTATTAACGAGCTTACTTACGTCCAGGTGGCAGCAACTATAAAGTCTTTCGTCGACTAGCAATACTTGTGCGCACCCGCTTGAATACAGCGTAGTTGCTAGCATGCTTAATCTTCAGAAAGCGTCGGATGGAGTTTTCAGGTGATCACAAGATTTCCCGTTGCTTCACGACAATCGCAGATCCTGAAATCTTTTTTCATGTCGGGATATTCCTGCTGCGCTGCCAGAAACGCGTCGTCTCAGGAATAAATGATTGATATTCATAAGAAAATATTATTTATGAACCACACTAACCCAGTGTATTTTTCAATAAATTATGGTAATGTAAATAATATAAAATCAAAATTCTATTAATTCGGGGCAAAAATTATGTCCGAAGCATCCGAACTGCACGAGTGTGATCTCATTATGAAGGGGGGCGTCACTTCCGGCGTCGTTTACCCCTACGCGATTACGCGGATCAAGGAGCGATATCGCCTTAGAGGCATCGGCGGCACTTCCGCGGGAGCCATCGCCGCAGCGATTGCGTCTGCCGCTGAGTATCGACGGCAGAATGGCGGAGGCGACATAGGATTTAATCAGATAGACGACATTGCGGAAGAGCTTAGCCGGAACCTTGAACATATGTTTCAACCATCGCCAGAGCTATCCAAACCATTCGCAATCGTCCAAGAAACTTTCGCTAAAGGTGTCGGTCTGTCAATCGGCGTGTTTCTTAAAACATATAAGTTTGAGACGATAAAAGCTGCTCTATTGGGACTAATACCTGCTGGCTTTTCGGCCTATCATGGTGCTTGGGGCTTCGTGCTCTTCTTCTTAGCAGCAGCTCTCGCCTTCATTGCATTCGCGATCGGCGCAGAGCTAAGAAAGGTCTTTTCTGAAAGACTTCCCGCAGCTGATTTCGGTCTCTGTTCTGGGAAGACGCAGCCGGGCCATCAAAGCGGCGAGCCCGCTTTAACCGACTGGATGTTTACAAAAATTCAGATGATCGCGGGCCGCGATAGTTCCACGCCGCTCACAGTGGGAGATTTAAAAGCCTCTGGCATTACGCTCGCGACAATGACGACAGACCTGTCGACACAACGTCCTTATCGCTTGCCGCTCAGAGACGGTGAGTTTTTTGTATGCCGGTCCGAAATGCAGCGCCTTTTCCAAGATCCGCTCGTGGAGTATCTTTGTGCAGACCAAAATAAGAGACAAGTCCTGCACCAAGCTGATCCTGAAGACCTTTATGCTTTGCCAGGTGGCGACAAATTCCCTGTCATCCTTTTGGCGCGGATGAGTCTTAGCTTCCCAGGCCTCATCAGCGCAGTGCCGATCTGGCGCGAAGATGTAGACGCAAAATTAAGCTCCGAGGACGCTGCACCGATGACGCGTCTGCTATTTTCGGACGGTGGCATCAGTTCGAATTTCCCTGTTCATTTCTTTGACTCCCCCCTGCCGCGGCGACCAACATTTGGAATCAAGCTAACCACATTTGATGAAAGAATTCATGGAAAAACGAACGTCTACCTGCCGAAGACATTTGAAGACATACAACGACTCCGCACGGGTTCAATCAAAAGCATCAGCGATTTTCTATTTGCGATTTTCAATACAGCAAAAGACTGGCGAGACACCCTGCAATCCCATTTGCCAGGCTATGCAGAACGTATCGTTGAGATCAGGTTGGAAAGCGGCACAGGCGGACTAAACTTCAACATGGACGAGCAAACTATCGAAGAACTCCAAGATCTTGGGCGGGAAGCAGGCGACATGCTGGTTTCGGAATTTTCCTCAAAAGATCAATTGGGTTTCAAAAATCACCGGATTCGCCGCGCGCTGAGCATACTCCCATCTATTGAGGACATGATGACCAATATTCATGACGTTTATTGGCAAAATTCAACTGATGAAAAAGAATCCTATCGACACTTGATCACCGACTTCGAAACAGATGCATTCCAAGGTGTGTCATCCGAACAGCGCAGAACAGTTATCGCACCATTTTTAGATGGTCTCGCAAAAACGGGCTACGGCATCTTGAAAGCTGAAGCGGACGGTAAAGGGAGCGTTAGAGATCTGAATATTTTGAGGCAAGACGCCAGTCTTAGGCTGACCGCGAGTGCCGAAGAAAAAAGCTACGACACGCAAGCGCCTAGCGCCCCCGTAAACAAAGACGTTTAACTATGCACTCGAAAATAATCGCAAATCTCTTTTTACGCTCGCACCAGATCGCGTCAGAGATTATTTAATCGGTAGGGATACGTAATATGCAGAGCAAAGAACCGGTCAGCATCCCCGACCCCAATTTCATCTTGCGTCATAGTTGCGTTGCCCGCGACTTGTATGAGGCGATGACGCAAACGAAACCACGCAAATCACCTAAGGGCGGCTTCGCCGTTATGATAGAGATGAACAACAACTTTCCCGGCGGAGCGCGTACTGCACGCGCGGCGCTGGTTGCAAGCTATCTCATCAACGCAACCAATATCCCAGACCAAAAACTTGGCTTCGTAGCTGAGCTGCTTACACTTGCTGATCTGCAGGGCCCGTACAAGGATATCAGCTTCGGCAAAAGAGACGTTCTAAATCTTGTGAGCTCTTCTTTCACAGAAGGCTATCTCTTCGGAAGCCTATCAAGAAGCTCCATTAAGCGCATCGCCAAGAACTGCCGACAGGACCGTAACGGCCCCATTTACAAGATATGGCTGGATCAGCCTTTTCAGATTGATGTTTACAGGTCCTATAAAACGATAAAATGCGACGCAGCACGCATCGCATTCGGCGCTCAGGGTGAGGGTATAGTGTGGGCGGTTGCCGATACTGGAATTGATGCAACACATCCTCATTTTCGGAGATACAAAACTCTCGAACCTCCACCCGGATTAACGCATTGTGACTTTACCGAAAAAAAAGATGAGAGCGAAGAAACGTCCGGTGACACGGCGCTCATCGACATCCATGGCCACGGCACACATGTCGCCGGCATCATCGCCGGTGAAACGGACTGCAACGCCAAGGACGAAAACGGCAATCCGCTGATTGACCAAATTGAAATAATCTATGACGTGAGTGCTGACGGCGTTAAATCCGAAGAGGTCTCGCGAACAAAAGCTCCAGATATTATTCAAGGCATTGCGCCGTGGACAAGAATTATCAGCCTAAAAGTTTTGAAGCATCCACGTGACAAAAACGGCATTAGTAGCGTTATGTCCGCTATCGGTTACATACAGCGCATCAATGAGTATGGTCGAAATATACGGATACATGGACTGAACCTCAGCTTAAGTTATGACTTTCAAGAAACGTGGTTCGCAGCGGGCCACAGCCCAGTTTGCAAAGAAGTAAATCGCTTGGTCCGTTCTGGGGTTGTCGTGGTGATTTCAGCTGGGAATGCGGGCTTTGGATATATCTCTGGTGAGGGCGGAGCCATCCATTCGAGCGCCAGCACCTCGACTATAGGTGATCCAGGCAACGCCGAACTTGCGATTACTGTGGGTTCCACGCATCGCGATCGCCCCCATGAGTACGGCGTCTCGTATTTCTCAGCCAAAGGACCGACAATAGACGGGAGGTTGAAGCCCGACTTACTCGCGCCAGGTGAGCGGATCGTCTCCTGCGATCCAGGAAAAACCAAGCGCATCGCGAGTTTCAAAGAGCGCTCAGGGACGAGTATGGCCGCGCCTCATGTGTCAGGAATGATCGCAGCGCTTCTGTCGGTACGTCGCGAATTCATAGGACAGCCCGAAAGGGTCAAGAGTATCCTCATGGAAAGCGCAACCGACTTAGGCCGTGTCCACGATTTTCAAGGTGCCGGTCTCGCTGACCTGATGCGTGCCATGCAGTCCATTTAGGGAGAATAAGATCAATGCCCAAGATCGATGATGCACCATTCGTTTGGCTGAATTTTGACAAGAGACACCAACTGCTCGATGTACAAGAATCTTTGAGAGCGTTGCACAAAGCCATCCAGAAATCCCAAGCGACCGATCTACTGATCATTTCTCACGGATGGAAAACCACCAAAAAGCAGGCTGCCAGAATTTACAGCGAAGTGTGGCGTCACACGAAGGGTTATATTCCCAAAGATAAAACCTTTGTTTTGGCAGGTGTTTCTTGGCCCGCCTTGGCGTTTCCAGTCGATTTCGACGGCGAGGCTATCCGCGATGCCTTCGCAGGCGCTACCGACGCGCCCCCTAGCGGCGGGCATCAAGACCTCGACACAGAAACATTCGAAAAAATCCTTCGTCAATCTTTACCGGGCGAGGAAAATAAAAGCCTCCGCAATTTATTTCGACAGGTCGAAAAAGACGGTACGGACCAAGGTAATTTAAAGGCGCTTGCGGACGGTTTAGCCGAACACCTGCGTGAGCTCTCCACTGAAAGCGACCCTCAACTCAACGATGAAATAGAACTTATCGCGAATGAAATTACACGGGATCCGAGAGTATTGCTGCATGTCTGCCGTAGCCCCATGATAACTAACGAAGGCGGAGCATCAGACTTAGATGCAATTGCTCGAGTTTTTCTTGGTCTCACGGCAAGCCTTGCAAGGTTCTTAAACAATTTCAGCTACTATGCGATGAAACGGCGATCAGGTGATATCGGCATCTCTCTTGGCCGCCATCTCGATAGACAAAACTTTCTGCAAGATATCCGAGTTCATTTAGCTGGGCATAGCTTCGGGGCTCGACTGGTCACAGCCAGCGCGGCGGCTACGAGCACCTTGAAGCTCCAAAGCCTGACGCTCCTACAAGCCGCATACTCACATTACGGCTTGGCCAACAATTCGCCGTCCGGAAAGGGCGCGTTTGCAAATGCGCTTCAAAACCGACGAGTCCAAGGAGCCATTGCAATCACCCACACCCATAACGACTTAGCATGTAAAATTCTGTATCCATTTGCCTCCAGATTCTCAGGCGATGGTGCGTCAGAGTTCGGCGACGCGGATGACCGTTATGGCGCAATGGGTGCAAACGGCGCGCAATTCGTGAATGCAATTGCCCATCCTGATTTCCCTACCAATTCCAAGCGCCTTCCCGTTGCGGGGCGAGTGAATAATTACCTTGCCGATAATGTCGTTAAGAAAATTGATGGAAAAACAGCAGCACACAACAACATTCAAAATGACGGCGTTGGCAGGTTGCTGGCTGCGGCTATGTCAAGCTGAGGCGTCGCCAGCCGATTTCGCAGCAATGACTTCTGTTAACCAACGCTCGCGATTATCGAAAATAAAATTGTATCAGTCTGTCGCGAAAGATGATCAAGAAAACTCATCTAAGATGACAGGAAATTTGGCCTTTAGGAGATCTAATTTTTATTTTCAATCATCCCGCGGAGTGCTGATGCGACGCCTTGAACATCGCAACCCGCTTCGCTTTCATCGTCGCACTCCTCCACCGCAGCACCGGGCGCGAGCGATACTGTCCAGCTTTGCGACCCGTAATCAACTACAATGAAGCTCTGGTTGATGGGCGGTGCCTCTTCGGTGCCAGTCGCCAAATCAGCATCAAGCACCTCCGCCAGTCGCTGCATGTCCTCTTCGGAAAGCTGGCCCTGCGCGCGCGGTGGATCCTCCTGCTCACCGACAAAGTCGGCGACCTCATACTGCCCGTCGGGCTGCACTTTATAAATCGTGCCAGTGACTCCTGCGAAGCCCTCTTGAGCGGTTGTGACCGTCAAAGGTGCCTTTAGCGTCATCTCACACGTCATGGCAGCACCTCCCAACACAACTCCGGCCAGAAAAGCGTAAATACGCAGCATTGTTCTCGTTCCATAATTGTTTGATGCAAGCTTAGCATGGCGATGCCCGCGCCCTCACTCAAAATGCTGTGTGAGGGCGGAGGTTTCAGGGCCATGTCGCGTAGATGCTGTAGCGCGCATCAACGGGTATGCCGCTGGGGGAAACACAGCGCACGCTGGCAACCAAATCGCTTCCATTGGATGACCATCCGGCGATTTTGCAATCATCGCGCGAGGCGCCATATCCACTCACCTGAATATGCGCGCCTGCGACGCCGTTGCCGCCAAGCCCGGCGAAATGCATTGTATAGACGCCCGGCCCGCTGCGGCTTGCGGTGATCGCACCGCCTGCGCCGTTGTAGGCATAGGTGGCGCTCGGCGTGTAGAGCGCTGAACTCGGCTGATCGGCCCAAGCAAAGCCCATGCGCCGCCCGACCTCAGGCAATGCGGTTCCGGCGGATTTTGCGACCTCGATCATAAATTCGACGCCAAGCTTCGCGAATTTCGCCTGCTTCGCGCCGGTACCGTCTATTTGGGTGAGCGTGTCGTTGCTGGAATGGATCGCCGGGTTGAAATCGTTAAACAACGCTTCAAAAGGAAACGCCGCGGGAATACCCTCACCCGTCCATGCCGCGTGATCGGAGCAGGCATAGCCGCAGGAGGTCTCGCCATAGGTAATTTCATGCGGGCCGGGGCCATTATAGGTCTGGACCAGCGCTTTCAGAAAATCCGTGAGATCGGCCGATACATAGTCAGTGATGAAATAGAGATCCTCGCTGGAGCCCTGATAGCCGGTCATGTCCATCTGCAACGCCGCGATCACCTCTTTTCGCGGGTCATTCGCATAGGCTTCGGCGATGGCGCGCGAGCCGCGTAACCCGACTTCTTCTGCCGCGTAAGCCATAAACTGCAGAGTCCGGCGCGGTTTAAAGTCTGACTCGATCAGCGCGCGCAGCACTTCGGTGACAACCGCGACGCCAGAGGCGTCGTCATCCGCGCCGGGCGCATCACTCAGATTGGATGGGTTGATCGAGTCGAGATGCCCGCCGATCACGACGATCTCGTCGTGCGCCTCGTTGCCGCGAATGGTCGCAATGACAGAATCTTGCGGCCAGCCCGGATGCGGGTAGCGCGCAACACTGACATCAGAGCGCCCCGCCCCAAGCGACGCCCAGAGCGCCCGGACATCCTCCGCCGCCTGTTCACCCGTCGCGGAGAGATAATGGCGTGTGCCTTTCGCTTCGAGCATCTGAATGGTCGAAACGATGGCCGCCGGGTCGATTTCCGCCAGCGCCGCGGAGACTGCGGGACCTTGGTCGATGACCGGGTTAACCACATTGCTACGGCCCAAATACTCGGCGTCGTAAAATGGATTCTCAGCTTCAGCGCGCGCGGCCTCCAGCGACTCATGCACCGTATATCCGCCACAGCGGTTGAATTCGTCGTGGATCAGTGTGTGAAACGGGCTCTCAAGCGACGGATCAAGCCGCGCGATGCTCAGGCCATTGACGGTTTCAGTGACGGCAAAACCTGCCTCCGCTGACGGCTCACCATCGCCCACGAGCGAGGAGACAAAAGATTGCGCGGCATCGTCATCCGTCACAATCCAAAGCGCACCGTCTTGGGCACTTGCCATGCCCGCCCAAAACAGAGTGGCGGCGGTAAAGGTTTGAAAAAATGGGGAATAGAACATGATCTGCGTCCTTTATATCGGAGCTGGACCCCGGCATGTTTGCCGGGATCCAGGTGAGAGTTTCGGGTCAATCACCGCGATCAGGGCCAGGTAACGAGGATCGTGTAGCGATCATCCACCAGCGCGCCGCTTGGCGAGATACAGCGCACCGCAGCGCTGAAATCCGCGCCGTAGGAGCTCCAGCTTGAGACCTTGCAGTCATTTCGCGATGAGCCGTAACCTGTGACCTGCACATTGCCCCCGGCCCGGCCATTGCCGCCCAAGCCTCGGAATATGATGCTGTAGCTCCCCGGCCCCGAACGGGTTGCGGTAATCGCGCCGCCCGAGGAGTTATGTGCATAGGTGACAGATGGCGTGTAGCTGGCACTCGTCGGATCATGCGCCCAGGCGAAGCCCATCTTGCCGCTACCCACGATGGGGTCGGCAGGACGCGGCAGGTTGCGCGAATCCGCGGCGGCGGCGAGCTGTTTGAAATGCGGCGTGCCGTTCGTCAGATCGCCATCATCATCGTCGATGATGAAGCTCAAGCGCACCGCGTCGGGAATATCCGAAGGGTTGGCATTGGCCGCGCCCATGACGAGCTGCGCGCTGAGTTCAAAGGCTGTGTCCTCGGCATAGGTGTTTTTGAGCTGCTGCGTCAGTTCCCACACAAAGCCCGCATAGCGGCGCCCTTGCGTGTGCACACCCTCGCCCGGGCTAAACGGCCACATGATCAGATCCTTGGCGTCCCGAAGACAGGTTCCGGGACCATAGAAATCTGCGCCGACACAGGATTTACGTGTCCCGATGATCGACATCGCATCGCCGAACCCTTCCGAATAGCCGCCATTGATGATCCCGCCTTTGCGCGCGTCCACCCCGTGGCCATACTCATGCAGCACGACGCTGTCGTAGGCCATGTTCGGACAATTGCCACCCGCGCGGTAGAAATTGATCGAACTGCCATTCCAGAAGGCGTTGCACTGGCCCGGACGGTTCACGATGGTCGGCAATTTCGGCAGATCGCCGGGATCAAGAATCTCTTTCGCCAGATCATAGGCGCGGTTGGTCCAGAAGAACGCGGTCGTCTGAGCCAGATCCTCAATCGCCCCGGCATTGAAGTTCATGTCGAGATCAACGCTCGTATCGCCCGTCGCATCGCGCGACAGGAGCGTGCCAGCCATGGTCTCAATCTCGGAATGTGGCCCCGAAAGTGAGCTTTTCACCGTGGTTCGGCCCGACCCGGTCGTGAAGGCGTAGAAGCCGTTCTGATCCGTCGTTGTCGTATTTCCACGGCCAATCAAGGCGCGGCTGACGGTCATCGCGCCGAGCGGCTCGACATTGGTGTCACCACTTGCCACGCCGGGCCCATCCCAAACGGTCCCGCGCGCGTGTCCACCATGCTGGTGATGGATCATGCTTTCCCAATAAATCACCTCCGCATCGCCATTCGCCGCGACCCAGTAGCGGCGCGCCTGTGGCTCCTCACCGTTATCGGTGAATTCGATTCGATAGCTCAGACGGCCCTCGCCTTCCGGGCTGACCCAGACTTCAAGCGTCGGGCCGTCGGTCTCCGCCTCGGCGGCCCAGCCCCCGGCATCGCTGATCGCGGCCTCCACGGCTGCATCCGGCGCAACGGACGCGGTCGCAGCGTCGAGCGAATTTGGCAAGTTACGCTGACGAACCACATCCACGCGACCATCCTGACCGACGAAGGCCGTGACATCCGCGTATTTCGACACGGGGATATTTTCCATCGCCACCGGGAAGTGCACGACCAGCTTGGTCTGCGGGCTTGGCTGCGCTTCCGCGCCAAGGTTCTCGGCTTGCGCACGATCCATGGTCTCGCCCATTTCGGCGGCCTGTTCGGTGTCCATCTCTTCGGATTGGATCGGCGAGACAGAGGCCTCGCGCTGCCCCAAGGACAGCGCTTTCAGATCCGCCTCGCCAGCGATAAGCGAGACGCCCTCTGGTAGCTGGTCAGAAAGCGCGCGACTCAGATCCTGCGCCAGCCCAGAATCGCCATCATCTCCTTCGGAAGCGGCGGCGGACACCTCGTCCGCTCCGAGGACCACATCACTCGCGCTATAACTCGGATCGCCGAATTGCAACGCGCGCGAGGCGGTCTCGGTCCGCGCACCGCCCGCAAATGGGCTATCCTGCGCGAACGAAGGCATGGATTGCGCGAGACCGATCAGAGCGATCGGCAGCGCCAAACGAATTGCATTGGAAGGTAACACTTTAAATCTCCAGTAAATATGGGTTTGGAACACCGCAGAAACGTCTTGCGGCTTGCGCCCATATTAAAAAAAACGCGGGCTGGAGACTGTGGACTTCATAACATTTGAATAAAAAAATCTACGCATATGCGACGTAACGCATATAAGCGGTTGTGAAAGAATTACCTTTTCTCGGTGGCGCACAACCGCCTCACCGCCCCTCTGCAACCGCCTGCCCCGCAGCCACCCCAGACGCCCAGGCCCATTGGAAATTGTAGCCGCCGAGCCAGCCGGTCACGTCCACCGCTTCGCCGATGGCGTAGAGCCCTGGGACCGTTTTGGACACCATGGTGCGGGAGGAGAGCTCTGCCGTGGAAATGCCGCCCGCGGTGACTTCGGCCTTGGCGTAGCCTTCGGTGCCGGTTGGGTGGAAGGTCAGCGCGCGCAGTGTTTCGGCGGCGCGGTCGAGTTCGGTGTCGGGGGCGTTGCCGAGCTCGGTTGAGAGGGCGATCCGCGCGGCGAGGAGGTCCGCGAGGCGTTTGGGCAGGTGTTCGGCGAGCGCGGTTTTCAGGCTCGCGCGCGGCATGGTTTTGCGGGCGGTGCGGAGGGCGTCGGCGGCGTTTGGCAGAAGGTCCAGCTTCACCGCCTCGCCGGGCGACCAGTAGGAGGACACTTGCAGGATCGCGGGACCGGACAGCCCGCGATGCGTGAAGAGCGCGGCCTCCGCGAAACTGGCGGCCTCGACCCGCGCGGTGACGGGGCAGGACACGCCGGAAATCTCGCGAAAGGCCTGATCCTGATCGCCGAGTGTCAGCGGGACGAGCGCCGGACGCGGCGGCACCACTTCCAAACCGAACTGGCGGGCGATGTCATAGGCCACGCCGGTCGCGCCCATTTTCGGGATGGATGGCCCGCCTGTGGCGATCACCAATTGGCGGGCACGCACGCCTGCCGCGTGAAACCAGCCATCGCGATGCGCGATCTCGCCGATCTGGGTGGAGAGCCGAACCTCCACGCCGCCCTTGGCGCATTCGTAGAGCAGCATCGCGACGATCTGCCGAGCGGAGCCGTCGCAAAAGAGCTGGCCGAGGGTTTTCTCGTGCCACGCAATCCCGTACTTTTCGACCAGCGCGAGGAAATCCCATTGCGTGTAGCGGCTGAGCGCGGATTTGGCGAAATGCGGGTTTTCGGAGAGATAGCAGCCGGGTTCGGTGTGCATATTGGTGAAATTGCAGCGCCCGCCGCCGGAGATCAGGATCTTCTTGCCTGCCTTCGCGGCGTGGTCGATCACCAAGACTCGCGCGCCGGCTTGTCCCGCCGTGGCCGCTGCCAAGAGGCCCGCGCCGCCTGCACCTAAGATGATCGCATCGTAATCCATGGCCCGCTGTCTAAAGATCGGCGCGGGCGCTGTCAGCGGGAAAAGCGCGGCGCGGGCAAGATCGCGAGCGATGCGACCGCAAAACCCATGGCTTTGCAGCGCGTTTCGCCCTAGCTAGGGCCGGATGAAACGCCGTTTTCCAAAATCGCTCTTCTGGGCGCTGATGATCCTTGCCGCGCTGTGCGTGATTTTCGCGCTCAACACCGCGCGCCATGCGGCCGCGGTGCCGACATGGATCGACAGTGCGGCTGAGCGCGAGGTGCGGCTCGCACCGTTCTGGCGCGTTGTGCCCGAGGGCGGCGTCGGCGGCGTGAATAGCATCCTGCTCTCGGGCTGTGACGGGGTGCGCGACAATATGGCCTACTGGGCCGGTCAGTTGACCGCGACCGGCGGCGCGGCGCTGATCCTCGACAGCCACACACCGCGCGGGCTCGACCAGCTGGAAGCGTGGCGGCTTGCCTGTGTCGGCCAGGTCTTGCCGGGCGCGGAGCGTGCGGGGGATCTCGCCGTCGCCATGGCGCTGACGGAACGTGAGGACATGCAACTCCTCGGCGCGTCGCATGGGGGCTGGACGGTGCTGGAATTTCTTGGCCAACTTATGCGAGACGAAGTGCCGCCGGGTCTCGATGACTGGCCCGCCGCGCCCGCGACGATGCTCGCGCGGATCGACGCGGCGGTGCTGCTTTACCCTTATTGCGGGCTGCTGAACGGCGCGGATGAGGGCGACTGGAGCGGCGCGCCGCCCCTCCTCATGATCCTTGCCGAGAATGACGAGATCATCAGCACGCCCGCTTGTCTCGCCCTCGCGGACCGGCTCACGGCGCTTGGCGCTGACATCGAAACCGTGGTGATCCCCGAAGTCGGCCACGGGTTCGACCAACAGGACCGCGCGCTCTTTTCCACGCTGACCTATGACATCGCGGCCCGCGACCGGGCTGCCGATCTGATCGCAGATTTCCTCGCCCGCCACAGCGCAGCGGACGAGGATTAAGTTCTAAGCCTCTTCGGGCTTGTCCTTGCCCGCAGGCGGGCGCGCCCATTCACGATCCGGGTGGAACATCATGCCAAAGCCGCGTTGGCGCAGGTTCTCTTCCCGCTCGGCATTCAGCTCCAGTATCCGCGCGCGATAGCTATGGTTTTCGCTATGCGGGATGGTGGGATCATAAAGGTCGGCCATCTCGCGCAAGATCGCCTTGTCGTCCTTCACATAGGCTTGCGCCATTTGCTCGGCCTCGAACGGGTGCATCCCAAGCGCTTCATAGGCCGAACGACCGGTGCGCACCGCGCTGTCGAAACTCTCACGAATAATGTCGCGGCAGCCCGCATGCCAGAGGTCATAGACATGGTGCCGGTCCCGCGCGCGGGCGATCACATGCAAGTTCGGGAAATTCGCCGTGGCGTAGCGCACCATCTCCGTGATCGCTTCCTTGTCGTCAATCGCAACAACGAGGATCTTCGCATCGGCAATCCCGGCAGCGACCAGCAGGTCGGGCCGCGTCGCATCGCCGTAAAAGGCGCGGATATTGTAGGAGCGCAGCACGTCGAGCTGCGCGGCGGAGTGGTCGAGAACCGTGGTCTCATAGCCCGCCGATAGCATCATCCGGTTCACCACACCGCCGAAACGCCCGATGCCCGCGATGATGACCTGACCCTGCTCATGGATCTCGTCCGCCTCGCGGTCCTCGCTTTGGGTGAACCGCGGCAGGATTACGCGTTCATAGAGGATGAACAGCAGCGGCGTCAGCATCATGGTGAGGGCGACGACCAGCAGAAGCCGGTCGGCAATCTCCTGCGGCAGCACGTAATTGGCGACGGTAAAGGACAGCAGCACGAAGCCGAATTCCCCCGCCTGCGCGAGGCTGAGGCCGAAGAGCCAGCGATCCGCGCCGCGCAGTTTGAAGATCGACGCCAGCACCAGAAGGATCGCGGCCTTGAGCAAAACGAGGCCGAAGGTCATGCCGAGGATCACTCCGAGATTGTCGAACAGCAGGTCGAAATTGATCGCCGCGCCGATGGTGATGAAAAAGAGGCCCAGAAGCAGCCCACGGAACGGGTTGATATCGCTCTCAAGCTCGTGGCGATATTCGCTGTTGGCCAGAACCACGCCCGCGATGAAGGTGCCAAGCGCGGGCGACAGGCCCACAAGGGTCATCAGCAGAGCAATGCCGACCACGAAAAGCAGCGCGGTTGCAACGAAGAGCTCGCGCAGCTCGGCCATGGCGATGAAACGGAAGACCGGGCGGGTGAGGTAAATACCGCCCCCGACCACCGCGCCAATGGCGGCGATGGTGACGAGCGCCGCTTGCCAGCCTGCCAGACCGTCCACGAGGCTGAGGCTGTCGCCATAGCCGCCCTCTTCGCCCGCATGATCCGCCGCTTGCGTGGCTACTTCGGCGAGTTCCGGCATGGCCAGCAGCGGGATCAGCGCCAGCATCGGGATGACGGCGATATCCTGAAAGAGCAGCACCGAAAAGCTCGACTGCCCGCCATCGGAATGCATCAGTCCCTTTTCATTCAGCGTCTGAAGCACGATCGCGGTGGAGGAGAGCGACAGCACAAGACCGATCGCGAGCGCAATGGTCCAGGGTTGGCCGAGCAGCATCGCGATGCCCATCACCGCGAGCGCGGTTCCGGCGACCTGAAGCCCGCCAAGGCCCAGAAGCCGTGCGCGCATCTCCCAGAGCATTTTCGGCTCCAGCTCCAGCCCGACGAGAAACAGCATCATCACGACGCCAAATTCGGCGAAATGCTGGATCGCCTCCACATCCACATTGAGCGCGGCGAGAAGCGGGCTGATCGCCACCCCGGCGAGCAGATAGCCAAGGACCGAGCCGAGACCGAGACGCGAGGCAATCGGGACCGAGAGCACACCCGCCCCCAGAAAAATCACCGCGAGAAGCATAAAATCGGTGCTCATGCTGTGGTCTCCTCTGTGATGGGCAGGCTGTCATGGGTGATGATCTCGGCGGCTTCGGCGCGCGCGAAATCATAACGGTCGTCGCGGATGGCGGTCAGCAGGCGCGCAAAGCCCTCCGCATGGGGATGCGGCGTGCCGGTCAGCGCGTCGTGGAAGACGTAAGGCGCGGCGAAACGCATTTGGGCGACCCGTGCGGTTTGCTCGTAAGGCGTGAGGAACGTCCGCAGACTGTGGCGCTGGACGCCTTCGGCGCTGTAGCCCTCCGCTGGCTCGCCCGCCGTGACAGCCAGCATCAGCCACTTGCCACGCAGCGCGTCCCCGCCGTCACCATAAGCAAACCCATGCTCCCACACCCGGTCGAACCAGTCTTTCATCAGCGCGGGCGCGGCATACCAGAACAGCGGAAATTGCAGCAGAATGACGTCGTGATCGCGCAGGCGCTCTTGCTCTGCGTCAAGATTGATCTCGCCGCGCGGATACTCTCCATAAAGATCAACCCGCGTGATGCCCTGCACGCGCGCGGAGGCCGATTGCAGCGCCCGGTTGGCTTTTGAAAACCGATCCCCCGGATGGGCGTAGTAATGCAGTAGCGTCGCCATATCTCTTTAAACCCGCTGAATTGAGACGCATTGTTACCATTTCCAATGCGATTTGGCTCCCTATAAATCAGCAAGTTGGGAAAGAGAATGCGCCAGCGGCGCAATGCGGCTGATTGCCGCTAATCCGGTGGGATGGGGAGGCCGCGCCCCCGTGTGAACGGGGCGCTGCCTTGCCGTCAAGCGATCTCGCGCATCGCCTCTGCGGCCATGGTGATCGAGGTTTTGCGCGCCTCGTGATCGTAGATCTGGCTTGTCAGAATGATCTCATCCGGCTGATAGGTCGCGATCAGCTCCGAAAGCTGGCTGCGCAGCCGCTCCGGCCCGCCAATCGCCGAGACGCGCATGGCCTCCGCGACGCCCGCGCGCACCGGGGCCGGGATGTACTCCGCCACATCCTCCACCGGCGGTTGCAGCGGCCCCGGATTGCCGGACCGCAACCGCGCGAAGGCCAGTTGCATCGAGGTGCTGAGGCGCTCCGCCTCCGCATCCGTCTCTGCCGCAAACACATTGGCCGCGAGCATGAGATGCGGCTTTTCGTTCTGCGGCGAGGGCCGATAGTTGCTGCGATAGACGCGGATCGCCTCCTCCAGCGCGCCCGGTGCGAAGTGGGAGGCAAACGCATAAGGCAGCCCGAAATGCGCGGCCATCTGCGCGCCGTAAAGAGACGAGCCAAGCACCCAGATCGGCACCTCCGTCCCCTCCCCCGGCAACGCACGCACAGCGGCATCAGGGCGGTGCGGGCCGAGATAATGCATCAACTCCACCACATCTTCGGGATAGCTGTCCGGCCCGTCAAACTTACGCCGCAGCGCGCGCATCACGGCCATATCCCCGCCCGGCGCCCGGCCAAGGCCAAGGTCGATCCGGTTCGGGAAGAGCGAGGCGAGCGTGCCGAACTGCTCCGCAATCACCAGCGGCGCGTGGTTCGGCAGCATGATCCCGCCCGCGCCCACGCGGATGCGCGAGGTTGCGGCGGCGACCTGCCCGATCAGCACCGAGGTCGCGGCGCTCGCCACGCTCGGGATGCTGTGATGTTCCGCCAGCCAGAAGCGGTGATAGCCCGCCGCCTCGGCGGTTTTGGCCAGATCAATCGAATTGCGCAGCGAGGTCGCAATCTCCGCGCCCTCAAGGATCGGCGCGAGGTCAAGCATACTGTAATGCATCAGATCTATCCTTTGCTCGTTGCCGCCAGAGATAACCATTCATTGGCGAATGAACAGAGGCGCGCGGCGAGACGTGCGCAATTTAAGGCGAAGGTTCGCACGCCCAGTGCCCCGCCGCGCCACTTGTTCCGCCCGCCCCTTTGCGCCTAGGCTTGCGTTCATAACTTCGACTGCCGCCTGCAACTTTATCCCGGCACCCCCCGTTACCAAGACGCGAACCCAAGGAGAGAAACATGCAGATTCTGGTCCTCTATCTGTCCACGCTGATTATCTTTCTGGCCATCGACGTGGTCGGCATCTCGAAACTCATCCGCCCGGTCTTTGAGCGTCATGTGGGCGATCTTCTGGCGGACCCGTTCCGCATGGGCCCGGCCGCGCTCTTCTACGCGGCCTATATCGTCGGCGTGCTTTACTTCGCCTCCCTGCCCGCGCTCGCCAAGGACAGCGCCAGCGCCGCGCTCGTCAATGGCGCGCTGATCGGGCTGATGTGTTACGGCACTTACGAGTTCACCAACTACGCCACCCTGCGCGACTGGTCCTTGCAGCAGGTCGCGACGGACACGATTTGGGGCGGGTTCCTGACGGGCTTTTCGGCTTGGGCCGGGGTTATGGTGACGAAATGGCTGACCTGACCGCCCTTGTCGTCGGGGCGACCGGCGGGATCGGGTCGGCGGTGGCGGCGTTGCTTGAGGAACGGGGCGTCGCGGTCACGCGCCTATCGCGCAACGATGGGCTGGACCTCACCGATCAGGCGAGCGTGAACAAAGCGGCAGAGGCTCTCGGCGATGCCCGTTTCGATCTGATTTTCAACGCTACCGGCGCGCTTGTCATCGACGGGCATGAACCGGAGAAAACCATCCGCGCGATTGAGGCGGAGGCGATGGCCCAGCAATTCGCGCTCAACGCGATTGGCGTCGCGCTGCTGCTCCGCGCCTTCAGTCCGCTGCTGCGCGAAGATCGCAAGGCGGTGTTTGCCTCGCTATCGGCCCGCGTCGGCTCGATTGGCGATAACGGGCTTGGCGGCTGGATCAGCTATCGCGCCGCCAAGGCCGCGCAGAACCAGATCCTGCGCACTGCCTCCATTGAGATCGCCCGGCAGAACAAGGAGGCGATTGTGGTCGCGCTCCATCCCGGAACGGTGGAGACGCCGCTCACGGCGAAATATGCCGCGAATTACCCGACCATCACGCCCGAGAAATCCGCCGAGGCGCTGCTTGGCGTGATCGACAAGCTCACCCCCGAGGACACTGGCAGCTTTTGGGACTGGAAGGGCAAGCGCGTCGAATGGTGAAAATGCGCCGCAAGGGCGATCTGCCAAGCAAAATCTGCGCCACCTGCGGGCGGCCCTTCGCGTGGCGGCGCAAATTCGCGAAGGATTGGGACGCGGTGAAATACTGCTCCGAACGCTGCCGCCGGAACCGCTCCCGCGGCAAGGATCAGCCGGAATAAGGGGTCAGCCCGTCCATATGCGCCGCCGCCGCCGTGCGGAGCGCCTTCTGATCCGCTTCGTCTTTCTTCCGCCAACTCGCGACCATCATCCGCATCCGATGATTGTTCTCGAACCGGTCCTGATGGCGGGCGATGAAATCCCAGTAAAGCGCGTTCCACGGGCAGGCCCCCTCACCCGTTTTCGCCTTCGGATCATAGACACAATCGCCGCAATAGTCGGACATGCGGTCGACGTAACTCGCACTCGCCGCATAGGGCTTGGTCGCCAGCAAGCCGCCATCCGCGTGTTGCGACATGCCGATGGTATTGGGCAATTCCACCCACTCATACGCATCCGCATAAACGCCCAGATACCAGCGATGCAGCGCCTGCGGGTCCGCCCCGATCAAGAGCGCGTAGGTGCCGGTGATCATCAGGCGCTGGATGTGGTGAGCATAGGCCGTCTCGATGGTCTGGCCGATGGCTTGCGACAGGCAATGCATCTCCGTCTCGCCGGTCCAGTAGAAATCCGGCAAGGGGCGATCCGCGCCGAGTTCATTGACCTCCGCGTAATCCGGCATTTTCAGCCAGTAAATCCCACGCACATATTCGCGCCAGCCGATGATCTGGCGGATGAACCCCTCAACTGCATTTAAGGGCGCCCGCCCCGCGCGATACTCCGCCTCCGCTCGCTCGCACAGATCCAGCGGATCAAGAAGGCCGAGGTTGATATAGGCCGATAAAACAGAGTGATACATCCACGGCTTGCCCGTCAGCATCGCATCCTGATAGCGCCCGAAATCCGGCAAGGCGTCCTTGAGGAACCGGTCCCGCGCCGCCTCCGCGCCCTCCCGCGTGACCTGCCAGTGAAACGGGCGCAGCTTGCCGTAATGGTCCGGGAAACGGGCCTCAACCATGTCCAGCACGGCGGCGGTGATCTCATCGTCTGCGCCCTTAGGCGGCGCAGGCAGAAAGAGATCATCCTTGGCGGGCTTGCGGTTCTCGGCGTCGTAATTCCACTTCTCGCCCTCGGGCTTGTCGCCATCCATGAGAAGCCCGGTCCGCTTGCGCATCTCCCGGTAAAAATGCTCCATCAATAGGGACTTACGGCCCTCGGCCCAGTTGGCGAAGTCCTGATGGGAGCAGAGGAACCGCTCATCTTCGCGGAGGAGAACCGGGATGCCCAGCCGCGCCTCCCAGTCCTGCATCTCGTCCCAAAGCCGATATTCACCCGGCTCGGTGACGATCAGCATTTCCGGCTCGTGGGCCTTGATCGCCTCGGCGGCGGCGGTCGCGAGGTCCGGCACCTCCTCGTCGAGCGTGCGGTAATCCACCGTCCAACCCGCTTCGCGCAACTCTTCAGCGAAATGGCGCATCGCGGCGAAAACCAGCGCCAGCTTTTGCTTGTGGTGGTCCGCATAATCCGCTTCGGCGGCGACCTCGGCCATGAGGATCACGTCTTTCGCCTTCTCCCCACCTTTGAGCGACGAGAGATTGCGCGAGAGTTGATCGCCGAGGATGAGGACCAGACGCCGGGTCATCGCCGCAACCGCAACCCGTTGACGGCAAGTGCCACCACGCCAAGCGCGGCGAGGATGGCCACGCTGGCGGTCGCGGTCCCCCAATTCGCCGCGACGACGCCGACGAGCGCCCAGCCAACGGCAATGGGATAGGTGATCCCGGTGGGCCTGCGCGTCTGAACCCAAAGCGAGGCGGCCAGCACCGCGAGGATGAGCAGCCATGCGGCGGCTTGTGGGGGCAAGAGGCCGTAGCCGCTGAAGATGATGGCAATCGACACGCCCGTCGCGGCGGTGAGCCAGCCCGCATAGAGCCCGACCGGCGCGACCTGCCAGACGCGGTCCCCCGCCCCAGCGCGCAAAAACGCCATGATTGCCGTGACCGCCATGGCGATAATCATGATGGTGGCGAGGAAGGGCGAGGCATTCGCGGCCGCGAGCCAGAAGATGCCGATGAAGAGGCTGATGGCGAGCGGGCCGCGCATGGCCTGCCAATCCGCATCGTCGCGTGCTTTCACGAGGCCCCACGCGCTCCCGGCGATCAGCCAGAGATAGATCACGCCCCAAATCGAGAAGGCCCAGCCCGCGGGCTGCACCGGCCAGCGGTCATTCGCCACCGGAAACTGGTCGGCCGTGTAGCCGTTGAAACTGTCGCTCGCGAGCGGCGAGAGGGCGAAAAGCACCGCGAAGAGGAGGACGAGATGCGGCAGAAAACGGGTCATGTAACAAGCCTTTTCGTGAGGCGCAGCGCCAGCGGATAGGGCAGCGCGCGCAGCAGTTTCAGCGCGAGGGTCAGGCGGAGCGGGAAATGGACCTCGAACCCGCCCTTGTCGAGCCCTTTGACAATCGCCGCCGCCGCATCTTCAGGCTGCATCAGCGCAGGCATGTCGAATTCGTTTTTCTCCGTCAGGCGGGTGTCCACAAAGCCGGGGCTGATGAGGCGCACGTCGATTTTCGGCGCAAGCTCCACCCGGAGCGACTCGGCGAAATTGATCACGCCCGCTTTGGTCGCTGAATAGAACTGCCCTTGCGGCAGGCCGATATAGCCCGCGACGGAACCGGTCAGCGCCAGTTGCCCGCCCTCTTTCAGGCACTCCGCCGCGACGCGGGCAAAGTTGAACGCGCCGGTGAGGTTGACCATCCCGATCTGCGCGGCCTTTTCGGGGTCGATCTCCATGATTTTGCCCGGATCGTAGAGCGCCGCGAGGGTGATGGCGCGGTCGAGCGGCCCGCCCGCCTTGATCGTCTCGCCCGCCGCCTTGAGACTGGCAAGGTCCGCCACATCGCATGGCACGACTTCCGCGCCGCCGATCTCTTCGGCCAGCGCGGTCAGCTTGTCCTCGGAGCGGGCCGACAGTACCAGTTTCGCACCCTTCGCGGCCCAGGCGCGGGCGAGCTCCGCGCCGATCCCGTCAGACGCGCCGACGATCCAAATTCGCTCACTCATAAGGCACTCCTTTTGTGGAAGATGACGAGGCTTATCACCGCAAGACCGCGCAGGATAAGGGGCAGTCCGGCATAGAGCAGCAAGAGCGCCCGGAGCGCGTCCGCGTCGTTGGCCTCCGCGGGGGTGAACCCGGCAAATTGCAACAGCGGCAAGGCAATCGCGCCCGCCAGCGCCAGCGCGGCTTTGGTGAGAAAGCCGAGGGCGGCATAGGCGCGGGTGGCGGCGGCTTCGGTGGCGGTCGCCTCGATCCGATCCGAAAGGATGGCGGGCGGCAGCACGAGGTCCGCGCCGAAGCAAAAGCCGGTGGCGACGCAGATGATGCCGAAGGCGAATAGGTCGCCCGGCCCGAGGGTCAGCGCGAAGGCGAAGCCGAGGATGGAGAGGACCAGCGCGCCGCCCCAGACCGGCACCGCGCCGTAGCGCCCGGCGAGTTTTCCCGAGAGGCCGGCTCCAGGGAGCGCGGCGGCGAAATAGGCGAGCAGGAAGATCCCGGCGAGGTCTTCCGCGCCCAGAAGATCGCGTACGAGCATGAGGATCAACGCCGCCGGGAAGGCCGCGGAGAGCAGGACCAGCGCCGCGACGGCGTAGAAGGGCATGAGGGCGCGCCAGTTGGGGGAGGCATCCGGCGGGGCGGTGACTTCGAGCCGCGCTTCGGCCAGCCAGCGGCGGAAGATCGGGAGGGTGACGATCAGCAGCACGGTCAGCAGAGCGGCGAGGGTCAGCAGCGCAGCTTCGCGGCCCATGACGGGCGCAAGCGCCGACGGAAGGACGACAGCGAGGATCAGCCCCGCCAGCCCGAAGCCTTCGCGCATGGCGCTGATCCGCGCTTTCTCCCCTTTGTCGCGCCGCCAAAGACCGCCAATGGTCATAAGATTGACGGAAATCAGGCTGTGCCCGAGGCTTGCGAGCGCCATGGCGAGAGTGAACCACAGGAGCAGCGGCAGCGCGGGCGGCGCGAAAAGCGCAATGACGCCGAGGCCGAGCAGGACCGCGCCGAAGCCCATCAGCCGCATCCGCGCGCTTGCCCAGCGGTCGCCCGCCCAGCCGGCAATGGGGTCGAGCACCGCATCGAGCAGACGCAGCCAAAAGAGCGCCATCCCGAGCGCGGCCAGCGGCACGCCCCGTTCGGCGGCAAAGAAATCCGGCGCGTGGATGTAGAGCGGCAGCCCGCCAAAGGCCAGCGGCAAGCCGAGCACGCCATAGGCGGCGAGGTCGCGCCGGGAGAGCGCCGTCTCAGGCATGGGCGAGGCGGTATTGCACGACATCGGTGCGCTCGACGGTGAAGGCCGCCGCGCAGGCCGCGAGATAGAAGCGCCAGACGCGGATGAACGCCTCGTCAAACCCCATCTCCAACACTTCGGCGCGGCGTTCGTCGAAGCGGTCGAGCCATGCGGTCAGCGTGCGGGCGTAATCTGCGCCGAAGCCGAACGCGTCCTCGACCCGCAGCCCCGCCTTTGCCGCTTCTTCCTGAAACCGCGCGGGTGACGGGAGCATCCCGCCGGGGAAAATGAAGCTGCGGATCATGTCCCCGCCCTTGCGGTAACGGTCGAAATAGCGGTCGGCGACGGTGATGGTCTGGATCATCGCGCGCCCCTGTTTGGACAGCACTTCGGAAAGTTTGCCGAAATAGACCGGCCAGAAATTCTCGCCCACCGCCTCGAACATTTCGATGGAGACGATGTGATCGTAACGGCCTTTCTCGTCACGGTAATCCTGAAGGGCGATCTCCGCGCCCGGCCCCAGACGATTGCGGGCGAAGGCGGCTTGCTCAGTCGAGAGCGTCAGCCCCTTGGGCGCGAAATCGCCGCGCTCCAGCGCGCGCTCGGCAAACCCGCCCCAGCCACAACCGATTTCCAAAAGCCGCCCGGACTGGCTCTCCAGCCCGTCCAAAATCCGATCATATTTCTGCCGCTGCGCCGTGGCGAGATCCTCCGCCCCGTCGAAGAGCGCCGAGGAATAGGTCATCGTCTCATCGAGCCACAGCCGGTAGAACGCGTTGCCAAGGTCGTAATGCGCCGAGATATTGCGCCGGGACCCCGCCTTGGTGTTGCGGTTGAGCAGATAGAGCAGGCGGATCGCGAAGGCTTGCAGGGGTTTGCCGTAAATATAGCTGTCGAGCGTGTCCTCATTCATAAGCCCGAAGGTGAGCAGCGCGGTAAGGTCCGGCGTATCGCACCAGCCATCGCGGTAAGCCTCGGTAAAGCCAATGTCCCCCTTGGCGGCGAGCGCCGGGACCATGCGCCAGTCATGGATATGCAGCACCGCCGACGGCCCCGGCTCGCGCCCCGCGAAATCATAGGCCGCGCCTTCGGGCGTTGTCAGATGCAAAGCGCCAAAGCGCACCCCCTCCAGCGTGCGAAGAAATTTCGAACGGATGCTCTGCTCAAACATGCGGTCTCCCTGATTGCGTGGCTTCGGAGCTGGTCGTACCCAGCTGCGGTGGCTTCGTGCGGTATTTGACGCCGCGAGAGAAAAGTTTCGCGGCCTGCCAATGGATAAGACCGGTCACGCGCAAGGGTTGCAGCGGACGGCGGAGCGCGGCGCGGCGCAGGCTGGCCGGGGTGAGCGCCCGCGCCTTGCCGGTCATTGAGGTTTGCAGCTTGAGGGTGTCGCCTTCCCCATACCAGTCCACCCACGCGCCGAAGCGCCCCGGCCCGGCATCGAAGCGGAACACATAGCGGCCCTCGCGTGGCAGGAAGGGCGAGACGTGGAACAGCTTCTCGCCGGTCAGCCGGTCGGTGCGGTCAATCACGCGGTTGTCCGGGTGGCGGCAGAGATAGAGATGGGACTCCCCGAAGGTGTTGGAGACTTCGGCCAGCACGGCGCGCGGACCCTCATCATCGCGGGCGAGCCAGAAGCTGACGGGGTTGAAGCCGTGGAGGACGCCGCGCGGCATGGTCACGAGCGTGGTGTCGCAATGCGCAAGGTCCGCTTTGGCGAGTTCGGTGTTGATGAAGGTGTCGAGTGGGCTGCCATCGCGCTGGCCGTAGTCGCGGCGGCGCAGGCGCCAGAGGCCGCGCTGGTCAGGGCAGATCGGCAAGCGGCCCGCCTCCAGCGCCGCGATTGGCAGCGCGACGTACAGCGCCCCGTAGCGGAATTCCCGTGCCACATCGCCCGCGCGGGCGTGCCAGATGGCGGCGTCGATCAAGGCGCCGTCCCAGAGGTCCGTCGTCATGCCGCCGCCTGTTCGGGCAGCGCCCACGGGTCCGGCCCGAGCGGCCACGCGACGCCCATGGACTGCGCGACGCGCAGCGCCGAGAGGAGCCCGTCCTCGTGAAACCCGTAACGGGTCCAAGCCCCCGCATAATGCACCCCGCCGCGCCCCTGGATCTCATGGAGCCGCGCCTGAGCCGCAATCGCAGCCGCGTCGAATTGCGGATGCGCGAAACTCGCCTCGTCATGGATCCGCTTCGGCTCGATCTCCGGGTTCAGCGTCACGATCAGCGGCCGCGGCGTTTGCAAATTTTGCAGGCGGTTCATCCAATAAGACAGGCTGATCGGGCGATCTGTCGCGGGCATCTCGCCCTTGGTCACGTAATTCCAACTCGCCCAGGCGGAGCGGCGACGCGGCATCAGGCGCGGGTCGGAATGGAGCACCATCCGGTTCGGCTGCGTGCGCATCGCGCCAAGGATCGCCTGCTCGTCGCTGTCCGGGCTTGCGAGCATACCGAGCGCCTGCGGAGCGTGGGTCGCGAAAATCACTTCGTCGAAACGCTCCGTGCCGCGCGGGCTGGTGACCTGAACGCCCGCCGCCTCGCGCCGCACTTCATGGACGGGGCAGTTCAGAAGCATATCCCCGGAAAGCCGCGCCAGAATGGCATCCACATAGGTTTTCGACCCGCCGCTCACCGTCAGCCATTGCGGCTGGCCGTTGACCGACAGCAACCCGTGATTGTCAAAGAACCGCACAAAGGCCCCCGCAGGGAAGCGCATCATATCCGCCGTCGGGGTGGACCAGATCGCGCCCGAGATCGGCAGCAGGAACCGGTCGCGAAACTCCGTGCCAAGCCGCAGCGAGGTGATGAGATCGCCGATGCTGCCCTCATACGCGTGATGCGCGGGCGCGTGGCGGAAGAACCGCATGATGTCGCGAATAAGCCGCCAATGACCTTTGTCGATCAGGCACATCGGCTGGGCGAACATCGCGCGGGTCGAGAAGGTGCCGTATTCATATCGCCCGCCGCCGAAACTGGCGGAGAAAGACATATCGCTCGGCTCCAACGGGACGCCGAGATGTTCGAGCATGGGGATGAAAAGCGGATAGGTCCGGCGGTTGCAGACGATAAATCCGGTATCGACATCAACGCCTTCGGCCCGGACCGTCCGCGCGTGGCCGCCGGCACGCGGATCCGCCTCAAAGATCGTGACATCATGATGCGGATCGAGCAGCCATGCCGCCCCCAGCCCCGAAATGCCGCTGCCGATGATCGCGATCTTCTTTTTGCCGCCCTGTTCCAATCAGTACCCCTGCCCTTGGTTAATATTTTTGATGATGGAGGCTATCGCCACACAATACCAGCGAAGACCACAGATCACGCGTCGCCACATCCTGTCGGCGCGGATCACAGGCTCCTATCAATTTATTCATCGCGCCACAGCCCTCTAACCCTTTGATAATAAGAAAAACGAAACCAAAACCTGTGTAGTTGCATGCCTCACGTTTTCGTGAATATTTAACGTGGCCAAACACAAGACCCGCCAGCGGCTTGCACACCAAACAACGCTGCGGCATGGTTAACGCGAAGCAACGGGAGCCCGCGTCATGCCGCCATCCGCCATGCAGATGACCGACCTTCTCGGGCGTGTCGCGCTCCGTGACCGAAGGGCGTTCGAAGAGCTGTACCAGCAGGCCGCGCCGAAACTTTTCGCCATCTGCCTGCGTATCTTAAAGGACAAAGCAGAAGCAGAGGATGCGTTGCAGGAAGTCTTTATCAAGATCTGGCACAGTGCCGACCGTTACTTGCCCGACACGGCGAGCCCGCAGGCTTGGCTGAACACGGTGGCGCGCAATCACGCCATCGACCGGCTGCGCGCGCGCAAGCCCGGTGGCGGGGATCTTGATGTGGCTGAGGTGCTGCCCGATGGCGGGCTGACCCCGGAGGAAAGCGCCGTTCTACGCTCAGAAGGGCGGCGGATTGATCAATGTCTCGAAGAGCTTGACCAGAGCCGCGCCGATGCGGTGCGCCTCGCTTATGTGGAAGGGGAGAGCTATATCGAGCTGGCGGAACGCTTCTCGGTGCCGCTCAACACCATGCGAAGCTGGCTGCGCCGCAGCTTGCTCAAACTGCGGGAGTGTCTGACACGATGACCGACGCGCCGCTTGATCCCAAAGACATCGCCACGGCTGGCGAATATGTCCTCGGCACCCTGCCCCGCGAGGAGCGCGACGCGTTCCATCTGCGGATTTTGCGAGAGCCGCAATTGGCCCGCGAAGTCGCCCGCTGGGAGTCGCATTTCGATCCGCTGGCCGACGAGGTGACGCCGATTGCGCCGCGCCCCGCCGTGTGGAGCGGGATCGAGCGCCGGCTCTTTGAACCCGCGCAGCCGCAGCGCGCCGTCGCGGGCCGCTGGATGTGGCTGGCGCTCGCCACGAGTTTCGCGACACTTGCGCTGGCGTTCATGCTCTTTAACGGCCCGGTCACCGAGACCCCGGAAACCCGCGATATGTGGGTGTCGGATATGGTCTCCGAGGATGAAAGCGTCCGCCTGACCGCGCTTTACAATGAGGAGAATGGCGAGATGCGCGTCTCCATGGCCGGGACGCCGCCCGCCGAAGGCCGCGATTTCGAGTTGTGGCTGATCCAGGGCGATCAGGCCCCGATCTCGCTCGGCGTGATGCCCCATGGCGGGCAGGCGGCGATGCCGATTAACGAGGAATTGCAGCCGATGATGGTCAATGCGACGCTGGCGATCACGGATGAGCCCGCTGGCGGTGCGCCCGGCGGCGTGGCGACGGGCCCGCTGGTCGCGCAAGCGGCGATGCGGCAGATTTAACTGGTTAACCAAGCGCAGCGACAGCTTGCTTGAGATCCTCGCGCAATTCCGCGCGGGCGTCTGCTGCCGCTGCCCCCTCCAGCCGCAAAATATAGCTCGGATGCCAACTCAGCAGCACCGCCCCGCCATCACGGGCTTTCTCGATGGTCCCGCGCCGGTCCCGCATGGCGGCGCTGCGCCCGGTCAGCGCGAAAGCGGCGGACGCGCCAAACGCAACCGTCAGATCTGGCTGGATAAACCGTCGCTCTAGATCGAGCCACCAGCGGCAATGTTCGATCTCGTTCCGGTCCGGGCGCTGATGGAGCCGCCGCTTCCCGCGCGGCGTGAATTTGAAATGTTTCACCGCATTGGTGAGCCACACCCGGCCGATACCCGCCGCCGCCATCTCTGTTCGCAGAACATCGCCCGCCGGACCAACAAAAGGGCGACCTTTGAGGTCCTCGTGATCGCCCGGCTGCTCGCCTACGATCATGAGCCGCGCGTCGGGATCGCCCTCGCCCCAAACCGTTTGGGTCGCCGCTTCACAAAGGCCGCAGCGGGTGCAGGCCATCGCCGCGCTGCGCGCCTCGTCCAGCGTCTCCGGCATCTCGGGCAACGGCGCGGGCGCGTTGCGGTCGAGGATCCGCTGCGCCACAGGTGAGACATCTTTCGGCATCGCCGCGCGCATCGCAGCAACCCGCCCTTCCGCATCGGACAGCATCTGCGGGATGAGCCGCGTCTCCGGCAAATTCTTCCAATATTTCCGAGGCATCTCCGATGTCATCGCGGAAATCTTGATCCGCGCCGGGTTGAAAATGTTCTGAAAATAGGTGCCCCACAGCGCCTCGCTCGCATCCTCCGGCAGATCGGGCCGCGTTTCGGGCGGCGGCGCGAAACGCAGCTTGCCCCCTTCGAAAATCGCCGTCGCTTCAGGGGTCGCGATCAGCCAATCCATGTCGCCAAAACGCCGCGCGAAAAACGGCGTGCCCCGTTCCGTGATGAAATGCTGCGGCTCAAACCACGCCGCAAAACGCAGGCGCGGCCCCTCTGTCGGCATCTCGCGAAAGCGGACAAAAGCGTGCATTTTGTGAATGTCGCGCCGAATGGATTTCGCCAGCGCCTCCAAGTGGTGCGTGAGCGGGTCCGCCGGATTGGCGATGGCGCGCGGCTCGCTCTGATGGCGCAGAAGCGCCTGATAGCAGAGGCCCGGCGCTTCCGGTGCGGTATGGCAAATGGCCGTTTCCAGAAGCCGGATCAACGGCTTGCTGGCCGACACCTCATAGGGCCCCGGCGTTCGCGGCGGCGGGTCTTCGGCCAAGAGCCCCGCCGGCTCATCATGGCGCCGCCAAGCGATGTCCTCCGCCGCAATGCGGTGGCTCGCAAGGTTGCGCGCCATGCCCCGCCACGCCGCAGCCGCGCCAAGTTGCGGGAGCGCCGCGTGGTAAATCATAGCAGCGAAAGCTGTTCCGGCGGCGGCGCAAAACGGGCACGCAGACCCGCGCTGTCAGTGAGCGCCGCGGGCGACCAGTCGGGCAGCGAAATGAAGGGCTGCGCCTTTTTCACCAGCGCGCCGATGCGGATAAGATCTTGATAGCGCACGGTTCCCGACCGCCGCGCCGCGATAATCCGGCTCACCGTTTTCGTCCCAAACCCCGGCACGCGGAGCAGCATCTGCCGGTCCGCGCGGTTGACATCCACCGGGAAGAGCGCGCGATTGGCGAGCGCCCAGGCGAGTTTCGGATCAATCTCCAGATCGAGATTGCCCGACGGCGTGACCCCGGTGATTTCCCCCGCATCGAAGCCGTAAAACCGCATCAACCAATCCGCCTGATAAAGCCGATGCTCGCGCATCAGCGGCGGTTTGATGAGCGGCAGCGCGGTCGAGCTGTCCGGGATCGGGCTGAAGGCGGAATAGTAAACGCGCTTGAGCTGATAGCCCGTATAGAGCCGCGACGCCGTGGTTAATATATGCCCGTCATTCGCCTGATCTGCGCCGACGATCATCTGCGTCGATTGCCCGGCGGGAGAGAACCGCGCCGGACGTTTGCCGCGATAGGTTTTCTCCCGGCTCGCCTCCCGCGCGAGGCGCACATCCGCCATCGCCGCGCGGATCGTTTCCGGCTTTTTCTGTGGCGCAAGCTGGCGGATACTGTCGTCCCTCGGCAGCTCGATATTGATCGAGAGCCGGTCGGCGTAAAGCCCTGCCTCGTCTATCAATTCCTTGCTCGCCTCGGGGATCGTCTTGAGGTGGATATAGCCCTTGAAGCCGTGATCCAGCCGCAGCATCCGCGCGATCCGCACCATATCCGCCATGGTGTCATCGGGGCTCCGGATGATGCCGGAGGAGAGAAACAGCCCCTCAATATAGTTGCGGCGATAGAAGCTGAGCGTGAGGTCCACCACCTCTTCCGGCGTGAAACGCGCGCGTTCCACCTGGCTCGAAACACGGTTAATACAGTAGGCGCAATCGAAGATGCAGAAATTGGTCATCAGGATCTTGAGCAGGCTTACGCAGCGCCCGTCCGGCGTGTAGGCGTGACAGATCCCAGAGCCGCCCGCGCTCCCGATCCCGCCTTTCCGGCTGTCGCGCCGCGTCGTGCCGGAGGACGCACAAGACGCATCATATTTCGCGGCATCGGCGAGAATCGCGAGCTTTTGCTGGAGGGTTCTCTTCATGAGAACAAAAATAGAACTTTAAAGGTTAATCGGTCAAGCGTGTCGCGGCCCGCTTATGACATAGCGCATGAAAAAACCGCGCCAGCTCGTCACCGGCGCGGTCTTGGTCTGGATCAGCGGAGAAAGGTTAATCGTCGCCCCAAGGGCCGTGCGGCGCGTCCTTCCCGTCAAGCCGGACAAATCCATGCGCGCCGAAGAAATCCCGCTGCGCCTGGATCATATTCGCCGTGCCGCGCGGCGTGCGCATCATGTCGAACCACGACAGCCCCGAGGCGAGCGCCGGGACCGCGATCCCCGCCTCCGTCGCCGCGATCACCGTCTTGCGCAGCGCGGCCTCGCCATCCTTCAGCATCTGCGTGAAGGGCTCGGCAAAAATCAGGCTCTCGCCCGGATTGGCCTCCAGCGCGTTCGCCATATCGTTCAGCATTTCGGAGCGAATGATACAGCCCGCACGCCAGATTTGCGCAATCACGGGCATGGGCAGCTTCCAGTCAAACTCTTTCGACGCCTTGGCCAGCATGTCGAAACCCTGCGCGTAGCAGAGAATTTTCCCAGCAATCAGAGCGGTTTCCAGCGTCTCGGGGTCAATCGCGTCCTTGAGTGTCCCCGGCACCGCGCCAAACACATCCGCAGCTTTTTTACGCCCATCGACCTGCGCCGAGAGGTTCCGCGCAACCACCGCCGCCTCTATCACCGGGATCGCGACCGCAAGTTTCTGCGCCTCGATCGCCGTCCAGCGCCCGGTGCCTTTCTGACCCGCCGCATCGAGAATAGCGTTCAACATCGGCCCACCCGCGATCGGGTCCTCGGCCCGCGCGACCTTGCCGGAAATCTCGATAAGATAGGAGGCGAGCGCGCCCTTGTTCCAGCGCTCAAAGGTCTCCGCAATGCGATCCACCTCAAAGCCCATACCATCGCGCATGAGACCGTAAGTCTCTGCGATCATTTGCATATCGGCATATTCGATCCCGTTGTGGACCATCTTCACGAAATGTCCGGCTCCGCCCGGCCCCATCAGTTCCGCACAGGGCTCGCCATCATATTTAGCCGAAATCGCCTGAAGCATTTCGCCGACGCGATCCCACTGCGCCGCGTCGCCACCAACCATGATCGACGGCCCATGCCGCGCGCCCTCTTCACCGCCCGAGACACCGATCCCCATGAAATCATAGGCCTCGTGATCCGCGTCGGCGTTCCGCCGCTCGGTATCGGCATAATTCGCATTGCCCGCGTCGATTATGAGATCGCCCTCTTCGAGCAAGGGTTTGAGCGCCGCGATCTGCTGATCCACGATCTCGCCCGCCGGCACCATGAGGATAATCGCCCGCGGCGGCGTGATGGCCGCAACAAGCTCCTCCAGCGATTTGGTCGGCACCAGCCGCTCCGCCAGATCGCCCGCCTCGCCCACGAAATCATCCGTCACCGACGCCGTGCGGTTAAACACGGCAATCGGGTAGCCCTTCTCAGCAATATTAAGCGCCAACGCCGCGCCCATTGTTCCAAGACCGATGAGACCGAATTGTGCTGTGCTGTCCATGTGAGGCTTTCCGTTCTGTAGCAATCGCTTGGGGCGTATCGGGTTCGGATCCGAATGCGTTGATCCGTCAAAATACGCATACCCAAAACGATTACACTACGCGGAGAGGGGACGACAATAGGGGTTAATGGCCCATTTTCACGCCCCCTCAGTTGTCATTTTTCGGCTTTGGTTGCGGGGGCCTGACACCACCGAAATCAAGTATTTATAAACTTGCTAGCTTCTTGCGCAGCTATGGAAATTGGTTTCTTTTGAAAACCTTTTCTCGGTAAAAAGTGAAGGTAAGACGCGCGGCCCCTTAGCCCGCTCAAATACTCACCAGACATTCCTCAGCGATTGTGTTCCCCTCGTTATGCGCGCGAATATTGCCTGCCCAATGCCGCACGAGCCGATCGAAATTTTGCCGGGTGCGCCCGCCCGAATGCGCTGAGAGAACCGTATTCGGGGCATCTCTGAGGAGCGAAGAATCCGGCAACGGCTCCACTGAATACGCATCAAGCCCGGCAGATGCGAGATGGCCGCTTTTCAGCGCATCAACAAGTGCCACTTCATCCACCAACTCACCCCTTGCGGTGTTGATGAGAACCGAACCGCGCGGCATGCGCCCTAGCGTGTCTTTATTGATCAGATGCCGCGTTGTAGGCGTCGCGGGCGCATGAAGCGACAGGATATCCACCTGCCCGATCATCTCTTCAAAGGGCGTTGAATTGGGACCGCCAGAGGCGCGCGAATGGAGCACCTCGCAGTCAAAACCGCGCAGGCGCTTCTCCACCTCGCGCGCAATTGCGCCATAACCCACCAGCCCGACACGTGCGCCCGCAAGATCGCGCCCGATCTCGTAAAGGTCTGGCTCGGCCCATTTCCCTTCGCGGATCCGAGCGTCGCCAACAACCACGCGCCGCAGACATGCCAGCATCAGCGCCACGGTTAAATCCGCCACCGTTGGCGCATTGACGCCGGGCGAGCGCGCAATGGTCAGCCCGCGCGCGATGGCTTCCTTTATGGGAATACCATCTGTCCCGGTGCCCCATTGATGTATCATCTTCAGTTTCGGTGCCGCATCCAGCAAAGCGGCGGGCATGGGGATAGATCGCACCAAAGCATATTCGGCATCGCGGAGCGCATTCGCGCGATCCGCGTCGTCATTGCTCTCGCAAAAGATCAACTCCAGATCATGCCCAGCCAGATCCTGAAGTTTTTCCCGAATTTCAGGGTCGAAAAACTCAAGCAATGCAACCTTGGGCATTATGATCGCCCCTCGACCAAAGCTTTCATCATGTTCATTTCCTCTTCCGTCAGATCGGTTAAGGGCGCACGGACGGAGCCGGCCTTTATCCCGCGCAATCGTACCCCGGCCTTGATCGCCGACACAGCATAGCCGGTTTTCCGATCGCGGATCTTCGCGAAGGGGTAGTAAAACTCCTGTAGGAGACGCTCGCATGTCGCATCATCACCCGAGACAAAAGCCCCATGAAATTCGAGCGCGATGTTCGGCACGAAGTTGAACACCGCCGAGGAATAGGTCGGCATCCCCGCGCCGCGATAGGCCTGCGCGAACAGCTCATGCGTGGGCATGCCGCCGATATAGCTCAGCCGGTCGCCCATGCGCAGCGTGACGCGGCGCACGGTGTCGATGTCGCCTGTGCCATCCTTGAAGCCGATCAGATTGGGGCACTCCTCCGCCAGTTGCGCAAGCGTGTCCGCTGTCACGCGAGCCTGGCCGCGATTATAAACGATCACACTCATCTTGGTCGATTTGCAGACGGCACGAATACGGGCGGCGATACCATCTTGCGGAGCTTCGGTCAGATAATGCGGCAGGAGCAGAATCCCGTCTCCCCCCGCAGCTTCGATACCCTGGGCCATCTCGCAGGCAAGTTTTGTGCCATAGCCGCATCCCGCAATAATGGGCTGGCCGGGCTGAGCAGCTTTGGCAACGCGCACCACCTCGAAAACTTCCGATGGTGTAAGGGAGAAGAGCTCACCCGTGCCGCCCGCAACGATAAGCCCCGCAACGGGGAATTCCGAAAGCCATTCCAAATGCTCGGAAAACGGCGCGGGCGCGAACGCATCGTTCTCATCGAACGGCGTTACGGGAAAGGAGAGCAAGCCCTCGCGGATGCGTTCCTGAAGATCCTTGTTATCAATCATTGGGAGTTCCTTTCTTTATATTTGGTAGGGCTTACGCGTCAGGCATTCGCCCCAGTGTGACGTCATCCTGCGCCATGCGGCGTGCGGCATCCGAAAGCGTGAGACCAAAACCGGGCCTGCGCGGGAGCCACATCTGGCCGTCGCGGATTTCCAGACGCTCTTCGAAGAGTGGCTCGAACCAGTCGAAATGCTCGACCCAGACGGGGCCATCGAACGCGGCCGCGAGTTGGATATGCTGCTCCATAACGAAATGCGGTGCGAGGCCGATACGGGCTTCCTCCGCCATCGCCATGACTTTCAGGAAGGGTGTGATGCCACCAATGCGCGGCGCATCGACCTGGCAAAACCCGGCACCGCCTGCACTAATGAGCGCACGATGCTCGGCAACGGAAGTCAGCATCTCGCCTGTTGCGACCGGCGTAACCAGCTTCGCGGCCAATGCGCCATGGCCCTCATGATCTCGCGCCGCAAGCGGCTCTTCTATGAAGGTAAGCCCGAAATCGTCGACAGCGCGGCAAAAGCTGCCCGCAGCGGAACGCGACCATTGTTGATTGGCATCAATCATCAGGGCGGCACGTCCTTCGGTGATGTCACGCAACGCGGCGATGCGGCGCATATCTTCGGCAGCATCCGGCTGGCCGACCTTCATCTTGATCCCGCCGATACCGCTTTCAATCGCCGCTTCAGCGCCCTCGCGCATCTCCGGGATCGTGGCCTGAAGATATTGACCGGACGTATTGTAGACAGGAACCGCTTCTCGGCGCGCACCAAGAAGATGAGCCAAGGGGAGGTTGGCCCGTTTAGCCTTCATATCCCATAAGGCCGCATCAAAAGCCGCGATGCATTGGGCCGCGGCGCCGCCTTCACCCAGCGAGTTCGTGCGCCAGGCCAGAAGGCTCCAGAGCCAGGAAATCCGGTTTGGATCCTGCCCTTCGAGCAAGGGCGCAATTTCACGCGCCAGCGCCATCAGTGCCGTGCCGCCCGCCCGCAACGTGTAGGAAAAGCCGAAGCCGACATGACCTCCGTTGGACGCGATTTCGACCAGCAGAAGATCCACTGCACCCAGCGGCGACTGAAGCCCCGTTGCCACTTTTGCATCGGATACAGGCTTGGCAATCGGCACAAGAAGATGGCTGAGACGGATCCCTGTGATCTCGTCATGATGAAGCTGAGCGTTGGTCAAATGTGCCTCCTCCGGCATGGTGTTTTTGTTGAGGACATGGGCGTAGAGTCGTTCTGCGCCCTGCCGCCTACTCTTTAGTCGCGACTATCCACGATCCGGTTGTGGCGAAGTGATGACAGGAGTGCCAAGCCGATGAACCCTGCGCCCAGAAGACCCGTAATGGCCTCCGGGATGTGGAATAGTGCCTGCGCGAACATGATCACCGAGAGCACGAAGATCGACCAGAATGCGCCGTTTTCGAGATAGCGGAACTGGGTCAGCGCGCCTTTTTCGACGAGCATGATGGTCATTGAGCGCACATACATCGCCCCGATCCCGAGACCGATCGCGATCAGGAACAGGTTCTGGGTCAGCGCGAAAGCACCGATCACGCCGTCAAAGCTGAATGAGGCATCGAGGACTTCAAGATAAAGAAAGGCTCCCAGGCCTCCTTTAGCGACTGTTTCGGCGGCATCTGAACGGTCGAGTACATGTCCCAGGAGGTCAACAGCCATGAAGGTGACGAGACCGAAGACCGCCGCATAAAGAAAGGTCGCGCGATCAGCGGTATCGAGCGCCGATGAAAAGCCGATGATGACCGCCAGAACCAACGCAATCTCAGTGCCGCGCACAGAACCGAACTTTTGCAATTGGCGCTCGATGGTGGCGATCCAATGAACATCTTTGCCCTCATTGATGAAATAACTTAGCGCAACCATCATCAGGAACGCGCCGCCAAAGGCCGCGATGGAAAGATGTGCAGAGCCGACGATTTCAGCATAGCGATCAGGGTCTGTCGCGGCGAGACGAATGGCTTCGATCGGGCCGATACCGGCGGCGACAACGACAATCAGGAGCGGGAAAACGATCCTCATCCCGAAGACAGCAATGAGAATACCCCATGTCAGAAAGCGTCGACGCCAAATCGGCGTCATCTGATTGAGCTTGTTGGCATTGACGATGGCATTGTCGAAGCTGAGCGAAATTTCAAGAACCGCAAGAACCGTTCCGACGAGCAGAAAGCTCAGACCTCCCTCAAGCGTTCCAGAATAATTCCAGCCCAGAGCGAAGGCACCGACGAGGCCCGCCGCTGTGACCGTATATGACCAGAGAAAATATCTTAGCATCTCAGGCCTCGACCGGCTTGGGAATGTAGACCGAGAGATCAACGGGAGTGATCAGCGGCTCGCCATTGTAGAACGCCGCCAAATTCTCAACGACAAGCATCGCCATAGCATCGCGGGTCTCGATGGTGCCCGAGGCGTGATGAGGGAACAGCGTTGTGTTAGGGAGCGCCGTTAATCTGGGATCCGGGTTCGGCTCGTTGGCGTACACATCCAGCGCGGCATGGCCCAAGCGACCAGAAGACAGCGTCTCAATGAGCGCGCCCTCATCTACGACAGAGCCCCGTGCGACATTGACCAGCAGCCCGTCCGGGCCGAGTGCGGACATCACCTCTTCCGAGATCAGATTGCGTGTGCCCTCGCCGCCCGCCACGATGACGATCAGATTATCGCTTTCACGCGCAAGATCTAGCAGATCGGGAACAAAGCGCCAACGCACATCCTTTTCCCGGCGGTTCCAATAGCTGATCTCAAGGCCCATCGCTTCGCCCCGTGTCGCTATCGCCTGCCCAATCGTGCCCATCCCGACAACGCCGAGTTTGCGTCCTTTCAGGCTGCGCTGTAGCGGAAACGGACCCTTCTTCGCCCACTCGCCCGAGCGGATGTAATTGTCCGCCCTCACCAGTGACCGGCGCGCGGCCAGCATCAACATAATGGCGGTATCAGCCACATCATCACAGAGCGCCTGCGAGGTATTGGTCAGCGCAACACCGCGCTGCGCCAATGCAGCAAGATCGAAGGTTTCAAAACCCGCCGATGAACAGGCCACGATCTCCAAATTGGGCATCGCATTGAGAATATTCCGGTTCACCGGCGCATGCCCGTTTGAGACAATCGCACGGCATTTGGGGCCGTGCTCGGCGAGAAAAGTGGCTTTGTCATCGGACTCATCCCAACGATGAACCCTGTAGGATTTCTCAAGTTCGGCCATGGCAACCGGGCGCTGAGGGTAGAGCATCATGATATCGGGCTTGGTCATTAAACGGTCTCCTCGGCCAGACGTTCCGCGCGGCGACGGGCCTGAATCTCCGGATCCGGATCAAGCGAGGCGGCCAGCAAATTCTGCGTGTAAGGTTCTTGAGGTGCGTCGAATATCTGCCGCACCGGCCCTTGCTCGACGATGCGGCCGCCCTTCATGACGATCACACGGTCGGCGAAATCGCGCACGACCGGCAGGTCATGGGCGATAAATATGTAGCTAAGGCCAAACTCGGCCTTCAGGCGATCCAGGAGCGCGATGACTTGCCCCTGCACCTGAACATCAAGAGCAGAAACCGCTTCATCACAAACGATGACACGCGGCTCCAGTGCAAGCGCGCGGGCAATGGCGATCCGCTGACGCTGCCCGCCTGAGAATTGATGGGGATAGCGATGCGCGTGTTCCGGGCTAAGACCAACCTCTTCCAACAGTTCATTGACGCGCTCTTTCCAACGGGACTTGGGCAGAATCTCCCGGTGAATGGCCCATGCCTCGGAAATCAGCTCATAGACCGTCATCCGCGGATTGAGACTTTGCGTTGGATCCTGGAACACCATCTGTATATCGCGGCGCAGCTTGAACATCTCTTGGGGCGAGAGCGAGAAAAGATCCTGCCCTCGATAAAACGCAGTGCCACCGGACGCCTCTTCAAGCCGAAGAAGGATACGCGCGGTTGTCGATTTACCTGAGCCGCTTTCACCCACAATCGCGAGGGTTTCCCCTTCACGCAGATCGAAACTGACACCGCTCAAGGCCTCAAACGCGCCGTAGAGCTTACGCGCATCGCGCACCTGAAGCAGTGGCTCGGTATCGAGGGGCTGCTCATGGATATCACCTTGACCTGGCGCACAGGCAATCAGACGCTTGGTGTATTCATGCTGCGGATTGGCGTAAATCTCGCGAGCAGTTCCCTGCTCCACAATCACACCGCGATTCATGACCACCACACGATGGGCAATCTCCGCGACGACACCAAGATCATGCGTGATGATCAAAAGCGCCATGCCAGTCTCTTTTTGCAGCTCCTCAAGAAGCTCCAGAATTTGGGCCTGAACCGTCACGTCGAGAGCCGTCGTCGGTTCATCCGCGATCAGCACGTCCGGTTTCAGAGCGAGGGCCATTGCGATCATCAGGCGCTGGCGCTGGCCGCCAGAGAACTGGTGCGGGTATTTCTTCGCGGCAATTTCGGGGTCCGGAATGCCGACCTTTGCCAGAAGGCTCAGCGTCTCCGCCTTGGCCTCCTTAGAGGAAATGCCATGAATGACCATGGTTTCCTCAATCTGCCAGCCAACGGTGTATACCGGGTTGAGGTGCGATAGCGGGTCCTGAAAGATCATCGCGATCTTCTTGCCGTTAATGGCGCGGCGCGCGCTGTGCGACATTTTCAGAAGGTCGCGGCCTTCATAGAAAATCTCGCCACTGGTGATTTCGCCCGGCGGGCAGTCAATCAAATCCATCACTGCGGAGGCGGACACGGATTTTCCGGAACCGGATTCGCCCAGAATGGCAAGCACTTCACCACGATTGACCTGCCAGCTTATGTTCTGGACCGCATGGACCGGACCGCGGACCGTCTGAAAGGTGACGGAGAGGTCGCGAACTTCAAGAAGGGGTTCAGCCATTTTTCTTTCCTCCGATTTCAAGGCGCCAGCGCTGTGTCGGATCAAGTGCGATCCTCATCCAGTTCGAGAGCAGGTTGAGCGACATTGTGGTCAGGATGATTGCAAGACCCGGCCAGAAGGACAGCCACCAGGCGGTCGTTAGATATGGGCGGCCTTGCGAGACCATCAGGCCCCATGTGATTTCGGGGGGCTGAATGCCGATACCGAGGAATGAGAGCGAGCTTTCCGCCAGCATGACAAAGGCAAAATCGAGGGTGGCGATGGTCAGCAGCGTCGGAAGAATCACAGGCAGGATATGCCGGAAAATGATCCGTTTATGTGAGGCACCCATCACAGTTGCCGCCTGCACGAACATGCGCTCGCGCACTTCGAGAACTTCGGCGCGCGTCGTGCGCAGATAGACGGGGATCCGCGTAATCGCGAGTACAATCACAATATTCCCGACGGATGGCTCAAGCATATAAAGCACGATCACGGCCAGAAGCAGTGACGGGAAAGACATGATCACATCCGCAAGACGGGGGATCAGGTCGCCGATCCGGCCCCGCGAATAGCCCGCCATAAGGCCAAGGGCAGAGCCGATCAGCATCGAGGCAATCACCGCCCCGGTGGCGACAGCCATCGTGTTACCAGCCGCCACAATAATCCGCGCCAGAAGCGGGCGGCCGAGCTGATCGCCCCCGAGGAACATCAGAAAGCCCAGATCGGTCTGAAACGGCGGTGCATTCCGCCCGCGCAGATTTTGCCGGGTCGCAACCTCTTCGAGAAGCAGCGGCCCCAGGATGGCGAAGAGGATAATCACCAGAAGAAAGAGCGCAGCAATGGTTGCGGTCTTGTCAGCCAGCAGAAGTCCCAGCATGGTGCGGAACTTTCCGGGTTCTGGCTTGGCTTCGTTGGTGGGAGTGTTTATATCTGACATGACGCTCTCCTCAGTAACGGATGCGCGGATCGAGGATCGCGTAGGCGATGTCGATTAGAATATTCATGATGAAGATCGCCAGCGCCGTGACCATGATGGCTGCCAGCACTACGGTGAAGTCGCGATTCAGGATCGAGTCAATCATCAGCTTTCCAATTCCAGGAAAGCCGAAGATTGTCTCGATCACCACCGCGCCGTTGAGCAGTGCCGCCGCCTGATCGCCAATCACGGTGATGACCGGTAGCATTCCGTTGCGAAGAGCGTGAACGAAAATGGCCTTTCGGGGCGACACGCCCTTGGCCCTTGCTGTCTTCACATAAGCAGAGCCGAGCGCGTTGATCATAGAGCCACGGACGACCTGAAGAATGAGGCCGAAGGGACGAATGAAGAGGACAGCGATCGGCAAGATCCAGTATTCGAAGCCCCCGGTTCCTGACGTGGGCACCCAACCGAGACCGACGGCAAAGACTACAATCGCCACGATCGCGATCCAGAAATCCGGCGCAGAGGCTCCGAGCAGGGAGAAGAACGTCGCAATCCGGTCGAAAATGCCGCCAACGCGAAAAGCCGCGAGCGATCCGATCGTAATGGCCGAAACGGTCACCAGCGACATGGTGATGAGAGCGAGACGCAGCGTCCAGGTAAAGGCTTCGAGAACAAGAGGCAGGGCAGGCTCGGCGCGGCGGATAGAGTCCCCAAAATCGAGCCGGACAAGATCTTGCACATAGCGGCCAAACTGAATAATCAGAGGATCATCGAGCCCGTGAATTTGCCGGAATTGGTCGCGCGCTTCCTGGCTGGCATCAAGCGGAAGGTAAAGATCTGTGGGATCACCCGTGAGCCGAGAGAGAAAGAACACCGCGATAATAAGTAAGATCAGGGAGATGGCGCTGGACACAGCGCGTTTCGCAAGAAACTTCTGCATTGTTCCACTCCATTGGAAGCCAGAGTTTGAAGGGGCGCCAACCTATCGGCGCCCCCTGTAAAGGATCAGTCGTTGAACTTGATCTGCGACAATTGCAGTTCGGAATTGGTCGCAATCGTCGGCTTGAAGTCGATGCGCGGCGAGACGCGGCTGTAGCCGACCATGTGGAACAGCATCACATCAGCGCTGATCTCATGAGCGCGCTGGAATGCGGTCTGCCAGGCTTCCGCGCGACCTTCACCCGCTGTCGCCGTTGCATCCGCGATTTGCTGCTCCAGCGTTTCATCGCATGTGCCCGACTGAAGTCCGTCGCAAGCATATTTGAAATACATCGAGAAGACAGGATCGCCGCGGTTATTGTCGTGCATTGCGCCGACAATTGAAGGCTCGGATCCGGATGCGAAGGGCTTGGAGTAGTATTTCACCCATTCCGCAACATCGACCATCTGAAGGTCCGTATTCAGCCCCACATCATTAAACATCTGCTGAAGAACTTCCATCACCTCCGTCACATTCGGGAAGTTCCCGCGGCGGCCAATCATCATGATCTCGGTGTCCACCGGTACGCCGTCGGCTTTTGCCTCTTCAATCAGAGCGCGCGCCTGATCAGGGTCGTAAGGTGGAACCTCAAGCTCTTCGCCAGCGCCAAGCGTCGTCGGCACGGTGATATGGGTGGCCAGTTCAGCCGTTTCCGGAACGAGCGTTCCCAGAAACGCCTCGCGATCGACCGCAAGATTGAGCGCGCGGCGAACGCGCACATCATCAAGGGGAGCGACAGCATGGTCCAACCGCAGATAGGTCGTTTCAGAGTTCGGGTAAGAGAAATCCGTATCGGGATTGGTTGCGTTGGTTTGACTGATCAGCGGCGCAATATCGGCTTCGCCAGTCTCGACCATAGCGGCGCGCACAGCATCGTCTGCGCGAAAGACATAGGTGGCTTTGGTCACGGAGGGCTGCTCACCCCAATAGCCGTCATTGCGGTCCAGAACGATAGATTGACCGGGCTCCCAGCTCGACAGCATGTATGGCCCCGTCCCAATTGGCTCTCGCGTGAACTCAACGGGAGTCTCGGAAGGCACAACCGTCATGGTCGACATCAAAAGCGGCAGAATGGGCTGTGCAGGATCGGATGCGATATCAATCGTATGATCGTCCACCACGGTCGGGGTGATCGTCATGCCGCCGAAATATTTCGCACCAGTTTCACAGGTCAGTTCCGGGGACAATGTGCGCTCAATGGAGTGTTTTACATCCTCGGCGGTGAAATCCGATCCATCCGAGAACTGCACATCCTCACGCAGATTAAAGCGCCATACACCGTCGCCTTGATCTTCCCAGCTGGTCGCGAGACGCGGCATCACCTCGCCATTATCGACATTCAGTTCGGTGACCGTTTCGGAAATATTCTGCAGGATAACGCGGCCAATATTGGATTGGGCCGCCATACAGGGCTCGATATTCTCCAGCTCTTCGTTTAGAACGATGGTCACGTCGGTATCGGCGGCCATCAGCGGCGTCGACAGACAAAGGGCTGCCACCCCGCTGAAAGCGGATTTCATGTAGCGCATTGTAATTCCTCCCATAAATTGCGGCGAAGTAAATTCGTGTCCGCGATCGCCGCTGCCGCGGGGAAGTCAGGTGATCTGTGCCATTTGTTGCGACATTCTTTTTAGATCGTTAACAATGTTACGCATTAGGTCCTGCGAGTCTATCCAAGATTAATGCACTATGATACAATATGAGTATCATTCACCCGCAGCGCGGTATCATAAGCCTTTGTCGGAGAGCGATGCGCCCTCGGAAGCGCCTCTCAGGCGGGAACTTGCCGCCAAAAACAGGATCGAAAGCAAGATCAGCGCCGCACCGATCCAGCTTTCGATTCGCGGAATTTGCGAAAAGAAGACCCAGCCCGCTATCGTCACGAAAGGCAATTTGAGAAAATCAATCGGCGCGACAAGCGACGCATCGGCAAGCTGAAGTGCCCGCGTAACGCCAAACTGTGTATAGGCCCCCAAGATTCCCTGAAAAGCCAACAGCGCCCATTGCGCGAGCGTTGGCGTCGACCAGAATAACAAAGCCGGGATCAGCGCCAGCGGGATGGAAATGATGAGGTTCCAGACAACAAGCGTATCCGCGCTATCAACGCGCCCCATTGTCTTAAGCATCAACTGGATCGCACTGGTCAGGAATGCTGACAGAAGCGCGAGCATAAAGGCCTGCCCAGTTCCAAGGCCCATAGCTGGCGCGAGTATGACCAAAATGCCGGCAAAGCCCGTGAAGAGCCCGGCAATACGTATTTTTCCCGGCCGCTCTGAAAGAAAGAGCCACGCACCAAGCGTAACGAAAAGCGGCGCGGCGAAGGTAATGGCTGTGACCGTCGCAATCGGCGCAGATTGAAGCGCAGCGAAAAGTGCAACCAGAGAGCCCAGCTTCAGCGCCGCCCGAAGGATATGCGCAAACCTTGCCTGACTCCGCAGAACGCTCGGACGGCTTATAATCAGCGGCAAAATACCAACGACACCAAAGGTGACACGCGTAAAAGCCATCATGAAAGGATGCACATCACCTGCGAGAAGCCGTACGATCGTTGCATCAACGGCAGCGCTGATCGCAACCGCGCCCATAATGGTCATGCCGGTCAGAGCGCGCGCGTCAAACATTTTCCACCTCATTTGGGGCCATTTCACATTCGGATATAACATTTCTGCTGCAAAGAGCAGCCCTACGCTCTTGCTAGCGCCTAACAGCACATGCTTGCTACCCCCGGCGTTCAGACTTATTCCTTTCCTATGAGCAGCCACATGATCGAACTCAACCAATTGCGTTACTTTGTTGCCGTCGCAGAAGAGTTGAATTTTCGTCGTGCGGCGAAGCGGCTCAATATGACTCAGCCACCGTTGTCCCGGCATATCGCGCTGTTGGAACACAAGCTGGGAACACCGCTCTTTGATCGCACCAACCGCTCGGTCAGATTAACGGCGGCGGGAAAGCGGCTTTTGCAAGATGCTTCAGACATCCTGACCCGTACGGAAAGTGCGGTTTTGACAGCACGGCAAGCGGCGCTGGGAGCAGCGGGTTCGGTTGATATCGGGTTCGTCCCTTCTGCATCCATCGAGGTCATTCCGCGCATTACACGCCGCATTCGCGCAGAACTTCCCGACGTTACGATTATCCTTAGCGAAGTGATGACCTTCGAGGCCATCGAGGCCTTGGGCTCCGGTGGGCTTGATCTCGGGATTATCCGTCTGCCGCGAGAGAGCAACCAGCTCCCCATGGAAAAAATTTGGTCCGAACCCTTTGTATTGGCAATACACAAGGGAGACCCACTGCTTTCTCACGATCACATAAGGGTCGAAAATCTGCATAATCACGACTTCATCGGCTACTCGTCGGCGCGCGGCGGATTTCTCGCCGAAGTTATTAACGGGTGCCTCAAAGCGCGTGGTATCGTACCCCGTGAGCTTTACACCGTTGCGCAGCAACACACTGTGTTGGGTCTGGTAAATGAGGGAATAGGCGCTGCGCTGGTGCCGCGCTCAAGCAGCGCGATTGCCCTGCCGAATGTTGCGTTCCGCAAAATAGACATTCACCCCAACGAACTGCATTCAGACCTATATCTGGCCAAGCGTCCCACCGAACCAGAGCCCGTCATCGCCGCAGTGGCGCAGATTATCCGAGATGAGCTGTCAGACGAGATCCTGCCGCGCAGGGTTTGATCCACGCCTTCAGCCAGGAAGGTCAGCGGCTACAGAGGTGGTTTGGGGGATCTGAACAGTTCGGATAAGTGGATTTTTCGCGTAATGGAGGCATGATGCCGCGAGCGAGGAGAAGACCATGGCAAGACGTCCGCGCCGGAATCACAGCCTGTCATTCAAGGCAAAAGTGGCGATGGCCGCGATCAAGGGAAAGACCCTGATCGCGCTGTCGCAGGATTTCGACGTCCGCCCGAACCAGATCAGGCAATGGCGTGACCAGCTTTTGGAGGGCGCGACGGGGTTTGCGGCAAAGGCCCGAAAGCCGATCCGGAGCCTGCGGTTGACGTGAAGACCCTGCATGCGAAGATCGGCGAACTGACGCTAGAGAACGATTTTTTATCGGTCGCGCTCGGCAAGGCCGATCTGTTGCCGAGCGCAAGAAAATGATCGCCCCTGCTGCGAAACTCAGCGTCAGCCGCCAGGCCAATGTGCTGGGGATCAGTCGAGGCGCGGTCTATTACAAACCGCGTCCGGTGCCGGATGCCGATCTGCAGCTGATGCATCGGATCGACCGGCTGCACATTGAGGTCCCCTTCGCCGGCAGCCGGATGCTGCGCGGCCTGCTGGTTCAGGAAGGCTTCACGGTCGGGCGGCTGCACGTCGCCACGCTGATGAAGCGGATGAGCATCGAGGCGATGCTATCGCAAGCCCAACACCTCAAAGACAGCGCTGGGGCGCAAGATCTCCCCCTATCTGCTGCGCAATCTGCCCATCACCCGACCTAATCAGGTCTGGGCGATGGGCATCACTTACGCCCCTATGGCGCGGGGCTTCATTTACCTCGCGGTCGTGGTCGACTGGTTCTCCCGTCGCGTTCTGGCCTGGCGCGTGTCGATCACACGCTGGAAGCGGAGTTCTGCATCGAGGCTGTCGACGAGGCTCTGGCCCGCTATGGTGCGCCCGAGATATTCAATACAGATCAGGGCAGCCCGTTCACCTCGACCGAGTTCATCAAGGTGCTGGACACCAGCGGCATCAGGATCAGCATGGACGGCAAGGGCGCCTGGCGCGACAATGTCTTCGTCGAACGCTTCTGGCGAACCGTCAAATACGAAGAGATTTACCTGCACGGCTATGCCAGCGTCCCCGCCGCCCGCCCCGGGATTGACCGATATCTCAACTTTTACAACACTCGGCGCCCACCTTCGTCGCTTGACGGGCGAACCTCAGATCAGGCCTACTTCAACCAGCCAACACCGAAAACGGCAGCCACATAACCGTAAGCGTTGCATCTGAACCCGGAAAACCAGTATTCCTTTCGGGAATGTAGGGACCTATCTTGGCGCTACGCGCCAAGATCGCGCATATGGCGATCAACGGGCGTTACAAGCCAAAGATGCCAGATTGCGATGGGTCCGGGCTCATCAGCTGGCGTTGCTCTGTTCAGATAGCGAAAAGCGCGATCGTGCTTGGTCGTCGTTAGGTCCAATTCTTTATGGCGCCTCGCCACCGGCCAGTCTCTCACCGCAAAAGGGTCTGGGTTTGTCGTCCGACCGGCAGCGAGAATCGGTAACAAGCAAGACTCAAACGTTGATTGGTCGCGAACATAGGCGAGCATAAAGGCGTCACGACCTGTCCAAGCGTATTCACCGGCCAAAAAGCGGCATAGGCCGTTCTTGCAGTAGAGTGTTCCAGATTTACCATTTGATGCATCAATGAGCTTGCATTCCACAGCCAAAGGAAACGCCGGAGATCGACCCGACAAGAAAATAGAAAGGTCAGGCCGATTTTCGAGCTTCGCCCCATTAAAACTAATCGTCTCCTTGCCGCGAACCACAGAGCGCACTAGCTGCTCCCATAAGGGATTCTCATCGATCAGGTGACTCAGGCGCGCTTCCAGCAGCGCGTTGATTTCTGCTTCGGAACCCACTGCCAACGTGCCAAGTTGTGTGCGAGAAAGATCATCCCAAGCCTGCGCAACAACTTCCGCGATTAATGACAAATGTTCTTCATGCAATGCGGCCAAAGGCAATTTGATGCCGCGCGTCAGTTCATCAATCTGTTCGAGGCGTGGCACTGAAGAACCGGATGTCACGCGCTTGCCCGCCCCTTCAACACATCCATATGTTCCCAGGCCACGTATTGTGCGACAAGTTTGGCCTGAGTTTCTGACCAGTAGCGTGCTTGGTCGAGTCGCCCCAACCAAAGACAGCCATCCCCTTCGTTAAATATGACTTCAGTCGCTGCGAAATGGTCTGCGAGAGGCAGAAATTTGGTCCAATCCATATGTGGTACCACTTGCCGTTTCGTATGCGCCGCGTTTGAGCTGATACGAACACCTCGCCACGGCGAAGTGTCGAGTTTAGCCGCCGGAAGTACTTCTATGCTTCGGCCCAGCCTTTGTCCCCACAGGGACAATTCGCTGCCCAATACTTTGCAAAACTGGTGCACTGCGTCGTCTTTCACCCGAGACTGTGCCAGCCGACGATTTTCAGCAAATGGCAGATTGAACTGCAGCGTATCTGTCACAACTTGCAAGTCACGCTCGCGCAAATGGAAAATTCTGGCGCACCAGCTGTCAACTTCCTCCCACGCATCTCGCGCTCCATTTTGGACCAGTTGGAAGAGGCGCAATACCTCTCTCCGGTCATGATCAGATAGCGATTCTAAGGTCGGGATAAAGAGGCGGTCGATTGTTGCCTTTTCGACTGTTTCGCGCTCGAATCCAAACTTGCCGCTGGTGATCAATACCTGCCACAGTGCGATCTTACTGCTGATGACGAGGCTCAAGTACCGTACTAGCAAACCATCCGTTTGCGTCGGTGTGCTGTAACCATTCAAACTCTTACTGAAAACCGCCCCGCCTTGTACGACGGCAGTTCTGATACGTCCGAAAGATGTGGGGGGCGATTCCCCCACTACGACGAGCGGACCATCGAATTGCGTCGCGGGTCGTCGATCATGAATCCGAGCTTCATTGAAGTAGGGAAGTGTTTTCTCATCGACTAATATATTGTGCATCTCTGCAAGGGTGACTTCCCGGCGACCCTGCAGATAGTCGGCTGGAACGCCAGGCAAGCCATCACCATGTTTTCTGATGCGGCTGCTTTTACCGAGTCTCTGATAACCGTTGCCGGTAAAGCGCGCCTTGCCCGATTCGACCCCGAAAATGTCACGCCAATATTCGCCGAGGCGCTCGGGAACGTGAGCCTTCAAACGTTCGTAAACCTGTATATCTGCTCGCGTTCCCTTGAAGAGCAACTTGAAAATTTCAGGTGTTTCGACGATCTCTTGCGTAGTGATTAGTTCAGCATTGGTTGCATCGATCCGCATGGCGCCTGCTTGATTGAGCGCACCTTCCATTCGCGGGCTGACGAGACGGCAGCCAGCACCTTGTGGAGGCACCTGATTGCTGGCGTAAAGAATGCAAAATGGCGCTGAGATCTCCGGCCATACCCGCGTCTGGCGAAGTTCCACGCCATTGACCACACCTGCGACGTTAATTGCGGAAAACAATGCCCGTCGCGCTGATGGCATGCCATCGCTCTGCTGGAACAGAAGCCGGGCATGAAGCGCGAAAGCGATCTGGCCAAGTGGCTTCGCCCATTCCATTGCACGCCACACAAAAGGCAGATCAAGAGCCTCATTTGGGATCGGTGGCGGCGGATAATCCGCCGAAAGACGCTCGGCGGCAATACGATGGATGAGCGCCCGCACTTTCCCCCATTCAGGGAGGTGGGTATTCGTTGCCCAAGGCGGATTGCCGACGACGAGATCATATCGACCGATATGTTCAGCACCAACGGCAGGCCCAAGACTTCCCAGCGAGCTCTCTTGCCCGTCTCCGCTCATCTTAAGGAGTACACGCCCACGGAGATTCTCAAACTTGAGCTTCCCGACAGGTTCAGGGTGCGCGTCGAGTTCGATCGACATAAGATAGAGACCGAGTGCCGCGAATCGAAGCGCAGCCTCGTTGATGTCGAAGCCTGTAATCTGGTCGTAAAGGATGCGGCGCAGTTCGCGTGTGCCGGGACGGCGACCTGACGCACGCCAGCTCTCTGCCACCAGCTGACGGAACCCAGTAATCAGGCATACGCCGGCGCCCGCAGCGGGATCGAGAATGCGGGCTGTGTGAACTGGCGTTTTACGTGCCACCGCATTAAGTCCTCCACGAACCATTAGGTCCGCGATCGGTCGCGGTGTGTAGAAACCGCCTTCCCGTCGCTGCCGACCCGGTGCGTGTTTGTGAAGATAGTGCTCATAGGCCTGACTTAGCACCCCGACCGGAATATGGGCAAAATCGAGATTATCCCAGCGTTCTTCCCAGCCTAAAGCCAACTGGCCCCCGGGCGCACGCCTCAGGATGTCTCCCAGCGTCTTGAAAGCGTCTTGAGGCAGGCGATCCCATATTCCATGAGAAGTCGGTAAAAAATCGCCGTTGAAGGTTTCGTCGAGCCATTTTGACGTTCTAGCCGCTCTTGCGGCATCGTCGAACAGTTCCCCTACTGCGCTACTGTCGGTACAAAACGATCCCAGCAGGTTACGATCGCCAAGAAAGCGCGTGAAGAGAGCACGCCCGACCAGCGATATCGCATCGTCATCATCGACGCCGCAGGTTGTCTTTAGGGTGTCTATCGATCCGCCGAGCAGCTTCAGAACTACCTGTGAAATCCACTGTCGATTGCCCGCCGACACGCCAGGCCGGGCATTTGCCAGATGCGCCATCGTTGCGATTTCCTGGCCTGCCGGCACCCCGATATCAACGCGTACCTCTGCAGGGCGCCTACCGTCGAGGCCGATATGATAGATATCGAGGCGCCCGTGCCCAACGACGCCGAGATAGGGCGCATCACCGCGCATCGCGAGAACGCGCCGGATGCGCTGCAGTCTGGTGTCGCCCTCGCCCAATTGGTCGGCTGCAACTAGAAAGACAAGCGGCGCACCTTGCCACTCATAGACACCACCTACCGCCTTTAAATCCTCGTCCTCGCCATTCCGAGCTGACAACAAGGTCGCATAAGGAAGGAGCGCAGGCTCGTCATGGTCAAGGAGGTGTAAGGCCGCGTCGTCCGCACCAAATCGCCGAAGTTCTTTGACAAAATCGATATTGACGAACCCAGTCATTGTAAGCCCACCACTATGGTTGGAGGCAAACGACTGTAGGAGGCGCTGACCAGCTGCTGCTGGGACCCCTGCGCAGATGATGCCGGACACCTGAGATTCTTTTCGCTCATTTTCCGGCCTTGATTATCTGCGGGGGGAAAGGAAGTGCACTCTGTCCCAAAGCAGGCGTCGCGGGCATCATACGCGCACTGATCTGGTTTATGATGGGATCGCAAGGCACCACTAGCGTGGGCTCCTTTATCCGCCGCGTCGGAAAATCGCCGATAGTCAGGAGGTGCGCCGATGCAGGGCCAATCAACGCGACAAGGCCTTCCAGATGGGCCGGTCGCGCCTCGGCGAGCTCGCGAAACAACTTATCTACGCTGCTTCCAATGTCGCTGATCCGTACTCCAAAGGCGTTGGTGAGCTCACCAGTGATAGCAAGTCCCACTAAGTCCGCGAAGGTGAAGCGCGCCGCTTTACCTGGCTTGTCAGCCAAATATCGCACAGCCTTACGCCAAGCGCGCAAACAGCCCGGCGACACCTGTGTGATATCGCGCGCCTGCTCCTGCGTAAACTGAATCGTTGTCAGCACCATATTTTCTTGTCGCTAACAACAAGAAAAATAGCAAGCACTAACCGACAGGCCGGTAGAGATTTATGATCGGTATCGCATGGCACACGATTATAGCACTAAAGCTTCTGTCGAATATTTTGGGCCCGACGATGCATCCGCGGCCGGGTTGCGTCAGTCGAGTTGCTGAAATCAACCGCCCGGCGACCCCGCCCGGCGCGTGCTAGGCGGGCTGAAGGCATTCTAACTGATATGAAGCGCTATTCGATCCCGTGCCGACCCTTCGGACAGTTCCACGGTAGCAGCTTATTGTACTGCGACCGCGGCAAGCCGTTGGCCATCTGATCGAAGACCCAGTTCAGGTAGGCATAGGGTTCGACACCATTCATTCGGCAGGTCGCCATAAGACTTGCCATAACCGCCCAGTTGCGACCGCCGACCGGAGACCCGGCAAAGAGCGCATTCTTTCTCAACATCGCGATAGGCCGGATGGTGTTCTCGACGGGATTACTGTCGATCTCGACGCGGCCATCGGTAAGGAACACTGTGAGGCCGTCGAAAAGCTTCAGCGTGTACATAATCGCCTCCCCCAGCGTCGATTTCATCGCGATCTGCCCAGATAAGCCTTCAAGTAGATGTCTGATTTGCATGATTTTGGGCGCTGTCTCTGCCCGGCGAACAGTCAAGCGCAAATCTGCAGGCTGGCCCTTTAACCGCCTCTCAATCTCATACATCTGATTGATCAGATCAATAATCTCCTGAGCTTTTTCTGACTTTGTCGCCTTGTGGACATCAAGGAATTTGCGGCGAACGTGGGCCCAGCAATATGCGAGGGTCAGAGGGACACCTTCGCGATCCAACTTTGCCAGCCGATTATATCCGGCATAGCCGTCAACTTGAAGGATACCGCGATATCCACGCAGGATATCTTCGGCATGTTCACCACCGCGAGACTGCCTGAAATTAAATACAACGCCGGGCGGCGCGTTACCAAGCCAGCGGCGATCATCGCGGCAAAGCGCCCATGCAAAGCAGGTTTTAGTTCGCCCATTTCCCGGCAGTAACTGCGGCATGACTGTTTCATCCATCAACAGCTTCGATGAAGACTTGAGATCAGCCTCCAGAGCGTAGAACACGGGAAGCAGGGCATCGACAGCCTGCGTCGTCAGACGACTCATGGTTGATCTTGGCAACTTGATCCCGGAACGTTTGGAGATCTCTTCTTGCCGATAGTTTGGTATAAAATCTGCGAACTTCCCGACCAGAAGTCCGGCAATCAGCGAGTCATCGAAACGAGTATAGTCGAAGGCCTGTTTGAGCACTCTTGCCTGCACAAACTTACCGCAACAACGGCACGCGTATTTTGGGTAGTGTTCTTCAACTACGTAGACTTTGGCGGGTTCGTAGGTAAGCCGTTCGATGATTTGCTCGCCGACCTTACGCGGTTCGAAGCCGCAGCCGCAACCGACTCCTTTTTCCGGTTCAAAAACGCGAACTTCACGAGGTATATGTGGAGGAATTTCTACCTTCTGGCGGCCCAGCATACCGCGCTTTTTGGGAGCCTCTGGTGGCGCCGCTGCAGCACCTCCGGCTTTTGGCCTGGGCTTGTCTGGCTTTGGGATCTCAGCGCCGCTATTGGGCTCGTCCGGCCTTCTGCCGTCCTTGTCAGTTTTCTCGCTCGATGGACCGAAAAGCATATCGCGGAGTTTTCGGTTCTGTGCCTCCATACGTCGTCTGTGCGCAACTTCAACCTTCAGTTTGACGCTGAGGTTCGAGAGTGAGGCTTCCATAGTTACAAGGGTTTTCCGGTGTTCCGCCTCGCGGCGAATGTCCGCGCTGGAAATTTCCGACGCGATCCGCGAAATCTCGCAGTCCCAATACCCTGCGAGCTGAGCGCAGGCCTTCTGTATATACTCCATGATTTTCATCCCTATGGGCCAGTGACATAGGCCTAGTGGTCGCGCACGGTCACCCGTGCGCGTTTTCGTTGACTTCTTGGCGTTGTCGTGGGATGAATAAGGAAATCCTCTACCGAGAGATTTTCCGAGGCCTTTGGGATGCCAGTCCCGAGGGCCTCAGCCTTTTCAGACCATGACGTTACGAATTGCGGTCTATGTCATGGCTGTCCTCCTTCGATGAATTTTCGACATTATGCGTTTGGTCCAGCGGTGTACTTGCGGCCCGAATCATGAATCTTTCTAGGTACCTTTCCCAAGCACCTCGCGGTATTTTGGGGTTCCTGCGACCAGGGGAGAGATAAATATGATCCAACCGTCCGCTGCGAATAAGCTGCCTGATGCTTGCAACAGGTACCTGAACCCTGTCAGCAAGTTGCTGCGGCGTTTCCAAGCAAAACTGAGTTGGATTCTGTTCCATTCTGCGAGAGTATACCCTGATTTCACTGATTCGATTATCATTGGTAAAAAAATGAGCACGTTTGTGTTCATCTGTAAAGAGCTATAATGTGAATAGAACGTCAGCCGAACACGAGATTAGCGATACAATTGGACATCGGCTTGAGCGCGTCCGACGGATGGAGGGCGTGTCACAAGGAAAATTCTGCGAAATTTTGGGCATTAGCCGGACAAGCCTGCAGAATTATGTCCGTGGTGATCGCGACATCCCCATCTCAGTTTTGGCGACCCTGCTTGAGCAGTATGCAGTTGATCCCATCTGGATGATGTATGGCGACGAATCTGACGTCGGCATGCGTCACAAGGCCGATATTTTGGCCGAGATAAGAAATATCGGGATTGCTCTGGAGCGGCGAGCGGAAGAGCGCCGAATTGTTCTTTCTGTCGAAGAAAGATGGCGACTTGTCTCCCAGATTTACACCGCGCACATCTTGCAGAGTGTTCGCTTTGGTGAAAGGCGAGCGGCTGAGCATTTTTTAGTTGATAGTATGTTGGAGAGCTATGACCTTACCTCAAAGTAAGCCTGAGCGTAGTGGCGATTTGATCGGCTCCACTATGTTTTCTCGCCACAAGGCTGGCAGTCGCGATGAATTGATCGATGCTGCCTTGGATAGCCTGGACCGAACGCCGCGCAGTGCCCGGCCGCCGCGTTATCCGCGAGTTTCGCCCTCTGTCATTTTGGCGATCTTGGGCATCATATGTTTGATTGCATCCTTTGCAGCATATGATCAAATGTTGAACGTGCAGCAGCAGATAGGTCTGCTCGATCCTGCTATAGGATATGAAGAGCCTGTAAGTGCCGGAAGCACAATCGCTCGCACGTCCGCCTACTGGTTCTACGCCGCCGCCGCATTATTCGGTTTTGGGTTGCTATTTATTGGGGCCATGGTGCTTTCGCTTCTTCTGCGACCGAAGACTTAACAATTACCTTTACACCAGCGCTGCAAAACTTCACGCGACTAAATAGCGCGTCCTCGGACCAATGCGAGGACACTGCCAAAAAGATTGCCTGACAAACACTGAGTTGACCGCCATGCTGAACAATGTTCGAAGGTTAGTTGAGCGGACATTCGTTGCACAGGTGTCAACGGCTGCCTCTTCGGCCTGGAAACGTCCAGTTTCCAATCAGGCCGCTTGGAATATGGCTTAATACCCAATGCGCCACTGGCTTTCCGACGAGTATCAGCGCCAGACCCACACTAACTAGAATTGCCGACGCAAATTCGCCCGCACCCGCTGTTTCTCCAAGAACCAAGACGCCGAGACCGAGTGCCACCACCGGAATGAGGGCCGGAAGAGTCGCCCCCGCCACTGGCCCCAAGAGTTCCGCGGAACGGTTGAAAGCATAGATGGCGGCGACACTGACAAGCACGCCCTGAAATCCGGCTTGCAATAAAATGTCCGTAAATGGTGCTGCGAGTATCTGTTTTGGCAAAACTATAAGATAGACAGGCAGATAGAAAATCGCCGACCCTACCGCAACGATTGCCGTCGCATTCAGTGCCGGGATGGCGGCGCGGCGGACGATCAGCGCATAGCTGGCCCACATGACGCCTGTGCCGATCAGGATCAGGTGGCAGGTCGTGATCACGCCACCGGCCCAAGCGAACAGAACAATTCCCACTGCCGTCAAGGCCAACCCGAGAAAGCGTACAACACCAACCCGGTCGCCAAGAATCAACCGGCCTAGCAAGACAGACGCAATCGCCATGACACCCGGATTAAGGGCGCCTGCAGCCGCAGCGGGGGCAGTTTTCATGGCGAAAGCGATCAGCAACACGTAGGGTGCCCCGAACGCGCAGATAATTGCGCCAAGGCCAATCAAACCCAATCGGTCGGTTCCCGCTCCGCCGCGCCGTAAGGCGACAGGAGCGAGAAGCACGCCCGCTACCCCAAACCGCAACATTGTCAGATCATAGGCGTTCAGGCTTGTGGTGACGCCGAGCCGCAGCATCACCAGAGATCCCGACCAAACAACGATCGCAACGATGGCCCAACCAAGGCCCGGCAGAATATTTCGCGAACTGATCGACATGCTGTCTCCCTCTCCATACTAGTTGGAGAATAGACATTGGATAGCGTTGAAGAAATCGATATAACTTCATCCTATGGTGCAGAAAAACGAAACATGCGATATTGTTGACTGGACGGATCTGACCAACCGGACCCTCAATCTGGAGGCTCTGCGCAGCTTTGTTGCGATCTGTGAAACCGGGTCGTTTCGGCGCGCGGCGGCGCGGGTGCATAAGTCACCTTCGGCTGTTAGCCTCCAGATCGCGAAGCTGGAAGAGCTTTTGGGCGCTCGGTTGCTGGACCGGGATGCGCGCAATGTCGCGCTGACGAGTCAAGGCGAGACGTTGCTGGGACAGGCTCGCCGTCTTCTAGGCCTAAACGACGAAACCCTCGCAATCTTTCGAAAGTCGCCATTGGCGGGTCGCCTCTCTCTGGCCGCGCCACATGACCTTGGCGTGTCCCTTGTGCCGGGTTTTTTACGGCGTTTGGCAGAGGTTCACCCGAACATTCAGGTCGATGTCCGGCTGGGGACAAGCGATGCGGTACAGAAGGGCATCACGGATGGTTCCTTCAGTCTGGCCCTGTTCAACGATGTCGGCCCATCGGCAATCCCTGCGCGCGACCTTTTTTCAGAGCCGCTGAAATGGCTTATTCTGGATGGTGGGCGTGCGGTTGAGCAAGAGTTGCTTCCCCTCGCGGTGGCAGAGATCGGATGCGCGTGGCGTGATGCGGCCCTGAAAGCATTACAAACAGCCAACCGAACCTACAGGGTTGCTTATTCCAGCGACACGTCGATGGGTCAGGTTGCCGCTATTCGGGCCGATCTCGCCATTGCTGCGCTACCGCTGTCGTTGGCGGATCGAAATCTGGTCGAAGCGCCTGCGCATTACAATCTCCCGGAGCTACCACTCACCCATATTCGCATGGCCGACGATGGCAGTGAATTGGCAAGGGCTTTTACCGCTCTGGTTGCAACGGAAATGACGCCTCGACCGCGCGACGCTGCCGAGTGAGCCCGGGGCAGCAAACGGGACCTGAAAGCTACCGCTGGAACAACATGCAGAATGCGTTGAAAGGGGCAAAACTGGTCGTTCGCCACACTGAGCATGCACGGCCACTTCAGGCGGCAGATGGCTTCCGCTGCATCCGGCTCCGCACTTTCGTCCAGTCCAACCCTTCGAACAAAGCTTCGAATTGTGAACGCGTTAGGGAGATGGTGCTATCGCTGATCTTTGGCCAGACAAATCCCGCGCCTTCTATGCGCTTGTAGACGAGGATGAGGCCGGTTCCATCCCAGACTACAATCTTGAGCCGATCGGTGCGTTTGGCTCTAAAGATGAAGATTGCGCCGGAGAAAGGATCAAGATCGAATTCGGACTGCACGATCGCTGCAAGCCCGTCCATACCCTTGCGAAAATCCACAGGACGCGAAGCCAGATAGATCCTGAAGTTGCCGGCCGGCGAGATCATGCGTGACCCTCCAGCGCTAGGATAATCTTGACCAGATCCTCTACGGGGTATGTTATCGGCAGCGTCAGAGAGCTTCCGCGCCCAATTAGATGGATGCGACCATCCCATTCGGCGTTACCACTTCCGGATGCGGCTTCTTTGATGAGAACTTCGGAAAACATCTTCTCTTGGCGGACGGCCACGGAGCGGACATTTTTTGAATCTTTCACATCGGCCCGCCACTTGTAGACGAGTGACTTGGAGGCTTTACAGGCCTCCATAATCTGAGCGACTGTCAACTCGCCGCTGTCCATCTTTCTGGCGATGTAGCGCTTGAAGCTTGGCGGCCAGACCCGCCGACCGCCGGCGTGAACTTCGATGGTAAAGCCGAAAGCCTCGAAAGATTGTGGGTGCTGTTCCAAGGATAGTGCCCTTTGTTTTCGGGCATATTTGCACAGAGGATATCTGCTGTGCAGGGTGTATTGAGGGGGTCATATGCAACGCTTACACATAACCGAGGCGGAAAACCACTTAAGAAACGCCCGATACCTGTTCAGAGCCCCCGAACCACCTCTTACCGCTGCGATCATTCGTCAATATCTATGTAGATTTTGGTTGCGGGGGTAGGATTTGAACCTACGACCTTCAGGTTATGAGCCTGACGAGCTACCGGGCTGCTCCACCCCGCGTTGGTGACGCCGATGTTTTATCGGTCGTCGGGGTCTCCCGATGCGTTTTGGGGGATCGGGATATGGTTTTGAGATTGCGTTGAGAGCATTTCGCAGTTTTTGTCAGGTTTGGCGGTGACTTACTCTCCCACGTCTTGAGACGCAGTACCATCAGCGCTACGGGTCTTAACGGCCGAGTTCGGGATGGGATCGGGTGTTTACCTCGTG
>NZ_JBLEFH010000010.1:0-174599 GCF_047345645.1 Jujubicoccus corallicola | reverse complement strand
GGACAATCTGCTGACCGGCGAAGGCTATCTCGCGGTCTGTATCGATCCCGAGGGCGATCTCTTCACCGTCGAGGACTCGCCGCGTCCCGAGGATGCGCTGGTCTATTGCGTCGATGAGGAGCTGCCGAGCTTCATCACCGATGTGCTCGACCAGAGCCGTCTCGACGAGGCGACCTGGCTGCTCAATCAGGCCGAAGGCCTGCTCGGCAGCACGGTCGACACCGATGGCGACGGCATTGATGAGACGACCCTCGATTTCCAGGATCTCTTCTACGCCACCTGGCAGCTCGTCAACGAAGACACGCTCAAGCCGGGTCAGATGGACACGATCGATGGCTATCCGGGGGCTGGCTACATGGTCGATCTCGCGCTGGCCAATGGCGATGGCTTCGTGCCGGGCGAGGGCGATCTCGTCGGGGTCGTGGTCGCGCCGATGATCGAAAGCAATGGCGACGGGCTGATCGACGAGACCGATGCCAATGTCGGTCAGATCATGCTGATCGGTGTGCCGTGGGATGAGCTCGCACAGGATTGCGTCTGCGGCTAATCGCCTCGGGCTTGAGAGAAGGGACGGTCAAAGCGTTGTTTTGCCGTCCCAAACTCCCTCCCTTGGGATTGATGCAGCGCAAAAATACCTTGGGGCGGATTTCCGCTTATGTTAGTTAAGAAATCGTTGACGCGGCGGCATGCGATGAGCGCAAGGCCAAGGCGCAACGGGTGAGGAAAGAGGACATCATGTTCAAACAGTTTATCGCAACCGCTGCTGTGATTGCCGCTCTGCCGGCCGCAGCTCTGGCCGCGACCGAAAATGCGACCCTGGTGGGGGATGCATCGCTCAGCACAACGTCGATCGAGGCGCTCGACCGTACGTTTACCTTCAACAAATTCGACGAGCAGGGCGGCGACCGCACCCTGACCGGCGCGATCTTTACCTTCGAGTTCGACTATTCGGCGCAGCTCCAGATCACCAACACCTCGCAGGTCACGCTGAAGACCGACAAGGCGCAGGACTGGGAATTCGGCCGCACGGTGTTCCCGGATTTCGATGCGAAAACCTATGCGACCGGCGAGAGCGTCATCACCGGCTCGGAAGGCGGGGAAGAGACCGCGTTCACCTTCAACAACTATGATGAGCTGGTGATCACCGGCCTCGACCAGATCGGCATCGGCGAAACCGCCAATGCCAGCACGTCCATTGGCGGCACGGCGACCGTGACCTTCGAAATCGATGCGGCGGATCTGGCCAGCTACATTGCCGCCAGCAGCGATGACAGCGTGTCCTTCGACGTGCTGAGCACCGCGGATCTGCAAAACCCGCCGATCCGTTGGGCCGCGGGCGGCACCGCCTCCTATGGCTGGCTGGAATCGGCGCTGGTCTCCGGCTCGGGCGTCTACACCTACACCTCCAACGTAGCTCCCGTGCCGCTGCCCGGCGGCCTCGCGCTCCTCGGCCTCGGCGTCGCCGGCCTCGGCCTCGCCCGCCGCAAACGCAGCGCATAAGCGCTCCGGCCAAGGCGCGCACAAACCGCGCCTTAACCAACACAGAGAGACCGCCCACGGGCGGTCTTTTCTTTTTTGTTAACTGCGCATAAGTGTCCTTCGGACAAGTTTGGTGTATAAAGCCTTGAGACAGTGGGGCGAACACATGTCTTTGGGTGAGTAAGAGTGAGAGACGCATGACCATTTCTTCCGATAGTCTTTCGGCACGGCAACCTGTTGGATTCGGGCTGCTTCTTCTGGCAATTGTGGCGTCGCTGCCGGTGTTCTGGCCGGGCTTCACCTCGCTTTTGCAGGCCTGGCAACTGCCCGAATACAGCCACGGCCCGATCATTCCGCTGCTCTCTTTCTACCTCTTCCTGCACGATCTGAAGCGCGTCCCGGAGCCGAATGCGCCCATTACGGACCGCTGGCCGGGCCTGATTGTCGCCGTTTTCGCCCTTTTCATCGCCCTTGTGGGCCAACTCGTCCGCATTAACGACATTGTGACCTATGGGCTGATCCTCTGGGTCGGCGCACTCATCCTCATGACCATGGGCTGGAAACGCGGCTGGCCGATGTGGCCGGGCGTGCTGCATCTCGTCTTCATGCTGCCGCTGCCGCAGTTCATTTACTGGAAAATCTCGACCAGCCTGCAATTCATCTCATCGGAGCTCGGCGTCTGGTTCCTGCGCCTCCTGTCGGTGCCGGTTTTCCTCGAAGGCAACATTATCGACCTCGGCCTCTACAAGCTTCAGGTCGCCGAAGCCTGCTCGGGCCTGCGCTATCTCTTCCCGATCATGTCCTTCTCCTACGTCTTCTGCATGCTCTACTCGGGGCCGCGCTGGCACAAGGCCGTGCTGCTGCTCTCCGCCGTCCCGATCACCGTGCTGATGAACTCGGTCCGCATCGCCATCATCGGCGTGATGGTGGACAATTACGGCATCGGCATGGCCGAGGGCTTCCTGCATTTCTTCGAAGGCTGGGTGATCTTCGCCATCTGTATCGCCATCCTCTTCGGCATGGCCATCGCGATGCAGCGCTTCTCCAGCGACCCCAAACCGCTCTCCGAAGCGCTCGATATCGACTTCACCTCGATCCGCCCGGAACTCGCCCGCGTCGGCACCATCCCCTTCATCCGCCCGCTCGCCATTGCGGCGGCCATTGCGGGTGCACTCTCGGCGGCGCTCATCTTCGCGCCCGAGCGTGAGGCGGAAGTCCCGTCCCGCGCGCCCTTCGCCGTCTTCCCGCTCTCCGTCGATGGGTGGCAGGGCGTGAGCAGCCGCCTCGATCCGGCCATTGAGGGCGTGCTGAAAGCCGATGACTATCTCGACGCCAGCTATGTGAAGGCGGGCGAGGGCGCTCCGGTGAACCTCTTCATGGCCTTCTACCGCGACCAGACGGACGGCTCCGGCATCCACTCGCCCGAGGTCTGCATTCCGGGCGCGGGTTGGGAGATCAAGAACATCCGCCCGATCCAGAAGCCGCAATCCGTGGAAGGGTTCGAAAACCTTCAGGTCAACCGTGCGGTCATCACCAAGGGGCTGGAGGAAATGCTCGTCTATTACTGGTTCAACCAGCGGGGCGCGCAGCTCACCAACGACTTCAAAGCCAAATTCCAGGCGATGAAAGACCAGATCGTAATGGGCCGGAGCGACGGCGCGCTGATGCGGGTGCTGACCCCGATCCGCCCGGACGAGACCGAAGCGGATGCCGAAGCGCGTCTCGACGCCTTCCTCGCGACCTCGCTGGACCAGATGCCGCGCTTCATTCCCGGCGCGGAGTAAGCGGCTCACCCCAGACCTTTCGCCGCGGTTAATGGCATTTTAACCTTGATACCGCTGCTATAGGGTCATGGCGATGTGAGGAGGCGATGATGATCCATCCCGTGATCTTGTGCGGCGGCTCGGGCACGCGGCTCTGGCCGGTGTCGCGCCGCAGCTATCCCAAGCAGTTCGCGGAACTCGCCGGGGAAGAGAGCCTGTTCCAGCAAACCCTCGCGCGGCTGCGCGGCCCGCAATTCGCCGCGCCGCTGGTCATGACGGGCCGCGAATTCCGCTTCACCGCCGCCGCGCAACTCGACGCCATGCATGAGCCGGGCGCGCGCCTCGTGGTCGAGCCCGCCCCGCGCAACACCGCGCCCGCGGTTCTGGCCGCCGCGATGATGCTGCGCGACCGTCCCGATGATCTCATGCTCGTCGCGCCCTCGGACCATCTCATCAAGGACATGCCCGCCTTCCACGCCGCGCTCGACGCCGCCGTGCCGCTCGCCGCCTCGGGCCAGATCGTCACCTTCGGCGTCACGCCCGACCGGCCCGAGCCCGGCTATGGCTATCTCGAACTCACCGGTCCGGCGGACACCCCGCAACCACTCCAGCGCTTTGTTGAGAAGCCCTCCGCCACCAGCGCCGCCGAGATGATCGCCTCCGGCAACTATCTCTGGAATGCCGGCCTGTTCCTCTTCCGCGTCCGCGACATTCTCGCCGCCTATGAGACCCACGCCGCCGAAATGATCGCCCCCGTCCGCGCCGCCCTCGCGGAAGCGCGCCACGAATCGGATTTCATCCACCTCTCGGTGATCGCGTGGGAAACGCTCCCCGACATCTCCATCGACTACGCGGTGATGGAGAAGCTGGACGCGATCTCCGCCGTCCCCCTCAATTGCGGCTGGAGCGATCTCGGCGCGTGGGACGCCCTCTGGCGCGAAGGCGCACAGAACGAGACCGGCGTGACCGTCACCGGCGACGCCCGCGCGATGGAATGCCGCCAAAGCTACCTGCACAGTGCCCCCGAAGGCCCGCATCTGGTCGGCCTCGGGCTGGAGAATATTGCCGCCATCGCCACCCGCGACGCGGTTCTGGTCGCGCCCATGGACCGGCTTCAGGAAGTCGGGCAGGTCGTCAAAACCCTCAAGGCCGAAGAGCGCCCCGAGGCCGAGCATTTCACCCGCACCCACCGGCCATGGGGATGGTTCGACGTGCTCTCCGTCGGCCCGCGCTTTCAGGTGAAGCGGATCATGGTGCGGCCCGGCGCGAAGCTCTCGCTCCAGCAACATGTCCACCGCGCCGAACACTGGATCGTCGTCACCGGCAGCGCGCTCGTGACGCTCGGCGAGACCCGCAAAATCATCGGCGAGAACGAGTCGATCTACGTGCCCCTAGGGGCCATGCACCGGCTCGAAAACCCCGGCAAACTGGACCTGCACCTCATCGAAGTGCAAACCGGCGCCTATCTCGGCGAGGACGACATCGCTCGTTTCGACGACATATACCAGCGCGAAACCACCACCGAAAAAAGCTAAGGGGCGCAGGCGATCACCGCCCACGCCCCGCTTTATGCTGCGCAGCAAAGTCTCGGGTTAAGCCGCGCTCGGCGCATCCCCCAGAAGCGTCCAGCCACCGAGATCCCCGGTCCATTCTCCAAGAGTCCCGCCAAGGACGAAGTCCGGCTGACGGCTTGGCACGCTCCCCTCCGCCGTCGTCTCAAACCAGACCCGCACGCCGGAAATCGCCTCGCCTGCCAGCGGCTCATTCGCCGAATGCAGCGACTTGTTGAAGAGCAGCAAGAGCCGTGTCGGATCCATCGACCCATACGGATCCGCAATCACCGCATCGGTCCAAAGCGCATCATTATGGAACGTCTTGATCCGCCCCGTCTCCATATCGAGCGAGAGCCGCAGCCGCGTGATCGCCGCAATATCCGGCACCTGCCGCGTCGCATAATCACCAAATTCGCTCTTCACACGGGTCTCAGGATCCTTAACCAAAATCCGCTCCGCTACGCCCTTCGCGGTCGACCCAAGCTGCCAGACAAACTGCAAACCGGGGTCCGCCGCGAGCGTATAGAACGCGCTTGGCGGCAGTGCAAACTCGCCCTCAATCTCAATCGTCACGCCCTTCGGTGTTGCGTCCATGGCGCTATAGCTCGGCGATTGCAGCCACGTCCCGCCGCTCGCCAGCCGCACCGCCGCGCCCGTATTCGTGACCTCCGAGAGTGCAGCAAAAACCGCAGCATTATCCGGCAGCGTCGCCACCGGCACCCCTTCCAAACCGGGGTAAACATCGCTCGCCAATAGCGGCGTGTTCATCCACGCTTCCGCAGCCTGATCGGCCTCGACCCGCAACATCCCGGTCGCACCACCGCGCCCATAGGTCACGACATCCTCCTTCGTCCAGAGCGCACCATCCGGCTTGCGTAGCGCGACACGCCCCCCCTCAATCGCGGCATAGCTCGCCGCCACGCCATTGACCTCAAAGCCCATCACCTCGGTCCGATGCGCGTCGGTCCCGTCAATCGGCGGCAACCCGCGCGCGAGCCGCGTCGTCGTCAGCGCCCCCGCCGAACTGCCCCAATAGAGCGTGACCCCATCCGCCGACAGCTCCGCCTGATCCAGCACCGGCAGCGGCGTTTCGCTCAGCCCGAGCGCATAGATCGCGCCAACCGCAACCAGCCGCCCGAGCCGCTCGATCCCATCCGCATCATCCGGGCTGGCATGGGGATCGAGCGGCGAGACCGCCGAACCCGTGCGGAACGATGTCGGCGCAAAGCCGACATAGGCAAAGGCCCCACCCGCCGCCGGGTTCTCCGCCAGCGCCCGCACCGACAGATGCGCCGCCTCATAGGCCATGTGCATGTGGCTCGTCGCCTCGCCATCAGCCAGCGTCACCGCATTGCTGAGATCCTCTTTCAGCACCCGCTTCTCCGGCGCCATCAGACAAAAGCGCGTCACCGCCGGATCGAACAGATCGGTAAACGCGTGATCAAGTCGAATGCTGCTCTGCCCCGCCGGACCCGTCACGGTCACAGACCCGCGCCCGAGCGTCGTCCCATCCCAATCCTGTCCAAGCGCAACGGCCATCAAATTCTGCCCATAGTTCGGGCCCCATTTGCTTGCCGAAGTCGCATAATGCCAGAAGAGCAGCGCCCCGATCTCCGCCCCATCGGCCCGCGCCAGCGCCACACTCGCTTCCAGATCCGTCCATTTGCGCTCCGACTTTATGTCATCCACCAAAACCGACAGCGCCTCCCCGGACTGCGCCAGATCCACAAACATCACTTTCTCGCCCGGCAGCGTGCCGGACAGCGTCTCCGCCATCGCTTCCATCGACGCTTTGACGCCCGCCGCCGCCTTCACATGAACCAATTTCGGCGCGCTCGCATCCTGGCTTTCATCGCTGTAAACCACCTGAATATCGCCCTCCGGGAGCGACAGCGCCGGGCCGTCCGTCCCGTCCTGCCCGCTGAAAATCTGCGCCTTCAGCGACTGGTCGAGCAGCGCGACCACATGCCCGGCCCCAAATCGCTGTTCGCTCGTGACGCGCGCGTCCGCATCACCCGCAGCCCGCAATTCCACGCGATACCACGACGTGTTGCGCAAAACGCTGATCTCACCCTGCCAATCGCCGTCCGCATCCGCCGCGCCAACACGCTGCCACGCGGTCGAGGTCGCGCCCTCATCCTCAGTGCTGACCGCCCGCGCCTCGATCTCCGCGCCCGCCGTTGCCGTACCAGACAGCGGCACCGTCGCCACGTCCCGGCCAAAGGCCGCGCCGCTGTCGAAAATCGTCAAATCGCGGGTGAAGGGCGTCAGCGTCAGGTCGCTCTCGGCGGGCGTATCGTCGATGATCTCCGCCGGAAGTGTCGCAATATTGAGCAAAATCTGCGCCTCGCCCATGGCGTTATTTGCCGTGATCGTCAGCGTGTAGAGCGCATCTGCCGCGACTGGACCCGTGGTGATCAGCGCACGGCCCCGCACCGCAAACGGACCGTCGCTCTCGGTCAGCGCAAATTCCACATCGCTGTTGTCGGCATGAAGCTGGGCGATCTCCGTCCCCGCCGGGGTCTTCGCCGCAACCAGCGGCGCAGCCGGATCGACCACAAGTCCGCGCGGCACATCGCCGTCAATGGTCAGCGCGAAACTTTGGCTCACGCTGGCCTCGCCGCTCGTCGCGGTAATCGTCACCGCAAAAGGCGGAATATCCGTCGCCTCCAGATCCCGCGCCAGCGTCAGCGCCGCACCGTCGATGGCAAAAAGACCCGCGCCGCCTGCCAGCGTAAACCGCAGATCGCCCGCCATGGTCGCGCCGATCTGGGCCACCACATCCCCGGCCTCCGCGCCATCGGCGAGGCTCAGGTCCGACAGGCCAATCTCCGGCTTCGGCGCCGCCGCGTGCCAGCTTTCCGCGCCGTCCTCGAAAATCTGGTGAACGCAACGCCCCTCCAGCCAGAGCGCATCGGCATAGCCCAGCACATTCGCAAACGGTCCATCCGCCGCCTCGCGCAGGATCGCGAAATTCCCGGCGCTGCGGTTCGCCTCATCCATCGCAGCGAACGCCTCCGCCGTGACGAATCTCAATTTGCGCGGCACGAGCGCCGCCGCGGGCCGCAGCGAGCTGATATCCTGCGCCGGGACATCCAGCACCGTCAGCGCGCCATAATCGAGCTTCGCGCTCTGCGTCGCGCCGTCCTCCGCGCGGTAATGATACTGCGCAACCACTTGATAACGGCTGCCTTCCGTACCGCGCGCATTGGGCCAGACCTCGGCCTCAAAACGCGCCGTCCCGTCCGCCTCCGCCGACAGCGCCACCTCAAATGTCTCATTCGTCGCCACCGCAATGGTGCCGTCGAAATCCGTTCTGTCCAAGGCGAACCGCACCTTGCCGCCCGTCACCGGCTCCCCGCCCGAGGTGCCGATGTGTCCTGTGACCTTAACCCGCTTCAATGCCATCTTGCCGCTCCCTAGCTTGGCAGGAACGACAAAAGACACGAGGATTCGGTGAAGCCGTTCCTCGCAAATTCAACAGTCGCGGAGAATTGTCCAAAAAGATTTAGAAATGATTGACGATTCGTGGTGTAGCAGGTCTTTGTGCTGCCAAATCTGTAACGTCATGAGGGCCTATCGTGCCACCGGTCATTTCGGTCATCATCCCGAATTACAATTCGGAACAACAACTTGAAGAGACTCTGCGCCGTCTCTCCGTGGAGCGTGAGACCAGTGGGATCGCCGCCGAAATTATCGTTGTCGACAACGGCTCGGAGGCGCCGCCCGAGGCGCTTTGCGCGCAATATAACTTCGTGACCCTCGCCCATGAGCCAACGCCCGGCCCGGGTCCCGCCCGCAGCAAGGGTGCGGCGCTGGCGCGCGGCACCTATCTCGCCTTCATCGACGCTGATTGCTACCCGATGCCGGGCTGGCTCACGGCGGTGAAAGAGGGGCTCGACAGCGGCGTCGACGTGGTCGGGGGCGATGTGCGCATCGCGTTCCGCAACCCTGAGCATCTCGACATGATCGAGGCTTACGAGGCGGTTTATGGCTATAATAACAAGCACTACGTCACGGTGAATGGCTATACCGGGACTGGCAATATGGGCGTTCGCGCGGCGAGTTTCGCCAAGGTTGGGGACTTCGCGGGCCTCTCCGTCGCCGAGGATATCGACTGGGGCAAGCGCGCCAAAGCGGCGGGTCTCACGATCCGCTATCTCCCGGATATGATTGTCGAAACACCCGCACGTGAAAGCTATGACGAGCTGATCCGCAAATGGGACCGGCACATCGCGCATCTCTATGAGGCGCGGAGCAGTGATGTGAAATGGGCGCTGCGCGGCGTCGCGATGGCGCTGTCGCCCCCGGCGGAGATCCTGCGCGTCGCCAAATCGACCCGGATCAGCGGGTTACGGGCGCGCTGGCTCGCCTGGATCTGCGTGACGCGGACGCGATTTTACCGCGCCCGCCGGATGCTGGAACTCGCCTTTGGCCGCGACGCCGATGCGCTCGCGGCCCGCTGGCGCGACGATTAATTCGCGGGCGCGTCCGCGTTCCCGGCATCCTCCGCGCTCAGATTTTGCGAAAACGCCTGATGCAAGGTCGTGATATTCGGCACGCCCGTCATCGGAATGTTATTCTCCGACTGGAACGCCTTGATGCCGTTCTCCAGCGCGTCCATATCGCCGGCCTCGCCCGCGCTGTAACCGCCATCATTCAGAACTTGGCGCAGATCCTCGGCCACCGTCTCATAGATGGTCGCCCGGTTGTCGCCATCCTCGAAGGTCACGCGGGCCACCTCTTCGGTCAGCGGCTCCTCGGTCAGACGCTTCATGATCCCGCTCGCGACCATCCCGACGGCCATATTCGGGTTCTCGGTGCAGGCGCTCTGAATCGCCGCGCCGAAATATTCGACGTTCTGCCAAGGGGTTGCGTCATAGACATTCGGCGTGAACGCATTGGCGCCCAGCATGAAGCCTTCCATCCAGCCGACAAAAGCGGCGTGAAGCTCCGGGTTGTTTTCCCGCGCGCCAACGAAATCCTCGCAGCTTGCGAGCGCGGCACGGCCCTCAACGGCGAATTTATCCTCGGCATCTGCCGCCAGAAGCGGCGTCGCGGCGAGCAGCGTCGCTGCAAAAGCAAATCTCTTCATAAATTTCTCCTTCGCGCGCAGTTTAGGGGCAAATCACTGCCCTCGATAGGGGGTTTCCGCGCAAGCCTTTGTTACAGAACATAGCGGCTGGTGTCGGTGTCGCGCACCAGATCGCCAAGCTGTCCCTCGACATAGGCGGCATCGACGGTGATCGCCTCGCCACCGCGATCCGGGGCGGTATAGCCCAGTTCCTCAAAGACCCGCTCGACAATCGTATAAAGCCGCCGCGCCCCGATATTTTCGACCGAACCATTCACTTCCGCCGCGATCCGGGCGAGCGCCGCGATCCCGTCCTCGGTGAAGCTGACATTGACGCCTTCGGTCTCCATCAGCGCGGTATATTGGCGGGTCAGAGCATTGTCGGTTTCCGTCAGAATCCGCACGAAATCTTCTTCCGTCAGCGCCTGCAATTCCACGCGGATCGGCAGGCGGCCCTGCAATTCGGGCAGCAAATCGCTCGGTTTCGCCACATGGAACGCGCCGGACGCGATGAAGAGAATATGATCCGTCCGCACCGGGCCATATTTCGTCGCCACACTCGTGCCTTCGATCAGCGGCAGCAGATCACGCTGTACACCCTCGCGGCTCACATCCGCGCCGCGGCGGCCTTCACCAGCGGCGATTTTGTCGATTTCGTCAAGAAAAACAATGCCGTTCTCCTCAACCGCCCGCAGCGCCTCGCGCTGCACGGTCTCCTGATCGAGAAGCTTGTCCGCCTCTTCATTGATCAAAAGCTCGTAGCTGTCCTTCACCTTCACCCGGCGCGTTTTTGTGCGCTGGCCAAAGGCTTTGCCGAACATATCGCCGAGGTTCATCATGCCCATCTGACCGCCCATGCCGGGCATGTCGAGCATCTGCATCGGGTTCGACGTGTCGGCGACCTCCAACTCGATTTCCTTGTCGTCCAGCTCCCCATCCCGCAGCTTCTTGCGGAACATCTCGCGGGTCGCCTCGCGGGACTCGTCGCCGGTCAGCGCGTTCAACACCCGCGTCTCGGCGGCCTCATGGGCCTGCGCCTTCACATCCTCGCGCATCTGATCGCGGATCATCACGATGGCGCTTTCCACCAGATCGCGGACAATCTGCTCCACATCGCGGCCGACATAGCCGACTTCGGTAAATTTCGTCGCTTCCACCTTCACGAAGGGCGCTTTGGCCAGCTTGGCCAAACGGCGCGAGATTTCGGTTTTGCCCACGCCGGTCGGGCCGATCATGAGGATATTTTTCGGAAACACCTCATCGCGGAGTGACGCATCGAGTTGCCGCCGCCGCCAGCGACCGCGCAGCGCCACCGCAACGGCGCGCTTGGCGTCCTTCTGGCCGATAATAAACCGGTCGAGTTCCGAGACGATTTCGCGGGGAGTGAGATCAGTCATACTGCCTTCTTTTTGTTGGAAATGCCCGTCAGGACACGAATTTCAGCCCGATGATGGAGCCGACCAGCGTGGCGATAAAAAAGAGCCGCATCGCGCCGGCGGGCTCGCCATAGAGCACAATGCCCATGATCACCGTCCCGACCGCGCCGATCCCGGTCCACACCGCATAGGCGGTGCCGATTGGCAAATGGAGCGTTGCGCGGGACAAGAACCAGAAGCTGAGAGCTGCGCAGACCAGAAAGGCGAGGGAGGGGATCACGCGTGTAAACCCGTCCGATGCTTTCATCGCGGTTGTGAAGCCGACTTCAAAAATTCCGCCGAATACTAGGTAAAGCCAAGGCATGACTATGCCCTTTCTATGATTTCCACCGTCAGATTGCCATTTGTATATACACAAATATCGGCGGCAATCGCCATGGCGCGGCGTGCGATTTCTTCGGGGTCGGTTTCATAGTCGTAAAGCCCGCGGGCCGCGGCCAGCGCGAAGTTCCCGCCCGACCCGATGGCCGCAATCTCATGCTCCGGCTCCAGCACGTCGCCCGCGCCGGTGATGACCAGCAAATCGGTGCCGTCGGTCACGATCAGCATCGCTTCGAGATTGCGCAGATATTTGTCCATCCGCCAGTCCTTGGCGAGTTCCACACAGGCGCGGCGGAGCTGCCCCGGATGACTTTCCAGCTTCTTTTCAAGCCGTTCGAGCAGCGTGAACGCATCCGCCGTGGAGCCCGCAAAGCCGCAGACGATATCCTGACCGCCCGGTGTCAGCCGCCGCACCTTGCGCGCGCTGCCCTTGATGACGGTCTGGCCGAGGCTGACTTGCCCGTCTCCGGCGACAACCACCTTGCCGCCCTTGCGCACGCCAATAATCGTCGTGCCGTGCCATCCGGGAAAATCCTGCTCGCTCATAATCGTCCTCCTCAGTTCGGGCCGATATAGGCAGAATGGGCGGCAATGTTAAGGGAGCGCCTCACCAAGCACCCGATCCACAAAGGCCGGCACCGTCTCGCTGGCGGGTCCCTGATGGCTCTCGTCATAAAGATGCGGGGCCGTCGCCTCCATGTTTAGCTCAACCCGTCGCGCGCCCACCATCTGCGCCATTTGCACGAAACCTGCCGCCGGATACACCGTCCCGCTGGTGCCGACCGAGACGAACATATCGCAATCCGCCAGCGCCGCCTCGATGCGCTCCATATGATAGGGAATTTCGCCAAACCACACGATATCGGGCCGCAGCCCGCCCGCCCGATCGCAAGCCGGGCAGACGCTTTCCGCCCCCATATCCTCCCGCCAGTCCGACCGCGCGCCGCATCTCAGGCACAGCGCCGAAAAGAGGCTCCCATGCATATGCACCACATCCTCCGCCCCGGCCTGGGTCAGCAAATCCTCGATATTTTGCGTCACCAGCGTGACCTTCTCCGGGGCCGACTGCCAGAGCCGCGCCAGCGCCTCATGGGCCGGATTGGGCTGGACATCCTTCGCCTGACGGCGGCGCATATTGTAAAACTCCTGAACCAGCTTGGGGTTACGCGCGAAAGCCTCCGGGGTCGCCACATCCTCAATGGCGTGATCCTCCCACAGACCGCCCGTGTCGCGAAAGGTGCGAATGCCGCTCTCCGCCGACAGCCCCGCCCCGCTCAAAACCACGATCTTTTGCATAGCAACTCCCTTCCCCGGTCACGGCTGCCATGCTAGCGGACAGGGATGCAAACGCGAAACCAGAAAACCTTGCGCAGGTGGTTTGAATTTCTTCCTGTGCGCCTGTGGTGGGGCCTGACCCGCCCGCTGCCTTTCGAGACCCGCGCCGCCCTCTGGGCGTCGCTCGGGCGGCTCCTGATCGCGCTCCCCCTCGGCCCGCGCCGCCGGGTGGAGAAAAACCTCGCCCTCATCTGGCCCAATTTGCCCGAGGCCCGTCGCGCCGAGATCATCCGCGCCGTCGGCGGCAATGTCACCCGCGGCTTATCGGAACTCCTCAACAACGACCAATTCCAGCAGCGCCTGACCCATTTCCACCCAAGCGGCCCCGGTCTCGACGTTCTACGCGCCGCCAAGGGCAAAGGCGCGATCATCGTCTCCGGCCATTTCGGCCAATGGGAAGCCATCCGCGCCGTGCTGCAAGCCGAGGGCCTGCCGACCGGCGCGATCTATCGCGACAACAATAACGGCTATTACAACGATCTCTTCGTCCGCATGACCGCCGAGGGCGGCGAGCCGATGTTCGACAGCGGCCCAGAAGGGATGCGCGCGATGATCAAACACCTCCGTTCAGGCGGCTTCGTGGCCATCCTGACGGACCAAAAATTCCGTAAAGGCAAGGACATCCCCTTCCTCGGCCATGACGCGCTGACCTCCATCGCGCCCGCGCAACTGGCGCTGAAATACGGCATTCCCATGGTCCCCGCTTTCGGCATTCGCCGCGAAGACCCCAACGAGATCGACATCGCCTTCGAGGCCCCGATCCCCCCAAGCGACGCCGAAACCATGACCCGCGAGATCAACACCCGCCTCTCCGCCCGCGTCGAAACGCATCCGGGGCAATGGTATTGGCTCCACCGGCGATGGGGGCGTTAGGCTGGAAAAGCCTGTTCCGCCTTCGTTCCATTTAGTTTGATCGAATCGGTATATCTCGATATAGTGTGTGTCATTAAATGTTACACCACATGAGGTATGAGATGGCCGGTAAAAATCATAGAAGTTCGAAGTCGGGTCAGTTTGTTTCGGAGAGGTATGCGAAAACACACCCATCAACTACTCTTTCTGAAAAGCGTGGCGGCGCTCCTACAGGTAGTCCTAGAAGCGCCAAAACTGGGCGGTTTGTAAGCGAGCGTTATGCTAATGCTCATCCAGCTACCACGGTGAAAGAGAAATAGAAAAAGCTGAAGTTTCTAAAGCGAGTTTTTAACTCGCTTTTATAATCCCCTCAAACTCTCGCCATTCCCGCGCGCTCATGCCGCTGTTTTCCTGCGTGACCTTTTCGCCGGACAGCATCCGGCGGAGGCAGTCGACGCCCATGCGGGAGAGTTGCGCGCCGCCCATGCCGTAGTCCTCGAAAGCCTTGTGCGCCATCGGCACCCAGTCCTTCACCACATCGGCAATCGCATCGGCATAGACGCGGATCTCATATTGCGCATGGGCGTCCGCGCGCAGGCGCAAGAAGTGGAAAAGATTGTGCAAATCGGTTTTCCAATACCATTGCGTATAGACATTGGCGGGTAGGTTCATCCGCGCCAATTCCCGCGCGAGACCCTGCTGACCGTCCGTCGACAGCATGTCCTCGTAATGGTCGTAAGCGCGCTCGGCGTCGGTTTTCAGCAGATCGAGCACCCGCGCCGCTTCCTCGCCCTCCAGAACCGCGCCGCGGCCCTGTTTGTTGTTTTTCGACTGCGCGGACAGGTTTTCCGGCGCCGGAATGTAAAACTCGCGATCCAGAATCGAATATCGCGCCGAATATTCATTCACATTCGCCGTCCGGTGCCGGATCCATTGCCGCGCCACGAAAACCGGCAGCTTCACATGCAGCTTGATCTCGCACATCTCGAACGGTGTCGAGTGCCAATGACGCATCAAATATCGGATCAGCCCCTCGTCATTCTGCACCGCTTTCGTGCCGCGCCCATAGGACACCCGCGCCGCCTGAACGATGGCCGCATCGTCGCCCATATAGTCGATCACCCGGACAAAACCGTGGTCGAGAACCTCTTTCGCCTCGTAAAGATGCGCCTCCATGCCGGGGGCCACCGCGCGGCGCGTCTCCCGGATTTCAGAACGTTGTTCTTCAATTTCGGCCTTTTGCTCGGGTGAAAGCGGCATATGTTACTCCCATCAACACTAAGGAGGACCCTATGAGTATCCGCTATCTGCACACAATGGTCCGTGTGCGCGACATCGAAGAGTCCAAAAAATTCTACTGCGACCTTCTTGGTTTAGAGGAACGTCGCCGGATGGAAAACGAAAAAGGACAATTCACGCTGGTCTTCCTCGCGCCTCCGGGTCAGGACGCGGCCGAAGTGGAGCTGACATATAACTGGGATAGCGACGAAACCTATGAGGGCGGGCGGAATTTCGGCCATCTCGCCTATCGCGTCGCGAATATCTATGAGACCTGCCAGAAAATGATGGATGCGGGGGTCACGATCAACCGCCCGCCGCGGGACGGGCATATGGCCTTTGTGAAATCCCCTGACGGCATTTCCATCGAGATTTTGCAGGAGGGGGACCACCTTCCACCGCAAGAGCCTTGGGCTAGCATGGAAAACACCGGAAGCTGGTAACGCTTTCTTATGTCTCGCCCGTCCGCGCCCGCTTGATCGCGGCGCGCGGGCGGTGATAGCGTGGCGCAGATCAATCATGGAGTGTTGGTATGCGCTACGCTTTTCTTCCCCTGTTTTTCCTGGCGGCTTGCGGCGCAAGCAGCACGACCACCTCGACGCCGACGAGCAATGCCGGCGCGATCGGGCAGGGGGATATCACGGCGCAGAACCCCTTGATGTCGCGTGGCATTCACATGCAATTCCAGATCGGTTCCGAAGTCTTGGTGACCTATGATCCCGAAGTGACCACAGAAGCCCGCGCGACGGCGGACACCCAAAGCATCTGCGCCGCCCAAGGCAAGAGTGCCGTGAGCGCTGGCGACGGCAAGGGCATTGGTCAGCGCAATCAGGAAGCGACAGCCGAATTGCGGCTCCGCCAGTTCACCGTCAACTGCGTCTGATCCGGCCTACGCCCGCGTTTTCAGCGCTTCCGCCCGGCCCGACTCGCCATAAACCGTCAGCGCGCCTTGCTCGGCCCGGAGCGCGGCAACGGCCTCGACGCCTTCTTTGAACCCGCGCATGGCCGCTTTCAGCAGGCCGACATTGCGCGCCGCCTTGTCCCGCACGGATTTGATCGACTCCGCCAGCGGTTCGGCGACGCTTTCATCTATCGCCTCGATGACCCGCAGTGCCTCATCCTTCTGCGCCGCATATTCCACCAGCTTGTGGAGCTCTCCGGCAAGCAAAAGCCGCCGCTCTTCCTCAAGAAGTCTTTCCAATGTTTTCAAGCGCATCCGCGCCAGCATCCGACTGATCATTCCGCCATCCTTTCCACAAGGGATTGATAGATTTGCTCGCCAAGCCCGACGCCGCCCTGCGCCGCAAGCAGATCGGCATATTCGGTGGTGAGCATGGACGCGAAAGCATCCTCGCCCGCGCCGCCTCCGAAACTTTCACGAGACTCGCCAAGCCCGCTGAATTTCAGCATCTCCGCGAGAAAATTAGCCTCCAGATCCTGCGCCACCGCACGCAGTTTCGGATGCGGCTCCTTCGCCAAACCGGCCATATTTACAGAGTGAACGCTCATCGCACCTCGCTTCTTTCACGCCCCAACCTGCCTGATTCGCGTAAATGATTTCTTAGTCTGTCTGTGAAAATTTCGAGCGAAATCGAGAGGGTGATGCGTCTATGAGCGAAGCGATGATGATTCTCGGGGCCAGCATGGCTGCGGACAAGAAGCCGTCGCCCAAGGCCGTGGACAGCGTTGACCCCGAGGTGCCTGTCGCCTCTTTCGATATGATTTTCACGAAAAGTCAGGTGGATGAGGGGTTTGCGGAGCAGGAAGTAGATCTCGCGGAGGCGATCACCGCGTTGTCGGCGGACGAGGATGATCCGACTGCTTCAGATGAAGAGGTCGCTGAAAGCACAGATGTTCTGGAGGTTGCAGCGTCTTCTCCGGAGGCTGATGTCGACATCTCAACAGACGCAGCGCAAGAGGAAGCGGAAGGGCACGCCCTTCAATACCCGACGGAAATCGCCGATACCGCTCGCGATCTGACGGAACCGTCCCGTCAAACTGACAAAGATGTAGCAGCTTCTCCTGACAACCCTGCTTTAACCGCCGTTGCGGCGTCCGTGCAGACGCAATCATCGAATGCCGAAGTCACGGCCGAGCAAAAGAAGTCGGAGCCCGTTCGTAGCAAATCACCCGATGCGAGAAGGCAGCTTTGGGAAGCCACCTCGACGCCGCAGGAGACAAAAGGTGCGGTGCCGGCTAACTCAAACAGCGAAGTTCTGGCAAGCATGTCAATGACCGCCTCGTCTGTAGATGTCGGTGTGATGGCTGACCAAGTCGCCGAAGCCTTTGAGCATGAGGGTGAAACGAAGCTCGGGGCTGTCGACGACCTCAAGCCGAAGCTTTATAATGATACTGCCGCGCGCGTGATCACGCCCCCTCCGCAAACGCGAGTTGACGTGATGTCAGACGCGGCTCCACCCTCAAATTTCTCTTCCGATCTCGCGCCGGACATCGATATTGACGGCATCTCGCACATAGCGCGCCGAGATGCGCCTCACGTGGTCGCAACGCATACGACCCCGCAGGTTGCGAACATGCCGCGTCCCGAGATTGTGCACTATGAGGTGCAGAAACTCGGCGGGCATGAGCGCGTCGTCCTTCGCCTCGATCCTGCGGAGTTGGGCCGGGTGACGATGCATCTTTCGGTGACAGACCAAGGCGTTACGGCGATGGTTCAGGCGGAACGCCCTGAGGTGGTCGATCTCATGCGCCGTCACGCGGATCTGCTTCAGCAGAACCTCGTTGATGCAGGCTATGAAGGCGCGCAACTTGATTTCGGAGACGCGCCGGAGCGAGAGCCGCCCAGATTGGCGGAAGAAAACGGAGCATCATTCGCCGCGCTGCCGCCTGAGACGGAGCAGATTGTTGTGGCGCAAGGGACGGTGTCTGGCCGCCTCGATATGCGGCTTTAGAGAGGGAAACTTATGGACGTGATGAACACGCAGCCCGCCACGGCGGCGTCCGCGAAAACGGATCAAACCAAAACGCTGACCAGCGCGACGGGGGATTTCGAAACCTTCCTCAAGCTGCTGACAACGCAGATGAAAAATCAGGATCCGCTCAAGCCGCTGGAGTCGACCGAGTTTGTCGCGCAGCTTGCGAATTTCTCTGCAGTGGAGCAGCAAGTGAACACCAACAAGTCGCTGGATGCGATCCTTGCTGAACTCTCGCTCGGCGCGCAGGTGGGCGCGGCGGACTGGATCGGCAAGGAGGTGCGGGCCGACACGCGCGCGGACTGGCGCGGCGAGACGATCAATATCCGCTACGACACGCACGCCACGGCGGATGGCGCCCAGATGGTGGTTCGCGACGCGAGCGGGAATGTGGTGCATAAGGAAGCGGTGTCGCCGACGGCGAATGAGATCAATTGGGGCGGCACGGCGGATCTCCCGCTCGGCGAATACAGTTTTGCGGTCGAGAGTTATGAGGGCGAGGAGTTGCTCGAAACCTCTCCGGGACTTGTCTACGCGACGGTTGAGGAGGTCAGCGTGGAGGATGGCCGGATGATCCTCGGGCTTTCTGGCGGGGGCGAAATTGCTCAGTCGGAGGTGACGCAGATTAGGCGGGCGCGACGGTGATATAGATGCCGAGCGAAGGGGCGATTTTGACTGACGGCGGAGGCTCGTTGATTGGTCTTAGGTGATTTATGCGTTGGCTTTATGCTTGGTTCAGTGGCTGCCCAGTTGCTTTTGGGTTCAGTGAAGACGCAGGTGGTTAGCTTAACAGGACGCTAATTTGATGAGCGCGAGGCTAATCTGATGATGAGAGGATTGGACTGCATTTGCGATGAATAAATGGCTTGATAATGAAACTGGCTGAAATGCAGCATCAGCATCAGCATCAGCATCAGCATCAGCATCAGCATCAGCATCAAACAATGCGTGCAGTTTGCAGTGAGAGCTAGAAACGGAGATCTATAAGCAGCCTCGCCAGTTTCGAAGAGATGGTTCGGATACACGTCGAAATCCTGCGACAACTCGATCAGGGTCTTTTCGCCCTTGATCGCTGCCACCGCCACCTTTGCTTTGAATACCGGGCTGTGGTTCCGGCGCGGTTGTCTTGCCATAGGCTTCTCAGCGCTCGCGGCATCATAGTGCTCCTGCGCAGAAAATCCACTCATCCGGCCTGTTCAAATTCCCCAAACGCCTCTCGACGCAGTTGGGATGAATTTTCTGTAGTAGGGTTTCAGCGTGCGGGCCTTTTTGCGCCGAAGTAATTTTTAGCTCGATTTGTACAATTGCGCTGCTTGAATACGGGTGCTCGCGGTCAACCGTTTAGGACGAAAGGAGCCTTAGGCGGTTAGGTTCCAGAGAAGCTAACTCGACGGGTGCACTTAATGCTGCTGGCTGCCTCTCAATGCTGTTAAAGCGGCAATTTCGGCATGTCCTCAGCCTCTTGCGCCTTCCGGATGATCTTTTTCATCAGCGTTGGGACCGAGGCGAGGGCGGTTTCCATGCTATGTGTCAGCGGGTGCGCCTTATCCGTATCGCTGCGCCAGACCTTCACCGTGAGGCGGAAATGGGTGAAGACGTGGGTGATCTCGCCGCAATAGCGCAGCGTCTCGGAGGTCTTCCACGGCACGGGTAGGTCCGGCGGCGTTTCGCCTGCCGCAAATTCCACCATCTCGCTGAGGGGCACGCCCATCGTGCCGCCGAGGAGGCCCTTGGCGGGGCGGCGTTCGAGGTGGATGTCGCGGCCATCGCTGACGACGAGGGCGTGGGCGCGGCGCTCGGGTTTGGCCTTTTTTGGCGCTTTGCGGGGGAGGGTGTCGGCGGTCCCGGCAGAGCGGGCGGCGCATCCTTCGGCCCAGGGGCACGCGAGGCAGTCGGGGGTGCGGGGTTTGCAGACCGTCGCGCCGAGATCCATCACGGCTTGGGCGAAGTCGCCGCAGCGGAGGGCGGGGGTCAGGTGATCCATGGCCGCCCGAAGCTCCGGTTTGGCGGCGGGCAGGGGCGTGTCGATGGCGAAATAGCGGGCCATGACGCGCTCGACATTGCCGTCGACCACTACGGCGCGCTCGCCGAAAGCTATCGCGGCGATGGCGGCGGCGGTGTAGGGGCCGACGCCGGGCAGCGCGAGGAGGCCCGCTTCGCTGTCTGGAAACACTCCGTTTCGCTCGAAGGCGACAAAACGCGCCGCTTTCAGCATGTTGCGGGCGCGGGAGTAGTAGCCGAGCCCGGCCCATGCGGCCATGACGTCCTCGTCTGCGGCTTCGGCGAGCGAAGTCACATCCGGCCAAAGACCCAGAAACTTTTGATAATACTCGCGGACCGCCGCCACGGTGGTCTGCTGAAGCATGACTTCGGAGAGCCAGACGCCATACGGATCGGGCGCGGTATTCGCCCCCGGCGGCACGCGCCACGGCAAATCGCGGGCGTTTTCGTCGTACCAAGCGAGCAAAAGCGCCGCTTCACGTCCATTTGAGGGGGCTTGGGGGTTCTGGTTTTCCATGGAGCTTTTATCTAAGGTGGCGCCGGGACAGCGACAAGCGGAGAGCAGCGCGGATGAAAACCCCTTACGAGAAACGACGCGGCACGGGCGGATTTCGCCAGACCGGCGGTGTTCTCAAGGGCCGTCTGGGCAAGGCGGTGCAGCAGCGTGGCTTTGCCCAGACGCGGCTTCTCTCCAATTGGACGGAGATCGCGGGGGACCTCGCGGCGAAATGCACGCCGGTCAAGCTGAGCCAGCGCGCCGGGAGTGGCGGGCTGCTGACGCTCGCCGTGGCCGGGCCGGATGCGCCGGAGGTCAGTATGCAGCTTGAAACCTTGCGCGGGCGGATCAATGCGGCGCTGGGTTACGGCTCGGTGTCCAAGATCCGGCTGAGCCAGAGCGCCCCTGTGGGGATGCGCGGCATGGCCGAGGCGCAGGCCGCCTTTACCCCGAAACCAAAGATTCCCGCCGAGCCCGCCGCCAAGGCGAGCCTTGCGGAGATGGAAGACAGCCCGCTGCGCGAGGCTTTGACCCGGTTGGGCAAGCATGTGGCGGCGAAGGGTCAAACTCAGGAGATGAAAAGATGAATAAACTTGTTCTTATGGGCGGCGTCGCCGTCGCGGCTGTGGCTGCGGTGCTGGTGCTGAACAAAGAGGAAGAGCCCGTTCTGGCCACCGCGTCGGACAGCCAGGTGGTTGAGGAGGTGGCGCCAATTGATGCGCAGGCCGAGACGGATGGCGATGAAGCCGACACCGGCGCCGAGGCAGAAAGCGCGGCGGCGGATGCCGAGCCGACCATCCCAGTGGGCGATATGGTGCTTGGCGATGAGGCCGCGCCGGTCACGGTGATCGAGTATGCCTCCTTCACCTGCCCGCATTGCGCCAATTACGCGACGCAGGTCTATCCGGACATCAAGGCCGATTACATCGATTCCGGTCAGGTGAAATATATCAAGCGCGAGGTGTATTTCGATCAGGGTGGTCTTTGGGCCGGTCTTGTTGCGCGCTGCGCGGGTGAGACGCGCTATTTCGCGACCGCCGATATGCTGTATCGCAAGCAGAAAGATTGGGCGCAGGCCGGAAGTGCGCAGGAACTCGTGCAGAACCTGCGCGATTTCGGCAATTCGGTTGGGCTGAATGAAGAGCAGGTCAATGCCTGTCTGAGCGATGAGGCGGCGATGCGCGCGCTGGTTACGGCCTATCAGACCAACAGCGAAGAGGACGGGATTAACTCGACGCCGAGCTTCGTGATTAATGGCGAGAAGCTGGAAGGGGGCTATCCGGCCCTCAGCGATGCGCTCGCCGAAGCGGTTGAAAACGCGTCATAATCCGAGTTTCGCGAGTTCGCGGGTGAGGGGGCCCTCATCCGCGAATTTGCATCGGACCATCAGCGGCCAGATGCCTTGCCGCTGCTCCGGCGTCATCCGCGCGATATCCTTTTCCGTTGTCACCAGAACGGCGCCGCTTTGCGCCGCCTCATTGCGCAGGCGGGTGAGGATCACGTCCGAATAGGGCGCGTGATCGGGGAACTCGTGGGTTGCGACCAGCGTGACGCCAAGCCCTTTCAATGTCTCGAAAAACTTTGCGGGCCGCCCGATCCCGGCGAAGGCGATGGCGCGAAGGTTTTGCCAGTCCATTCCAGTAGACAGCGGTTCAAGCGTGGCGTGGAGGGTCGGCATGTCGAGCGGCGGGAGCGGGGCGGTTTGCGCGCCCATGATGATCGCGAGATCGGCGCGTTTCAGACCTGCGGGAACGGTTTCGCGCAGCGGCCCGGCGGGCAGGCCGTAGCCATTGCCGAAGCCGGTCGCGCCGTCGATCACGATGATGGAGAGATCTTTGGCGAGCGCCGGGTTCTGATGCGCGTCGTCAAGCAGGATCACATCGGCCCCGGCCTTGACCGCCAGCGCCGCCGCCGGGCCGCGATCCCGCCCGATATGGACCGGCGCGAAACCGGTGAGCATCAGCGGCTCATCCCCCACTTCGGCGGCGCTGTGGCGCTGCGGGTCCACGGTGACGGGGCCTGCGAGCGATCCGCCATAGCCGCGTGAGACGATATGCGGGGCATGGCCCGCCGCGATGAGGCGTTCGGCGAGGGCCATGGTCACGGGGGTTTTGCCGGTCCCGCCGACGGTGAGGTTGCCGATGGAGATGACCGGGACGGGCAGGCGCTCATAGGGGCCGCGCGCGACGCGGCGGTCCGTTGCGGATTGATAGAGGCGGCCAAGCGGAAAGAGGAGCCGCGCGAGCGGGCCGCGCGTTTGCCAGAAGCGTTTCATGAGTCCTCCAGCGCGGCGGCGATATGGTCCAGAATCTCGTTGGTCAGATCCGCGCCGCGCGAGGCGAGCCGCCAGCCCGCCGCCGCCATATCCGCCGCGTGATCGGGGGCGAGCGCGGTGCCAAGCGCCGGGATCAGTGCATCCGCCGTGTCCGCCCGCCGCGCCGCGCCGAGCGCATCCGCTTGTTTATAAAGAGCTTCATGCGGCTTGGTGTGGGGGCCGTGAACCATGGCCGAGCCAAGGGTCAGCGCGGCCCAAGGGAGGGGCGCGTCCCGCTCGCAAAGGGTGCGGCCCAGAAAACAGGCGGGCGCGATGCGGTGCCAGAGCCCGTCATCGGCGGCATTGGCGATCACCACATCGGTATCGCGGCCCGGCACGATGCCCTCGCCGTCCTCGATGGCGGTGAAGCCTGCATTGCTGAGACGTTCGCGCAGGTTCGGGATCTGCTTGAGGTCGCTCAGGGTGATGATGAGCAAGAGGTTGTGCGCCCGGCGGCGGAGCGCGCCATGGGCGGTGATGACGGCGCTGATTTCCTCGGGGGCCGGATCGCTGGCGAGCCAACTCGGGCGGCTTCCGGTGGAGCGCGCGATGGTCTGACGCCGCGCCTCGTCGCAAGGCGGGGCGGGCGGCGCTTCGCTCAACGGGTCGCTGAAGCGGCTGTGGGTGTCTTGGATGCCAAGCTGGACGATCTGGCGCTGCGTCGCCGCGTCGCTCACCCAGCAAAACCGCGCATGGGTCAGAAGCTCGCGCAGGGCCATGTTCCCGCCGAGCAGCATCCGCCAATTGGCGAGTTCTGTCCCGAAATCGGTGAGAAAAAACGGCACGTTGTCCTGTTTGGCGAGCCGGAGCGCGCCGCGCAGATGGTCAAAGCGCTGGACCGGGCCGTGATGCAGGATCATGTCGGCGCGCATGTTTTCCGGCAGTGTCAGGGTGCTGTCGCCCAGATCGGTGAGCCAGGTCGGGGCGGGACAGGTCAGCCGGGTCGAGCGGGTCAGGCTGATCGTCAGGCCGAACCGGTCCCGGATGCGCTCAAGAAGCGCGAGAAGCGGCGCATGATCCGCCGCTTCGCTATGCACATGCAGGTGCGCGCTCGCCCCCGCTGCACTCATACTCAGTTCCCGAGCTCTTCGGTGGGGCTGGCCTCTTTTTCCTCATCGCGCAGGCGGTGAAGATGGGCGATGAAATAGCGCATATGGGCGTTGTCCACGGTGCGCTGCGCCTCGCCCTGCCAAGCCTTGAAAGCCGAGTCGTAATTGGGAAAGACGCCGACGATATGAATGTCGTCCGTGTCGCGGAATTCGGTGCTTTGCGGGTCAACCAACTCGCCGCCAAAGACGAGGTGAAGGCGTTGTTCAGACATGGAATCCTCCTGATATGTCGCGCTGTTTATAGCCGATCCATGAGGGCGGCGTGAAGGGGGGCGGGGGCCGCGATCACGGCGTTGCTGCGCGGATCGGGCTGGTTGAACCGGGGCGGCGCGCCGGTGCGGTCGGTCACGGTAACGCCCGCTTCCCCGGCGATGAGCGTGCCGGCGGCGATGTCCCATTCCCAAGTCGGGCGCATCGAGATCATCCCGTCGAAACTGCCATCGGCGACGAGGCAGAGGCGGTAGGCCAGCGACGGGCGGAAATGGCGTTTGACGGGCGGGGCGCCGCCGCGCCAGTGATCGTCCTTGAGCGATTGCGCGTTGGAGAGGATCCGCGCGTTTTTCAGATCCGCCGGATGCGGCCCGCCGAGCCGCCGCCCGTTGAGAAACGCGCCGCCGCCCTTGCGGGCGCGATAGGTCAGGCCGAGTTCGGGCAGATGCACCACGGCGGCGACAATCTCCGCACCCTTGGCAATCGCGATGGAATGCGAGAAATGCGGCTGCTGTTCGAGAAAGGCGCGGGTGCCGTCGATGGGATCGAGGATGAAACTGTAAGCCGCGTCGAGCCGCGCGGGATCATCCACGCTCTCCTCCGACAGCCAGCCGTAATCGGGCCGCGCCGCCGTGAGCATCTCATAGAGCGCGCTGTTGATCTCCTGATCGGCGACCGAGACCGGGCCGAGCCCGTTGCCCTTGTCGTAAAACTCCGGATTCGCGCCGAAATGTTTGCTGGCGATGCGTCCGGCTTTCTGGGCAGCGTCGAGGAGCAGGGTGAGGTCGTCAGTTTCCGGCAACCGTCATCCCCTCCACGAGCAGCGACGGCACGACCCGCGACAGATGCGTCCGCGCGTCATTGGCCGGGATCACGCGGGCCAGCATGTCGCGCAGATTGCCCGCGATGGTGCATTCCTGCACGGGGCCGGTGATCTCGCCATTCTCGACCCAGAACCCGTTGATCCCGCGCGAATAATCGCCCGTGCTGGAGTTGATCGTGGAGCCGATCAGCCCGGTCACGATGAGGCCGGTGCCCATGTCGCGGATGAGATCCTCGCGCGAGGCGGTGCCTTGCGTCATGGTCAGATTGCCAACCGCCGGACGGGGCGGCGAAGAGGTGCCGCGCGCGGCATGGCCGGTGCTCTCCAGCCCAAGTTTGCGCGCGGTGGAGAGGTCGAGAACCCAGCTTTGCAGCACGCCATCCGCCACGAGCGGGAGCGCGCGCGTCGGCAGGCCCTCGGCGTCGAAGAGGCGGGCGCTGGTGGTGCGCGGGCGATGCGGCGCGCAGGTCAGGTCCAGTCCTTCGGGCAGAACACGCTCCCCCATGGCGTCTTTGAGCCAGCTATCACCGCGCGCGATGGACATACCGTTAATCGCCGCAAGCAGATGCCCGATCAGCCCGCCCGCGATACGCTCGTCATAAAGCACGGGATAGGTGCCGGTCGGCGGCTTTTGCGCGCCGATACGGGCGAGGGCGCGGGTCGCGGCGAGATCGCCAATATGTGCCGCGCTTTCGAGATCGCTGAGATGGCTGCGCGAGTCGCCATGGCTGTCGCGCTCCATCCTGGTGCCGGTCCCGGCGACCGCAACGCAGTGCTGGGCGTGGCCGGTGCGGCGGTAGCCTGCGGAAAACCCGTTGCTCATCGCCATGTGGACCCGGCTGTCGCTCGCATAGGCCCCGGCCATTTCCACCTGCGAAATGCCTTTATGGGCAAGGGCGGCGGCCTCGGCGGCACGAGCGCGGTCGAGAAGCTCATCGGGGCTCGGGGCCGGGCTGTCATCGACGAGATCGAGGGCGGACATATCGGTGTCCGTCGCAAGCTCAGATGGATCGGCAAGCCCTGCCGTCGGGTCCTCCGGGGCCAGCCGCGCCATGGTCACGGCACGTTCCGCAAGAGTCGCCAGCGTCGCCTCGCGCGGATCGGAGGCGGAGACGCAGGCCTGACGTGTGCCGACCAGCACGCGCAGGCCAAGGTCGATCCCCTCGGCGCGTTCGATCTGGTCAAGCTGGCCCGCGCGGACCTCGATGGACTGGCTCACCCCTTCGGCGGCCAGCACATCGGCGGCGTCCGCCCCGGCTTTCTGCGCAAGGTCGAGAAGATGGTGGGCGAGATGGGAAAGATCATGGCTCATGGGCGGTGCATAGCCCGGTTTCGGCGCGCGGGCAATCAGCGACGCCGCCTTTTGGAGCGCAGGGTGCGGCCATGAAAGCCGGGCGGTTTCTTCGCAAGCCAGCGGATGAAGCGCGCGAGATGGGGATGGGCACGGAGGGCTTCGGGCGTGTTGAAATCGCGGGCGAGTTCCGCCTCGGTCAGCACGGCGTGGATTTCGTTGTGGCAGATCTGGTGGAGGCGCACCGTCTCGCCATGTTTGCCGCCTTTGAGCTTCGGGACGAGATGGTGAACGCTTTGCTTGGCCTCGGGCGGGATCGGGCGGCCGCAGAGCGCGCAGAGGGGATCGTCAGACATGGGGTCCATGATTGGCCGATGGACGCCGCAGCGCAAGCGCGCTATCGCGGAGGGCATGGAGAGACCCTTGGTGATAGGCGGCGGCCCGGCGGGGCTGATGGCGGCGGAGATGCTGGCGAAGGCCGGGCATCCGCCGGTGATCTGCGAGGCCAAGCCGACGCTTGGACGCAAGTTTCTGATGGCCGGGAAATCGGGGCTGAACCTGACCCATGCCGGGGCGGATTTTCTCTCCGGCTATGGGGAGGGGGCGAACTGGCTCGCGCCGATGCTCGCCGATTTCGGGCCGGAGGCGGTGCGGGACTGGGCGGATGGTTTGGGGGCCGACTGTTTCACCGGATCGTCCGGGCAGGTGTTTCCCAAAGCGATGAAAGGCGCGCCGCTTCTCAGGGCCTGGGCGCAGCGTTTGGGCGCGGCAGGTGTGGAGATGCGCCCGCGCTGGCGGTGGACCGGGTTTGACGGCGATGCCTATCTTTTCGAGACGCCGGAGGGGGCGCAGCGCCTACGTCCGCCGGTGGCCGTGGCGGCGCTCGGCGGGGCGAGTTGGTCGCGGCTCGGATCGGATGGGGCGTGGACGGGGTGGCTCCCGTCCGTGCCGTTTCAGCCGAGCAATATGGGCTTTGCCGTGGACTGGACGCCGCATATGGCCCCGCATTTCGGCGCGCCGGTGAAGCCCGCTGCGGTGAGCGTAGACGGCGAGACGCATCGCGGGGAGTTTGTGATCACAGAGCGCGGCGTTGAGGGCGCGCTGATTTACCGGGTGTCGGCGGCGCTGCGAAACGGCGCACGGGCGACGCTGGATGTGGTGCCGGACCGGGATATGGACTGGCTGGCGGCGCAGGCCGCGAAACCGCGCGGCAAGGCGAGCCGGAAAAACTGGCTGCGCAAGGCGTTTGGTCTCGAAGGCGCGCGGGCGGCGCTGCTCAACGAATGGGCCGAGGGCGATCCGCTGCGGGCCAAAGCGATACCGCTGTGCGTGGGCGCGCCCTTTCCGATGGATGAAGCGATTTCGACGGCGGGCGGACTGCCTCGGGACGCGGTCAATGCGGCGCTGATGGTCAAGGATCGGCCCGGCCTGTTTATCGCCGGGGAAATGCTCGATTGGGACGCGCGGACCGGGGGCTATTTGCTGACCGCGTGTCTTGCGACGGGCCGCGCGGCGGGTCTTGGCGCGGCGGCGTGGTTGGACCGCGAGGGATGACCGCCGGTTTCGGGGGCGGGTGCCCCCTCAAACGGCGTTGCCGCAGGCGCGGCGGCCCCGCGTGTGAAAAGGTCAGCCCTTCGCCTGCTCGCGCAGTTTGGCATAGGCGGGGCGCTTGGAGATGCGTTTGAAATAGTCGCCGACTTTGCCGCCGGGCAGGTCGAATTTCGCGACCCGCGCCCAACCGGCGCAATGGACCAGCAGGATGTCCGCGATGCTGAATTCCCCGGCGATAAACTCCTGATCGCCCAGCAAACCCTCCAGCTCCTCCATCGCGTTGTTCCACTCCCAGCGGAGCGAATCCTTCACCGCAGGCACCCGTAATTCCTCGGGGCGGGCGAAGCTGTGGCGGGCGGCCATCCAGAGGGTCGCGTCCATCCGGTCGAGGCCGAAATGCAGCGCTTCATCCTGCCGGGCGCGCTCCATCGTGCCGACCGGGAAGGTAAACGCATCGTGACGATCCGCCAGAAACTGCATGATCGCGACCGATTCCGTCAAAATCCCATCCTCCAGCAAAAGCGCGGGCACCCGGCCCGTGGGGTTCGACGCTTTGGCATCATTGGAGGCGGGCATGGCGCGGATCATCTCGTAAGGCTCGCCGAGCTCTTCGAGCAGCCAGTAAACGCGCATGGCGCGGGTGACGGGGCTTCCAAGGACACGATAACTCATGAGACTCTCCTAACGCGGCATCATGGCGATGCGGATGAAACAGCGCTCAACAAGCGCGGTGGCGGGAACGGTTCGGCCCGAGCGTAACGCAAGATCCGCCTCGGTCAATTCGGTGAGGGCGCGCTCGAGGAGCGGCGCGGTCCAGTGGCGGGTCTGGTGGCGCATGGCGTCGCGGCGCGGGCCAAAGACGGGCGGGCGGAGCGCGCCGATCCCGGCATCGGGGCCGTTCGGGTGGCTCATGGCGCTGTGGAGTTGGCGCAGATGGCGGCCTGCGGAGATGACGAGCGTGGTCGGCGTGACGCCTTGGCCCGAGAGCCGCTGCATCAGGGGCGCGATCCGCGCGGGCTGGCCGCCCGCCATGGCGGTGACGATCTCGTCGGTTTCCGCGTCGAGCGCACCGGGGGCGAGCAGGGCGACCGTCTCGGCCGTCACGGTCTCGCCCTTGGCATAAAGGCTCAGGGTTTCAATGAGTTGGTCGATCTGGCCGCGGGTCAGCCCGTGGGCGAGTTCCGTGAGCGCGCCGATGGCGGGGCCGTCGGCCTCCGCGCCGCGCGCCGTGAGGGCCTGCTCAATATCGGCGCGGCCCGGCGGGTCCGGATAGAGCGCGATGCAATAGGCGGGGCGCTTCTTGTCCTCGAAGAGCTTGCGCAGCTTGGCGGTTTTCTTGAGCGCGCCAGCGGTGACGATCAGGAAAGCGTCGCCCTCCTTGCGGGCGTCGAGCGCATTGGTGATCGCGGCGGCAGCGGTATCGTTGGCGTCCTCGACGATGACCACACGCGGGCCGGGGAAAAAGCCAACCGCGCCGAGCGCATCGCTCAACGCCGCCGGATCACTGCGCAGGCCCGCCGGGTCGATCCGCTCAAGCCGCATGTCTTTTTCCGCCTCCGGCCCGCCAATCGCGGCGGCGACGGATTTGCGGTGGCTGGCGGTGAGCGCCGAATCCGGGCCGTAAAGCAGCACCGCGCCAACCGCCTCGCGGGGGTTGGCGAGGAAGGCGCGGGCATCGGTGCGATTCGGGATCATAGGCCCTGCGGCGCGGCGCTGAGCGCTTCGGGCGGGATTTCCCCCGCGCGGGCCGCGATTTCGAGGGAGATTTTCTCGGCGAGACTGATGGCGAGGCGGCGATAGGCGTCTTCTTCCGCCTGCCGGGTCGCGAAGGGCGCGGCGGTGGCCGACCATGCGGTGACCGAGAGCGCGCGGCCTTCCATAACCACCTGATTGCCCGCCACAATCCGCCACGGCGCTTCGCCGGTCAGGGTGTAGCGGGTGATCCGGTTGTCCTCTGTGATCACACGGCCTTCGGAGTCGAGATCGAGATCGATTTCGAGAAGGAGCGGCGCGGTTTCGACCCGGCCGAGACGTTCCTGCAACCGCTCGCGCAGGGCAAAGCCGAGACCGCCGGGAATGAGGGCGATGGCGATCTGGCCATCAAGCGCGCTCGCCGCGCTGCCGGGCGCATAAACCGGCGTGAACCCGCACCCCGGCAGGGCCGCGAGCGCCAGCAGGATATGCCGCCTAGACCACGACATTCACGATCCGGCCCGGCACGACGATGAGTTTCTTGGGCTGCCCGCCATCAAGCGCCTTTTGCACGGCTTCATGGGCGAGAGTGGCGGCCTCGATGGTGCCTTTATCCGCATCCGCGTCGACTTCCAGCTCGCCCCGTTTCTTGCCGTTGATCTGGATCGGCAGCAGAATCGTGTCGTCCTTGAGCATCGCGGGATCGGCTTCGGGCCAAGCGGCGGCGCTGACAAGGCCCTCGCCGCCCGCCATGGACCACAGCTCCTCGGCCAGATGCGGGGTGAAGGGGCAGGTGAGCTGCGCCATAACGCGGAGCGCGGCTTTTTTCGCGTCGCTCCCGGCCCTGGATTTGCCGATGGCGTTGGTGAATTCGTAAAGCTTGGCGATGGATTTGTTGAAGGCGAAGCCCTCGATCCCCTCGGTCACGGCGGCAATGGCGCGATGCGTGTCTTTTTCCAGCGCCTTATCCGCGTCGGGATTGGCGGGGGCGTCCTCAATCTCCGCGGCGAGGCGGTAAACCCGCTGAAGATGCTTCCATGTCGCATCTGCGCCGGCGGCGGTCCACTCGACATCACGCTCGGGCGGGCTGTCGGACATGACGAACCAGCGCACCGTGTCCGCGCCATATTGGTCGATGATCTCGTCCGGGTCGATCACATTGCGCTTGGATTTGGACATCTTGATCGACGGGCCGACCTCGACGGGCTGGCCGTCAAAGGTAAAGCCGCCCTGACCATCGGGCTGCACCTCGGTCGGCGCGAGCCATTTGCCATCGGCGCTTTTATAGGTCGCGTGATTGACCATGCCTTGGGTGAAGAGCGCGTTGAACGGTTCCGCCGCTTTTTCCGGCAGATGCCCGGTGCGGATCATGGCGCGAGCGAAGAAACGCGAATAGAGCAGGTGGAGAATCGCGTGCTCCACCCCGCCAATATATTGATCGACATTCATCCAGTAATCGGCGGCTTCGGGGTCCGTCGGCGTTTCGGCATGGGGCGCGGTGAAACGCGCGTAATACCATGAGGAATCGACAAATGTGTCCATCGTGTCCGTCTCGCGCTTGGCGGGTGCGCCGCAGGACGGGCAGGGCACATCGCGCCAACTGGCGTGACGGTCGAGCGGGTTGCCGGGGCGGTCGAAGGCGACATCCTTGGGCAGTTCAATCGGCAGGTTTTCTTTCTTTTCCGGGACGATTCCGCAGCTTTCGCAATGGACGACCGGAATCGGGCAGCCCCAATAGCGCTGGCGGGAAATCCCCCAATCGCGCAGGCGGTATTTGGTCATCGCGGTGCCGAGGCCCTTGGCTTCGAACCAGTCGATGGTCTGGTCGATCCCCTGCTGGGACGTCGCATCGGTCAGCCCCGCGAAATGGTCAACATAATGGACCGTTTCGGTTTTTTCGGGAATCAGCGCCTCATTTTCCACGGGGATGTCGTCGCCCGGCAGGAAGAAGGCGTTGCGGACCATCAGGTCGTATTTGCGGGCGAAATCGAGATCGCGCTGGTCATGGGCCGGACAGCCGAAGACCGCGCCGGTGCCGTAATCCATCAGGACGAAATTGCCGATCCAGACCGGCAGATCGCGGTCCTCGGCCGGGTGGCGGACGGTGAGGCCCGTGCTAAGCCCGCGTTTTTCGGCCTTCTCCAGCGCTTCTTCCGTGGTGGCCCCCTTGCGGCATTCGGCGTTGAAGGCCGCAATCTCCGCATTGTCCGCCTCAAGCGCCTTGGCGACCGGGTGATCCGGTGAGATCGCAAGGAAACTCGCACCATGCAGCGTGTCGGGACGAGTCGAATAACAGGTGATCACGTCGAGCCCGGCCACGGTTTCGGTCAGCGCGAACGGAATCTCGATTCCGCGCGACTTGCCGATCCAGTTGCGCTGCATGAGGCGGACCTTTTCCGGCCAGCCGTCGAGCCCGTCAATCGCGTCCAGCAAATCTTCGGCATATTCGGTGATCTTGAAGAACCACTGCGTCAGTTCCTTGCGCTCCACCAGCGCGCCGGAGCGCCAGCCGCGGCCATCCTCAACCTGCTCATTGGCGAGAACCGTCATATCCACCGGGTCCCAGTTAACCACGGCGTTTTTGCGGTAAACGAGGCCCGCCTCCAGCATGTCGAGGAAAAGCGCCTGCTGCTGGCCGTAATATTCGGGGTCGCAGGTCGCAAATTCGCGGGACCAGTCAATCGAGAGGCCAAGCGGCTTCATCTGCGCGCGCATTTGGTCGATATTCTGATAGGTCCAGTCGCCGGGATGGACGCCCTTGTCCATCGCCGCGTTTTCCGCGGGCATCCCGAAAGCGTCCCAGCCCATCGGGTGCAGAATATTGAAGCCCTGCGCCATCTTATACCGCGCGACCACATCGCCCATGGTGTAATTGCGCACATGGCCGGTGTGGAGGCGCCCCGACGGATAGGGGAACATCTCCAGCACATAATATTTCGGCGCTCCGGGTTTGGCTTCGGCTTGGAAAAGACCGGCCTCATCCCAGGCGGCCTGCCACTGCGGTTCGGAGGTGCGGGCGTTGTAACGCGACATAGATATATAGAATCCCTGAGTGGCGGCCCTCACGCGGGCCGCAAAGAGTTAACGGCCTTGCGAGGCGATGCGCAGCTGGCGCGCGCGGGTGAGGATCGCGTCCTCAATCTGGCGCGTGGTTTCCGCCGAGGCCGGAACACCGCCGCCGCCCGCAGCGCGCTGGACGGAGACCTTAAGGCTCCGCGCATCGAGCGCCGGGCCGGTCACATAAACCGTCGCGCGATAAAGCTGCGACGAGCCGGGCGCGCGGCCCCAACCGGTGGTGAACACGCCCGCAAACGGATCGGCGGTTTCCAGCGGCAGGAAGGACAGCGTGTCGAGCGAGGCCTGCCAGATGAATTTATTGACGTTGATCTCGCGGTTCGCATCGGACTGGTTGGTAAAGAGATCGAGAAGACCCGGGCTGTCGTCCCGCGCATAATCAGGCACGTTCTGGCGCTGCTCTTCAATTTGCGCGTCACGATCCGGGTTACAGGCGGCGAGGCCGAGCGCTGCGACGAGCGCGAGGGGAATCAACCGGAGAGGGGCAGGCATCGCGGCCTCCTTTGGAAAATATACTGTTGCAAGCGGTTTTAGCGGCGACAAGGCGGGCTCACAAGGGGGCTGAATGAACGCGGCGCACAGGCGCTCACAGGGCTTTGACTAAAGAAAATAAGGGTCTACGCGGTGACACTGTGGCAAAGCTGCACCATTTTTCGCAAACCGCACCCGGCGCGGGCGTGCTTTGATTGACCCAAAAGGGTGTTTTGGAGGAATAAGATAGCACTTCTTCCAGATCCTCTGGTGGATCGAATTAGAAACCTGAAAGGGACACGACGATGAAAAACGTTCTCTTCGCAACCACCGCACTGGTTGCTTTCGCAGGTGCCGCAGCTGCTCAAGACGCAGAAACCGGCATCTCCCTCACCGGCTCCGCTGAACTCGGTGTTTCGCACACCTCGCTGGACGGCCTGAGCGGCCCGTTCTCGATCGAAGGCGCTGACATCGGCGAAGGCAATGACAGCACGACTCACTACGTGCATGACTTTGACCTCAAAGCTGTTGCAACCGGCACGACCAACAACGGTCTGACCTTCGGTGGTGAAATGGACCTCGACGACCTCGGTCGCGACACCTCCTACACCATCGGTGTTGACGAAGAAGGTAACCCGGTCCTCGTTGAGGAAGCTGGCGGCACCTACGATTACTCCGTCTACATCTCGGGCGCTTTCGGCACCCTGACCGGTGGTTCGGACGTTGACTCCGCATTCGAAAAAGCACTCGCTGAAATCGCTACCGGCGGTATCGACGACGAAGCTGCTTACTATGATGACGAGCACGACCTGTTCAACTCGAACTTCGGCGGCGACACCCTGCGTTACGACTACTCGATCGCTGGTTTCACCCTCTCGGGTTCGTATCAGGGCGAAGCTGAAGGCCTCGACAACGGCCTCTTCTCGGTCGGTGCTGGCTTCTCGCGCAACGTGATGAATGCTGACCTCGACTTTGGTCTTGCTTACCAGACCGGTGAGAACGACGACAATGTCGAGTTCGACGCTTACGGCATCACCGCTGGCACCACCTATATGGGCTTCGGTCTGACTGCTGGTTACACCCGTTACGACATCGACGACGAGAAGAACCTGACCACGATCCAGGGTTCGGCAACCTACGCAATGGACGCATATGAGTTCGGTGCGAACGTTGTGTCGTTCGACTTCGAAGACGAAGCAGGCCTCGACTGGATGGCATACGGTCTGTTCGGCGCTTACAACCTCGGTGGTGGCGCGAAAGCAACCGCAGCTGTTTCCTTCGTCAACTTCGAGAACGAGCTCGACGGCGACGCAGCAGTTGACTACGACGTCACCCGTATCGGTGGCGGTATCGAAATGGAATTCTAATCCCTCGGGATCAGAAACCTTTCACGAAAGAGCGGGCCTCGTGCCCGCTCTTTTTTTATGCGCGAAGCGGCGTTATGTGTGGGGCATGAGCTTGGAAGACATCACCACCCGCCTTCGCAATGCCGCTGAAAACGCTGGTAGAAACCCCGATGACATCACGCTGATCGCTGTCTCGAAACGGCAGGAGGAAGCGCGGATTCGCGAGGTTCTGGAAGCGGGGCACCGCGTCTTTGGCGAGAATCAGGTGCAGGAGGCGCAAGGGCGCTGGCCGGATTATCGCGAGGAGTTTGAGGGGGTGAAGCTCCATCTCATCGGGCCGCTGCAATCCAACAAGGTCAATACCGCCTTCGATCTGGTTGATGCCTTCCACGCCCTCGACCGTGAGAAAATCGCCCGCAAATTCGCCGACAAGGCGCAGGAGGCGGGGCGCTCTCCGGATCTCTTCATTCAGGTGAACACCGGCGAAGAGCCCCAAAAGGCCGGCGTGTTGCCGAGCGAAGCGGATGATTTCATTGCCACTTGCCGGGGCATGGACCTGCCGGTGAAGGGGCTGATGGTGATTCCGCCGGTCGATGAAACGCCAAGCCTGCATTTCGCGCTGCTCGCGAAGATCGCCAAGCGCAATGGGCTGGACGGGCTTTCCATGGGGATGAGCGACGATTTCGAGGAGGCGATTGCGCTTGGCGCGACGCATATCCGCGTGGGCAGCGCGATTTTCGGGAAACGCGCCTATTGAATGAGGATCCGGCTCCGCGGGGTCCAGCGGGAGAGAATCGCCAATAGATCGCCCGGATCGAAGGCGATGCAGCCCTCGGTCGGGTAGCGCGGTCGCCGCCAGACATGCAGGAAAATCGCGCTTCCGCCGCCGGGGGTGATCGGGTCGCGGTTGTAATCCATCACACCGACGAGATCGTAAAGCGGGTCGGCGCGGCGCAGGCGCTCATGGCTGGCGGCATAAGGGCGGCAGATCGGGCGGTTATAGCCCGCCGGGTCCGCCGGATCGTCACCCCAACCATCTTGCGGACCGCTTGTAACAACCGGTAGGGGCAGGGTCGGCACCGGGCGGTCGGGCCGTGTGATCACATATTGCAAGCGATGCACACCGCGCGGCGTGATGCTGTCCCCTTCGCCGCGTTTTTCGCCAATCCCGCCGCGCCCGATGGCGCAGGGGAAGCGCAGCCCGCTGAACCGCGCGCCCCATTTTGTGATCACAAGATCGTCACGCGTCGCGATCATAGCAAATGCCCGCTTTTCTTGGCCTTTGTCGCGAGATAGGCGCGGTTTTCGTCGCGTGGCGGGATGATGAGCGGCACGCGCTCGGTGACCGTCACGCCATTTCTTTCCAGCATCGCGACCTTGCGCGGGTTGTTCGTCAGCAGCCGCACCGCGTCCAGTTTCAGCCCTTTCAGCATGGCCGAGCCGAGGCGGAAATCCCGCTCGTCATCCTCGAAACCGAGCCGATGATTGGCCTCGACCGTGTCAAACCCCTGGTCCTGAAGCGCATAGGCGCGCATTTTGTTGGCGAGGCCAATCCCGCGCCCTTCCTGATTGAGATAGAGGAGCAGCCCGCGCCCTTCATCGGCCATCATCTCCAGCGCTTTATGAAGCTGCGGCCCGCAATCGCATTTGAGTGAGCCCAGCACATCGCCCGTAAAACAGGCGGAATGGAGCCGCGCCAGTGGCGGATCGCCCGAGATCTCGCCGATCTGAATCGCGTAATGCTCCTCACGCGCATCGGGGGAGCGGAACACCCGGACGCGGCCGAATTGCGAGACCTCAAGCGGCACACGGGCGGCGGAAATCTCGACAAGTTTCGGCGCGGCGCTGTCCGCTTCAATCGTGATCACAGAGACGCCGTCCGGGCGCGCATCCGTCTCGACCAGGAGCGCCGCAGGCAAAAGCTGCGCATCCTTGCAAAGCTGAAGCGCCGCGCGGGCCGCCGCCGGATCGCCGCCGCGGAGCGAAGAAAACGGGCCTTTCATGGGATAATCGAGATCCCATTGCGGGTCCGCCATGGCGCGCACCCAGGCCAGATCCGCGTGATCCGGCAGCGCGAGCCGCGCCAGATCCCCGTCATAGGCCGCGATTCGCAGGGTTTCCGCCCGCCGCGCCGAAATCACCATCTGCGCCGCGCCCAATGCACGTAACGCAGCAAGGCGTTCCGCCGTTGCCGTCTCCGCCGCGAGCATCAGCCCGGCCCCCTCCAGCGCCACGGGCAGGCCAAGGCGCAGATCCGCCGCCGCGCGGGCGGCCCATTCGGTCTGGCTGGGTTTGAGCGCCTTGGAATTCACGTGATACGGCCTCACATTCTGAAACAATCTGCCACGTTTGGACACGCGTTCGTGATAAACTCTCGCCACCACTTGCGAAATCACGCGACTGATCCTTCCTTATCACCAGATTTCACGGAGGTGTAATATGAGCAGTGCAAAAAATATCCTTTTGATCGACGATGATTTTGATCTGCGCGAGGCGCTGGCCGAGCAGCTTCGCATGAGCGAAGAGTTTAACGTGACCGAAGCGGGCAACGGTCAGGAGGGGCTGGAGACGGCGAAGGACAATCTCTTCGACCTCATCATCCTCGATGTCGGTCTGCCTGATATGGACGGACGCGAGCTGTGCCGCGTGATGCGCAAACAGGGCGTGACCTGCCCCGTCATCATGCTGACCGGCCATGACACCGACAGCGACGCGATCCTTGGGCTCGATTCCGGGGCGAATGATTATGTGACCAAACCGATGAAGTTTCCGGTGCTGCTGGCGCGAATCCGGGCGCAGCTTCGCCAGCATGAAAGCTCCGAAGATGCGGTGTTCACGGTCGGGCCCTACACGTTCAAACCGGCGGCAAAGCAGCTTCTCGAAGGCGACAAGAAGATCCGCCTGACGGAGAAAGAAACCAATATTCTCAAGTATCTCTACCGTGCGGGCGAAAAAACCGTACCGCGTGAAGAACTGCTGCATGAGGTCTGGGGCTACAACGCCGCGGTCACGACGCACACGCTGGAGACGCATATTTACCGCCTCCGCCAGAAGGTCGAACCGGACCCGCAGAATGTGTCGATCCTGCTGACCGAGCAGGGCGGGTATCGGCTGGCAGCGAGGTAAGATGGGAGGGGGCCGGTGAGGCCCCTTAACTTCTACGGAAATTCGGCTAACGACTGTCTTCGTCAATAGTGATATCTTAGTTGGGCGATGTCCAAGCTTTGTTCGTCGCCTTTACCGCTTACGCGATACACGAACCGGTGTTCATCGGTAATGCGCCTTGACCACCAGCCGCTGAGATCACCCTTGAGAGGTTCGGGCTTTCCGATGCCTTTGAAGGGTGTTCTTCTTGTGGCTTTTATCAACTCGTTGATCCGGAGCAGCCCTTTTTCATGACCTGCGGACTGCCACCAGATGTAATCCTCCCAAGCGTTATCGGAAAAGATTAACTTCAAAGTTCGACATCACGTTCCGTGCCGCGACCAGCATCTAGTTGCGCAATGGACGATTGCAAACGCCGCGCGTTTTCTGGGCTTTTTTGAAGATGCAGCGTTTCTTGGATCGCATTGAAATCATCAAGTGAGATCATCACGACAGCTTCGCGGTTTTTACGCGTGACAACGACCTCTGTGCGATCATGTATGACGCGGTCCATAACATCCTTCAGCGATGCGCGGGCATCTGTGTAAGTCATAACATCCACTTGAGGCACCTCTTTATGAGTCTCTTATTATATGCACAGAATCCTGTACATTTCAAGATTTAAGCGCTGAGAATTTTCGGGTCTCGGCCTCGTAGCGGCCCTGAGCGCGAATATGCTTATATCAAGGAAGTTTGAGACTCGCTCTCACATCTCCGCCCGGATCTGCTGCCGGAGCGTGTCGATCGGCACCGGCGCGCCCTCTTTCTTGTAGCACCAATAGGTCCAGCCGTTGCAGCTTGGCATGTTCTCCAGAATCGCGCCGACCTGGTGGATGGAGCCGCGGGCGTCGTGGGCGACGAGGGTGCCGTCGGCGCGGATGCGGGCTTTGTGGCGGCCGGATTGGGAGTAGAGGAATTCGCCGGGGCGGAGCATCCCGCGCTCAATGAGTTGGCCGAAGGGCACGCGCGGCGCGGCGCGTTTCGACTGGCTCACTTCCAGCGCATCGCGGTCGTAGCGGCGGATCGCGTCGATGCGTTTGGTCGCGGCCTGAATATAGGCGTCCTCGCGCTCGATGCCGATATAGTGGCGGCCGAGACGTTTGGCGACGGCGCCGGTCGTGCCGGTGCCGAAGAACGGGTCGAGCACCACATCGCCGGGATTGGTCGAGCCGACGAGGACGCGGTGGAGCAGGGCCTCGGGCTTCTGGGTCGGATGCGCCTTCTCGCCGCTCTCGGTTTTCAGGCGCTCATTGCCGTTGCAGATGGGGAGCAGCCAGTCGGAGCGCATCTGGGTGCCTTCGTTGAGGGCCTTGAGCGCTTCATAGTTAAAGGTCGGCTTGGCGGTGTCGGATTTGCCGGCCCAGATCATGGTTTCATGGGCGTTGGTGAGGCGCTTGCCCCGGAAATTCGGCATCGGGTTCGACTTGCGCCAGACCACATCGTTAAGGATCCAGAACCCCGCATCCTGTAGCGCCGTTCCGACGCGGAAAATGTTGTGATAGGAGCCGATCACCCAGATCGCCCCGTCGGGCTTGAGGATGCGGCGCGCGGCGGCGAGCCATTCGCGGGTGAACTGATCGTAGACCTTGAAGCTCGCGAACTGGTCCCAGGCGTCGTCCACGGCGTCCACCAAGGAGTTATCCGGGCGGTGCAGATCTCCTTTGAGCTGCAAATTATAGGGCGGATCGGCGAAAATCAGATCGACAGAGTTTTCCGGAAGCGACTGCATGATCTCGATGCAGTCCCCTTGCAGGATGGTATCCTTTGGCAATTCTGCCACGCGCTGTGTTGTTTTCGCCATGCCTCTAAGTCCCGATTTTTGTGTCTGGGTTATGAGGCTTAGTGTGAGTCAAAGGTGATTCGTGGTCAATTTCTTTTTCGAATCAGTCACTTAGAGATTTTCCTTCACACAAGATATTGTGGATGGGTTTGAAGGAACGTCTATGATGTGGGGTGACCCCTAGGGATTTGAGCGCCTCGGAATGGGCTTTCACGCCATATCCGGCGTTTCTTTCCCATCCATAGCCGGGAAACTGTTGCGCAAGGGCAACCATCTCTCGGTCGCGCGTCACTTTGGCGATGATGGAGGCGGCACCGATGAGGGGGGAGCGGTCGTCGCCCTTTACTACGGCTTCACCGGGGCAGGGGAGGACGGGCAGGCGGTTGCCGTCGATGAGCGCGAAGGCGGGAGTGGTGCCGAGGGCGGCGATGGCCCGCTCCATGGCGCGCATCGAGGCGGCGAGGATGTTGATCGCGTCAATCTCCTCCACTTCGGCGCGGCCGATGCCGATGAGGCAGCGCTCGGAAATCGCGTCGAACAGTGCTTCGCGGCGTTTGAGGCTGAGTTTTTTGGAATCGCGGATGCCCTCAGGGAGCCCGTCCGGCGCGATCACGGCGGCGGCGATCACGGGCCCGGCCCATGGCCCGCGCCCGACCTCATCGACCCCGCAAAGCGGGGCCGGATAGTTCGTCTCAAGGATGGGATTCACCCCTCAAGCACCCCGCCATATTCGTCGCGCAGGGTGTTTTTCAGCACCTTGCCGGTGGCGTTGCGGGGCAGCGCGTCGATGAAGATCACGCGGTCGGGCACCTGCCAGGAGGCGACCTTGCCGTCGTAGAACGCGATCATTTCGTCCTCGGCGACATCCTCGCCCTCGCGGACCGCGAGGAGGACCGGGCGTTCGTCCCATTTGGGGTGCCGCGCTGCAATGGCCGCCGCTTCGCGGATCTTGGGGTGGCTCATGGCGATGTTTTCCAGCTCCACCGTCGAAATCCACTCGCCGCCGGACTTGATGATGTCCTTCGAGCGGTCGCGAATGGTCATGAACCCGTCGCCGTCGATGGTTGCGATGTCGCCCGTGTCGAACCAGCCATCCTCGGTCAGGGTCTGCACATCGGTGTTGAAATAATCCTGCACGATCCAGTCGCCGCGGATCAGGAGCCGGCCCTGCGTCTCGCCATCCTCGGCGAGCGGTGCGCCGTCATCATCGACCAGCTTCAACTCCACGCCGAAGGGCGGACGGCCCTGACATTCGCGGATATTCATTTGCTCATCGGGCGACAGATGTTGATGTTTTTCAAGCAGATGGTTGACGGTTCCCACGGGGCTCGTCTCGGTCATCCCCCAAGCGTGGATCACCTCGACGCCGACCTCCGCATAGGCGTGGATCATCGCGGGCGGCGCGGCGGCCCCGCCGATCACGGTGCGTTTCATCGGCAACTCGCTCAGCCCCGCCTTGCGGATCGCGGCGAGCAGCCCTTGCCAGATCGTCGGCACGCCGAGCGCGATGTTGATCTTGTGGGTCATGATGAGATTGAGCAGGCTCTCCCCATCGAGACCCGGCCCCGGAAGCACGAGTTTGCAGCCGCTCATCCCGGCGGCATAGGGGATGCCCCAAGCGTTCACATGGAACATCGGCACCACGGGCATCACGCAGTCGCGCGCCGACATGGCCAGCGAATCCGCCATGCAGATATTGAGGCTGTGCAGCACGGTTGAGCGGTGCGAATAGAGCACGCCCTTGGGGTTGCCGGTCGTCCCGGAGGTGTAGCAAAGCGACGACGCGGTGTCCTCGGTCAGCTCCGGCCAGACGTAATCGGCATCGCCCGTCTCGATCAACTCGTCATAAAAGAGCAGCCCGTCGACCTCGCTCGCGGCCTCCTCATTGCGCGGCCCCATGAGGACGTAATGCTTCACCGTCTCGAATTTCGCCTTCAGCGCCTTGATGAGCGGGAGGAAGGTGAGATCGAAGAACAGCACCTGATCCTCGGCATGGTTGGTGACGAACACATGCTGTTCGGGGAAAAGACGCGGGTTGATCGTGTGGCAGATCAGCCCCGCCCCCGCGACACCGTAATAAATATCGAGATGGCGGTAATTGTTCCACGCGATCGTGCCGCAGCGCGCGCCCGGCTCCAGCCCGAGTTTGCCAAGCGCGGAGGCGAGTTTGCGCGCCCTGAGCTCCGTCTCGCGCCAATTGGTGATCGCGGTGCTGCCATCGGTCTCGACCGAGACAATCTCCGTCTCGCCGTGATATTTCCCCGCATGGGTGATGATCCGCGAAATGGTGAGCGGCAGAGTCATCATCTGTCCAAGCATGTGTTCCTCCCTTTTTGTTAACAATGCCATGCGACGCGGCCCCATGCGAGGGTTAACGTGAGGGAAGGCTTTGGGGTGACGTTGGGGCCAAGGCGTCTGGACAAGCCGCCTTTGCGGCAATATCCCTCATATCGGGCCCGCTTGGTGGAATTGGTAGACACCAGGGACTTAAAATCCCTTGCCTCCGGGCGTGCCGGTTCGAGTCCGGCAGCGGGCACCAAATTTAGGAAAAATGCGACCTATTTGCCGTAAGGTCGCGGGGCCTTTGCCATTGCATTTTGGTGCTTTTTTCGGCTTCAGTCCCGACTGAATAGTCACCATTCGGCAGGATCTTATGACCGCCCCCCGTTCCCTCGTCGCGCTGGCCGTTGCCGCGCTCGCGGCGCCGCTTTTCGCCAATCCGCTGACGGTCACGGTGGTTGAGGTGGCGGTGGAGGAGCAGGTTGTGCCGCTGGCGATCACCGGAACAATTACGGCGGCGGAAACGGTGTCGGTCGGGTTTCGTGAAGGCGGGCGGGTGACAGAGCTTTGGGTCGATACCGGGGACAGTGTGTCCGCCGGCGACCGCATTGCCCAAATCGATCCCACGCAGGCGCGGCTGGCGCGCGATGCGGCGCAGGCGGCGTTGAATGGCGCGCAGGCGACGGCGGAGACGGCCCAAACCGATTATGCCCGTGATGCGGAACTGCTGCGGCGCGGTGTGATCACACGCGCGCGGCTCGATGCGTCGCTCCGGGCGCGCGATGTGGCGCAGGCGGCGGTTGGCCGCGCGGCGGCGCGTCTGGCCGATGCGGAGGAAAGCCTGGAGGACACCACGCTGACGGCGCCGGTTTCCGGGGTGATCGTCGCGCGGGAGGTCGAGATTGGCGAGGTGGTGAGCAGCGCCAGCAGTATTGTGAATATCGCGCAGGATCAGATGCTTGAGGCGCGGTTCATGCTGCCCGGCGGTATTGAGGTCGATGCGTTGATGGGCCAGCCGGTGGATCTCATCCCGGTCGATGCGCCGCAGATCCAGATGACCGGAAGCGTCACCGAAATCGCGCCGATTGTGGATGAAGCGACGGGCAGCGTGGAGATGCGCGCGCGGATCACCGACGCGACCGGGCTCGATACGGATCTGCTTGGCAGTGCGGTGCGCGGGCGGATCACGGCGGCGATGCCCGAAGGGATCAGCATCCCCGCCGACGCGCTGGTGGAAACCGGCGAAGGCCCGGCGGTCTGGGTGATGGCGGGCGAGACGACGGCGGAGCTTCAGCCGATCACCGTCGGGCGCTACGACACCCATAGCGTGATGGTTGCGGAGGGTCTGTCGCCGGGGATGCAGGTCGTGACCGAAGGCGCGTTTCTGCTCTATCCGGGGCGGGAGTTGAACCCGGTGGCGGAGGGCGCGCAATGAAACTTGCGATGATCCCGCTGGTCGCCTTGCTCGCCATCGACGGCTGCCAATCCGACGCGCCGAAAAGCAACGCGGAGACGCAGGATCACCCGCGCCCGGTCGTCTCCATCATCGCGGAGACGGAGCTGGAGGCGCAGCGCCATTACGCAGGGACTATCGTTGCCCGAACCGAATTGGCGCTGGCCTTTCAAACGGCGGGGAGGATGATCGCGCGCAATGTGGAATTGGGCGATACGGTGACGCAAGACACTGTTGTCGCGCAGCTTTCTCCGGGTGAACTGGATGATAACGCCCGCGCGGCGGCGGCGGATCTCGACAGCGCCCGCGCTGCGCTGGCCGAAGCCGAAGCGGAAGCGCGCCGGACCGATGCGCTTGTTGCGCGCGGTGTCGCGCCGCGTTCGCGTAAGGAAAGCACCGACGAGGCCCTGCAAAACGCCCGCGCGCAGGTGGCGCAAGCGGCGGCGAGCCTGTCGAGCGCCGAAGATGCCAGTGATTTCGCGACCTTGGAGGCCCCGATCAGCGGCGTCGTCACCTCGGTTGCGGCCAATGAGGGCGACATGATGCAGGCGGGCGCGCCGGTCCTCTATCTCGCCGATCCCACGAGCCGCGAGGTGGTGATCGACCTGCCGCTGACGGCGGTCGAAACGCTCGCGCCGGGCGATCTTTTCGTGATCCGCCTGCCCGGAACCGATCATGATCCGGTTGAAGCCAGCTTGCGCGAGATCGACCCGCTTGCGGATACCAGCACCCGGACCCGCCGCGCGCATCTTCGCCTTGGCGATGTCGCACCGATCTGGCGGATCGGGCAGATCGTCGATGCGCAAGTGAAGGACGCGGGGAATGCGCAAATTGTGCTGCCTGAAGCGGCCTTTACGGGCGGCGAGCCCCCGGCGGTCTGGCGGGTGAACCGTACCAGCGAGGTCGAAGGGACGGTCGAGCGGGTGCCGCTTTCGGGCGAGATCACCCTGACAGGCCGCCCCGATGCGCGGGTGCGGCTCCCTGGTGACGAGATCCAGAGCGGCGATGAAATCGTTATTCGCGGGGTGAACAGCCTCACCGACGGGCAGGACGTGACGGAGAGGGCCGCGCCATGAGCACACCGCAAAAACGCCGCGGCTTTAACCTTTCCGAATGGGCGCTGCGCCACCGCTCGATGGTCTGGTATTTCCTGATTGTCTCGATGATCGCGGGCACCTTCGCCTATCTCAATCTTGGCCGTGAGGAAGACCCGAACTTTACCATCAAGACCATGGTAATCGCGGGCGCGCTGCCGGGCGCGAGCGTTGAGGAAACGCTGCTACAAGTCACCGACCGGATTGAGAAAAAGCTCGAAGACCTCGACGAGCTGGACACCACGCGTTCGGTCACGATGCAGGGCCAGTCGGTCGTTTATGTGGACCTTCTGGAAACCACGAATGCGAGCGAGATCGACCGCATCTGGCAGGATGTCCGCAACATGATGGCCGATATCCGGGGCGACTTCCCGGAAGAGTTCACCGGCTTTCAGTTCAATGACAATTTCGGCGATGTGTTCGGCAATATTTACGCTTTCACCGCCGATGGCTACAGCCCCCGCGAGATGCGCGACCGACTCGAAGAGGTCCGCACGACGGTGCAAAATGTGCCGCAATCGGGCAAGGTCGAGCTTCTGGGCGTGCAGGATGAGGTGATCTATATCCACTTCTCCCCGAGCCGCCTCGCCGCCCTTGGCCTGACGCAATCCGAGGTGATGGGCACGCTTCAGGAGCAAAACGCGCTGGTCCCCTCCGGCGTGATCGACAGCGGCGAAGATCGGGCCTTCCTGCGGGTCACAGGCGCCTTTGCGGGGGTGAAATCGCTGGAGGATGTCAACCTGCGTATCGGCGAGCGGTTCTATTCGCTGAGCGATCTCGGCAGCATCGAGCGCAGCTATGAGGACCCGCCCTCCGCGCTGTTCCGCTATGACGGGCGGCCCGCCTACGGCCTCTCCATCGGCATGGTCGAGGGCGGCAACATCCTGCAATTCGGCGAAGATCTCGACGCGGCGATGGCCGAAGTCGCCGCCGATCTGCCGGTCGGGATCGAGATGTATCGCGTCGCCAACCAGCCCGAAGTGGTGGATTACGCCGTCGGCCATTTCGTGCAGGCGCTGGCCGAGGCGGTGATCATCGTGCTGATCGTCAGCTTCGTGTCGCTGGGGATGCGCGCGGGCCTCGTCGTGACGATGACCATCCCGCTCGTGCTCGCTATCACCTTCGTGATCCTCAATTATTACGGCATCAACCTGCAACGAATCTCCCTCGGCGCGCTCATCATCGCGCTCGGCCTGCTGGTTGACGACGCCATGATTGCGATTGAAACCATGATCTCCCGGCTGGAACGGGGCGAAAACAAGGAGCAGGCGGCCTCCTATGCCTGGACCTCCATCGCCTTCCCGATGCTGTCGGGCACGCTCGTCACCGTGGTCGGCTTCATCCCGATTGGCCTCAACAACTCGGCGGCGGGGGAGTTTACCTTCTCGCTTTTCGTGGTGATCGCGGTCTCGCTGATCATCTCCTGGATCGTCGCGGTTCTCTTTGCGCCGCTCCTTGGGGTGACGTTCCTCTCCAGCAAGATGGCCAAGCACGACCACACGCCCGGCTGGCTCCGCCGCCGTTTTCACGGGCTGCTCCGCGCCGCGATGCGCTTCCGCTGGATCACCGTCGCCGTGACCTTTGCACTGTTTTTCGTCGCCGTCTGGGGGACGCGTTTCATCGAAAACCAATTCTTCCCGACCTCCGACCGCCCCGAAGTCATCATCGACGTGGCGCTCCGCCAAAACGCCTCCATCGACGCGACCAAGGCGACGATGGACCGGCTCGAGTCGCATCTGGAGGGCGATGAGGACGCGCTGTTCTGGACCTCCTATGTCGGCGCGGGCGCTCCGCGGTTCATCCTCTCCTATGATGTGCCGACCGCCGGGCCGCATATGGGCCAGATCGTGATCCAGACGCCGAGCGTCGAGGCCCGGAACCGTCTGAAAGCACGGCTCGATACCATTGTCCGGGCGGACTTCCCGGCGGCGGATATCATCATCAAGAACCTCGAAATCGGCCCGCCCGTCGGCAAGCCGATCCAGTATCGCGTGGCCAGCCACGACCTCGAAGCGCTGCTCCCGGCGGCGCGCGGCCTTGCGGCGGAAATCGCCAGCGACACGCGGCTTGCCGACATCACCCTCGATTGGTCCGAGCCCGCGCGGGTGGTCAAGGTCGATGTCCTCTACGACCGCGCGCGCCAGCTTGGCCTCAGCCCGCAAGGCATTTCGCAACTGCTGAACTCCGTCTTTGTCGGCCAGACCATCACGCAAATCCGCGACGACACATACCTGATCGACGTGATCGCCCGCGGGCAGGACACGGACCGGCAATCCATCGATGCACTGCGCAATCTGCAAATCTCGACGCCCGGCGGCATGGTTCCGCTGCGCGCCTTCGCGACCCTCTCCTATGACGTCGAGCATCCCATCATCCGGCAGGAAGGCCGCATCCCGACGATCACCGTCAAGGCCGCCATCAGCGCTGCCGTGCAGCCCGACACCATCGTCGCGGATCTCGCCAGCACCGTCGCAGCGTATCAAGACAGCCTGCCCGCCGGGATCACCATCGAGGTCGGCGGCACGGTGGAATCGAGCGCCGAGTCGCAGGGCCCGATTGCCGCCGTTGTCCCGCTGATGCTGTTCCTGATGGTCACGCTGGTGATGGTGCAGATGCAAAGCTTCCGCCTGACCGCCATCGTGATCTCGGTCGCGCCGCTCGCCCTCATCGGGGTGGTGCTGGCGCTCGGCCTCTCCGGCGCGCCGCTCGGCTTCGTCGCGATCCTTGGGGTGCTGTCGCTGATCGGCATCCTGATCCGTAACTCACTGATTTTGATCCACGAAGTGCAGGTGCTCTACGAAAAAGGGCGCAGCCGTTGGGACGCGGTGTTCGAGGCGTCCGACAGTCGCGCCCGCCCGATCCTACTCACTGCTGCCGCCGCCTCGCTCGCGCTCATCCCGATCTCGCGGCAGATTTTCTGGGGGCCGATGGCCTTCGCCATGATGGGCGGGATCATCGTCGGCACGCTGATCACGCTGATCTTCGTTCCGGCGCTGTACTGCGTGGTCTTCCGGGTGAAACGGCCCGACGAGCGCGCCTATGGCCGATAGCCCTCAAAGGTGATGTTGGAGACGATCCGCCGCGCGCGTTCCTCTTCCGCGGCGCTGCGGATGGTCCAGCAGAGCACCGGATGCGTCTTGGCGATCTCCGCCACGCGCGGGCGGTCCAAGTCCTTGTGATCGTGAGAGATAAAACTCGCGCCGACCCGGTCAAAATCCGGGATTTCGCGCAGCGCCTCCAGCCGCGCCTCCGGCACGCCGCGCCAATTGCCGGGATGAAAACCGCAGGTCACCAGCCCGCGCGGGATCTCCGGCGCGGCCTCCGCCATCGCGGCGATGCTGTGCGGGTTGAAAGACATCACCGCGACCGGCCCGTCATAGGTTTTGAGGAGCGCCGCAACGCGGGCCTCCAGCGGCCCGACCATCTCGCCAAGTGCACCATCCTGATCCTTGATCTCGATCAAAAGCGGCACTTGTCCGGCCACCTGCGCCAGAACGGCCTCCAGCGTCGGGATCGTGTCCTCGCTGTCCTTGAGCCGGATCTGTGTTAGCGCGTCCGCATTGCGATCCCGCACACGCCCGGTTTCCGCCGTCAGCCGCCCCAACTCATCGTCGTGAAAGACCATAGCTTCGCCATCGGCGCTCAGTTGCAGGTCGAGCTCGATGCCATAGCCGGCGTCAATCGCGGCCGCAAACGCCGCCGGGCTGTTCTCGATCCGCCCTTGCGCACGATCATGCAGCCCGCGATGCGCGAGCGGGCGGGCGAAAAACGCCTGCGGCAGGTCAGGCAAGGCGGAAGATCGCGTCGATTTCGACGGCGACGCCCATCGGCAGGCTCGGCGCGCCGACCGCCGCGCGGGCGTGGCGGCCCGCATCGCCGAAGGCGGCGACCATTAGATCGGACGCGCCGTTGATCACCTTGGGCTGATCGGTGAACTCCGGTGTGCAATTGACGAAGCCGCCAAGCCGCACGACCTGCGCGATTTTCGACAGATCGCCCTCGCAAGCCGCCTTGGCCTGCGCGATCAGCGCCAGCGCGCAGCGCTCTGCCGCCGCTTGGCCGTCCTCGATGCTCATCGTCTCGCCAAGCCGTCCGGTGATGAGATTACCGTCCGCATCCTGCGAAATCTGGCCCGAGACATAAAGATGCCCGTCCGAGATCACATAAGGCACGTAATTGGCGGCCGGCGCAGGTGCGGCGGGCAGGGTCAGGCCCTTTTCGGACAGGTTTTCTTCAACGCTCATGTCGGCTCCCTGAAGGCTTTGGCGAAGTAATCCGCCATCGGTTTGACGAGATAGGAAAGCGGCGTGCGCTCATTGGTGCGGATGAAGCTTTCGACCGGCATCCCCGGCACCAGCGTCAGCCCTTCCAGCTTGTCGAGCTCGCCATCATTGGGCAGAATTTTGGCGGTGTAGAAGCTCTCTCCCGTCCGCTCATCGGTAAACACGTCCGCCGAGACATTCACCACGGCGCCGAAAATCTCCGGGGTGGTGCGCTGGTCGAAGGCCGAGAAGCGCATGCTGGCGGGCTGGCCGATATGCACCTGGTCGATATGGATCGACTCGACGCGGCTCTCCACGATCAGCGGGCTTTCCGAGGGCACGATATACATCAGCGGCTCGGCGGCCTGAATGACCGCGTTTTCCGCGTGGACTTCCATGCCGTAAACGAGGCCCGACGAGGGCGCGCGGATGTCGAGGCGGGCGAGACGCTCGCGCAGCGACAGGCGGCGCTCGCTGAGGTCGATCTCCTGCCCCTGCTGGTTGCGCAGTTCGGTGATTGCTTCCTCGCGGCGCTGCGTGCCGAGGCGCAGGATTTCGATGTCGAGCTCGGTGATCTGGCCGTTGATCCCGGCGATGGAGGAGGTCAACTCGCCGATCTGGCCCTGCAATCCGGCGCGTTCGCGCTGGAGCGAGAGGACGCGGCTTTGCTGCGTCAGCCCGCGGTCGAAGAGCGATTCCTGATCTTCGAGTTCCTCGCGGATAAAGCCAAGCTGCTCGGTGATCGCGTTGAGCTGCGCCTCGCTGCCCGCAATCTGCGTGGCAAGCTGACCCTTCCGCTCAACCAACTGTTCCCGCTGGTTTCTCAGCGACTCGCGGCGGGCTTCAAACAGGGCGATCTGGCTCTCCTTGAGCTGCGCGGCATCGTCCGCATTGGCCTCGTCCAGAAGGTCGGAAAAGGTGATCTCATCGGCTTCGTCCCGCTCGGCGGCGAGACGGTCGCGGCGGGCGACGAGTTCGAAAAGCTGGCCTTCCACCGAGTCGAGTTCCGAGCGCAGCAGTGTCGCGTCCAGCTTGATCAGCATATCGCCCGCGTTCACAAGGTCCCCGTCGCGGACGAGAATTTCGCCGACGATGCCGCCTTCGGCGTGTTGCACGACCTGCCGGTTATCCTCAACGACCACCTGACCTGACGCGATCACGGCCCCCGAAAGATGGGTCATGACAGACCATCCCCCGATGCCGATGACGAGGACGGCGAGGGCGATAAAGCCGGTGATGAGTTGCGGTCTTGCGCTCCACTTCATTGCACAGTCGCCTTCGGTTTTTCGTTGAGATGACCCTTAAGCTGGTCGAAATTCTTGAGTTGCTCCTTCAGCACCTCGTCGCGCGGGCCGTAAGCACGTTGCAGCCCGTTCTCGATAATCATGATCTGGTCACATTCGCCAATCGCGGCCGGACGGTGGGCGATGATGATCACCGCGCCGCCGGTGGCTTTCATCTTGCGCACCGCTTCGTTGAGCGCGATGGAGCCGTCATTGTCGAGGTTCGAATTCGGCTCGTCCAGCACAAGCAGGATCGGGTCGCCATAAAGCGCGCGGGCAAGGCCGATGCGCTGTTTTTGCCCGCCGGACAGCATACTGAGCGCCGTGCTGAGCTGCGTGTCGTAGCCCTTGGGCAGTTTCAGAACCATGTCATGCACATTGGCGGCGCGGGCGGCTTTGACCACGGCTTCGGAGTCCGGCGTCTCGTCGAGACGCGCGATATTCTCCGCCACCGTGCCGTCAAACAGCACCACATCCTGTGGCAGATACCCGACATAACGGCCCAGAACATCGGGGCCGAACTGCTCCAGCGCGATCCCGTCAATCCGCACCTTTCCGGTCGCGGGTGGCCAGACGCCGATCACTGCGCGGGCGAGGGTGGATTTGCCGGCGCCCGACGGGCCGATCACGCCCATGGCCTGCCCCGGCTCCATGCGGAAGGAAATGCCGCGCAGGGTCGGGGTGCGGGTGCCGGGCGGCACGATGGTCAGGTTTTTCGCCTCGATCACGGCTTTGGGGTCCGGCAGGCGGGTCGGCTCGCGGCCCGTGGGTACGTCGTCGAGCAGGGTCGAGAGGTCGCGCCAGCCCTGCATCGCGCGCTGGACGACCGGCCATTGGCCGATGGTCTGCTCGATCGGGGCAAGGGCGCGGCCCATCAGGATGGAGGCCGCAATCATCGCGCCCGCCGTCATGTCGCCTTGCAGCACCAGATAGGCACCGAGCGCCAGCATCGCCGATTGCAGGAACAGGCGGAAGGTCTTGGAGCCGGTGGTAAATGTGCCGGAATAATCGCTCGCGAGGATCTGCTTTTCGAGGCCCGACTCGCGCATTTTCTGCCAGCGATTGAGGGCGGAGGAGCGCATCCCGAGGCCGTTGATCGTCTCGGTTTCATTGCGGATCTTGTCGGCGAAGCGCTCGGCAGTGAGGGTCAGCCCATTGGCTTCCTCCAGCGGTTTGCGGGTACGTTGCTGGTTGGAGAGCGCGATAACCACGAGGATCGCGCCGCCGACCAGAGCCATGATGCCAAGCCACTGATGGAAGAGGAAAATCGCGGCCAGATAAATCGGCGTCCACGGAATGTCGAACATCGCGAGCAGGGCGGGGGAGGCGAGCAGTTTCTGCACCGCTTCAAGATCGCGCAGGCCCGTGGCCTTGCCTCCGGAGCCGGGCCGGGCGGCCATGTCGAGCTGGGCGTTGAACACCCGCGAGTCGAGCTTCGACTGGAAGCGCGCCCCGACCCGCGCGGCGACGCGGCCGCGCGCATAGTCGAGGATCCCCATGAGAAAATAGAGCATCGCGACCAGCACCGCGAGGCTGACCAGCGTCTCTTCGGAGCGGCTCCCCAGCACGCGGTCATAGACCTGAAGCATGAAGATCGGACCTGTCAGCATCAGCAGGTTCACGAACATGCTGAACAGCCCGACAATCCAGAGAAGCCGCGAACCTTCCGCCCGCGCTTCGCGCAACTCGGCCTTACCACGTCCAGCTTTTGCCATATCACCTCACAACTTTCCGGCCATCTTGCACGGAAAGGTTAACCTACGCTGATCGGATAGCCCTGTGTGTGATCCGCATCAATTAAAAATCTAAGTTTTCGACATTGAGCGCATTTTCTTGGATAAATTCCCGTCGCGGCTCCACAACATCACCCATCAGTTTGGTGAAAATCTCGTCCGCTTCGTCGATATGGCCGACTTTGACTTTGAGAAGGGACCGCGCTTCGGGGTCGAGAGTCGTTTCCCAAAGCTGGTCGGCATTCATCTCGCCAAGACCCTTGTAGCGTTGGAGTGAAAGGCCCTTCTGCCCCTCATCCATCACGGCGGCGAGCAGCTCCTGTGGCCCGTAGATCGGGGTCTCGCGATCCCGGCGGACAAGGGCGGCGGGCTGGCTGTAAATCTCCACCAGTGCGTCGGACATTTGCCCGAGACGCTTGGCGTCAATCGAGCGCATCGCATTGCCGTCGATGGAGCGATTTTCCTCCACGCCGCGCAGGGTGCGACCAAATGTCAGACCGGCATCCTGCGTCGGGCGGCCCTGCCAGCCGCGTTCATATTCCGGCGCAATGAGATCGAGTCGCGCGGCGACCGCATCGGCGACCTGCTGCGGATTTCCGTCAATCGCACCGGGGCGAAAGGCGCCCGCAATTGCCGCCTGTTCCAGCAGGAACCGCGGATAATGGGTCGGGAAGCTGTGGATCGCGGCGCGGGCGGCGCGGGCATCGTCCAGCACCCGGCGCAGATCCGCCCCGGCCAAGACCGTGCCATCGCCAAGGCGAAGCGTTGCGCCCTCAAGCCCTTGACCGATCAGGTAATCTTCGAGCGCCGCCTCGTTCTTCAGATACACTTCCGACTTGCCGCGCCCGACTTTGAAGAGCGGCGGCTGCGCGATGTAGAGATGGCCGTTTTCAATGAGTTCCGGCATCTGGCGGAAGAAGAAGGTCAGCAGCAGCGTGCGGATATGCGCGCCGTCGACATCCGCGTCGGTCATGATGACGATCTTGTGGTAACGCAGCTTGTCGAGGTTGAATTCCTCGCGCCCGATCCCCGTGCCAAGCGCGGTGATGAGCGTGCCGATTTCCTGGCTCGACAGCATCCGGTCAAACCGCGCGCGCTCCACGTTGAGGATCTTCCCCTTGAGCGGCAGCACGGCCTGATTTTGCCGCGAGCGCCCTTGTTTGGCGGAGCCGCCCGCAGAGTCACCCTCGACGAGGAACAGCTCGGACTTCGCCGGATCTTTTTCCTGACAATCTGCGAGCTTACCGGGCAAGGACGCGATATCCATCGCCGTCTTGCGGCGGGTAAGTTCCCGCGCCTTGCGGGCCGCCTCGCGGGCGAGCGCGGCCTCAACGATCTTGCCGACGACCTCTTTGGCCTGATTGGGATGCTCCTCAAACCACTCAGAAAGCTTCTCGTTCATCAGGCTTTCCACCGCCGGGCGCACCTCGGAGGAGACCAGCTTGTCCTTGGTCTGGGAAGAGAATTTCGGGTCCGGCACTTTGACCGAAAGCACGCAGGTCAGACCCTCACGCGCATCATCGCCGGAAAGCGTCACCTTTTCCTTTTTCGCAAGGCCCGAGGACGCCACATAACCGTTGATCGTGCGGGTCAGCGCGCCGCGGAAACCGGCCAGATGGGTGCCGCCATCGCGCTGCGGGATGTTGTTGGTAAAGGGCAGAACCGTCTCGTGATAGCTGTCATTCCACCACATCGCGACCTCGACGCCGATGCCGTCTTTCTCGCCGGTCACGAAGATCGGTTCCTCGATCAGCGGGTGTTTGTTGCGGTCGAGATAGCGCACGAATTCCCGCACGCCGCCCTCATAGATCATCTCGGCGGTTTTGGGCTCCGGCCCGCGCTCATCGGTCAGCGAGATTTTCACACCGCTGTTGAGGAAGGCCAGCTCGCGCAGCCGGTGCTCAAGCGTCTCGAATTTATAGTCGATATTGGAAAACGTATCCGTAGAGGCGAGGAACCGCACTTCGGTCCCGGTCTGCTCGGACTCGCCCACGACTTCGAGATGTTTCGCCGTCTCGCCGCGCTCGAACCGGGCGACATGCTCCTTGCCCGCGCGCCAGATGCGCAGCTCCAGCCAGTCACTGAGCGCGTTCACCACCGACACGCCCACACCATGCAGACCGCCCGACACCTTATAGCTGTTCTGGTCAAACTTCCCGCCCGCATGAAGCTGGGTCATGATGACCTCGGCGGCGGAGACGCCCTCTTCCTTGTGCAGATCGGTCGGGATGCCGCGGCCATTGTCGCTCACAGAAACCGACCCATCGGCATGGAGCGTGACTTTCACCTCATCGGCATGTCCGGCCAGCGCCTCGTCGATCCCGTTATCGACAACCTCATAGACCATGTGGTGCAGGCCAGAGCCGTCATCCGTGTCCCCGATATACATGCCGGGGCGCTTGCGAACGGCCTCCAAGCCTTTGAGAACCTTAATAGATTCTGCGCCATACTCATTACTGGCGGCGGCGGGTTCTGCCATCTGTTATCATCCCTTTTTTGCCTTCGCGAGACTGTATCCTTACGGGCCGGGAATGTCACGGGCAGGGCGGCAGAAAAGCGCTTAAAAAAGGGGCCGCGACGGCCCCTTTCTGTTGGGTTTTTATTAAGGATTAAAGCCCCATGCAGTTGGCATAGAAGGTCGTCGTCGCCGGCCAGTCGGAGAAGACGCCCGCGGCGCCCACATCCTGCGCCAGAACGTCCAGCACTTCGTAGTAATCGCCCGCATTGTCGATCGCATCGGTGACGGAGTTGTAATACCAGCCGCCGCCATCGGTGAGATCGCCGGAGCGCTCCAGCGTCCAGGCGATGATCTCGATATCCGCCTCGGCCAGTTGCTGGGCGAGGGTGGAGGGGACGATCTGGCCGGTTTCATCCAGCGTCACGAGGAAGGGGATCGCCGGTGCGACATAGTTGACGCCCTGTTCCTTCAGCTCCGCCGGGGTGAAGCCCCATGTCTCCGGGTCCATCCCGTCGAGACCCTCAATCGAGCTGTCGTCAATGAGATAGACCGCCTGCTGGCCAAATTCCGGCTCGGCTTCGATCCAATAGAGGACATCATCAAGGTTAAAGCTCTGCGGGAACACATCGCTCGCCGGGATACCCGCCGCTTTATATTCGTCGATCAGCTTCTGCGCGTAATCCTCTTGCGTGAACCCGTCAAACGGCATCTCCACGCTCGGCGCTTTCAACTCGGGCGTGAATTTCGCGCCAAGCTCCTGAAAGAGCCGGATCGACTCCGCATGGGTCATCTGGGTGGTGCCCGCCGAATAAAGATCGGTGCGCCAGTTGGCGGTGCCGTTCTGATATTCTTCCGCCGTGGTCGCCTGCGCGTTGGCGGCATCCATCTTCGGCGTCAGGCTGCGAAATTCCGCGAGCGTGATGTCCGAGGTGCGGCACTCGGCGCTCGCCTCGGTCTCGCCCTCGGCCGGGGTGAAGGGGGTGGTGCATTTCTCCGCGAGATCCGTGACGAGGATATTCGTCGTCGTGTGCAAATCGTTCTGCGCATGGCGGCAGACGAGTTCCTGATCGGCGGTAAAGGTCACGTCACATTCGAGAATGCCCGCCCCCATGGACGCCGCCGCGCGGTTGCCCTCGACGGTATGCTCCGGGATCATCAGCGGCGCGCCGCGATGGCCGATGGAAAAATCGCTCTTTTGCGGCGTCTGGCCGAGGCAGGATTGCAGCGTCTCTTTTAGTTCGCTGTCCTCCATCAGCCCGATCAGAAATTCGGGGCGGGGGCCGTAGCCCGCCGCGAGACCCGCGCTCGTTGCCGCCTCCGCCGTCTCGCTTTCCTGCGCCATGCCCATGCTGGCCGACGCCATCAACAGGGCGCTGAGCCCCAAAGACCAAATCCCACGCATCCGTTTTCCTTTCTCAAAAATGAACAGCGTTTTGCGCCGTTAACTTGCCGATAAACCGCAACGATAGCGCCACAGTTTCGTGACGCGGGCATGACAGTCAGCCGGGCAGGGTGAGGGTGCCGTCGGCGTTGAGCGGCCAGAAGGGGTTATGCGCCAGTTCCCAGACATGCCCGTCCGGGTCCGCAAAATAGCCAGAATAGCCGCCCCAAAAGACCTTTTCTGGGGCTTTGAGGGCGCGCGCCCCTGCATCCAGCGCGTCCTGATAGGCCGCATCGACCTCCGCCTCGCTCGGCAAATTCCGGGCGAGGGTGATCGCGCCGGTGCCAAGCGGCGCGTCCGGGCGGCCCTGATCCTTCGCAAGCTCTTCAAGCGGAAAGAGGCCAAGGGCGAGGCCCTGAAGCTGGATGAAGGTGACGCCAGGCTGGCTCTCCGCATGGGGCGTGAACCCCAGCTTTTCATAGAATGCGGTCGCGGCTTTCAAATCGCCAACGCCGAGGGTGATGAGGGTGACATGCGGATTCAGGGGCGGGCTCATGGGATTTCCTTGATCTGCGACGCGGATTCGGTTTCGCCAATCTCAAGATATATCGCCCGCTTGCCGAGGGCTTGGAATAAATGCGCCTCGGTGCCGGTGAGGAAGGCTTGCAGGTTCAGCGCGCAAATCTCGTCATAGAGCGCGGCGCGGCGGCTCTCGTCGAGATGGGCGGCGACCTCGTCCAGCAGCAGCACCGGCGGCGTGCCCTCCGCGGCCAGCGCGCGAGCGGCGGCGAGGATCAGCGAGATCAGCAGCGCCTTTTGCTCCCCGGTCGAGCATTGCGCGGCGGGCATTCCCTTCTCCGCATAAACCGCCGCGAGATCCGCGCGATGCGGCCCCTGAAGCGCCCGGCCTGCGGCCATGTCCTGCGGGCGGCTGGCCGCGAGCGCTTCGGCCAACGACTCGCGATCCCATTCCCGGCCATCCAGCGTCAGATCCGCCGCCGGGAAGGCCGAGGCCGCGTCTTTCTGCGCCGCAATCAGCCGCGCCACCACCGCCCGGCGGGACGCATCCATCGCCGCGCCCGCCTCCGCCATCCGCGCCTCCAGCGCGCCATACCAGCCCGCATCGCGCACGCTGTCTTTCAACAGCCGGTTGCGCTCGCGCATGGCTTTTTCGTAGTCGAGCGCCGCCTGCCCGTGATCGGGAACGAAATTCAGCACCATCCGGTCCAGAAACTGCCGCCGCCCGCTGGCGCTCTCCAGCCAGAGCCGGTCCATGGCGGGGATGAGCCAGAGCATTCGCAGAATACGGCCAAGGGCGATTTGCGGGGCGGCTTTGCCGTCAATCCGGGTCTGGCGGCTGCCTTCGCCTTCGGCCCATGTTTCAATCTCGTGGTTGCCGACGGCGGCGGTGATCTTCCAGCCCACCGACTCGGGACGGCGGACCAACTCATTCGGGCTTGCCCGCCGCAAGCCGCGCCCCGGTACGAGCAGCGACACGGCTTCGAGAATATTGGTCTTGCCCGCGCCATTATTGCCGTAAATAGCAACGGGCCGCCCGTCAAAGCTGAGACGCGCGGCCCGGTGAGAACGGAAATACGAGAGGGAAAGCTCCCGGATCATACCCGCATGGGCATGACGACATAGATGGCGCTTTCGTCGTCGCCTTCACGCACCAGCGCGGGCTCGCCGGCCGAGTTGAAGAGGAATACCGCGTTTTCGCGGTCGATCTGCTCGGCGATTTCCAAGAGATATTTGGCGTTGAACCCGATCTCCAGCCGCTCGTCGCCATAAGCGACCGCGACTTCTTCATCCGCCGTGCCCGCATCGGGCGCGTTGACGGAGAGGGTCAGACGGTCCTCATCAAGCACCAGCTTGACCGCCCGCGAGCGCTCCGAGGAGACGGTCGAGACCCGGTCCACCGCTTGCTTGAACTCGGCGGCATCCACAGTCATCGCCTTGGTGTTGCCTTGCGGAACGACGCGGGAATAATCGGGGAACGTGCCGTCGATGACCTTGGAGGTCAGCGCGATCTCGGGGGTGGAGAAACGGATCTTCGTCTCCGACACGGCCACATCAATCTCGGTGTCGTCGGATTCGAGCAGCTTGCGCAACTCGCCCACGGTCTTGCGCGGAACGATCACGCCGGGGGCGGCACCTGCGCCGTCGGGCAGCGCGCCATCGACGCGGGCGAGGCGGTGACCATCGGTGGCCACGGCCCGGAGTGCCTGACCCTGCGCTCCATCGGCGATATGCAGATAAACACCGTTGAGGTAATAGCGCGTCTCCTCGGTCGAGATCGCGAATTTCGCCTTGTCGAACAGGCGGCGCAACTCGCCCGCCTTGATCTTGTAATGGCAGTCATATTCCGCGCTCGCCATCTGCGGGAAGTCTTCTTTCGGCAGCGTCGCCAGCTGGAACCGCGAGCGTCCGGCCTGAATGTCGAGACGGCCCGACTGGCCATCATCCTCAAGGCTCACTTGCGCGCCATCAGGCAGCTTGCGGACGATTTCATGCAAGGTATGCGCACCCACCGTGGTCGCTCCGGGGCGCTCCACCATGCCGGCCACCTTGTCCACCACCTCGATGTCGAGATCGGTCGCCCGGAAATTGACGGAGCCGCCATCCGCTTCGATCAGCACATTGGCGAGGATCGGGATGGTGTTGCGGCGCTCCACAACGGATTGTGCCCGGCTCATCGCCTTGAGAAGGGCATTGCGCTCGATCATCAGCTTCATCAAAGGGGCTCCTTAGAGTTGGATGCGCAGATTATCCGCTCAGGAAGGGGGGTCAAGCCCGCAGGTGTTAATGCCGGGTCAGGCTTCGAGCAGCCGGCGCAGCATTTCCACGTCCTCGGCCAGCTCGCTGTCGGTCTTCATCAGCTCATCGACCTTCTTGACCGCATGGATCACCGTGGTGTGGTCGCGCCCGCCAAAGGCCCGGCCAATATCGGGCAGGGACCGCGGCGTGAGGTTCTTCGACAGATACATCGCCACCTGACGGGGCCGCGCAATCGCCCGCGCCCGTTTGGCCGAAAGCATGTCGGAGCGCTTGACGTTGAAATGCTCGCAGACCTTGCGGATGATCTCTTCTGGCGTGACCTTGCGCTCGGAGGCGCGGAGCGTGTCGGAGAGCGTGTCCTGCACCATATCCATGGTGACCTCGCGGCCCGTCAGATCGGCGAGCGCCGTCAGCCGGGTCAGCGAGCCTTCGAGCACCCGAACATTGGACGAGATCCGGTGGGCGAGATATTCCAGCACACCCGGCGCGATCTTGAGGTTCGGCATCCGCTCGCGCTGGCCATCGGCCTTGGTCTGCAAAATCCCGAGACGCAGTTCGTAATCGGTCGGGTGAATATCCGCGACGAGGCCCCATTGCAGGCGCGATTTGATGCGGTCCTCCATCCCATCCATCTCGACGGGCGGGCGGTCTCCGGAAATCACCAACTGCTTGCCGTGATCCACCAAGGCATTGAACGTATGGAAGAATTCCTCCTGCGTCGACTCCTTGCCCGCGATGAACTGCACATCGTCGATCATCAAGAGATCCACCGAGCGGTGAAGCTGTTTGAAATCCATCTGGGTTTTCGTCCGCAGCGCCTGCACGAAGCGATACATGAATTGCTCGGCGGAGAGGAACAGCACCCGCGCGCCCGGCTGGCGCTCCTGAATTTCCCACGCGATCGCGTGCATCAGGTGCGTCTTGCCAAGCCCGGTGCCGCCATAAAGGAAGAGCGGATTGAAGCTCACCGGCCCGCCTTCGGACACACGCTTGGCCGCTGCGTGGGCCAGCTCATTGGGCTTGCCGACGACGAAATTTTCAAAGGTAAAACGCGAATCGAGGGGCGCGCCATCATGCTCCGCGGCGCGTTTGGCCCGCGCAGCGCTGAGATCCAGAACCGCCGCGCCATTGCCTTTCGGCTGGGGCGTGTTGGTGGCCTTCGGCGCGTCGGCCTCAACCTCGGTCGCGCCCTTGCTCTCGCACATCATCACCCGGCTGACCGGACGGCCGACCGCGCTGATCTGGCGGCAAATCTCATCGCCATAATTGCGCGCGACCCAATTGCCGATAAAGCTGCTCGGGGCGGCGAGATGCACCACGGTGCCTTCGATCGAGACGATCTCCAGCGGGGCGATCCAGTTGCGCCAGGCGTCGTCGCCAAGGCTGCTACGGATGGAAACGAGGGCATCGGCCCAGATATGTTCAACAGAGACGGCCATCATATCAGCTCTGCCGCCAGGGCAGACCGGACTGCTTCCAACCGTTGACGTTGCCGCGATGCCCCTGCCAGTCGAGATCACCCTCGAATCCGTCGGACACATTCACGACGGTTGCTTCGGGGTGCTGCGCGGCGAAAAGGCGGGCGGCTTCCATGGAGCGCGCGCCGGAGCGGCAGATGAAACAGACGGTGCCGCTGCCTTCCGGAAGACGTGAGTCGAGCAGATCGGCAAATTGCGGATCGGGCTGCATGTCCGGGTAATCGCGGATCGGGAGCAGAACGACCTGACGGTCAATGCCGCTCAGATCCGGCACGCCCACAAAGGCAAATTCGGCACGGCTGCGCACATCGACCAGCTGCGCATCGGGGGTCTGCCCCAATAATTCCATCGTTTCCGCAGCGGTCTTTTGCGAAATAGTCATGCGCGCGTTTCCCCGTCCGATGGCTCACAAGCCATGCTCTCATTTACTTACCAACGGCACCGTGATCGCCGCCTCAAACTCGTCATGCTGGCGGGCCAAAATCGGGTGCCAGCCAAGTCACCCGACGGACCTTAGCCCTCGCCCCGACAGCGTTTCAAGATAAAGTATCGCTTGACACAGATTCGTCTGAGATAAATCTAATCGGACGTTACGTAACGTAAACGTTATAACGATACAGTAAAGCGCAAGAATTGGCCGACGCCTATTCTTGTTCAGTTTTATGCGCCCCAGGGGGCCGATTCTGTTGAGGTGAAAATGTCATAGCGCTGTCACATGACACCGATCAACGGGACCGAAAGCGGAACATCTGTAAGCGCTTGTCCGCAAAGAAAAAACGCGCCCCTAGGGACGCGTTCACAAAATCGTAAGGGAATCAGCTTAAGCAGCCGCGCCCATGGCATTCACGCGGGCAGCCAGACGGCTGATTTTGCGCGAAGCGGTGTTTTTGTGGACGATGCCCTTGGTCACGGCGCGCATGATTTCCGGCTGTGCGGATTTCAGGGCTTCCTGAGCCTTGGACTGGTCGCCGCCCGCGATGGCTTCTTCAACGCGGCGGATGAAGGTCCGCATGCGCGAACGACGGTTTTTGTTGATCTCGGCCCGACGCGCGTTGGTGCGGACCCGCTTTTTTGACGACGGCGTATTGGCCATAGATAAATTCCGGTCTCTCAAAGTTGGAAAGATGAAGCGCGTCTTTACGCGTGAGCGGCACCCGAGTCAAGCGCCGCACCGCGATTCGCGCCAATTTTAACGCATTTATTTACCGCGGAACTGCGGTTCGCGCTTTTCGATGAAGGCGGACATGCCCTCTTTCTGGTCCTCGCTGGAGAAGAGGCCGTAGAAAAGCCGCTGCTCATATTTGATTCCATCGGCGAGCGAGAGCTCCTCGGCGGCGTTGATCGCATCCTTGCCCGCCATGAGGGCGAGGGGAGATTTCTCGGCGATCTTCTCGGCCACTTCCTTGGTCTTGGCCCAGAACTCCTTGGCCGGGAAGACCCGCGAGACGAGGCCCGCGCGCTCCGCTTCCTCGGCGTCCATGAAGCGGCCCGAAAGCGTCATGTCCATCGCCTTCGACTTGCCGACAAGCCGCGTCAGGCGTTGCGTACCGCCAATGCCGGGGATCACGCCGAGATTGATCTCGGGCTGGCCGAATTTCGCGGTGTCCGCGCACAGGATGAAGTCGCACATCATCGCCAGCTCGCAGCCGCCGCCAAGCGCATAGCCCTGAACAGCGGCGATGACCGGCTTGCGGCAATTCAAAAACCGCTGCGCATCGGTGTTGAAGAACCGGCCCATATACATATCGACGAAGCTCTTTTCGGACATCTCCTTGATATCCGCGCCCGCCGCGAAGGCTTTTTCCGAGCCGGTCAGGATGATCACCCGAATCTTCTCGTTGCGGTCCATCGCGTCCACCGCATCGGCGAGCTCGCCGAGGAGCTGGCTCGACAGCGCGTTGAGCGCGTCCGGCCGGTTCAGCCGGATAATGCCAACCGCGTCTTCGGTTTCGGTAATCAGCGTTTCATAGGCCATCAGGCTCTCCTTGGGTGCTCCCGGGAACGTGAAAGCCCATCCTGTAGCAGTTGAAATGTGAACTGCAACCCTTCACCGCTGGCAGGACGGGCAGAAAAAGCTGGAGCGCCCGCTTTGCACGATCCGCGCAATGGGGGCCGCGCAGCGCGGACAGGGCTTGTTTTCCCGGTCATAGACGGCGAATCCATGCTGAAAATATCCAAGCTGTCCATCGGCTTGGCGATAATCGCGCAAGGAAGAGCCGCCCGCCGTGATCGCCTCGCTGAGAACGTCGCGAATCGCCGGAACGAGCCGGGCAATTCGGGCGCTCCCGAGATTCGCGGCAAGGCGGCGCGGGCTGATTCCGGCCCGCCAAAGCGCTTCGCAGACATAAATATTGCCAAGTCCAGCGATGATCCTCTGGTCGAGCAGCGCAGCTTTGATCGGACTGCGCCGCCCGGCGAGTCGCTCCGCAAGATAGCCCTCGTGAAAGCTGTTGCCGAGCGGTTCCGGCCCGAGTTTCGCGAGCCACGGATGCGCCTCGATCTCGGCACTCGGCCAGAGATCCATCGCGCCGAAGCGCCGCGGGTCATTATAAGTGAGCCGCGCCCCGCTTTTCAGATCAATCACCACATGATCATGCGCCGCCGACGCGCGATGCTCATGATAGAACGTGCCGATCTGCGCGCCGGTCACGTCCATCCGCCCGGACATGCCGAGATGAAAGAGCCAGCTTTCGCCCCCGCTCATCTCCGCAATCACCACTTTGGAGCGGCGACGCAGCGTGCGGATCCCTTGTCCCTCCATCCGCGCGACCATATTTTCCGGGAGCGGCCAGCGCAGATCGGGCCGGTTGAGGGTCACGCGGTCAATGACCGCGCCTTCCAGCACTGGGGCCAGTCCACGGCGGACCGTCTCAACCTCGGGTAGCTCTGGCATCGGCCCTCCTTGCCCTCATTGGGCGCAACACTATAAGGGAAGAGACCAACCGGAAAGGCCTCATCATGGCAGAGCAACGCAGCACGCATTTCGGCTACAAAACTGTTGATGAGTCGGAGAAATCCGGTCTCGTGCGCGGCGTGTTTTCCTCGGTCGCCAATAAATATGACCTGATGAATGATGCGATGAGTCTCGGCATCCACCGGCTTTGGAAAGATGCGATGCTGGACTGGCTCGCGCCGCGCCCCGGCATGAAGCTTCTGGACGTGGCGGGCGGCACCGGTGACATCGCGTTCCGCTTTCTGGAGCGCGTGAAGGGCGACGGTCACGCGACCATTTGCGATATGACCGCCGAGATGCTGGAAGCCGGCCAAACCCGCGCCGAAGCCGAAGGGCAGGCGCATCGGCTCGACTGGATTTGCGGTGATGCGATGAAGCTGCCGTTCAAATCGAATACATTCGACGCCTACACCATCTCCTTCGGCATCCGGAACGTGACCCGGATCAACGAAGCGATTGCCGAGGCGCACCGGGTGCTGAAACCCGGCGGGCGCTTCCTCGTGCTGGAATTCAGCCAGATCCCCCATGACGGGCTGCAATGGCTCTATGACCGCTATTCCTTCAACATCATCCCGCCCATGGGGCAGGTGCTCGCCAATGACCGCGACAGCTATCAATATCTCGTCGAGTCCATCCGCCGCTTCCCCGATCAGGACAGTTTTGCCCAGATGATCCGCGAGGGCGGGTTCGAGAATGTCAGCTATCGCAACCTCTCCATGGGCATCGCGGCGCTCCATTCCGGCTGGAAGATCTAAATGCGCGGACCCCATAATATCTTGCGCCTCATCCGCACCGGGGCAACCTTCGAGCGGACCGGTGCCATGCGGCAGGCGCTCGACGCCTTCGATGCGCCCAAACCTCTGCGGATCGCTGCGCGGGTGCTTGGCTGGCCCTTCGCATGGCTTGGCCACAAGGGCGATCCATCGCTCCCGCCCGTGCCGCGCGCCATCACCGCCCTTGGCCCCGCCTATATCAAATTCGGCCAGATCCTCTCGACCCGTCCCGATGTGGTTGGCCCCGACATCGCCAGCCAACTTCGGATGCTCCAGGACCGCTTGCCGCCCTTCCCGCAGAAAGAAGCCCGGCGGATCATTGAGAAGGAACTTGGCGCGCCGGTCGAAGCCCTCTTCGATGATTTCGAGGAGCCGATTGCCGCCGCCAGTATCGCGCAGGTCCACCGCGCCCGCGTGCGTCGCGACGGGCGGCTCGTCGCCGTCAAGATCGTGCGCCCCGGCATCGCCCGCGCCTTCTCCCGCGACATCGACGCGTTTTATCTCGCCGCCAATCTCATCGAAATGCTGTCCCCCGGCTCGCGCCGCCTCAAGCCGACCGCCGTGGTCGATCACTTCAACGGCGTTGTGCAGGGCGAGCAGGATTTGCGCAACGAGGCCGCCGCCGCCAGCGAATTTCAGGACAAGACCAAGGGGGATGCGAAATTCCGCGTCCCCGATGTGGTCTGGCCGGACTCCTCCCGCTCGATCCTTACGACCGGCTGGATGGAAGGCATCCCCATGGGCGAGGTGCAACAGCTTCGCGACGCGGGCCACGATTTGCCCGACATCTCGCAGCGCCTCCTGCAACTCTTCCTGACTCACGCCTTGCGCGATGGTTTTTTCCACGCCGATTTGCACCAGGGCAACATCAAGATCGCGCCCGACGGCACGATCCTCACCTTCGATTTCGGCATCATGGGCCGGATCGACCGCTACACTCGCCGCGTCTATGCGGAGATCCTCTACGGGTTCCTCAAACGCGACTACCGCCGCGTCGCCGAGGTCCATTTCGAGGCTGGCTATGTGCCGCAGGACAAGGATGTGGACGCCTTCGCGCAAGCCCTGCGCTCCGTCGGCGAGCCGATTTTCGGACAGGACGCCGCCCATATCTCCATGGCCCGCCTGCTCGCCCATCTCTTTGAAGTCACCGAGCGTTTCGGCATGGCCACCCGCACCGAGTTGATCCTGCTCCAGCGCACCATGGTCGTGGTCGAAGGCGTCGGCCGCTCGCTCGATCCGAACCTGAACCTCTGGGAAGCCGCGCGCCCCGTGGTGGAGGATTATATCCGCCGCAATCTCGGCCCGCAGGCGATCGTGAAAGACCTCACCGCCACTGCGCAAACCCTCTCCCGCTTCGGCCCGCTTCTCGAAGAGAAAACCCGCGAATGGCTCATCGCCGCACAAGCCGAAGAGCCGAAACCCAAACGCGACCGCCGCTGGCTCTGGTGGAGCCTCGGCGGCCTCGGCTGGGGTATCGCGTTAACCAGCATCGCCGTCGCCCTCTAGTTGCGCGCGCCGCCCGCAAGCGCTATCCAATCGCCGTGGCCCCGTGGCTCAACTGGATAGAGCAGCCCCCTCCTAAGGGGCAGGTTGCAGGTTCGAATCCCGCCGGGGTCACCATCTCCCTCTCGCCTGTGCCCGCTCTGCAACAGCCATCGTTAATTCCTATTAATTTTGTCGGATACTCTTGCGACCCTCCCACAGGCCGTGATCGTTAGGGGCATTGCGCAAGCCGATCCGCCAGCGCGTCCCCCGCGACTGACGAAAAGGATTGGCTTATGCGCGCGCTCCATCGAAACCTTTATATGACCACGGCGCTTGGTGCGCTGTTTGCGGCGGGTGTGCCCGCGCATGCGCAGCAGGTGCCGGTGACGACGCCGGTCGCGCCGCAGACCGAAGAGGTCTTTATGCTCGACGAGCTGGTGCTGACCGCCGAGGAGCAGATCAAGCAGGCGCTTGGGGTCTCGCAGATCACCGAAGAGGATATCGAGGACGCGCCGATCACCAATGACATCGCCGAGATCGTCCGCAAGCAGCCGGGCGTCAACCTCACCGGGGCCACGGCGAGCGGGCAGCGCGGCAACCAGCGACAGATCGACATTCGCGGCATGGGGCCGGAAAACACGCTGATCCTGATCGACGGCAAGCCGGTCCTCTCGCGCAATGCGGTGAAGATGAGCCGGGGCGGGGAGCGCGACACGCGCGGCGATTCCAACTGGGTGCCGCCGGAGCTGATCGAGCGGATCGAGGTCATTCGCGGCCCGGCGGCGGCGCGCTATGGCTCGGGCGCTTCGGGCGGTGTGGTCAACATTATAACCAAGAAGCCCGAAGAATTCACCGCGCAGATCGGCGTCTATGGCGAGAAGCCGGAGAACGACAAGGAAGGCAGCACCAAGCGGACCAATTTCATGATCGCCGGTCCGGCGGGCGAACGCCTCAGCCTGCGTCTCTATGGCAGCTATAACAAGACCGATGGCGATGACCCGGATCTCAACCCGGAGACCACCTATACCTTCCGCGATGAGGAAAACACCCGCGTTCTGGCGGGCTCCGAAGGGGTTGAGAACAAGGATATCGGCGCGCTTGTCACATGGGAGGTTGCGCCCGGCCATGAGCTTGATTTCGAAACCTCGTTCTCGCGTCAGGGCAACATCTATGCGGGCGACACGCGCACGGGATCGGTGCAGGAAGTAGTGAGCGAAGAGGATGCGAACAGCCCGGACCTCATTGGCGAGGAAACCAATCGCATGTATCGCCGCAACCTCGCGCTGACGCATCGCGGGACCTATGGCGAGATTACCTCGAACAGCTATCTGCAATGGGAAAACACACGCAACTCGCGGCTTTGCGCGGGCACGGCGGGCGGGCCTGAGGACAACATCGTCAATTGTGTGGACACCGATGGCGATGGCGAGAATGATGCGACGGCCTTCGGCACCATCGAGCTCGACAACATCAACGCCAAGACCGAATGGATCATGCCGATGGATCTTGCGGGCAAGGCCAGCCGCGTGACTCTCGGGGCGGATTATCGCGGCGAGTTCATGGAGGACGCGATCACCATTCGCGGCGATTTCGATGAGGATCTCTCCGATGAGTTCGGCGTTCCGGTGAGCGGGTCGGACCGCGATCCCGAGACGGAGCAGAACACCTTTGGCCTCTATGCCGAAGCGAATATCGAGTGGAATGACCGCCTGACGGTCACGCCGGGTCTGCGCTACGATCATAACGACAATTTCGGCAGCAACTTCTCCCCGAGCCTCAACGCGACCTATCAGTTCAACGAAGCGTGGACGATGAAGGTCGGTCTCGCGCGGGCCTTCAAGACGCCGAATCTGTTCCAGCTCAACCCGAATTACGTCTATGTCACGCGCGGCAATGGCTGTCCTTACATCGACAATGTTCAGGTCAGCGGGCCGTGCTATGTGATCGGGAACGAAGATCTCGACGCCGAGAAAAGCTTCAACAAGGAGATCGGTTTTGCCTATGCGGGCGCGAATGGCGTCAGCGGCAGCCTGACCTATTTCCACAATGATTATGACAACCGCATCGGGTCGGGCTTCACCCAGTATAATGCGGGCGCGGTCGAGAACCGTCTCTATCGTTGGGAAAACCAAGGGGATGCGGTGGTGTCGGGCCTCGAAGGCAACTTCGCGACGCCGCTTGGCGAGAATTTCGCCTTTAACGCGAACTTCACCAAGATGATCAAATCCGAGCGCGACAATGGCGAGCCGCTGAGCCTCGTGCCGGATTACACGATCAACGCCAATCTCGACTGGTATGCGACGCCGGATCTCACCGTGGCCTTCGGCGCGACCCATTATGGCGAGATTGAGGCGGCAGATTTCGCCTCGACCACCGGTGCCGAATATGACGACACCAATAATCGCGGCTCCTACACGCTCTTCAATCTCGGTGCGTCCTGGGACATCACCGAGACGGCGAACCTGAAGGCGGGTGTGACCAACCTCTTCGACAAAGAGATCCTGCGGACGGATTCGGGGCAGGGTGCGAACACCTATAACGAGCCGGGCCGGGCCTATTATCTGGGTCTGAACAAGAGCTTCTAAGCCGTGGCTCTCCGTGATCACAAAAAAAGGCGGCCTCTCGGGGCCGCCTTTGCGTTTGCAGGGCTTAGCCGAAACTCTGCAGCACCGGCGTTTTGTTCTTGCGGTGACGATCCACCAGCCGAAGCTGGCGTTTGCGCTCCGGGATCGGGCGGGCCGGGTGCAGCGGGTTCTTCGAGAGATCAAGCTGCGGGAAAATCAGCAACAATTCGGCGCTGAGTTCCGGAGGCATGGATTGCAGCGCCTCGACACCGGGATAGAGGCTCTCCGTCGGCGCGCCTTCGGCCAGAATGATGCGGTGATCGTCGAAAATCATATGGAAATAAGAGACGTCCCGCGCCTCCATATCGACGCTGATGCCCGGCAGGCGCGTCAGATGGATCGCCGGGAGCAGCACCTCGGCCGCGCCAAACATCCGCTCGGCAATGCGCGAGGAGACCAGCATCCGGTGCTGGCGCGACACGCGCAGATCGCGCTCCGGCAGGCCCTGACCCAATGCGCCTTTTTCGATCAGCACCGGGCGCAGCCGCGGGTTGTCCGCCAGCGCGCGGGCGTCGAAAGTCTGGCGCAGCACCTTGCGAAGCGGATGCTGCTGCCCGCCAAACCCGGTGATGAGATCGCCCACCTTGAGATCCTGAACCGCACTGTCGCCCGCCGCCGTCCGGATCAGCGTGTCCTCGGTCACGCAAAGCGGGACGAAGAACTGCGACGCCCGAACCGTGCCGCTACCGGAATTTGGCATTCCTTCGGCAGAACTCGTGACCGTAAGCGCCACATCTCTTGGCGGCTGATCCCCAATGAAGGCCAGCCCCTCAATTGTCGCATAGGGCGGGTTCGAGTCGATGATATTCACACCAACCGCGCGATAGGTGATGTTGGTGTTCGGATCGGTCAGAAAGAGCTGATACTCGGCCTCAATCCGCGTATCGTCGTTGTAATTCACGCCGTCATGGGTCTGCGCGCCATTCAACGTTTGCCCAAAGTCTCCATCGGCGAAATTGGTTTCGAAGCCGCTGTCATCGACCTCCACCTCGGTCCAGTCGCGCTCGGTAATGGTGATCGTCTGGCCCACGAGATGCGTGCCATCGCCCTGCGTCACCCCATCGAGACTCTGCCCGCCGGAGATGTTCAGCGCAGATTCATTGATCATCCAAATCGAATAATTTGCCACGAGCGACTCCAGACACACAGAAGGGTCGGTACTACTGTAGCGTTTATAGACCGATTCCCGTGCCTAGAAACAGTTTTTTAACACACCAACCCCAAGCGTCGCCGTTCCGCCACGCCGGGGTTTATGTGTCAGAAAGATGACGCTCCGGTGTCAGACGCGGCGCTTGCGCCCGGCCATCTTCGCCAGCGTGCCGTCGCGCCACATGCTTTCATGGACGCCGACCATGGCGATATGGCCCAGAATGATCGCGCCCATGACCCAGCCCATTTCCCCGTGGAAATTGCCAAGCGCGCTCGTCCAGCCGATTTCCGTGGTTTTCGGGGCGAAGATCTGCACGCCGAAGAGGTCAAACCCGCGATCCGAGCCATAGGCGCGGGCGAGCGCCGCGAAGGGCACCAGGAACATCAGCACATAGAGCAGCCCATGCCCCGCCTTGGCCGCGAGCCCGAGCGGGCCGTCGCCGTGATCGGGCCGGTTGCCGAGATTGGTCAGCGCCCAGAGGATGCGCAGGATGATGAGAACAAAGAGCAGCGCGCCAATCGTCCCATGCCAGCCGCCAAGGAAGGAGGCGACCGGATTGTCTCGCCCGAACAGCACCTTGAACCCCATCCCGATGAACTCGAACAGCATCAGCACAGCCATCGACCAATGCAGCGCGCGGGTGATTTTGCCGTAAACGCGCGGCGTGTCGCGGAGCGGAAGGGTCGGGGTCATATGGGGCCTCAGTTTGTGTGCTTTTTTAATTCAGCACCGCACCTAGAGGGGATGAGGCCAATTGCCAAGAATAGAGGGGGGCAGATGACTGGATTTTGATTGCGACAGAGTGTCCGGATGGCACATCAATTCGGGCGTTTTTGAAGATGTCGCCCGATTTTAGCGCCGTTATGCCCAACAGAGGCAATGGCCATTAGCTCCGGCAAGGCGCCCGCAAGGGTCGCGCCATGGGAGAGGCCGGGGAGGAGGATCACCCGGATGCGTTGGCCCGCGCCTTGCGCGATGAAACGGCGCGTGTCCTCGGGAGCGCCGCCTTCCGCGCCGCGCTCGGCATCGCCGACGAGGATGGTTAGCGGCGCGGTCCCGCCGGGCTCCAGATCCGGGGCGAGCCAGAGCGACGGGCTGATCGCGCCATATTGCGTGAAGGACGCACCGCGCGCCCGTGCGTAAAGCGCGAAGAGGCCGCCATAGGAATGCCCGGCGAGTGTGCGGCGGCTTGCGTCGATGCTAAGACCACGCTCGGCCTCCGCCCGCAGCGGCCCGTCGATCCGCGCCAGAAACGCATCGGCTCCACCAACCTGACGCTCCGCGCGGCGCGGGTCGGGACGCAGCGGGGGCGGGGTGTAATCGAGGGCGCGGGCCGTGGTCTCGAAGGGCAAATCCGTGTCGTAGCCGATGCCAATCACGACCAACCCCGGATGTGCCGCGAGCAGATCTGGCGGCAGGCGATCGAAGACCGCATTGCCATCGGTCAGCCACAGCGCGGGCCAGCCCGCTTCGGGCGGCGCCGCTTTCGGGATCGCGCGGAAAAGGCGGTAGCGGCGGCCGCCCGAGGTCTCGACAAGGCGGTCATCAAAGCGATGCGTCGGATGCGCAGAACGGAGCAAATCCAGCGTTACCGGCTCCAGCACAGGCTGTGCCACGCTCATCCCGGCCCCGAGCAACCCCGCCGCCATCGCGCCGCTTTGCAGAAAAAATCGCCGTGTCGTCATGGGCTTGCCCCTTATCTGCTCACCGCAACCCTGCCAGAGACAACAAGACCCGGCAAGATGCCGGGCCTTCACGTTACCGCTGTTCGCTCTGCCAGTTGGGGTGCACCCAAGGCTCGCGATTGGACCGCGGCAGGGGGTCCTTGCCGAGCAAATGGTCGCTGGCTTTCTCGCCCACCATGATCGACGGGCCGTTGAGATTGCCATTGGTGATGCGCGGAAAAATCGAACTGTCCGCCACGCGCAGACCCTCGACACCGATCACCCGGCATTCGGGATCGACCACCGCCATCGGGTCCTCCGCAGCGCCCATTTTGCATGTCCCACAAGGGTGATAGGCGCTTTCCACATGTTCGCTGATGAAGGCATTCAGTGCCGCGTCGGACTGCACATCGGCCCCCGGCTGGATCTCGTGCTTATAGAACGGCTTGAACGCCTCCTGCCCGAAAATCTCGCGGGTCAGGCGGATGCAGGTCCGGAAATCCTCCCAGTCCTCATCCTGCGACATGTAGTTGAAAAGGATGCGCGGTGCTTCCGCCGGATCGCTCGATTTCAGCGACACTTCGCCGCGGGATTTTGAGCGCATCGGGCCGACATGGGCCTGAAATCCATGACCCTCCGCCGCGGCTTGCCCGTCATAGCGCACGGCCATGGGCAGGAAGTGATACTGAATGTCGGGATACTCCACCCCGGCTTTGGACCGGATGAAGGCGGCGCTCTCAAACTGGTTCGACGCGCCGAGGCCGGTTTTGGTGAAGAGCCACTGGGCCCCGATCATCGCTTTTGAGAACAGGTTCCAGTGCTTGTAGAGCGTGATCGGCTGGCTGGAGGCGATTTGCAGGTACAGCTCCAGATGGTCCTGAAGGTTCTGGCCGACGCCGGGACGGTCTGCCACGACCTCGATGCCATGCTCCTTGAGATGCGCCGCCGGGCCGATGCCGGACAGCATCAGCAGCTTGGGCGAGTTGAGCGAGGACGCCGCCAGAACCACCTCACGCTTGGCGCGGATGGTTTCCATCTTGCCGCCGCGTTCGATCTCAACGCCAACCGCCTTGCCATTCTCGATGACCACCTTGCGGGCGAGGCCGCGCACCAGCTCGCAATTCTCGCGCTTGAGCGCGGGCTTGAGGTAAGCATTCGCCGCCGACCAGCGCCGCCCTTTATAAACGGTCTGCTCCATCGGGCCGAAGCCTTCCTGCTTCTCGCCGTTATAATCGTCCGTCAGCTCATAGCCCGCCTGTTTCCCAGCCTCGACAAAGGCATGAAAAAGCGGGTTTTTCCGAGGGCCGCGCGTCACATGCAGCGGACCCTTGCGCCCGCGCCAGCCGCCATCTTCCGGCCCGTGCCATTGCTCCTGCCGCTGGAAATAGGGCAGCACATCGGCATAGGACCAGCCGCTTGCGCCGCTCTCGTCCCAATGGTCGAAATCCTTTGCGTGGCCGCGCACATAGACCATCCCGTTGATGGAGGAGGAACCGCCTACCACCTTGCCGCGCGGCGTGGCGAGACGCCGCCCGCCGAGATGCGGCTCGGGCTCGGACTCAAACCCCCAGTCATAGCGCTTCATATTCATCGGATAGGACAGCGCGGCGGGCATCTGGATGAACGGCCCCGCATCCGTGCCGCCAAACTCGATGACAATCACCGACGCCCCCGCTTCCGAGAGACGATACGCCATGGCGCAGCCTGCCGAGCCTGCGCCGACAATCACAAAATCAGCTTCCATGGTCAGGCTCCTTAGAACGGCGCTTCGACTTTGCCCATGCGGACATAGACGGATTTGAGCTGGCTATAATGCTCGATCGCGGCCTTGGAGTTCTCGCGGCCCACACCGGACATTTTCACGCCCCCAAACGGCACCTCGACCGGCGCGTCGTTATAGGAGTTGATGAAGCAGCTCCCGGCCTCAAGCTGGCCAATCACGCGGTGCGCACGGGTGAGATCATTGGTGAACACCCCAGCGGAGAGCCCGAATTCGGTGTCATTGGCGCGGGCGATCACCTCGTCCTCGCTGTCGAAATCCAGCACGGACATGACCGGGCCGAAAATCTCCTCGCGGGCGATGGTCATGTTGTCGGTCACATCGGCAAAGACGGCGGGGGTGATCCAGAACCCGTCCTTGTCCAGCCGCTCGCCGCCGGTGATGAGCCGCGCGCCTTCGTCCTTGCCCTTCTCGATATAGCCCAGAACGATGTTCATCTGGTTTTCCGAGACCATTGGGCCGAAATTCGTGGCTTCATCGAGCGGATCGCCCATCACCACATCGGCAAGGCGTTCGCGCAGGCGGGAGAGGAATTTCTCCTTGATGCCCTTTTGCACGAACACGCGCGTCCCATTGGAGCAGATCTGGCCGGAGGAGTAGAAATTGCCGAGGATCGCGCCGCCGACAGCGTCCTCCACGCTCGCATCGTCAAAGACGATCATCGGGGATTTGCCGCCCATTTCCATGGTGACATGCTTCATGCCATCCGCCGCAGCCGCATAGACCTTGCGCCCGGTCGGCACGGAGCCGGTGAGCGACACCTTGTCCACACGCGGATCATTGACGAGCGCCCCGCCAACTTCGCCAAGCCCTTGAAGGACGTTGAAAATGCCCTTGGGCAGGCCGGCTTCCACGAGGATTTCCGCGACTTTCAGCGCGCAAAGCGGCGTCGTCTCGGAGGGTTTGAAGATCATTGCATTGCCGCAGGCGAGCGCCGGTGCGGCCTTCCAGCAGGCGATCTGCGTCGGATAATTCCACGCGCCGATCCCGACACACAGGCCAAGCGGCTCGCGCACGGTATAGGCCCAGTCCTCGCCGAGCGGGATATGCTCGCCCGTGAGGCTCCCGGCCAGACCGCCGAAATATTCCAGCGCATCCGCGCCGCTGGTGGCATCGGCGACGATGGTTTCCTGCAAGGGCTTGCCGGTGTCGTAAGTCTCCAGAATGGACAGCTCGCGATTGCGCTCACGCATTATGTCAGCGGCCTTGCGCAGCACCCGGCCCCGCTCGGTCGGGGACCAGCGGGCGAATTCCTTCTGGGCGGCGCGCGCAGCGACAATCGCCTTTTCGATCAGCTCCGGCGTCGCCGCATAAACGCGGGCAACTTCTTCGCCGGTCGCACCATAGACGACCGGGATCGCGGTGCCGCTGGTGTCCTCAACATATTCACCATTAATGAAATGACTGGCTTTGGGTTGAATATCCATGGGGGTGTCTCCTTCAATAGGGGCGGCCCCGCCGGATTGCGGGACCGAAATGGGCAGGTTTCAGGGGGTCAGTGGACCGCGTTGATCTTGTCGAAATCGAGGTCCTGGCCCTCAGGCATGGAGTCGATCTCCATCACTTCCTCGCGCTTGTTCAGGAAGATATAGGCGAGGCAGGCGAAATAGAGCCCGATCACGATGGCGCCGATCCATTCGATCTGGAGCCACTGGCTCTCGAAGAGCAGTGCCAGAATGAACAGCATGATCACATTGCCCGCGATATAGGGGATCTTGCCGAACCGCTTCACGGTCAGGTCGAGATTGTCCGTATAGAGGCGGATCAGGCTGTCGAGCGAGTTGATGACGAAGGTCACGCCGACGGTAATCATCGCGATGTTGATCATGCCGCGGGTCGGGATCTCGTTGAGGTGGTAGAAATAGAGCACCGAGAACCAGATCGCGAGCGGGATCGACGGGAAGATCAGGAGGGCGAGGAACACTTGCCACGTCTTGAGGCCGCCCACGAAGCGCGAGGTGAACTGACCGATCATGATCGACCAGGCGAACCACCAGGAGAGGTAAAAGGCGTGGTAATCGGTGATCGGGGTCGCGAACCGGTAGATATTCTCGAAATAGCTGCCGATATTCGACGCGGTGGAGGCGAACTGGCCGAGGCTCATGCCCGCATAGATCCACATACCGAGGATCAGCGCGAAGAACAGCAGCGTCGAGCTGACCGACAGGATGCGGACGAATTTGATATCCGTCGAGCTATAGGCCGCGAAGCAAATCACAAGGAAAACAATCGCGTAGAAGATCGGGTAAATGGTTTCGCCATCGCCGATTTCGGGGATGTAGCCCGGCAGATAGATCAGGAATAGCGAGGCGGTGAAAGCGCAGGTCGCGATAATGACCACATTGTTGATCGCCTTCACCCAAGGGATCTCGAAGAACTTCACCCGCGGTTCGATCACGCAGAAATAGAAGGCGGTCAGGAAATAGAAGGCCCAGATCATGAAGCCCCAGAACCCGAACTCAAGGGCAAGGGGGTTGGTGAAATCATAGGCGGGATCATCCGCATAGCCTTGGAATTCGGCCAGCGGGAACATGATCAGCCCGACATCGAGGCCGGAGGTGAACAGGATGGCAATGAAGGTGAAGAGCGGCACCGGCGTGACGCCGACCACTTCGAGGTTCCACCATTTGATAACGCAGACCACCACCAGCGCGAGCGCCAGCAACACACCTGCGGACAGAATCGCGGTCATGCGAGTCCTCCCTTGGGGTTGTTTGATTCCATTTTGGCGTGTGTGAACGTTAACACAAATTTTTGAGATTGAAACCCATTTTTTGTATGAGCATACAAGTTTTGGTTTGGCGGATAAAATTATTGATACGTCAATCAGCAAATTGTAGGCTGCGCCCATGAGTAGGAAGACCATCAGTGACATTCGCCGCCAGGAGCTGGTGGACGCGACGATCCGCTGCATCCATGCGCAGGGGTTTTCGCAGGTCACAATGATCTCCATCGCGAAGGAGGCGGGCAGTTCCGCCGCGTCGATCAACTACTATTTCGGCTCCAAGGATCACCTCTTGGAATACACCATGCAGCTGCTCCTCAGCCGTCTGCGCAAGGCGCTCATCACGCGCTACGCCCGCGCCGAGGGGCCCTATGAGCGGCTGCTGGCGGTGGTGGAGGCGAATTTCGACGATGATGTTTACACGGTCGAGATTTGCGCGGTGTGGATGCAGTTCTGGGCCGTCGCGCCCTATGTGCCGCGTCTGGCGCGGCTTTACCGGATCAACACCCGCCGGGTGCGGAGCAATCTGCGCGCCGCGCTGGCCGATGTGCTGCCCGAAGAGCGGCAGGAAACCGTGCGCCGCGCCATTCAGGCCTATATGGACGGCGCGTGGATTGCCGCCGCGCAGTCCGACCTGCCCGTTGATGCCGCCGCCGGGCGGACCGAGGCGAAGGCGGTTCTCGATACGTTGCTGGGATATATTGCGTCACGCAAACACCGCCGCTAACCTCTTTGGAAATTAAAGATATTTCCGGGGAGATCACGCATGGCCAACGCGCCCAACATCCTGATTTTGATGGTCGATCAGCTGAATGGCACGCTCTGGCCTGATGGTCCGGCGGAGTGGCTCCATGCCCCGAATTTACGGCGTCTGGCGGCTCAATCCGTGCGGTTTCAGAACGCCTATACCGGCTCGCCGCTCTGCGCGCCGGGGCGGGCGGCCTTCATGTCGGGCCAGCTTCCGAGCACCACCGGCGTCTATGACAATGCGGCGCTTTTTGCCGCCGATGTGCCGACTTACGCCCATCATCTGCGCCGCGCGGGCTATCAGACCTGCCTGTCCGGCAAGATGCATTTCGTCGGGCCGGACCAGCTTCACGGGTTCGAGGAGCGGCTGACGACGGATATTTACCCCGCCGATTTCGGCTGGACGCCGGATTATCGCAAGCCGGGGGAGCGGATTGACTGGTGGTATCACAATCTCGGCTCCGTCACCGGGGCAGGGGTCGCCGAGATTTCCAACCAGATGGAATATGACGACGAGGTCGCCTATCACGCGACGCGCAAGATCTACGACCTCTCGCGCGGGCAGGACGAGCGGCCATGGTGCCTGACGGTGAGCTTTACGCATCCGCATGACCCTTATGTCGCGCGGAAAAAATATTGGGATCTTTACGAGGATTGCCCGCATCTGGAGCCGCAGATTGCCGCCTTTGATTATGAGGACCACGACCCCCATTCCCAGCGGATCTTCGATGCGAATGACTGGCGGAATTTCGAGATCAAACAGGAGGATATCCGCCGCGCCCGCCGGGGTTATTTCGCGAACATCAGCTATCTCGATGACAAGATCGGCGAGATTTTGGACACGCTGGAGCGGACCGGGCAGGAGGCGGTGATCCTGTTCCTTTCCGATCATGGCGACATGCTGGGCGAGCGCGGGTTGTGGTTCAAGATGAGCTTTTTCGAGGGCTCGGCGCGGGTGCCGCTGATGATCTCGGCGCCGGACCTCCCGCCGCATCTGGTGGAGGAGGCGGTCTCGACCATCGACGTGCTGCCGACGCTCTGCGACATGGCGGGCGTTTCGCTCGCGGAGATTGCGCCCTGGATGGATGGGGAGAGCCTGCTGCCGGTCGCCAAGGGCGGTAAGCGGCGAGAGCCGGTGGCGATGGAATATGCGGCGGAGGCGTCCTATGCGCCGCTTGTCGGGCTGGTCGAAAATGGCTGGAAATACACGAATTGCGCGCTCGATCCGGAGCAGCTTTTCGACCTCAATGACGATCCGCATGAGTTGAGGAACCTCGCGGAAGATCCCGATTATGCGAGCATTTTGGAACGCTTCCGCCTGCTCGCCGCCGCCCGCTGGGATCTGGAGGCCTATGATGCGGATGTGCGCGCCAGTCAGGCCCGCCGCTGGGTGGTCTATGAAGCGCTGCGCGAGGGCGGCTATTACCCATGGGACTACCAGCCGCTGCAAAAAGCCTCCGAGCGCTATATGCGCAATCACATGGACCTCAATGAGGTGGAAGAAAGGCAGCGTTTTCCGCGTGATATGTCATAGTTATAGGGCTAACCATTTGCATTATTAACCATTTCCCTTATGGTTGGGCCATCTTTGGCGCGGAAACGGGATCGGTTTGGAGCCACGTTTTCGCCCCCAAACAAGCGATATGGAGGCACAACAATGCCAGCGGATCACGATCCCGCCCCCGCAGAGGGGGAGCATCTCATTGACACCGATTACACGGTCGGTGACGACAATATCGAAGGCAAGCTCGGGCCGTTCGGCTTCGATGTGCATAACCCGGTCTTTGTGGTGTCCGGGCTCATGGCGGTGGTGTTCATCGTCCTGACGCTGCTGTTCCCGGACACGGCGGGCGGCGTCTTCAGCGCGGTTCTGGCCTTTTCGACCGGAACGCTCGATTGGTATTTCCTCACCGTCGTCAATATCTACCTGATTTTCTGCCTTTTTCTGATTTTCACGCCCTTCGGGTCGATCCGGCTTGGGGGGAAGGATGCCAAGCCCGAATACAGCTATCCGGCATGGTTCGCGATGCTGTTTGCCGCCGGGATCGGGATTGGCCTCCTGTTCTTCGGCGTGCTGGAGCCGGTTTACCATATGGCGGTCTCCGGCCCGCTCAGCACGCCGTCGCCTTACGGGCCGGACGGCACGTTCATCCCCGAAAACGCCGAGCGCGCCCGCGAGATGGGCATCGCGGCGACCTATCTGCATTGGGGTCTCCATGGCTGGGGCGTCTATGTGCTGATGGCGCTGGCGCTGGCGCTCTTTTCCTATAACAAGGGCCTCCCGTTCTCGATCCGCTCGACCTTCTACCCGGTTTTGGGTGACCGTGTCTGGGGCTGGCCGGGCCATCTGATCGACATTCTCGCCGTTTTCTCGACCCTCTTTGGCCTCGCCACCTCGCTCGGCCTTGGGGCGCAGCAGGCGAATGCGGGCTTCAACTTCGTCTTTGGCCTGCCGATCTCGATCACCACGCAGATCATCGTGATCATCTGCGTCACGCTGGTGGCGCTGGTCTCGGTCTGGCGCGGGCTTGATGGCGGGGTGAAGATCCTGTCAGAGATCAATATGGGCATGGCGGTGCTGTTCTTCTTCTTCGTCCTCTTCGCGGGCGGGGTCGGCATCGCGCTCAGCGGCTTCTGGGACGGGCTGAAAACCTATGTGGTGGAAATTGTGCCCTTCTCGAACCCGTTTGGCCGCGAGGATGACAGCTTCCGCGAGGCCTGGACCGCCTTTTACTGGGCGTGGTGGGTCTCCTGGGCGCCGTTTGTCGGCATGTTCATCGCCCGCGTCTCCAAGGGCCGCACGGTGCGCGAGTTCATCATCTCGGTGCTGCTCGTCCCGTCGCTGATGATCTTCATCTGGATGGGCGTGTTCGGCGGGATCGCGATTGATCAGGTGTTCAACAACCCCGAGACCAGCCTCGTGAAAGCCAATGTGATCGACAGCTACAGCCCCGAACTTTCGCTCTTCGGGATGCTGAACGAGCTGCCCCTGACCGGGCTGACCTCGACCATCGGGATCATTCTGGCGCTGATCTTCTTCGTCACCTCGTCGGATTCCGGCTCGCTGGTGGTGGACACGATCACGGCGGGCGGCAAGACGGACGCGCCGCGTGCGCAGCGGATCTTCTGGTGCACCGTGGAGGGGCTGATCGCCATCGTGCTTCTGATCGGCGGCGGACTCTCGGCGCTACAAGCGGGCGTGACGGCGACGGGCATCCCGTTCTCCATCGTCATGCTGGTCATGTGCTACACCGTCTGGCGCGCGCTCCAAACCGAGCCGCGCTGACCGGCTGGACAAGCGCGCCCCCTCTTCCTAGCTAAACAGGGAAGAGGGGGCGCATGTCCGAAGCCGAAACCATCGAGATCACGACCATTGACGCGATTGCCCGCGTCGATCCCGCGGAATGGGACGCGCTGACGGAGGGGCACCCGTTCGTCAGCCACCGTTTTCTGCACGCGCTCGAAGAGAGTGGCAGCACCGGGGAGTCCGCCGGTTGGGTGCCGTATCACCTGCTGGCGCGGCAAAACGGCAAGCTGCTCGGCGCGATGCCGCTTTACCTCAAATATCATTCTTACGGCGAATATGTGTTCGACCATGGATGGGCCGATGCCTGGGAGCGCGCGGGCGGGCGTTATTACCCCAAGCTGCAAACGGCGGTGCCGTTCACGCCGGTCACGGGGCCGCGCCTCCTTGGCCCGGAGCCGGTCCAGCGTGCGCTGCTCCAAGGCGCGCGGCAGATTACGGACAATGCGGGGCTCAGCTCTTTCCACATGACCTTCTGCCGTGAAGCCGAGGCGGAACTGGCGGAGGAGGCCGGGTTTCTCCTCCGCCTTGGCCAGCAATTTCATTGGCACAACCACGACTACGCCGATTTCGACGCCTTCCTCGCCGCCCTTTCGTCCCGCAAGCGCAAGGCGATCCGCAAGGAGCGGGCGCAGGCGAACAGCAAGGGCCTCACCATCGAGACCATCACCGGCGACGCGTTCGAGGCCAAGCATTGGGACGCGATGTGGCGCTTCTATCAGGACACCGGCCGCCGCAAATGGGGCTCGCCTTACCTGACCCGCGAATTCTTCGAGATCGCCGATGCCACGCTCCGCGACGATATGCTGCTGATCTATGCCGAAGGTGAGGGCCGCCCCATTGCCGGCGCGCTCAATGTCATCGGCCCGGAGGCGCTTTATGGCCGCTATTGGGGCGCGGTGGCCTATGTCCCGGCGCTCCATTTCGAGCTGTGCTATTACCGCGCGATTGACGAGGCCATCGCCCGCCGCCTGCCGCGTGTCGAGGCCGGGGCGCAGGGCGAGCATAAACTGGCGCGCGGCTATCTTCCCACGCCCACCCATTCCGTGCATTATCTGCCGAACCCGTCCTTCGCGCAGGCGGTGTCGGACTATTTGGAAGCCGAGCGCGCGGCGATTGGTGAAGACGTCGAAGTCCTCACCGCCATGGGACCCTTCCGGAAGGAGACACGAGATGAAACCGAGTGAAAAAGCGCTGGCGCATTGCGAAAAAAGCGGCTGGACCGTTGAGGATGAGCGCCTGACCCGCAGCTTCGAATTCGACAACTTCCGCGAGGCCTTCGGCTTCATGACCCGCGTGGCGCTCCTGGCCGAGACGGCGGGGCATCATCCGGACTGGTCCAACAGCTACAACAAGGTGGACATTGCGCTGACCACCCATGACGCGGACGGCCTCACGGAGAAGGACGTGGCGCTGGCGGAGAAGATTGATGCGTTGTTGTGAGGGGGACGTATATTGCTATGGTAGGTTTAATTAGCATTCAGCTTTTGCATGATTTCCAAGAAGTCGACGCCAGTAAGTTGAACTCCTATAGCCAAGATGATCAATATTATCGTGCTTGTTGCGGAAGCAACGATTCCAAATTGAATTTGCTTCCACAATGAGTTTTGTCCGACTGCTTCTGTAGCTGCCTTTTCAATTCTGACAGTGATTGCTTCGCGTTCGATGTCCGGACGAGCGTCCTCCAAGGTCTCGTTCGCAAAAGCGATAAGGATGTCTCTCGCATCTTTTCGATAGCGATCAAGTTGATCGTTTGTGGACGCAACTCGCGCGAAAGCGGCGTTGTCGGCATCCTTAGGGAGTTCGCCGTGCTGCTTTTCAAAATCTTTAGCCCAAGCTCTCTTGTGCTGCTTATAAAGTGCATAAGCAGTTAGCGATTCAACGTCGTGTCCGCCGTCGCCTAGGAGATCAAAAACTGGATTACTCAAGATACGTCTAGGCCGGTTGTTTCTGTCGCTTCATTGCGCGGCTAGCAGCCTGTTTTGCGGAATTGTAAGAATCCCTGCTCAACGTGATTGTAACTTTTCCAGAGCCAGAGTTAGTGGTTACAAAAGCACCTGTTTTCGGTGTTTTGCTTGAGGCTTGGACACGATGAAATTTTCCGAGCTTGCTGCTCTTTGAATATGAGTTTGTCACACTGCCTCCTTTTCTGATTTCCAATATAACGCCAAAATTGGAATGCTGCTATCCCTATGGCCAGATTCTGGCTTCTTAATTAATAATAAGTTAAGCCTAAACCGGAGGCAGTATGGATAAGATCGTGATCGTCGGGGCCGGGCAGGCCGGGGCGTCGGCGGCGGCGGAGTTGAGGGCGCATGGGTTCGCGGGGCGTCTCACGTTGATTGGCGAGGAGGCGGATCCGCCTTACCAGCGCCCGCCTTTGTCGAAGAAATATCTGCTGGGCGAGATGGCGCGGGAGCGGCTTTATCTGCGGCCCGAAGCGTTTTATGCGGAGAAGGCCATCACCCTGCGCACCGATGCGCGCGCCACGGCGATTGACCGGGCGGCGCGGGAGGTCGTGCTGGGGGGCGAGCGCCTCCCCTATGACGCGCTGATTTTGGCGACCGGGTCGATCCCGCGCCCTTTGCCCGAGGCTTTGCATGACGGGTCCGGCCCGGTTTATGCGGTGCGCGGGCTGGCGGATATTGACCGGATGGCCGGGGAGTTCCGCGAAGGACGCAAGGTGCTGATTGTCGGCGGCGGCTATATCGGGCTGGAGGCGGCGGCGGTGGCGCGGCAGCTTGGGCTGGAGGTCGTGCTGATCGAGGCCGCGCCGCGGATCCTGGCGCGGGTTGCGGCGGCGGAGACGGCGGCGAAGGTGCGCGCGCTGCATCAGGCGCATGGGGTCGATTTGCGCGAGGGCGTGGCGCTTAAGCGGCTGGAATCGCAGGGGGGTGGCATCCGGGCGGAGACCAGCGACGGCGAGATCACAGCGGATTTCGCGATCATCGGGATCGGTGTGGTGCCGGCGGTGGCGCTTGCCGAGGCGGCGGGTTTGGAGATCGACAACGGCATCCGGGTGGACAGTCACGGCCAGACCAGCGATCCGGCAATCTGGGCCGCCGGGGACTGCGCGAGTTTTCCCTATCATGAGGAGCGGATCCGGCTCGAAAGCGTGCCGAATGCGATTGAGATGGCGGAAAATGTCGCCGCGAATGTGCTGGGGAGCAATATCCCCTATCAGGCGAAGCCGTGGTTCTGGTCGGACCAGTATGATGTAAAGCTGCAAACGGCGGGGCTTGGGGCCGGGGCGGACCGGATCGTCGAGCGGGGCGACTCGGTGTGGTATTTCAACGGGGATCATTTGCTGGCGGTCGATGCGCTCAATGATCCGCGGGCCTATATGCAGGGCAAGCGCTGGATTGAGGCGGGGCTGTCGCCGGACCCGGCGCGGCTCGCCGATGTGGATCAGCCGCTCAAGACGATGCTCTGATGCGGATCGTGGGCGGCGATCTGCGCGGGCGGAAGCTGGCGGCGCTCGGCAAAGGCGATCCGGCGGCGCATCTGCGGCCCACGAGCGACCGGATGCGGGAGAGTGTGTTTAATATTCTCCATTCGCGGTTCGGTGGGGTGGAGGATCGCGTGGTCCTCGATGTGTTCGCCGGGACGGGTGCGCTCGGGCTGGAAGCGCTGTCGCGGGGCGCGGCGCGGGCGCGGTTTCTGGAGAATGGGCGCAAATCGGCGGGGCTGATTGCGCAGAATATCGACACGCTTGGGGTGGCGGCGCGGGCGGATCTCATGACCCGCGACGCGACACGGCCCGGCCCTGCGCCGGAGCCGCATGACCTCGTGTTTCTCGATCCGCCCTATGGCAAGGGGTTGGGGGAAAAGGCACTTTTGGCTTTGCGCGACGCCGGATGGGTCGCGCCGGAAGCGGTGATTGTGTGGGAAGAGGCCAGCCCGAAAGCCGCGCCGGAAGGGTTCACGCTGATCGACACGCGGCCCATGGGCGGGAGCGCGTTAACCTTTCTCAAAGCGTGATCAGAACCACTGGCCCGGCTCCATCAGTCCGGCCTCCATGAGTTGATAGGACGTGCCGCGATAGGGCTCCGAGCCATGCCAGCAGAAGTCCGGGATTTCGGAGAGGGTCGGCGTGTCCTCACAGATCACGCGGGCGAAGCGGGTGCTCGGCACGGCCATGGTGAGGTTGTTGTGCCACGGGCAGGCGAGGGTGTTCATCTCCTCGATATTGAAGCGCAACTCTTCGTCGAGGGTGAGGCCCGGCACGGCGCGAAAGAGCGGGACGCGGTCGAGGCGCTGTTGCGGCTCGGTCAGAAGCTCGGCGCGGCGCCAGCGCAAGCCGCCCTTGATGATCGGCTGGCGTTCGGGATAGCGGCCCGACTTGTCTTTTCTTCCGAGGTGGAAATAGCCGAGCCTGTCAAAATAGAGCGCGCTATCTTTACCGTCGATATAGGCGGGTATGTCTTGGGGGTAAAGGTCCACCACCATCGCGGCGCAGCTATTTCGGCGCTCTTCTTCGATGAATTGGATGGCGTCGCGAATACTGCGCGTCTCGCAGAAGGGGAAGCAGAGGGACTCGCCCGCCTGACACCAATAGAGCCAGCGCCCGGTGAGCCAGTCCGACAGCCTGGTTAATAGTGCGCCGCGCGCATCGACGGTCGCGAATTCAGGCGGCAGCTTAATGTTAATAGTATTTAAATCGCTCGTTTCCTGATAAACTGCGTCAAGTATAACGAAATTTTGGAAACCCAGTGTTGCGAGATGTTCAACAGTTTTCTGGGTCTCGGAAGGCTTATCTCCGAAAACAATCGCAATCGGCCCATCGATGAAGTGTTGATCGCTGTTTGTCTTTAGTAAGCGATCTAATGAAAGCGATTTGGGCGCCTGTACTACACCCTCGATATGTGATTTTTTAACTTTTTTAACATTCATACTTTCGATCACAATTTATGTTATACTTCATGATCTCTAAGAATAGATCTTGCGCCAGACCTAAGCATGTGTCTAAGTTCATGCTGTCGCATGTTCAATCGCTTTTTGACACCCTAAAGCGAATCGACAAACAAAAATGGATGAAAAGAGTAGTGACAGAAAACAACGAAGCGAGCCTCGACCGGCTCGATACACTTGGTTACACGGCCGATATTGTTGCGGCTTATGTTTCCAAAAATCCGGTTTCAACACAAGAACTTCCGGATCTGATCGCCGCTGTTCACGAGCGCATTGAAGCCCTCGGGAAAGGCGATCCTGGCGCGGCCGCCAAACAGGAACCGGCAGTTCCGATCAAAAAATCGGTAACAGATGATTATCTGATCTGCCTCGAAGACGGCCGTAAGCTCAAAATGCTGAAGCGCCATCTCTCAGCGACCTACGGCATGACGCCCGACCAATATCGCGCAAAATGGGGACTTCCGTCGGATTATCCGATGGTTGCGCCGAATTACGCGAAGAAACGTCAGCGTCTGGCGAAGGAAATTGGCCTTGGGCGCAAGCGCGCGAGCTGATTGCAGCCTGTCGCGAAACGCTTTAGAAGGGCGCGGTTCTCTCCGCGCCTTTTCTGCATTTGAAAGAGCCCCGTCATGACCGATCAAAGCCCGAAAAAACTCTTCATCAAGACCTATGGGTGCCAGATGAATGTGTATGATTCCGAGCGTATGGAAAGCGCGCTTGGGGCAAATGGCTATCAGACGGTCTCCTCCCCCGAAGAGGCGGATATGATCCTGCTCAACACCTGCCATATTCGCGAGAAGGCGGCGGAGAAGGTGTATTCCGAGCTGGGGCGCTATCGGCCGCTCAAGGACGCCAAGCCGGATCTGAAAATCGGTGTGGCGGGCTGTGTGGCGCAGGCCGAGGGGCAGGAGATCATGCGCCGTCAGCCGATGGTCGATCTCGTGGTCGGCCCGCAGGCCTATCACCGCTTGCCCGACATGATCGCCCGCGCCGATAAGGGTGAGAGGAGTGTCGAGACCGAGTTTCCCGAAGAGGACAAGTTCGACCATCTGCCGAAAAGCACCGCGCTACGCGCACCGTCCGCGTTTTTGACGGTGCAGGAGGGCTGCGACAAGTTTTGCGCGTTTTGCGTAGTGCCTTACACGCGCGGCGCGGAGGTCAGCCGTCCGGGCGCGCGGATCGTCAGCGAGGCGAAGGATCTCGTGGCGCGCGGCGTGCGGGAGATCACGCTTCTGGGCCAGAACGTCAACGCCTATCACGGCGAGGGCCCGGATGGGGATTGGTCGCTGGCGCGGCTCATCCGCGAATTGGCGGAGATTGAGGATCTGAAACGTATCCGTTTCACCACCTCGCACCCCAATGACATGGATGACGACCTGATCGCCGCCCATGGCGAGATCGAAAAACTGATGCCTTACCTGCATTTGCCGGTGCAGTCCGGCTCGGACCGGGTGCTGAAGGCGATGAACCGGCGGCACACGGCGGAGAGCTATCTGCGCCTGATCGACCGCATCCGCGCGGCTCGCCCCGATATTGCGATGTCGGGCGATTTCATCGTCGGTTTCCCCGGCGAGAGCGACGCGGATTTCGAGGCGACGCTCAATCTCTGCCGCGAAGTGCGCTATGCGGCGGCGTTTTCGTTCAAATATTCGCCGCGTCCGGGCACGCCCGCGGCGGGCCGCGAGTTGGTGGACGACGCGGTTGCCGATGAGCGGCTCCAGCGTTTGCAGGCGCTTTTGACCGAGCATCAGCGGGATTTCCAGAAAGCGCAGGTCGGCAAAACGCTTCCGGTGCTCTTGGAGAAAACTGGGCGGGAGCCGGGTCAACTCGTGGGCAAATCGCCTTATTTGCAAGCGGTCCACCTCGATGCGCCGGAGGATCTGCTGCGGCAGGTGGTGGATGTGGAGATCACCGGATCGGCGCCCAATTCGCTGGCCGGGCGTTTGGCCTGAATGTCACAGATGCGGTGCGAAAATGTAACGCTCCGCGACATTAGCCCGCTGTTAACACCCCTGCGATAGATCGCGCAGAGCAAATTTGCTAGATAAGCGCCTAATGTTTTGATTTAGCCCGGTGGTGGATAGAAAAATGCAAGTGAACATGATGAAAACAAGCCTTCTTGCCGCAGGCTTTGTGGTGGCTGGTCTTGGCTTTGCCGAGGCTGGGAAGCTTGAAGCGCCGCGGGCCGACCCGATTGTGACCGATCCGACCCCCGGTTTCGTGGAGATGCCGGAGCAGACCGCCTATGACTGGAATGGCTTCTACAGCGGCGGGCAAGTCAACGCGTCCAAGGGCGATGACGAAGTGGGCGTGCGCAATCTCGACACGGACAGCCTGCACACGCTCGACACGCTGGAAAAATATGGCGTAAATGGCGGGATCCACGCCGGTTTCCGCCGTGAGTTTTCCGTGCGTGAGCGGGGCTGGGTGCTTGGCCTCGAAGCCGCGCATAACTTCCGCTCTTACGAGGATGATTTCGACACGGGCGATGTGTTCGCCTCCACCGAGATCAACGAGAATTTCATCATCCGCGCCAAATCCGGCATTCTGAGCCGGGACCGCGCGACGATGTATTACACCGCGCTCGGCTATGTGGATGCGGATGTGAATTACGTGGTCGAGGGCGAGGCCAATAACGGTCCGGTCGCGATTGACGAGGAAGAGATCGAATTCAACGGCTTCTCCGCCGGCGTCGGCTTTGAGCACAAGTTCAACGAAAAAGTGTCCTTCGTGGGTCAGCTCGAATATGTCTCGCTCGGCAGCGAATATATTTCGGCGGGCAACAAGGAAACCAAGGTGACGCCGAGCTATGGCACGCTGAGCCTTGGCGTGAACTATCAGTTCTGATCCGGCGGCGGATGCGCGCGGGATCGCCCGCGCCGTGAGCCGTGCCCGATTATGACGTTTTCGCGGCGGTGCAGGAAAGCCCTTGCACCGCCGCGCCGCGTTTCTGTAGCCTGAGAACGCAGTTTATCAAACGGAGAGCCCGTTGGCCCCCACAGCCCCGACCCCGCCTTTGTCAGAGCCGCCGCAGGAGCGCCTGATCGAGTTTCCCGACAACCGTTTGCTGATTGACCTTTGCGGTCCGTTCGACAGCCATTTGGCTGAGGTCGAGCAGGTGCTGGATGTGCAGATCACCCGGCGCGGCAACCAGTTGGCCATCTATGGTGAAGAGGGCAGCGTCGCCCGCGCCGAAGAGGCGTTGCGGGCGCTCTATGCGCGGCTCGAATCGGGCCGTCAGGTGGAACCCGCCGATGTGACCGCCGCGATCCGCATGGGCCGTTCGGAAGAGGGGACCGGGCAGCGCGATGGCGATCAGATCCCGCTGTTCCCCGGCTCGGGCGACCGGATCGAGATCCACACGCGCAAAAAGATGGTCGAGCCGCGCACACCGGCGCAGAAGGCCTATGTCACCCAGCTGTTCAAGAACGAGCTGGTCTTCGGGATCGGACCGGCGGGGACCGGGAAAACCTATCTCGCCGTCGCGGTGGCCGTGCAGATGTTCATCGAAGGGCAGGTGGACAAGATCATCCTCTCGCGCCCGGCGGTGGAAGCGGGCGAGCGGCTCGGCTTTCTGCCCGGCGACATGAAGGAGAAGGTCGATCCCTATATGCAGCCGCTTTACGACGCGCTGAATGACTTCCTCCCCGGCAAACAATTGGCGAAGCTGATGGAAGAGAAGCGGATCGAGATCGCGCCGCTGGCGTTTATGCGCGGGCGTACGCTCTCCTCGGCCTTTGTCATTCTCGACGAGGCGCAGAACGCGACCTCGACTCAGATGAAAATGTTCCTGACCCGTCTCGGGGAAGGCTCGCGCATGGCGATCACCGGGGACCGCAGCCAAATCGATTTGCCGCGCGGCGTCGTGTCCGGCCTCGTGGAAGCGGAGCGAGTGCTGAACGGCGTCAAAGGCGTGGGCATGACCCGGTTCAAGTCGACGGATGTGGTTCGCCACCCGCTCGTCCAGCGCATCATTGAGGCCTATGACGATGATATGGGCCGCAAGGAGCGCGCCGAGAAGGAAGGGTCCAAAGGTGAGTGACGGCCCCTTAGGCGAGATTGATCTGGCCATTGAGGATGACAGGTGGCGCGCCGTCGATCTGGACGGCATCACCGCAAAAATCGTGTCAGCGCTAGGGCTTGAGGGCCGCGGGCTGAGCCTGCTCGCGACCAGTGACGCGGCGATTGCGGAGCTGAATGCGGCCTATCGCGGCAAGGCGAAGCCCACCAATGTTCTCTCTTGGCCCGCCTTCGATCTTGCGCCGGAGACGCCGGGCGAAGCGCCGCATCCGTTGCCTGCGCCTGATTTCGACGACAGCATTGGCGATCTTGCGCTGGCTTATGAGACCTGCGCGCGGGAAGCCGAAGCGGGCGGATTGGCGCTTGCCGATCACGTCACTCACCTTATTTTGCATGGCATCCTGCATCTTCTGGGCTATGACCACGAAACGGATGCGGATGCGGCCCTGATGGAGGGGCTGGAGACGAAGCAGCTTGCAAGCATGGGTCTGCACGATCCATATTTGTTGGCAGAGGATATGGAATGAGCGAGCAATACGACGAGAATGACGGCCAAAAACCCTTTTGGGAGCGGCTGTTTTCGAATGGCGAAGAGGACGTGCCGGCCGAGGCCGAGGGTGCGGAAGCGCATAACCCGCTTCAGGCGCTGCGCGATATGCGCGTTGAGGATGTGGCGGTGCCGAAGGCCGATATTGTCGCGATCCCTGAGGCCGCGACCGCCGATGAATTGCTTGAAAAATTCCGCGAAGGCGGGTTCTCCCGGATGCCGGTCTATCGCGAGAGCCTCGACACGCCGATTGGCATGATCCACCTCAAGGATATCGTGCTGCGCTACGGTTTCGACGGGCTGGACGAGTTCGATATGGCCGCGATCATGCGCCCGCTGCTTTATGTGCCGCCCTCCATGCCGGTGGCGACGCTGATGCAGAAAATGCAGAGCGACCGGATGCATATGGCCCTCGTGATCGACGAATATGGCGGGGTCGATGGGCTCGCGACCATGGAGGACCTCATCGAGGAGGTCGTCGGCGAGATCGACGATGAGCATGACGAGGCGGAGGCCGCGGGCTGGACGCAGGAGGCCGAGGGCGTCTGGATCGCGCAGGCCCGCACGTCGCTCGATGAGTTTGAGGAGGCGACCGGCCTCAATCTGCGCGAAGATGTGGATGACGACGAGGTCGATACGCTGGGCGGGCTGGTGTTTCGTCTGGCCGGGTCGGTTCCCGCGCGCGGCGAGGTTGTGCGCATGGAAGAAGGGCCGGAATTTGAGGTGGTGGACGCCGATCCGCGCCGGATCAAACGCCTGCGGGTGCGCTTGAGGCAGAGAAATGCCGCGCCGGCGGAAAACAGCTAGATATTACTATCTTCTCGCGCCGCTGAGCGGTGCCGTTCTCGCCCTGGGGCAGGTGCCCTGGGGCTTCTTTTGGCTTGCGCCGCTGGCGTTTTGGGGCCTGCTTCGGCTGCTGGACAGCCCGCGCCCGGTGTTTCTCTTCTGGCTCGCCGGGCTCGGTTATTTCGGCCTCGCGCTGAACTGGATCGTGGAGCCGTTTTTGGTCGATCCCGAGCGCTATGGCTGGATGGCCCCCTTTGGTCTCATCTTCATGGCGGGCGGCATGGCGCTGTTCTGGATGCTCGCCGGATGGATCGCCAAGCGCCTTGGCGGCGGGCCGTTCGCCCTCGCGCTGGCGCTGGCCTTCGTCGCGATCCTGCGCGGGCATGTGCTGACGGGGTTTCCCTGGGCGACTCCCGGCTATGCGCTGGTCAACTCACCTTTCGCACAGATTGCGGCGTGGATCGGGCCTTGGGGGCTGAATTTCCTCTTCCTGCTCGCCGCCGCATGGGTCGCGAGCCTGCGCTGGCGGGAGATGGTCTCGGGCGCGCTCCTGATCCTCGCGGTCGGTGCCTTTGGCGTGCTGCGGACGGAGCCGGTCGAGACGGGGTTGATGATCCGCATGGTGCAGCCGAACGCGGCGCAGGACCAGAAATGGGACCCCGGTATGGCGGATGTCTTCGCGCAGCGGCTCTTTGATGGCACGCGCGGCGCGGAGGAGGCGGCGGTGATCTGGCCGGAAACGGCGGTGCATTGGCTGCTGGGCCGGGACGACCGCGCTTTTGCGTCGCTTTCCAGCCTGACCAACGCGCCGATTGTCCTCGGGGCGAACCGCAGTGACGGGCAGAATTATTACAACAGCTTGTTCGTGGTCGATGAGGCGATGGTCGGGCAGGTTTATGACAAGCAGCATCTGACGCCCTTTGGCGAGTATATGCCTTATGGCGAAACGCTGGCGAAACTGGGCCTGCGCGGGCTGGCCGAGGTGATGCCGGGCGGGTTCACGCCGGGGTCGCGGGACGGGCTGATTAACCTACCGAACCTGCCACCCGCTGCGCCTGCGATCTGCTATGAGGCGATTTTCCCCGGCGAGCTTCGTGCCCGGATGGGGGATGCGGGCTGGATTATTCACAGCACCAATGATGCGTGGTTCGGCACCCGCAGCGGGCCGTATCAGCATCTGGCGCAGGCGCAGATGCGGGCGATCGAGCTGGGCGTTCCCGTGGCACGGGCGGCCAATACGGGCGTTTCGGCGATGATTGATCCTTATGGCCGGGTCATGTCCTCGCTCGATCTTGGGGATGAAGGCTTCTTTACCGCGCGTCTGCCCGAGGCGCTTGGCAAGACGCCGTATCGCCGCTTTGGCGACTGGCCGATTTACGCGGGACTGGCGGGGCTTGCGTTCTACCGCTTGACCCGGCGGCGGCGGAAGCGTTAAGCGGCGCGTCATGTCAGACGAGCATCGCAATTTCTACGGGCGCCGCCACGGCAAGACGCTGCGCCCCAATCAACGCCAATATCTCGATGAGGATCTCCCGCGGCTCCAGCCCAAGGGGATTTTTCAGGACGAGAACCCGGACCGCACCCCCATCGAGATTTCCGAGGGGCGGCCGTTGTGGCTGGAGGTCGGCTTTGGCGGCGGCGAGCATTTGCACCATCAGGCGGCGCGCAACCCGCAGGTCGGGTTCATCGGCTGCGAGCCGTTCATAAATGGCGTCGCGATGCTGCTCACCAAGCTGCGTGAAGAGCCGCTGGAGAATGTCGCCGTCCATGCGGGCGATGCGCGCGATCTGATGGATGTGCTGCCCGAGGGCCGTCTCGATAAAGCGTTTCTGCTCTATCCGGACCCGTGGCCGAAATCCCGCCACCATCGCCGCCGCTTCGTGACGCCGGAGCATATCGACCCGCTGGCGCGGTGCCTCAAACCGGGGGCGGAGTTCCGCATCGCGACGGATATTCCCGATTACGTCCGGCAGGCGCTCGAAGTCGTCGCGCAGCACCCGGAATTTGAGTGGCTGGCCGAAGGGCCAGCGGACTGGCGCACCCCGTGGGACGACTGGCTTTCCACCCGTTACGAGCAAAAGGCGCTCCGCGAGGGCCGCACGCCGCATTATTTGACCTTCCGTCGCCGCTAACGCTCCGTTACATCGGGACCAAAGGAGTTTTCATATGTCCGCACATGGTCCCGCCCGCCCTCTCTCATCGCTGAAATCCGGCCCACTCAAGGGCGTGGCCGAGGTGCCGGGGGACAAGAGCATCTCGCACCGTTCGCTGATCCTCGGCGCGCTGGCGATTGGCGAGACGCGGATCACGGGGCTGCTCGAAGGGCAGGACGTGCTCGACACGGCCAAGGCGATGCAGGCTTTCGGCGCGGATGTGGAGCAGCAGGGCGAGGAATGGGTCGTCAACGGCTTTGGCGTCGGCGGTCTGCGCGAGCCGGAGGATGTGATTGATTGCGGCAATTCCGGCACCGGCGTGCGGCTCATCATGGGGATGATGGCGACGAGCGGGATCGCGGCGACCTTCACCGGCGATGCCTCGCTGCGCTCGCGGCCCATGGGGCGGATCACGGATCCGGTGAAGCTGTTTGGCGCGCAGGCTTATGGTCGCGAGGGCGGCAAGCTGCCGCTGACGCTGATCGGCAATGGCGATGCGTCGGGCGTCCAATACACGACGCCGATGCCCTCCGCGCAGGTGAAATCAGCGGTATTGCTCGCGGGTCTCAATGCGCGCGGCGAGACGGTGGTGACGGAGAAGGAAGCGACCCGCGATCATTCCGAGCGAATGCTGGCGGGCTTCGGCGCGACGATCTACAGCGAAGAAACGCCGGACGGCCATGTGATCACCTTGCAGGGCCAGCCGGAGTTGCAACCGCAGACGATCACCGTCCCGCGTGACCCATCAAGCGCGGCCTTCCCGGTCTGCGCGGCGCTGATCGTGGAAGGGTCCGAAGTGGTCGTCCCGGCGATTGGCCTCAACCCGACCCGCGCGGGCCTTTTCGACACGCTCAAGGAGATGGGCGCGGATATTACCTATGAAAACGAGCGGGTTGAGGGCGGCGAGCCTATGGCGGATCTGCGGGTGAAAGCCAGCCGTCTCACGGGCATCGAGGTGCCGCCGGAGCGTGCGCCGAGCATGATCGACGAATATCCGGTCCTCTCCGTCGTCGCCGCTTTTGCCGAGGGCAAGACCGTGATGCGCGGTGTGAAAGAGCTGCGGGTGAAGGAATCCGACCGCATCGACGCCATGGCGCGCGGGCTCGAAGCCTGCGGCGTGACCATTGAGGAGGATGAGGACACGCTGATCGTCCATGGCCGCGAGACGGTGCCGGGCGGCGCGCGCGTCGAGGCGCGGCTCGATCACCGGATTGCCATGTCGTTCCTTGTGCTTGGCATGGCCACGGAGAAACCGGTCACCGTGGACGACGCCGGACCGATTGCCACCAGCTTCCCCATTTTCGAGACACTGATGGGCAATCTTGGCGCGCAGTTCCGCACCGAAAACGCTTAAGCATTCGGGTCGGTCGGCCCTTCACCCACGCCCTCATCCGTCGTGCCGATGGAGATGTGATGCAGCCGCCGCTGCGGGTCGCTATTGTTCTCGACATAGGAAACGCGGACCGGCTTTTCATGCCGCAGAATGTCGCGCCAAGACTCAAAGTCGCTGTCGTCCAACATCCCGACCAGCAGGCTGCCAGCGACATAGCCAACCGTGTCCACCGGGCGGGTCGGCCAGAAATAAATGATGGCGCGGGTGGCCGGCCCGCTTTGGGACGCGCCCTCAAGGCTGATGAAAAAGCGATGCGCGCTGGTGCTGGCGCGGCTGCGATTGGTGCCGAGCCGGTAATCGGTGATGTTCAAAATGCCCATGATGCTCTCCGTTCTGGGGGATGGCAGAGTGTACATCGCACGGCGCTGCGGCACTGTGAGGGACATTACCTTGCAGCTTTTCTTGTGCCGCGCGCGCGCCCATGCCATTGAGGAGCCATGAAGTTTACATTGGCAATCGACGGCCCGGCTGCGGCGGGCAAGGGCACGCTCTCGCGCGAACTCGCGCAGCGTTTCGGCTTTGCGCATCTCGATACGGGGCTGCTTTACCGCGCCGTTGGCAAAAAGGCCGAGGGTGATCTGGAGCGGGCGGCGGACCATGCGCGGGCGCTCTCCGAGGCGGATCTGAAGGTGGACGGTTTGCGTACGGCAGAGGTCGGCCAGCTTGCCTCGCAGGTCGCCGTGATGGCCGAGGTGCGTCAGGCGCTTCTGGAGTTTCAGCGCGATTTTGCGTGCCGCGAGGGCGGGGCGGTTCTCGATGGCCGCGACATTGGCACGGTGATTTGCCCCGATGCCGATCTCAAGCTCTTCGTGACCGCCGACAACGCCACCCGCGCCCGCCGTCGCCATGCCGAACTGCTCGCGCAGGGCCGCGAGATCACCGAGGACGCGGTTCTGGCGGATCTTCTCGCGCGCGATGAACGGGACGCGGGCCGCAAAGATGCGCCGATGAAAGCCGCCGAGGATGCGGTGCTGCTCGACACGACCGAAATGACCATCGCCGAGGCGACCGAGCAAGCCGCCGCCTTGATCGACGCGGTGCTCGCCAGCCGGGGTTGAAGCCGCGCCCATGGCTGTTACGGTCTCCTTGCGCAACCCTGTAAGGAGGCCCCAAATGGCGATGTTCGACCCGAAAAACCACACCCGCAGCCCTGAGCATGAACGCATCTACGCGCTCTACGCGATGGCTTACACCATCGTCGACTTCTCCGCCGCCGTGCTGTTCGTGATCGGCAGCGTGCTGTTTTTCAGCGAAAGCACGACCTACGCCGCGACATGGCTGTTCCTGATCGGCTCGGTGCTGTTTGGCGCAAGACCGACGATCACACTGCTGCGGGAGGTGGCCTATATGCGGTCGGGGGAGTATGGGAAAATTACGGAGTGATGATGCATGGACGTCACTCGTTTTTCCTACGTTGCCTGCAAAATCGGACATAATTTTCGATAGCAAAAGCGATCGGTCCAAACGCGATGCCCACATAAACAAGGGGAAATACCCGCGTGTGGTTGAAGCGTTCAGGATCGTATAACCCAATGTAGCAGAGAAAAATATGTATCACGCCATAGCCGAGCATTCTGCGGCACATCGCTCTCTCGCTAGACAAGTCATGACCTCATTTTCACAATGCGTTTGCGATCAGAAGTATAAGGCGAAGCGGGTGGGCTGTTCATCCTCAATCGAAGCAGATTGCGGTTTTATATGTTTCGCCAAGGTGGAACGGGTCTAAGCTCCATTCTACTTTTGCGCTTCGAAATCTTCGGCTTGCGCGCAGTTGCCTGGCTGAAAATCCCCCGCGATTTCAAAATCGTCGCAGGTCAGAAGCAGGTTGTTATAGTGCCCGGACAGGTAGGCCAAGAAGGCGGTGAAAAGCGTGATCGCGGCCAGAAAATGCGTCAGCCTGCGGTCGTGGATTTCGGTGACCTCGGGCATCGTGATCGTCAGCAGGGATTTGACGATATAGGGCAGGGACACGAGCACGATAAATAGGGTGAATCCCCAATAGGCGATGCGCGTCGCAAGCCCTTCACCTTGCAGGAAAAACGCATGGCCGATGACCCAGATCGTTGGCATCAGCAGGATGATCGCGCGGAGCGGCGTCGTGAAGCGGGTTTCATAGCGGACATCGAGGACGATTCCAGCGAGAAGCGCGGCGAGGGAGGCGACCCAGATCTGGAAGATCCTGTCGTAAAAGATCGTTCCGTAGGCCCCGAGATGGAACCCGATGGGCCAAACCGCGAGCGCGAGAAGAACCGCGGCCACGTAAAAGCGGCGCGCTTCGATGTGGAGGTTTAGCTGTGGCATCTGGTCCCGTTTCCGCTCAATTGGCTGTATCTTTGCCGAGCGGGTTTCCGGCTTCAAGTCTTTGCAGTGTCATGGCGCACGGGCACCGCGGCTAAACATCGCTTTTTATATTGTTCTTAAAGCATGGATCCCCACCCAACCCTTGCCCAAACCGCGATTCTGCCTTATACGGCACGACATTCGTGAAAGGCGCGGTCTTGCGAGGTTCGGGGTTCCGGGCGGCATGGGCGCGTTTTGGCGATGCAAATCCAAAGACCGGTGGAGCCAACCACCTGGCCTGAAAAGCACACATTTTAAAGGAACTACATGTCGCAAAACGCAACAATGGAAGAGTTCGAAAAGCTTCTCGATGAGAACTTCGAACTTGTCACCCCCGAAGAAGGCTCTGTCGTCAAAGGGACCGTTCTGGCCATCGAAAACGGTCAGGCGATTATCGATATCGGCTACAAGATGGAAGGCCGTGTCGAGCTGAAAGAATTTGCAAAACCGGGCCAGCCCGCCGAAATCGAAGTCGGCGATGAGGTCGAGGTTTTCCTTGATCGCGTGGAAAATGCACGCGGTGAAGCGGTGATCAGCCGGGAAAAAGCCCGCCGCGAAGAGGCGTGGGACCGGCTCGAAAAAGCCTATGACAAGGAAGAGCATGTCGAGGGTGCGATCTTCGGTCGCGTCAAAGGCGGCTTCACGGTGGATCTCGGCGGCGCAGTGGCGTTCTTGCCGGGCAGCCAGGTCGATGTGCGCCCCGTGCGCGACGCCGGCCCGCTGATGAACATCGCGCAGCCGTTCCAGATCCTGAAAATGGACCGCCGCCGTGGCAACATCGTCGTCTCGCGCCGCGCCGTTCTCGAAGAGAGCCGTGCCGAGCAGCGTGCCGAGATCGTTGGCCAGCTGGCTGAAGGCGACAGCGTTGAAGGTGTGGTCAAGAACATCACCGAATACGGTGCCTTCGTCGATCTGGGCGGTGTGGACGGGCTTCTGCACGTCACCGACATGGCCTGGCGCCGCGTCAACCACCCGAGCGAGATCCTCTCCATCGGCGAGAAGATCAAGGTTCAGGTCGTCAAGATCAACAAAGACACGCAGCGCATCAGCCTGGGCATGAAGCAGCTCGAAGCCGATCCGTGGGATGGCGTCGAAGCGAAATACCCGCTGGGTTCGAACTGGACTGGCCGCGTGACCAACATCACCGATTACGGTGCGTTTGTTGAGCTGGAGCCGGGTGTTGAAGGCCTCGTCCACGTCTCTGAAATGAGCTGGACCAAGAAGAACGTGCATCCGGGCAAAATCGTCTCGACGAGCCAGGAAGTGGACGTTCAGGTTCTCGAAATCGACAGCGCCAAGCGCCGCGTTTCCCTCGGTCTCAAGCAGACTCAGCGCAACCCGTGGGAGGTCTTTGCGGAGACCCATCCGAACGGCACGCAGGTCGAAGGCGAGATCAAGAACATCACCGAATTCGGTCTGTTCGTTGGCCTCGAAGGCGATATCGACGGCATGGTGCACCTCAGCGACATCGACTGGAACCGCTCCGGCGAAGAAGCCATTCAGGACTTCCAGAAAGGCGACGTTGTGAAAGCGGTTGTCACCGATGTGGACATCGAGAAAGAGCGTATCTCGCTCTCGATGAAAGCGCTGGAAGGCGATCCGTTCGCGGAAGCTGTGGCTGGCGTGAAGCGCGGCGACATCGTGACCGTGGAAGTCACCTCGATCGAGGATGGCGGCATCGAGGTCGAGTATGACGGCATGAAGAACTTCATTCGCCGTTCGGACCTCTCGCGTGACCGTGCAGAGCAGCGCCCTGAGCGTTTCTCGGTTGGCGACAAGGTTGACGTGCGCGTCACCAATGTCGACAGCAAGTCGCGCCGCCTTGGCCTCTCGATCAAGGCCCGTGAGATTGCGGAAGAAAAAGAAGCCGTTGAGCAGTATGGCTCTTCGGATTCGGGTGCCTCGCTCGGCGACATCCTTGGCGCGGCTCTGCGCCAGTCGGGTGACGAGTGAGCCCTTGGGGGCGCGATATTTCTGCGGAAGTCGCGCTCTATGAACAGGAGCGTCGCCGGTGGCGGCGCTCGGGATTCTGGCGGGGAGTGATGGTCGTTCTGGCCATCCTCCTCGCCTTTTTTCTTTGGGGCCTTTGGGGTGCGCGGCAAAGCTTCATGCCGCATATCGCTGAGATCCCGATCAATGGCGTCATCATGCATGATCAGGCGATGCTCGACATGCTGGAGGACATTGCCGAGAACGACACCGTTGAGGCGGTGCTGATTTCCATCAACTCGCCGGGCGGATCCACCGCAGGGGCCGAAGGGCTGTTCGCGGCGCTCCGCGATGTGGCGGAAGAAAAGCCGGTGGTCGCGACCATGGCGGAGGCGGCGGCCTCGGGCGGCTATGTGGCGGCGATCGGCGCGGATCATATTGTCGCGCGCGGCAACACGGCGACGGCGAGCATCGGTGTCATTCTCGAATATCCCGATGTGACCGAGGTGATGGACAAGATCGGCATCGAGATGGAAACGGTCCGCTCCTCGCCGCTCAAGGCCGAGCCGTCGCCCTTCCGCGAGACCAACCCGCGGGCGCGGGCGCTGGAAGAAGCGATGATCGAGGAAAGCTATCAATGGTTCCGTGAGCTTGTGGGCGAGCGCCGGGATTTGACCGAAGAGCAGCTTGATGCGGTCGCGGATGGCCGGGTCGTGACCGGCCGGATGGCGCTTGAGGCGGGGCTCGTTGACGAGATCGGCGGGCAGAAGGAAGCGGTGGCCTGGATCGAATCGCAGGATGATTCTCTCACCGATTTGCCGATCTATCGCTACCAACCCGAGGATGACAGCGGCGCTCTCGTGTCTGTGATCAGCCAAAATGCTGCTATAAAACGGGTTTTTGAGCTTTTTTCCGCCAAACCGTCGGGAATCCTCTATTCGTTGGCCCCCTGAGGCGTTTAACATACCCTATGTTTTTCAGGAGGGTAGGCGGATGATCAAATCAGAGCTGATCCAGAAGATCGCGGATGAAAATCCGAATTTGAACCATGATGATGCTGAACGCATCGTCGGGACGATCTTCGAGGAGATTATTGCGGCGCTTGAATCTGGCAATCGTGTGGAATTGCGCGGCTTCGGCGCGTTTTCGGTGAAAAAGCGCGATGCCCGCACGGGTCGCAATCCGCGCACGGGTGAAACGGTTGAGGTCGAAGAGAAGCATGTACCTTTCTTCAAGACCGGTAAGCTGTTACGAGACCGTCTTAACGACGAAGCCTAACCCGTTACGGAGCTCATCATGCGTCTGATCAAGATCGCTTTCATCGCCATTGTCCTGGTGATTATCCTGACCCTTGCGCTGGCGAACCGTCAGCCTGTGGAGGTGAGCCTCGTTCCAGACCAGCTTGCGGGCTTTTTGCCCTTTGCCAGCAGCATGACACTGCCGCTCTTTGCGGTCGGGCTGCTTTCGGTGCTCTTCGGTCTCATCATCGGGATCGTGATGGAGTATCTGCGCGAAATGGGCATTCGCCGCGAGGTGACGCGCAAAGAGGTGCAGGTTGAAGAGCTGAAGCGCCAGAATGATCGCCTCAAGCAGAAAGCGCAGGAAGGCGAGAACGAGATTCTGGCCCTCGTCTCCAAGTGAGCGTGAAAATTTGCGGCTTGCGGCGGGAGGAAGATCTCGCCGCTGTCGCCGACACCGGAGCCCGCTATGCGGGCTTTGTCTTTTTCCCCAAATCCCCCCGTGCGGTAAGTCTCGACGAAGCGGCCGCGCTGATGCCGCTTGCGCCGGTCGGGCTGGCCAAGGTGGCATTGGTCGTGGATGCGGATGATACGCTGATCGACGCGATCACCCACCGGCTTCCTGTTGATATTCTTCAGCTTCACGGCAGCGAGACGCCGGAGCGGGTGGTGCAGCTGCGCAACCGCACGGGTCTTCCGGTGATGAAGGCTGTGGGGGTTGCGAGTGAGGCAGATCTGCCCAAACTCGCCGATTATGGCAGCGTGTCGGATATGCTTTTGGTCGATGCCAAGCCTCCGAAAGATGCGGTCTTGCCGGGCGGCAATGGAGTCGCGTTTGACTGGAAGCTGATCGCCGGGCGCCGCTGGCCGGTGCCGTGGATGCTGGCGGGCGGGCTGAACCCCGAGAATGTCGCCGAGGCGATCCGCCTGACCGGCGCGCCTGCGGTTGATGTGTCGAGCGGGGTGGAGTCGGAGCCGGGGGTGAAGGACGCCGCCAAGATCCGCGCGTTTATCGAGGCGGCGGAAACACGGACCGATGCACCGCCGCGCCTGCGGTGAGCCGGGTCGCGTTCGCAGAGGCCGAGCGGGCCGATCTTTCGGATTACATTGCGCTTTTGCGAGACGATGCGCTTGGTGCGGCCCGTGAGTCTGCGCCGCTCGCAGTCTATGAACGCGCATTCGCGGCGATGCAGTCGCAGGGTGGAAATCATCTCATTCTGGGCAAGGACGCGGGCGGCGCGGTCGTTGCAGGCTATCAGCTCATCCTTATCCCCGGCCTCAGCCTGACCGCGACCACCCGTGCGCAGATTGAGGGCGTGCGCGTGGCCAGCCATCTGCGCGGGCAGGGGATTGGCAGTTTGCTGATCACGGATGCCATCCGCCGCGCCAGCAAAGGCGGCGCGACGCTGATGCAGTTTACCACCAACAAAAGCCGGGCCGACGCGCATCGCTTTTACGAGCGGCACGGCTTTACCGCCACCCATATGGGTTATAAACGGGAGGTGAAACCTGAGGAGGGCCTCCCATGACCGACCAGCAGCCGAATTCCTACATGACCGCCCCGGATGAAGAGGGGATGTTCGGGATCTATGGCGGGCGTTTCGTCCCCGAGACGCTGATGCCGCTGATCCTCGATCTCGAAAAGGAATATGAGAAGGCCAAGAGTGATCCGGCGTTCAAGGCGCAGATGGACGATCTGTGGAAGCATTATGTGGGCCGTCCGTCGCCGCTCTATTTTGCCGAGCGTCTGACGAAGCATTTGGGCGGCGCGAAGGTCTATCTCAAGCGCGACGAGCTGAACCACACCGGCGCGCATAAGATCAACAATGTGCTGGGGCAGATCCTGCTCGCCATGCGGATGGGCAAGACGCGGATCATCGCGGAGACCGGCGCGGGCCAGCATGGGGTGGCGACGGCGACGGTTTGCGCCAAGTTCGGCCTCGAATGCGTGGTGTTCATGGGCGCGCATGATGTGGAGCGCCAGCAGCCGAATGTGTTCCGCATGAAATTGCTGGGCGCGAAGGTCGTCCCGGTGAAATCGGGCCGTGGGACGCTCAAGGATGCGATGAACGACGCGCTGCGCGACTGGGTGACCAATGTGGACAACACGTTCTACTGCATCGGCACGGTCGCCGGGCCGCATCCCTATCCGGCGATGGTCCGCGATTTTCAGTCGATCATTGGCCGCGAGGTCAAAGAGCAGATGCAGGCCGCCGAGGGGCGTTTGCCGGACAGTCTCGTCGCCTGTATCGGCGGCGGGTCGAACGCCATGGGCCTCTTCTATCCCTTCCTCGACGACAAGGATGTGCGCATCGTCGGCGTGGAAGCCGGCGGCAAGGGCGTTAACGAGAAGATGGAGCATTGCGCGTCCCTCTCCGGCGGCAAGCCGGGGGTGCTGCATGGCAATCGCACCTATCTCTTGCAGGACGAGAACGGGCAGATCCTCGAAGGCCACTCCATCTCGGCGGGTCTCGATTATCCCGGCATCGGCCCCGAGCATTCCTGGCTCAACGATCTGGGCCGGGTCGAATATGTCCATGTGACCGATGACGAAGCGTTAGAGGCCTTCAAGCTCTCTTGTGAACAGGAAGGCATCATTCCGGCTCTTGAACCTTCGCACGCTTTGGCCCATGTGATGAAAATGGCCCCGAATCTGCCGAAAGATCACCTGCTGGTGATGAATATGTGCGGTCGTGGCGATAAGGACATCTTTACCGTCGCGAAACATCTCGGCGTGGAGATTTAACCCCGAAAGGATTGGGATATGGCGGATTTTGTGTTGGGGGACGTAGTGGTCCTCGTCTCGGGCTCCATGCGGATGGCTGTTGAAAAGGTCGAAAGCGGCATGGTGCATGTGGTGTGGAGCCATGAAGGCCAGATTGGCCGCGACGCGTTCGATTTGGCGCTGGTGCGCAAATGGGAAGAGCGTGAAGATCGCGGCAAGGGCGGCTTCGGCGGCGACCGCAAAGGCGGCGGACGCGGCGGCTTCGGCGGCGGTGATCGCGGGCGCGGCGGCGACCGTGGTGGCGATCGCGACGGCGGCAAAGGCGGCTGGGGCGACAAACCCCGCGGCAAGCCGGGCTGGGACGGAAAGCCCCGCGATAAGGGCTACTTCCGCAAGGATTGATAAGAAAAGGGTCGCTGCGGCGGCCCTTTTTTTGTGGCACTGATCCCGCGCCTCGCCGCGCGCTACGCTTTCGCGTCTCGGAAGGCTGCGGCGCGGCGGCGTGGTGTCTGAGAGCGGCGGCGCTCCCGCTCTTCGGGGTTAGCGCGTCAGGTAGAGATAGTCGAAATCGGACTCGTAGAACGGCGCCGGAAAGCCGATCCGGGCCTTGTTTTCGCTCACCATTTCCAGAAATCCGGGTTGCGGGTAGTGGCTGGGCGAGGCGGCGACATCGGTGATCTCGGGTAAGTCCTCATAGGCGGCGGGCGGGTTGAAGCTGGCGTGAAAGACGCCGAGATAGACCATCCGCTCGCCATTATCCGCGTAAAGCTTGCCATCGGTGAGCTGCGAGCCGGTGCGTTTGTGGAACCAGAGCGCGCCATCTTCCTCGGTGATTTCGCAGGTGAAGGGGCTGTAGGCGGTGATCGGGGTCAGATCACCGCCGAGTTTGATGGTCTGGCAGCGCCATTCGCCGAGCAGCGCCTCGGTGTCGATGGGGATGGGTTCGCCTTCCATGGCCTCCAGTAAGATATCGTGCGCGTCGGACGAACCCGCCGCCAGCGCTTTGCGGAGCGCGAGGCCGAGGCTGTAGTCGTACTCATCAAGGCGCTGAAAATCCTGCTGCGTCCAGACCTGCGCGGCGTTTTGGGCCTGCGCGGGCAGGGCGAGGGCGAGCAGGGCGAGAAGCGGTTTCAGCATGACGGTCTCCTTTGCGCCCAGTGTCGGGTGCGGAGCGCGCCAAGAAAAGTGACGTTTGCGCGACTCTCCAAAGCGTTACGCCGCCGCGACGATCTCATCCACCACCCCGACCAGATCGCCGAAATAGCCGCGGCTGCGCGCCGGGCGGTTCGGGTCCGAGGTGATGGCGATGCTGATATTGCGGGACGGGACAACGACCAGCATCTGCCCGCCATAGCCGCGCGCATAGGCGGCGTTCTGGCGCGCGAACCGGGTGAGGAACCAGCCATAGCCATATTGATCGCCGGAGAAGGGCGAGCGGGCGCGGGCGTCCCAAGAGGTGTCGAGCCAGCTCGCGCTGACGATCTGCTGGCCGTCCATCTGACCGTTGTTCAGCACCATATCGCCAATCCGGGCGAGGCCGAGCGGGCTGACGGCCATGTCGTTACCGCCGAGATAGCGGCCCTGCGGATCGCGGACCCAAGGGGGCATCGAGATGTCGAGCGGGTTGCCGAGCCAGCTTCGCGCCATCTCCAGCAGGCTCATGCCCGAGGCGGCACTGAGGGCCGCGCCGAGGATGTGCCAACCACCGGTGGAATAGATGAAGCGCCCGCCGGGTTCGGACTCAAGCGGTTGAGTTAGCGCATATTCCACCCAGTTCGGGCTGGAGACCCACGCCCCGTAATTGCCGCCCGAGGTGCTGCCGACACCGGCGCGCATGGAGAGCAGATCGCCCACGGTCATGGCGTCGCGCGCATCGCCGAAGGGGGCGCGGCCGAGCAGGGGCAGGATGCGTTGGTCGACCCCCTCGATCACGCCGCGATCAATGGCGATGCCAGTGAGCAGCGCGACGAGGGTTTTCGAGACGGATTTGACATTGGCCGGGCTGTCGATGGCCGGGCCGCGAAAGGCTTGGGCGAAGCGCTGCGCGCCGTTCTGGTTGATGACCACCGCATGAAGCTGATCGAGCTGCGCCGCGCGGGACAGCACCCCGTCGAGGCTGGACTGCGCGCGGGCCAAGGTGGGCGCGGCCAGTGCGGCGCTGGCGGTGAGCATCAGATGGCGGCGGGTGAGGGCAGTCATGCGGGCGGTCTCCATACGGCTTTCTTTATAGCTATGCACCGAAGGGCCGCGAGATAAGGGGGGCTAGTCGCTTAAACCGAAGCGCTGCGGGCCGGGCGCGGTCCCGAGACGGTCATCGGCATTATAGATCGGGCAGGATTTAACGGACATGCAGCCGCAGCCGATGCAGTGGTGAAGCTGGTCGCGCAGCACTTTGAGTTTGTTGATCCGCTGGTTCAACTCGCCCTGCCAATGGGCGGACATAACTTTCCATTCCTCCGCCGTGGGCGCGCGCTCTAATGGCACCTCCGACAGCGCGGCCTTGATATCCGTCAGCGTCAGGCCAAGCTCCTGCGCGATGCGGATCACGGCGACCCGGCGCAGCATGTGGCGCGGATAGCGGCGATGCCGCGCCGCCGTGCGATGCGCCATGATCAGCCCTTCCGCCTCGTAATAATGCAGCGTCGAGACCGGCAGCCCGCTGCGTCGGCTCATCTCCGCCACCGTCAATTCTTTTGCAATTGCCATATTGAACTCAAGTTAACTTGAGGTCGTAGGGTGGCATGGCGAATCAGAAAAGGAAAGCGCCATGACCGTAAAAAATACAGCGATAGTCCCCGTGCCCCGTCTTGCAGGCTCCTCGGCAATCTTTGCCGCAGGAGGACGGATTATGAGCAATATCAAAAGATTTTTTGCGGTGTTGCCGCGCCGCGAGGAGGCTAAACCCACGCGGATCGACACCAAGCGGCTCTCGCGCCACACCGCCCGCGATCTGGGGCTTGAGCGCGAATGGCAGAGGGATCGTGAGCAGCCTTGGCAGGATTACCGGTGATCAGGCATCCCGGCTCAGCAGGACATCGTAATGCTGCGAGCGCGCGTCGAAATGCGACAGCACGGCGCGCGCTTGCGGCGGCACATGGGCGGTTTCGTAATCCGCGCCCGTGAAGGCTTTCACCGCCTCAAGGCTCTCGAACCACATCACGGTGATGAACTCCACATCCTCGGAGCGGGCCCGGCGGAACAGCTCGATTTTCTCGAAGCCGGGGATGTTCATGGCGATGATGCCGGGGATCACCTCGGTTGTGACGATACGGTGATAGGCGTCGGCATTTTCCGGGGTGGTGTAGCCATGCCAGATGCGGCTGATCACAGCGCTTATCTCCGCGAAAATTTCGCGGCGAGCCGTTCCAGCGGTGAGCGGGGGTCTTCCGGCTCCACCGCAGGTTTTGCCTCTGCCTTGGGCGCGGCTTTTTGCGGCTTCGGTTTGGCGGGGGCGCTGCGGAGGGCGACTTTGTTGAGAAATTGCGGGCCGTTGCCCGCCGCCAATTCCGCCGCGCCGTCGACGATCCCGCGCAGCAGGTCGTCCAGATCCGCCTGTTCCGCCTTGGCGAAATCCGAGAGGACATAGCCGGAGACGCGGTCCTTCGCGCCGGGATGGCCGATGCCGAGGCGGACGCGGGCGTAGTCGTCGCCCATATGCTGATGGATCGAGCGCAGCCCGTTATGGCCCGCATGGCCGCCGCCCTGTTTGAGGCGGATCTTGAAGGGGGCGAGGTCCAACTCGTCATGCCAGACGGTGAGGTCCTCCGCGCCGAGCTTGTAGAAATCCGCCGCCGCGCGGACTGATTGGCCGGAGAGATTCATGAAGGTCGTGGGTTTGAGAAGCAGCACCTTTTCGCGGCCGATCATGCCCTCGGTGATCTCGCCCTGAAACTTCGCGCGCCACGGGGCGAAGCTGTTTGCCTCGGCAATCGCATCGAGGGCCATGAAGCCGATATTGTGGCGATTGCCCGCATATTTCGCGCCCGGATTTCCGAGGCCGACCCAGAGTTGCATGATCCCTCCAAAAGAAAACGCGCCCCGAAGAGCGCGTTTTTTGTATCAGGCTTGGGCAGGGGGCGAAAGTTATTCGCCGTCCTGAACTTCGCCGTCGCCATCCTGGTCGACAGCGATGGTCTCGCCCTGCTCGATGACCTCGGTGGTCTCGTCGTCTTCGCTCTCGTCTTCTTCCGACAGCAGGGCGCTCGGCGCCGCGATGGACGCGATCGCGAAGTCGCGGTCGGTGATCATCGGACGGGTGCCTTCCGGCAGCTTGACGTTCGAGATGGTGATCGAGTCGCCGATTTCGAGACCGGTCAGATCCACGACGATGCTCTCGGGGATATCGCCAGCGGTCACTTTCAGTTCGATCTCGTTGCGAACGATGGTGAGCACGCCGCCTTGGGTCAGGCCCGGGCATTCATCTTCATTAACGAACTCAACCGGAATGTTGAGGTTAATGCGGCTCTTGCGCGACAGGCGCAGGAAGTCGATATGCTCGGGAAGGTCTTTCACCTTGTCCTTCTGGATGCCGCGGCAGATCACACGGGATTTCGTGCCATCGACATCGACTTCGATCAGGGTGGACATAAAGTGACCGGCGTGAAGGAGCTTGATCAGCTCGTTATACTTCACATTGATCGTGACCGGCTCTTCGCCGCCACCATAGATCACACCGGGGACAAGATTTTCGCGACGTGCTGCACGGGCGGCCCCCTTGCCCGTCCCTTCGCGCTTCATGACTTTCAATTCGGGCGTTTTGCCTGCCATTGAATTTCTCCTTTGTTGTAATGGGCGATTCCTCCAGGGGTGTAATCGCCGGTGAAGCCGCGCTCATAGCTGATTTCGGCCAGAAGCGGAAGCATAAAAAAAGCCGCCCTTGCGGGGCGGCTCCCTTCCCTCGGGTGAGGAACTCTGGTCTTACGACTTCTTGCGGCGGATGCCTGCGAAGCCGAGCGCCGAAAGGCCGAGCATGGCCAGCGGCAGACCTGCGGGCAGCGGCACCGGCGAAACGCCGCCGTCACCGTTATACCAGACGCTGATATGGCTCAGGTCGGACACATTGCCGCCATTGTTGATCAGATCGCCGGTGTAGTAGGTCCCTGCGGTCACGTCGTCATTCAGAAGATAGGCTGCGAAGCTGGTCGAGCCTTTGAGCGAGATGAAGACATTCTCCGGGTTCACGCCAGTATCACCGAAATCGATGCTGTATTCGCCACTCTTGCCATCTGTGAACTCAAGAGTGAACGAGAAGTCGTCGAGATAGGTCGACATTTCGGCATCATCGACATCATATTTCGCAGCTTCGGTCCAGCCAGAAATGCTGAACAACTCGTCGTCAGCCGTCAGGCCCTTATTGCCGCTGTCATTGCCGCTCCACAGCTCACAATCTTTGCTGCCAGAGACGTTCGAGATGTTGCAATCGCCACTTGCGGCATTCCCGACATAGGTTGCTGCGAAAGACGACGTGCCGAGCAGAACTGCACTCACAGCGCTGCACGTCAGTAGTTTAAAGTTGGTCATAGTTAACCTCCCACCAAAATTCACTTTGGTTAATATATGGGATTCGCATCGCATTTTATAGAAAATTTAAATGAGCAGAATGAATGAGATAAGTGAACAAGGTAACATAAATCAGCAAAAAAACCGCCCAAATTGGGCGGTTTTCTTAACGTTTCAAAGCGCTTTACGCTTAGGGAAACTTAGGCTTTGCGGCGGATGCCGGCGACACCCAGAGCCGAGAGGCCGAGCAGGGCCAGCGGCAGACCGGCCGGGACCGGAACCGGCGACACTTCGGTGCCGCGGTAATAGACGTCCAGATGGCTCAGGTCTTTGGCTTTGCCTTTTTTGTTGGTCAAATCACCGGTGAAATAGTCCACGGTGGTCGCGCCATCTTCGAGAAGATAAGCCGCGAAGCCGTTGCCCGCTTTCAGCGAAACGAAGACTTCGGTCACGTCGAGATTGGTGCCCGAGAAATCGAAGGTCAGCGTACCTTTGGTGCCGCTTGTTTCGGTCACCGAATAGGTCAGTCCATCGAGGTCCGACTCATACGCGCCGTCTTCGTATTTCACAGCTTCCTGCCAGCCGCTCAGCGAGAAGAGCGTGCTGTCTTCGTTGAGACCTTTGTTGCCGCTGTTGTTGCCGCTCCAGAGTTCGCAATCGGTGCTATTGGAAACATTATTAATGTCACACGCGCCCGAGGCGTAATTGCCCTGATAGGTGGCCGCGAAGGACGCCGAACCTGCCACGAGAGCGGCTGCGAGCGTGCCTGCGAAAAGTTTAAAATCAAGAATCATACCGTCACCCTCCAATGGTTAACGGATGGCTTATGACAAAGTTGCGTCAATTTTTAAACGCCCCTGCGGGTCACGTTTACATTAACGTCACGTCATATTTTTTGGGCGATATGCGGCCATGGAGAGCGGTTCTGTCTTGCGCCTCGCCGGACCGGGCGGCAGGTTGAGCGGAACCGCCGCGAAAGGAGACCGCCATGCCTGTAATCACAGAAATTGAAGACCTTCGCCGTCTGGCCAAGCGCCGGGTGCCGAAGATGTTCTATGATTACGCTGATAGCGGGAGCTGGACCGAGCAGACCTATCGCGACAATGAGTCCGATTTCGACAAGATTTACCTGCGCCAGAAGGTGGCGCGGAATATGGAGGGGCGGAGCCTCGCCACGACGATGATCGGGCAGGAGGTCTCCATGCCGGTCGCCATCGCGCCAACGGGGCTGACCGGGATGCAGCACGCCGATGGGGAAATTCTGGCGGCGCAGGCGGCGCAGGAATTTGGCGTGCCCTTCACCCTCTCCACCATGTCGATCTGCTCCATCGAGGATGTGGCCGAGAACACGAGCAAGCCCTTCTGGTTCCAGATCTATGTGATGCGCGACCGCGATTTCGCGGGCCGGCTTATCGACCGCGCCAAGGCGGCGGGCTGCTCGGCGCTGGTGGTGACGCTCGATCTGCAAATCCTTGGGCAGCGGCATAAGGACATCAAGAACGATCTGGGCAATCTGAAAAACCCCAAGGCGTGGCTTGATATCGCGACCAAGCCGCGCTGGTGCCTCGGGATGGCGCAGACCAAGCGGCATGATTTCGGCAATATCGTCGGGCATGTGGACGGGGTGGACGATCCCGGCAGCCTGATGGAATGGACCGCCTCGCAATTCGATCCGTCGCTGAACTGGGACGATCTCGAATGGATCAAGGACCGTTGGGGCGGACCGATCATCGTGAAGGGCATTCTCGATGTGGAGGACGCCCAGAAAGCCGCCGAGCGCGGCGCGGATGCGATCATCGTCTCGAACCATGGCGGGCGGCAGCTCGATGGCGCGCTCTCCTCGATCACCATGCTCCCGCAGATTGTCGAAGCGGTTGGCGACAAGACGGAAATCCATCTCGATAGCGGGATCCGCTCCGGCCAGCATGTGCTCAAAGCGCTCGGGTTGGGGGCGCAGGGCACCTATATCGGCCGCGCGTTTCTCTACGGTCTCGGGGCCATGGGCAAGGCAGGGGTGACCAAGGCGCTGGAGATCATCCGGCATGAGCTGGACATCTCCATGGCCTTCACCGGCGATACCAATATCAAGGATGTGGGCCGCAAAAATCTGATCCTGCCCGGCGATCCCGAAGGGTTTTTGCCCCGTTAAGCCCGTTGGCGCGGTGCGCGACTTGACCAATCCCCCCTTGCGCCCCTAGATGCGGCTCAAACGCAAAGGGGAATTGTCATGGGTTTTCGCACCGGGATCGTGGGCCTGCCGAATGTCGGGAAATCAACGCTGTTCAACGCGCTGACGCGGACCGCCGCGGCGCAGGCGGCGAATTTCCCGTTCTGCACGATCGAGCCGAATGTGGGTGAGGTGTCCGTCCCCGATGCGCGGCTCGACACGCTGGCCGAGATTGCGAGCAGCAAACAGATCATCCCGACGCGCCTGACCTTTGTAGACATTGCCGGTCTCGTGAAAGGGGCGAGCAAGGGGGAGGGCCTCGGCAACCAGTTTCTCGCCAATATCCGCGAGGTGGACGCGATTGCTCATGTGCTGCGCTGCTTTGAGGATGACGACATTACCCATGTCGACGGCCGGGTCGATCCGATTGCCGATGCCGAGACCATCGAGACCGAGCTGATGCTGGCCGATCTCGAAAGCATCGAGAAGCGGATGAAGAATCTGGAGCGCAAGCTGAAGGGCGGCGACAAGGAGGCGAAGGAGCAGCAGGAGCTCTTGATCCGCGCCAAGGCCGCATTGGAAGAGGGCCAGCCCGCCCGCACCGTCGAGATTTCCGACGAGGAGCGCAAGGCGTGGAACATGCTGCAACTTCTGACCGCGAAGCCGGTGCTATACGTCTGCAATGTGGAGGAAAGCTCCGCCGGGACGGGCAACGCGCATTCCGCCAAAGTCGCCGAAATGGCCGCAGCGCAAGGCGCGGGTCATGTGGTGATTTCCGCCGCGATTGAGGAGGAAATCAGCCAGCTTGAAGATGACGAAGCGCAGATGTTCCTGGAGGAAATGGGCCTCGATGAAACCGGTCTCGACCGGCTGATCAAGGCGGGATACGAGCTGCTTGGCCTCAAGACCTATTTCACCGTCGGCCCGAAAGAGGCCCGCGCTTGGACGATCCGCGAGGGCACCAAAGCGCCGCAGGCGGCGGGCGTGATCCATGGCGATTTCGAGCGCGGGTTTATTCGTGCCGAAACCATCGCTTATGACGATTATATCGCGAATAAGGGCGAGCAGGGGGCCAAGGAAGCGGGCAAGATGCGCGCCGAGGGCAAGGGCTATGAGGTCGCCGATGGCGACGTGCTGCATTTCCTGTTTAACACCTGATTAAGGTTAGCGCCGGTTAACCTTAAATACTCCGCGGATGTTAACCGCGGCAGGGCACACTCGGTCTCAGGCATCGAGTGGAGCAAGCCATGGACAGGTTCTGGGAAGTCGTCGGGATCTACCGCGACAGCAACGACCGGACATATGACGGCGCGAGCGATATTGAGTATTTCCAGCATGAAGGCGCGGCCTTTCTGGCGGTCTCGTCCGAAAGCGAATCCACGGCGTCGATCTTCAAACTTGATGACACGGGGGCCGTAACGGAACTCATAGACCGTTATGCCGACATCAATGCCACCATCGCCGCGACGGATGTGACGCTGATGCCGCGCGGCGATGTGATCGAACTGGTCGTCTCCGCGCGCTACGCCTACCGCTACAATCCAATGGTGATCCGCGAGGGCGGCGATCTCGGCCATTACGGGAAATGGACCGAATTCACCGAAGGCTACGGGACCTGGACGGAAACCACGCCGCTCATTCGCGGCGAGCATAATTATTTCGCTGCCGCCAGCTATATCGCGCCGGGTCTGGAGATTTATCAGAGCCACCCGAAGGCTCAGTATGAGGTGATGGACCGCGTCACCTCGATCATGGGCAAACCTATCGGTCAGGTCCTCAGCACGGCCGAATTCACGCGCGGCGACGAGACGTTTCTGTTTTTTGCCAGCGACAACAAGAACCTGCTCGGCAGCTTCTCCGTCGACGATGCGGGCCAGTTGACCGCCCGCGATGTGGTCATGCCGTCGGATGATACCGGGTTTAACGATGTAATGGCGATGGATGTGGTGGAGGTCGGCAGCCGCGATTTCCTGCTCGCCGCGTCCTGGGCCACCAACCGCGTGATCACCTATGAAATCGGGGCGAGCGGCGATTTGACCGAGCAATCTTTTATCGAGGATTCCCGTGTCAGCCGCTTCGGCAAGCCGCGTGATATTGAAAGTTTTGAGGTGAATGGCCGCCATTACGCCGTAATCGGCGGGGCCGATGACGGGTTCTCGTTGCTCTATATCGACGATGCGGGCAAGCTGCATCTGATCCAGAGTTTCGAGAACACGATGGAGACGACGCTGAAAGATGTCGCGACCCTCGAATCCGTTGTCGATGGCATGAAGGTGCATCTTTATATCGGCAGCAATCAGGATGGCGGCTTCACCCATGTGGTGCTGGACCTCACCACCATCGACGCGCAGATCGCCCGCACCGGCTACATCAATGACCGGGGCAATGTGATGATGGACAATGATCACGGGCTCGAAACCCCCACCCAAAAGATCGTCAACCGCCTGCCGACCGATGCAGATGGCGCGCTCTGGGTCGATGAGACGGACCCGGCCAGCGTGAGCGGCGAGGCGGATCATTTCGATTTTGCGGAGGCCGGGCCCGCCGTGCCCGAGCCTGCGCCGCTGGTCGAGATGGCGGAGGCCGTGACGCAGGTGATGGAGACGGTTTCGTCGGCTATGCACGCTGCGTTTGACGCGGTGCCTTTGCCGGATGTCGGCGATCACGGGCTATTCGCCATGGATCAAGGGGACGCGTTTTTGGTCTGAGCGCCAAAGTGCCAAAGAAAAAGGCGGCCCCGAAGCGCCGCCTTTCCCAAATTGTCAGTGTCTTGGCTTACTTCACCTTGCGGATCTCGCCGGAGTCGACCCGTGCGAAGTAGCTCTTCACCTCGCGCTTCACGATCGGAAGCAGGAAGTAGAGGCCGAAGATGTTCACAACCGCCATGGCGAAGATCATCGCATCGGAGAAGTCGATGACCGAGCCGAGCGATGCGGCCGCGCCGATCACGGTGAAGAAGCAGAAGAGCAGCTTGAACACGAGCTCTTTCACCGCGCCTTCGCCGAAGAGGTAAGTCCAGGCCTTCACCCCGTAATAGGACCACGAAATCATCGTCGAGAAGGCGAAGAGAACCACGGCGATGGCTAGCGCATAGCGGAACCACGGGAAGACCGAGGAGAACGCCATGGAGGTGAGTTCCACCCCGGTTGCGCCGCCTTCGGTGGCGATGGTGCCTGCGGCTTCATCCCAGATATAGGCGCCGGTTTCTGCGTCGAACTGCAGCATCCCGGTGATGATGATCACGAGCGCGGTCATGGTGCAGATCACGACGGTGTCGATGAACGGCTCCAGAAGCGCCACGATGCCTTCGGTCACCGGCTCATTGGTCCGCACCGCGGAGTGCGCGATGGCCGCCGAGCCGACGCCCGCCTCGTTGGAGAAGGCCGCACGCCGGAACCCTTGGATCAGCGCCCCGATGGCACCGCCCGCAAGACCCATGCTGGTGAACGCGCCCTGGAAGATCTGGCCGAACGCCACGCCGATCATGTCGAAATTCATGATGATGATCAGCAGCGAAAATCCGACATAGAACACGGCCATGAAGGGCACGAGCTTGTCGGTGACGCTGGCGATGGATTTGATCCCGCCCGCGATGACGATGAACACGAGAGCCGCCATCACGACGCCGGTAATCCAGCCCGGATAATCGCCGATGACATTGGCCATTTGCGCGTGCGCCTGGTTCGACTGGAACATGTTCCCGCCGCCGAAGGAGCCGCCGATACAGAAGATCGCGAAGAGGATCGCGAGGAATTTGCCGCCGAAGAAGCCGCGCTCCGCAAAGCCTTTTTCGAGATAATACATCGGGCCGCCGGAGACGTGACCATCGTCAAATTCGTTCCGGTATTTCACGCCGAGCGTACATTCGGTGAATTTCGTCGCCATGCCGAGAAGGCCCGCGAGGATCATCCAGAAGGTCGCGCCGGGCCCGCCAATGGAGACCGCAACGGCAACCCCGGCGATGTTCCCGAGGCCGACCGTGCCCGAAAGGGCGGTGGCGAGCGCCTGGAAGTGGGAGACCTCACCGGCGTCATTCGGGTCCGAATAATCGCCTTTGACGAGGCTGATCGCATGGCCGAAGCGGCGGAACTGCACGAAGCCGAAATAGATGGAGCAGATCGTCGCACCGACAACCAGCCAGAGCACGATCCACGGGAAGGCGGTGCCGGGCAGCGGGGCGAAAATGAAGCTCACGAAGGGGCCGGTCGCGTCGGAAAAGACGGCGTTGACCTTGTCGTCGAGCGACATGGCCTCCTCTTGAGCCATGGCCATCGCCGGAAGCAGCGAGGCCGCCGCGGCATAGCCGAGATTACGCATTGTTTTCATGGGTTTTCCCTTCTTTCTTATGCCACAACGGTCACCGGAACCGAGGCCGAAGCCACCAGATCGCCGGTCACATTGCCAAAGAGGCGCTTGCGCAGGGAGCGGTGCCCTTCGCGGCCCACCACGATTTGCTCGGCCCGGTGCTCCACGGCGACCCGGTCGAGGATCGCGGCTGCGTCGCCGTGCCGAACATAGCCCTCCACCTCGAACCCGTCGTTCTGAAGCTCCTTGATCGCTGGATCGAGGATGCGCTCATGCGCGGTGGAAATCTCTTCCTCGCGGCGCTGATGGCGGCGCTCGTTTTCTTCAGCGGTCTGGAAGCTGTAGGGCGACCACTCGATGATATAGGTGACGACGATCTTGCAATCGCCGATCAGCTTGGCTTGCCGGCGGGCAAAGGCGAGCGCCTTGTCTCCGGACGGCGATCCGTCCAAGCCGACCACGATAGATGTGGACATAAGTTTACCTCTCCTGTTTTTCTGCGCGCTCTCAGGCGCGTGATGGCCTAAAATGTCACGATTTTTCAGCGCTCGGAAAGAGAAAAAGCGATTTTAGAGAATATTTTGCTGAAATTCGGTGCGTTTGATCCGCTTTGGGTGCAGATTCATCACGCATTCTGGAATAATGTTCGGAGCGGGCTGAACGCTATTCGGCTTTTCTCAAGAAAAGAGCAGCGCGCCGGCAATCGCGATCAGCACCAGCCCTGTGATCACATTGACGATCCGCACCGTGCGGGGCCTTTGCATATGCCGCCGCATCTGCCCGCCAAAGAGCGCGTAAAGCGCGACGCCGCAGAACACACCCGTCGCGATAATCCCCATCACGCGCAGGCCGCTCGCCAGTGTCACGCCGGAAAGATCGACGAAGGCGGGCAGGAACGCGAGATAAAAGGCGATCACCTTGGGGTTGGTCCCTGCGATCACAAACCCGGTCGCGAGCTGCCGCGCCGGATTGGGCGGCGCGCTTTTGGCCGTGGGCGGCTCGGGCGTGGCGAGCATCTGTTTGACGCCGAGATAGACGAGATAGGCCGCCCCGCCATAGCGGATCACGGTCATGACCGGCCCGAGATGCTCGGCGATGATCCCCAGCGAAAACAGCGCGATAGCGAGATACATCATATCCCCCATCACCTCGCCCGCCGACAGCAGCAGCCCGGCCCGCGTGCCGTGACGCAGCGTTGTCGCCATCACCGCAAAGGCCCCGATGCCGGGCGAGGCACCGAAGAGAAAGGCCGTGAAAAGCAAGCTGTTTTCCATCGAAATCATAGCGCTTTGCCTTTGCGCCATTCCGCCGCGCGCCGCAAGAGGGACTTGCAGTGACGCGAGGCGGAGGCCACAAAAAGGAAAAGGGAGGATGATATGGGCCAGATCCTTGCGATTGACCAAGGCACGACCTCGAGCCGCGCCATTATTTTCGATGACAAGCTGAAGATCAAAGCCACCGCGCAGGAGGAGTTCACCCAGCATTTCCCGGAAAGCGGTTGGGTGGAGCATGACGCGGCGGAGATCTGGTCCTCCACGGCGGCGGTCTGCCGCGGCGCCATCGAGAAGGCGGGCGGCAACAAGGCGGATATCGCCGCCATCGGCATCACCAATCAGCGCGAAACCACGATCGTGTGGGACAAAAACACCGGCGAGGCGGTCTATAACGCGATTGTCTGGCAGGATCGCCGCACCAGCGAATTTTGCGCAAAGCTCAAGGATGACGGCCATGAGGACATGGTGCGCGAGAAGACCGGGTTGATCCTTGATCCGTATTTCTCCGGCACCAAACTGCGCTGGATTTTGGAAAATGTGGACGGGGTGCGTGCCCGCGCCGAGGCGGGCGAGTTGCTGTTCGGCACGGTCGATTGCTGGATCATCTGGAAGCTGACCGGCGGCGAGGCCCATGTCACCGACGCGACCAACGCCGCGCGCACGATGCTCTACAACATCCGCGAAGGCAAATGGGATGAGGAGCTGTGCGATCTGCTCTCGATCCCCATGGACATGCTGCCCGAGGTGAAGGATTGCGCCGCCGAATTCGGCACCACGCGCCCGGATCTCTTCGGCAAGGAAATCCCGATTTTGGGCGTCGCCGGGGACCAGCAGGCGGCGACCATCGGGCAGGCGTGCTTCGATAAAGGGATGCTGAAATCCACCTATGGCACCGGCTGCTTTGCGCTGCTGAACACCGGCGACGAGTTGGTCCACTCGGAGAACCGCCTGCTCGGCACCATCGCCTATCAGTTTGATGGCAAACCGACTTATGCGCTGGAAGGCTCGATCTTCATCGCAGGCGCCGTGGTGCAATGGCTACGTGATGGCCTCGGGATTATCCGCAAGGCCGAGGAAACCGCGTCGCTGGCCGAAAGCTCCCATGAGCAGCTTTATCTCGTCCCCGCCTTCACCGGCCTCGGCGCGCCCTATTGGGACAGCGAGGCGCGCGGCGCGATTTTCGGCCTCTCGCGCGGGTCGGGGCCGGAGGATTTCGCGCGGGCGGCGCTGGAATCCGTCGGCTATCAGACCCGCGATCTCATCGACGCCATGCGCGCCGATTGGGACGGTGAGCCGAAAGTGCTGCGCGTCGATGGCGGGATGAGCGCGTCCGACTGGGCGATGCAGTTCCTCGCCGACATGCTCGACGCGCCGGTGGATCGGCCCGATGTGCTGGAAACGACCGCCCAAGGCGCGGCCTGGCTCGCGGGCTGGAAAGCGGGGATTTATCCGGGGCCGGAAGGCTTTGCCGAGCGCTGGACCGCCGAGAAACGTTTCGAGCCGAAGATGGACAGCGAGACGCGCGATAAAAAATATGACGGTTGGAATGACGCCGTGCGCCGGACCCTTTCGACAAGCTGAAGCGGGCGCGCCTGCGGGGCCATCGAGGCCCCTTGGCCGCCATTCTTCGGGCGAAGAATGCGGCGAAACGCCCGCGTCTCGCGCGCCTTCAGGCGGCGGGACCGAAGGGGTCAACCCCCTGAAGGGGCCGCATTTTCGAAAGGATCGACCGAATAGGTGACGTGGGTGAGATAGAGCCCTTCGGGCGGGCAAACCGGCCCGCAGGCGGCGCGGTCTTGAGCCTCCAGCGCGGTTCTCACATCCTCGGGCGTCCATGACCCGGCGCCGACCCGCTCCAGCGTGCCGACCATGCTACGCACCTGATTATGCAGGAAGCTCGGCGCGGCGAAATGGAAATGATATTCCATCCCGCCCGCATTCCGGAACGCCTCGATTTCCACCTCATCCAGCGATTTGACCGGCGATTTGGCCTGACACATCACCGCGCGAAAGGTGGTGAAATCATGCCGCCCGGTGAGATGGGCGGCCCCTTGCCGCATCGCGCCGAGATCGAGCTCATGCCCGATCTGCCAGACCAGCCCCGCCTCATGCACCAGCGGCGCGCGGCGCGCGATCAGGCGAAACAGATAGCGCCGGCCTGTGGCGGAGAAGCGCGCGTGGAAGTCCTCACCGACCTCCGCCGCGGCCGTGATCGCGACGGGATGGGGCCGCAAATGATGGTTCAGCGCGCCCATGAGCCGCGCCGAGTCCCAATCTTTCGCCAAATCAATATGCGCCACCTGACCCGTCGCATGGACGCCCGTATCGGTTCGGCCCGCTGCGGCGAGGCTCGGCAGATCCGGCTCCAGCTTGGCCAGCGCGGCCTCGACAGCCGCCTGCACTGTGGGCAAACCGCTCGCCTGCCGCTGCCAGCCATGAAATGGCTTGCCGTGATATTCGATTTTGAGCGCAAAACGGGGCATGGGCAGGAGTTACCGCGCGGCAGAGCATTTGCCAAGTGCCGAGAAAGCCCCCATATCTTACGAGGTTAAGGAGGCGCTATGCTCGGAATCGGCACAGTTGTTGACAGTATTTCCCGGCAAGTCGGGCAGGTGCAGGACGGGGTAGGGGAGCTGTTTTTCGACCCGGTGATCCGTCTCGGCGTGACGGGCCTCAGCCGCGCGGGCAAGACCATGTTCATCACTTCGCTGGTGGCGAATTTGCTGAACCGGGGGCGGATGCCGCAATTCTCGCCCGCCGCTGATGGCCGCTTGCAACTGGCGTTTTTGCAGCCGCAGCCGGACGATCATCTGCCGCGTTTCGATTATGAAACCCATCTCAATGCGCTCACCGGGCCGGAGCCCTTCTGGCCGGACAGCACCAGCAATATCAGCCAGTTGCGGCTGTCTCTTCGCGTGAAACCGTCGGGGATGCTGGCGGGGATGCGGTCCGTCAGAACCGTGCATCTCGACATTGTGGACTATCCCGGCGAGTGGCTTTTGGACCTGCCGCTGATGAACCAAGGCTTCGCGGCGTGGTCGCAGGGTGCGATCGCCAAGGCGCGCCAGCGGGCGGATCATGCGGGGGCGTATCTTGCGCAGATTGACGGGATTGCGGAGGCGCCCGCCCATGACGAGACGGTCGCGAAAACGCTAGCCGCCAATTTTACGGACTACCTACGCGCCTCGCGCGAGGCTGGGTTTTCGGACTGCGCGCCGGGCCGGTTCCTGATGCCGGGGGATCTCGACGGCTCGCCCGCGCTGACCTTTTCTCCGCTTCCCGAAAACCTTGCCGGATCGGGGCTTTATAAGGAAATGGCGCGCCGATACGAGGCGTATAAGCGCGTCGTCGTGCGCCCCTTTTTTCGCGACCATTTCGCACGGATCGACCGGCAGGTGGTGTTGGTGGATCTCCTCAGCGCCATCCATCAGGGGCCGCAGGCGGTCGAGGATCTGCGCCAGACGCTGACCGAAATTCTGACCTGTTTTCGCCCCGGTGCGAACAATTGGCTGACCACGATCATGGGCAAGCGGGTGGAGAAAATCCTGCTCGCCGCGACGAAGGCGGATTACCTGCACCACACGCAGCACCCCGAACTCACCGCGCTGACCGAGGCGCTTTTGCGTGACGCCGCGGACCGGGCGAAATTTTCGGGCGCGAGTGTGAAGGCGATGTCGCTCGCGGCGCTGCGCACGACGACGGAGCAAATGGTGACCCATGACGGGCAGGAGCTGCCTTGCGTGCGTGGCACGCTGGAGGAAACCGGCAAGCAAGTCGCGCTTTACCCCGGCAAACTGCCATCGGACCCGGCGCATCTGCTCACGCCTGCGCGGCAGGGCGCGACCGATTGGCTGGATGCGGATTTCGACATCATGAAATTCGCGCCGCCGAAACTCACCCTCAAACCGGGCGATGGCCCGCCCCATATCCGCATGGACCGGGCGGCGGAATTTTTGCTCGCGGATCGGCTCTAGGAGGCGCAAATGGCTGATAAACCGATGATGTTCGATGTTGAGGGCGGTCCCGAAAACGATGTGAACGCCGCGCCGCCGGTGCCGGATCTGGCGGAACATTCCACCATGGCGCGGGCCACCCGGATCGCCGCGCGCAAGCCGTCGCGCCTGTGGGGGATCTTCTGGGCGGCGCTCGCGGCGCTGGTCGGGCTGATGATCTCGCTCTGGACATGGAGCTGGATCACGGAACTTCTCGCCAGCCATGTCTGGCTTGGCCGCGTCGCGCTGGCGCTGGTGCTGATCGTGCTGACGATCCTGCTCCTCTTCGCGCTCCGCGAATTCATGGCGCTGATGCGGCTCTCCAAAATCGACGACATGCAGGCCGAGGCGCTCGTCGCCCGTTCCGATGGCGACCGCGAGAAGGCGCTGACATTCTCGAGAAAAATGACCGGGCTCTATTCTGGCCGCGACGAGCTGGCCATGGGCCGGCAAGAGGTGGACAGGCAGGCGGGCGATATTTTCGAGACCGATGCGATCCTGGATCTGACCGAGCGCGAACTCCTGGAGCCGCTCGATCAGGAAGCCCGCCGTGCGGTGGAAGCGGCGGCGCGGCAGGTGGCGGCGGTGACAGCCATCGTCCCGCTCGCCTTCGCCGATATTTTCGTCGCGCTTGCGGCCAATGCGCGCATGGTGCGCCAGATTGCCGAGATTTATGGCGGCCGCGCCGGGATGCTCGGCGGCTTTCGCCTGCTGCGCATCGTTGCGGCGCATCTGGTCGCGACCGGCGCGGTTGCGGTTGGGGACGACATGATCGAAGCGGTCGCCGGGGGCGGGGTGCTCTCCCGCGTCTCGCGCCGCTTTGGCGAGGGCACGATCAACGGGGCGCTGACCGCCCGCGTCGGCATTGCGGCGATGGAGGTCTGCCGCCCGATGGGCTTCAACGCCCTGCCGCGCCCGCGTGTGACCGCGCTTCTGCGCCGCTCGCTGACCGGGCTTTTCAACACCAGCCGCTAGAACCAGAGATTGCGGACGCATTGGCCCTCGGCCGGAACGTCCTCATAATCATTCAGCCCGTCGACCCGGTGGATGCGGACCTTGCTGATCGCCTCCGGGTCCGTCGCCATGCGCAGATTGACCGCGATAAATTGCCGCCCGTCATCCTCCAGCTTCAGCACCCGCTCAAACATCATGCAGCCGCATTTCTTGCAGATATGGAAAGCGGCGTTCGGCTCGGGGCGGCTATAGGCGATGGTCGCGCCGGAGACGGAGATATTCTCACCCTCATAACCCGTTGCCCACAGCACGCCGTAGCGCCGGCAGACGGTGCAGTTACAGGTGACGGCTTCCTCGGGCAGCTCGGACAATTGCCAGGTGGTCGAGCCGCAATGGCAGGATCCGGTAAACATACGGTGTTCCTTTTTGCATCTTTGCGCCGGGCATGGGACCGCTTCACATGCCGGGCGCTCAAGCGCCGCCGCGGTCCCGCGCAATGCGTGACATGGGCGTCACCATAGGCCGAACCTCCTTCGGAAAGCTTAAGCGGAATGATCGTTCACGAACGCAGTTAACGAGAGATTTCTCTTTTAGAACCAAATCTCTGCAACGGTGCGGGTTGCGCAATCCTCGCGGTCGGTCCAGCTCTCCAATCCATCGAGATGGCGCAGCGGGATCGCCGCGATGGCTTCGGGCTGATCGCAAAGGCGCAGGTTCACCGCGATGCGGCGGCGGCCATCCTCCAGCGGCTCCCGCCCGCGCCAAAACGCGACGCATCCGCATGTGGGACAGAAGTGAAAGCCGAGCCCGCCCGGCGGCTTCTCGCGCCCCTCATCCCGCTCGTAAACCGCTGTCTCGCCAAAGGTTTGCACGCCCTCGCCGACATGGCCGTAAGCCCACAGCACCCCATAACGGCGGCAGGCGGTGCAATTACAGGCGGTGGCGCGGTCTGGCACGCCGTCGAACTGCCAGCGAACCGCCCCGCAGTGGCAAGAGCCGGTGAGCATGATGGGCCTCCCCTTTGTCTTGCGGGAAACGCTAGCGCCGCGCATCCGCGCCAGCAAGCGCAACGGCTCTTTTCACCTCTGCCGCAGCGCGGTATAGCGGAGCGCATGACTTATGGATTCAGCATACGAATTATCGGCCCGGTGCGTCGCTGACGTGCCGGGAACGCGCGCCTATTCCACAAAAAGACCGAAGTGACGAGATTGCCCATGTGTGCTGACACTCCTGATTATAAAGACACGCTGAACCTGCCCGAAACTGATTTTCCGATGCGGGCGGGTCTGCCGAAACGCGAGCCGGAATGGCTGGAGCGCTGGCAGGAGATCGGCGTTTATGACCGTTTGCGTGAGAAAGAAAACCGCCCCCGCTGGGTGCTGCATGACGGCCCGCCCTATGCCAATGGCCATCTGCATATCGGTCACGCGCTCAACAAGATCCTGAAAGATATGGTCGTGCGCTCCCATCAGATGATGGGGTTTGACGCGCCTTATGTGCCGGGGTGGGACTGCCACGGCCTGCCGATCGAATGGAAGATAGAGGAGCAGTATCGCGCCAAGGGGCAGGATAAGGACAAGGTCGATGTGCTGGATTTCCGCGCCGAATGCCGCAAATTCGCCGCCGAATGGGTGGATGTGCAGCGGGATGAATTCCAGCGCCTCGGCGTGACCGGCGACTGGCCGAACCCGTATCTGACCATGAATTACGAGGCCGAGGCGGTGATCGCGGAGGAGTTCATGAAGTTTGTCATGAACGGATCGCTCTATCAGGGCTCGAAACCCGTGATGTGGTCGCCCGTCGAGAAAACCGCGCTGGCCGAGGCGGAGGTTGAGTATCATGACCATAAGAGCCATGCGATCTGGGTGAAGTTTAAGGTGGTTAGCAGTGACGCTAATCTTACTGATCACGATTTAGCCCCACTTCTCTCTGACGAAGTTACGGAGTCTCTATCTCCGGGCAGTGGGCTTGAAGAGTATTTCGATCGAGTTCGGTCACTTGAGGGTGCGTCAGTGGTGATCTGGACCACCACCCCTTGGACGATCCCGCAAAATCGCGCAGTGGCGTTTAGCGAAGACATCGCGTATTGCCTATACGAAGTAATGAGCGTTGCTGAGAACGCGACCGTTTCGGTAGGCGAAAAGCTACTGCTGGCTCGCGATTTGGTCGACGGCGTTATGAGGGCTGCCAAAGTTGAAAGCTATCGGGAATTGCGCAATGTGGGGGCGATTGAACTAGGGACCCTGACGCTTCGCCATCCCTATCGCGGCGTCGAGGGCGCGAATGGCGAATGGGACTATGACGTCCCCATGCTCCCCGGCGATCACGTCACCGACGAGGCGGGGACAGGTTTTGTCCACACCGCCCCGAGCCATGGTGACGACGACTATCAGCTTGGCCTGAAACACAAGCTCGAAATGACCCATAACGTCATGCCGGACGGCTCCTACCGTGAGGATTTGCCGCTCTTCGGCGGGATGGCGATCATCACACCCGATGGCAAGGACGGCCCCGCAAATGTCGAGAATATCAAGCAACTGGCTTGGGCGGGCGGCCTTCTCGCGAAGGCGAAGATCACGCATTCCTACCCGCATAGCTGGCGCTCCAAGGCGCCGGTGATCTACCGCAACACGCCGCAATGGTTCGCCGCCATCGACCGCAAGCTGGACGATGATCTCAACGACTACGGCCAGACGATCCGGGAGCGGGCGCTGAAATCCGTTGATGATCTCGTCGGCTTCACCCCGGTATCGGGCAAGAACCGTCTGCATAATATGGTCGAAACCCGCCCCGACTGGGTGCTGTCGCGCCAGCGGGCCTGGGGGGTGCCGCTGACCTGTTTCGTCAAGGACCACGGCAATGGGCAGATCGAGATCCTGCGCGATCCGGAGGTGAACGCCCGCATCGCCGCCGCCTTCCGCGAGGAGGGGGCAGATGCGTGGTATAAGGACGGCGCGGCGGAGCGCTTCCTTGGCGACCGCGCGTCCGAAGGCTGGCAGAAAGTCACCGACATTCTCGATGTGTGGTTCGATTCCGGCTCGACTCACGCCTTTACTCTGCGCGACCGCGAGGACGGCAAGCGTCCGGCGGATCTCTATCTCGAAGGCACGGACCAGCATCGCGGCTGGTTCCAGTCCTCGCTCCTGCAAGGCTCCGGCACCATCGGCCGCGCGCCCTATGAGCATGTGCTGACCCATGGCTTCACGCTGGATGAGAAGGGCATGAAAATGTCCAAATCCCTCGGAAACACCATCGTGCCCGAAGAGGTCGTGAAGCAATATGGTGCGGATATCCTGCGCCTTTGGGTCGCGCAGTCGGACTACACGGCGGATCAGCGGATCGGGCCGGAAATCCTCAAGGGCGTGGCGGACAGCTATCGCCGCCTGCGCAACACCATGCGGTTCATGCTCGGCGCGCTGTCGCATTTCGAGGAGAGCGACCGGATCGACGCATCGGAGATGCCGGAGCTGGATCGCTGGGTACTGCACCGTCTGGCCGAGCTCGATAAGACCGTCCGCGATGGCTATGACGCCTATGATTTCCAGGGCCTTTTCAGCCAGATCTTCCAATTCGCGACGGTGGATCTCTCGGCGATCTATTTCGACATCCGCAAGGATGCGCTCTATTGCGACGCCAAGGACTCCGTCCGCCGCCGCGCCGCGCTGACCGTGATCGAGGCGCTCTACGAGCGGCTCACCCGCTGGCTCGCGCCCATCCTCGTCTTCACCATGGAAGAGGTCTGGCTGGAGCGCAATCCGGGCAAGGACTCGTCGATCCATCTGGAAGATTTCGTCGAGACGCCAAGCGCTTGGATGAACCCGGAACTGGGCGAGAAATGGGCCAAGATCCGCCGCATCCGCCGCGTTGTGACCGGCGCGCTGGAGGTGGAGCGTCGCGAGAAGCGCATCGGGGCGTCGCTCGAAGCCGCGCCGATTGTTCATATCGAGGACGCGGAGTTGCGCGACCTGGCGGCCTCCGTGCCGCTCGCCGATCTCTGCATCACCTCGGACATCACCGTCACGGGCGACGATGCGCCGTCAACCGCCTTCCACATACCTGAAGTGCCGGGCATCGCGGTCGAGCCGGTGAAAGCCTCGGGCGAGAAATGCCAGCGCTGCTGGAAAATCCTGCCGGAAGTCTCCGCGCCGGATCACCTCTGCAACCGCTGTTTGGACGCGCTCAAGGGCTGATCCCGATCCAGATATTCCAAAACGGTGCCTCCGGGCACCGTTTTTGTTTCTTTGATCTCAACCTTTTCCCGTGCATCATGCCCTGCAGGGAGGACGAGCATGGATAAAGAATACGTCCGCAAGGAACTCGACAGCGCGGAAATCGGGGCCATCGCGCATCTCTATCGCGGCGAGGTCTACCGCTCGACGCTCTGGCGGCAGCGGCTGGATACGACGACCAACTGGGCCGTCGTCACGCTCGGCATCGCGCTCTCGATCTCCTTCGCCTCGCCAAGCGCGTCGCCCTTGCCGCTCCTGCTCGTCGGGGTGCTGATCGTGTTTTTCCTCATGCTGGAAGCGCGGCGCTACCGCTATTTCAACGTCTGGCGCGCGCGCTGCCGCTGGCTGGAGACGCATTTCTTCGCGCCGATGCTCCATGAGGGCGATTTCCACCTCGAAGAGGGCTGGCAACATACGTTGGCCGAAGATTACATCCACCCGACCCACCATGTCAGCTTGAAGGTCGCCATCGGCCGGCGCATCCGGCGCAACTATGTCTGGATTTTGCTGATCCAGACGCTGGCCTATCTCGGCAAACTGGCGGTCCATCCCGCGCCGCTCACCAGCATCAGCGAATTTTGGGGGCGGGCGGATATTGGCCCGGTGCCGGGGGAGGTGCTGCTGATCTTCGGCGCGATCTATTGCGGGAGCTGGATCTGGATTTCCATCTGGAGTTATCGCGACGATCAGCGCCGCGCCCATGGCCGGATCGACCGGGGCGGGATGGGTTAAAGCGGGTCCGAAAGCTGCTGCACGGCGCCCGCGAAGAGGAGCCAGAGGCTGGTCGCGACGAGGACCACCGAACAGATCAGCGGCGGATTGAAATTCGCAATGCAGCCCCAGAGGACGCAGGCGCTCCAGATCAGCATGATCGGCAGGGAGAGCTTGCGCCAGCGTTTGGTGCGGACCGGGTGGATGAATTTCACCGGCGCGAATTGCGCGGCGGAGGCGGCGAGCAGCAGGAGCACCGAAATCCAGACCGGCGGCGACAGGATAAAGAGCACCACCACGATCATGTTGAAACAGCCGGGGAAGCCACGGAAGGAATAATCCTTTGTTTTCATGCGCGTATCGGAGAAATAGATCACGCCGCTCACCGCAATAATCACCGCAATCGCCGTGCCGAGATGGCCGGGGATCAGCCCTTTGGCCACCGCGAGGGCCGGGATAAACACGTAGGTCAGATAGTCGATGATGAGGTCCATAATCGCGCCGTCCCATTCGGGGGCGTAATTCTTCACGTCATATTTGCGCGCCAGCGGGCCGTCCGCACCGTCCACCGCCAGAGCGCCGAGTAGGAAAAGGAACATCTCCGGCCAGGCGTTTTCGAAGGCCGCGAAGATCGCCGCGATGGCGAAGGCCGCGCCGGTGGCGGTCAGAAGATGGACGAGACGGGCGCGGCTTTTCGGGGTCATGCTCAACCTTTTGCCTTTGGGTGGGCGGCCCGATAGGCCTCCATCAATCGCGTTTCATCCACGCCTGTATAGACTTGCGTCGTGGAAAGCGAGGCATGACCGAGCAATTCCTGAATTGCGCGAAGATCGCCGCCCGCTTGCAACAGATGGGTCGCGAAACTGTGGCGGAGCGCATGGGGCGTCGCCGAGGCGGGCAGACCGAGGGCCATCCGCACATCGCGCATGGAGGTCGCGACAATCGCCGGTTGCAGCCGCCGCCCGCGCACCCCGACAAAGAGCGGGCCCTCCGGTTCGAGGCTGTGGGGGCAGAGGGCGAGATAGTCGTTCACCGCCTTGCGCGCGGCGGGCAGCACCGGCACGCGCCGCTCCTTGCGGCCTTTGCCAAGGATCGACAGCGTCTCGCCCAAGGGTGCATCGCGGCGATTGAGGTTCAGCGCCTCGGAGATCCGCAAGCCGCAGCCATAGAGCAACGTCGCCACCGCCACATCGCGCGCCACCACCCAATCCACGCGCCCGCTTTCGCCAATTTCGGAAATCACGCGCATGGCTGCATCCCGGTCGAGCGGGCGCGGCAGGCGGCTTTTGCGGCGCGGCGCATAGGTTGCGGTGAGGGCCGGATTGTCGATGCCGTAGCTGTGGTGGAGCCAGCTATAAAAGCTCTTCACCGCCGAGAGCGCACGGGCGACCGAGGGGGCCGACAGCCCGCGCCGCCGCTCATGGGACAGCCACGCCCGGAAGTCCGTGACCGCGAGACCGGCCAGCGCCTCCTTGCCAACCGCGCCGTCGAGATGCCCGGCGAGAAAGCCGAGAAACCCCGCGATGTCATGGCGATAGGCGTCAATCGTGTGGGGCGAGGCATCTTTCAGCCGCGCCTGATGTTCGAGAAAACCGCGCAGCAGCGCCTCGCCCTGAGGGGAGATAGTCGGCGCGGTCACGCCAGCCAGCGCCGGAGCATCAGCTCGACGCTTTGGGTGAAAAACTGCAAGAGATCCGTGCCTTGGTCCGGCCCAAACCGCTCGGGGTCCTGCGCGCCAAGCAGCAGCAGCCCCGGCAAGCGCCCCGGCCCGAGATCGAGCGAGAGCACCGCTTCGGAGGCCGGTTCCGGCAATTCCGGCGCGTAAAGACCGTCGCTGACCCGGCGCAGCACGACCTTGCGCGCGGGACCGCTGATGGACAAGTAAACGCCCGCACCGTCGCGCGGCAGGGCGATGATGCTGTCTTCCAGCCCCTTCGGCCCGACGCCGCTGCCCGGCTGCGCCGTGGTCGACTCGAAACAGAGGCGGACCTGATCGACGCCAAGGATGCCCGCGAGATCCACCACCAGCACCCGCAAAAACGCATCGAAATCCGCCGTGTCGAGCAAAGCCAGCACGGCGCGGTGCAGTTGCTGCGTCCCGGCGACGTTTTCATACGCCGCCGCCAGAACCGCCCGATGCGCGCCCGAAAGCTGCTCCAGCCGATCCTCCAGCCGCGCGGTGAAGGCGGCCCGAAGATCAATGATGTTCTGGCCCTTGGCTTTCAGCTCGGCATTGAGGAGCGCATTCATCAACTCCGCATCGTCGAGCACCAGCGCGGGATCAGCGAGAAGCGCCTCGCGGAAGGCGCTCACAGGATCTTCTGCCCCGTCTTTTCCCAATCAGCCATGAACGCTTCGAGACCCTTATCGGTCAGAACATGCTTGACCATGGATTTGAACACCGACGGGGGTGCGGTCATCACATCGGCGCCGATCTTGGCACATTCGCTGGCATGGTTGATCGTCCGCACCGAGGCGGCGAGGATCTGCGTCTCAAACCCGTAATTGTCGTAAATCTGGCGAATATCCGCGATCAGATCGAGCCCATCGAGGTTGATATCGTCGAGACGGCCAATAAATGGCGAGATGAAGGTCGCGCCCGCTTTCGCCGCCAGCAGCGCCTGATTGGGCGAGAAGCACAGCGTGACATTGACCATCTTGCCTTCATCGGTGAGTGTCTTGCAGGCTTTCAACCCGTCCCAGGTCAGAGGAACCTTTACCGTGATGTTTTCGGCGATTTCGGCCAGCTTCCGCCCTTCGGCGATCATGGTGTCCGCATCCTGCGCGACCACTTCGGCGCTGACCGGGCCGTCCACGAGATCGCAGATTTCCTTGGTCACTTCGAGAATATCGCGGCCCGATTTCATAATCAGCGACGGGTTGGTGGTCACACCATCCACCATGCCGAGATCGTTCAACTCGCGAATGGCGTCAATTTCTGCGGTATCGACGAAGAATTTCATGTGGGGCTCCCTGGCTGTTCGAGTTCTCGCGCAATCTAGCCGAAGGGTGACGCGCGGGAAAGGGGCGATTAGCCTGCATTTTTGGCGCGGCCGCATGGCCATCGCCGGGAAGGCGGCACTGCCGCCGCGCCGGGGATCCACCGGGAGCGCGGCGGATGCGTGAATTTGCCCAAGGCACACCGATCAGCGTGTTGACGACCCAGCCGATTGGCCGCCCCCTCGACTATCTCGCGCCCGAGGGCGGTGCGTCGCGCGGCGATTACGTCCATGTCCCGCTTGGCCCGCGCAAGGTGATTGGCGTCGTGGAGGGGCCGGGCGCGGGCGGCTATGCGGGCAAACTCCGCGCCGCCTTTGGCCGTCTCGACCTGCCGCCCATGTCCGGCGAGATGCGCGAATTTCTGGCGCGGGCAGGGGAGTATACCCTCACCCCGCCCGACATCATGCTCCGCCTCGCCACGCGAGCGCCCGGCATTGGCGACCCGCCCCCGGTGCAAACGGCTTATGTCTTGGGGGACGACACCCCGCCCCGCATGACCGCCGCCCGCGAGCGTGTGCTGGCGATTTGCGAGGAATATGAGGGCACGCCGCTCTCCGCCGGAGACCTCTCGTCGCTGGCCGGGGTGAGCAGCGGTGTCATCAAGGGCCTCGCCGATGCCGGCGCGCTGATACAGGTCGATCTGCCGCGCGACGCGCCCTTCCCGCGTCTCGATTTCGCCCGTCCCGGCAATGCGTTATCCGATGCGCAGGCCGACGCCGCAACGGCGCTCCGCGCCCGCGTCGCCGCCCGCAGCTATAGCACCACGCTCCTGAAAGGCGTCACCGGCTCCGGTAAAACCGAGGTCTATCTCGAAGCCGTCGCCGAAGCGCTGAAACAGAACCGTCAGGCGCTGATCCTGCTCCCCGAAATCGCCCTGACGACGCAATTCATCTCCCGTCTGGAAGCCCGTTTCGGCGCGCGCCCGGCGGAGTGGCATTCCGGCGTCACCCAAGCGGGTCGCCGCCGGGTCTGGACCGGCGTTGCGCGCGGCGAGGCGCAGGTCGTCGTCGGCGCGCGCTCGGCGCTCTTCCTGCCGTTCCAAAATCTCGGCCTCGTCGTGGTCGATGAGGAACATGACGGCTCTTACAAGCAAGAGGAGGGCGCGCTTTACAACGCCCGCGACATGGCGGTGCTGCGCGCCTCTCTCGCGGGCGCGTCGGTTGTGCTGGCCTCGGCCACGCCCGCACTGGAGACATGGGTGAATGCGCGCTCCGGCAAATATCACCGGCTCGATTTGGCGGACCGGTTCGGCGCCGCGATCCTGCCCGAAATCAAGGCGCTGGACCTGCGCGACACGCCGCCCGAGCAAGGCCGCTGGATCTCCCCGCCCTTGGAGGCCGAGATCAAGGCGCGGCTGGAGACGGGCGAGCAATCGCTGCTCTTTCTCAACCGCCGCGGCTACGCCCCGCTGACCCTCTGCCGCGCTTGCGGATCGCAGGTCGCCTGCGAGGATTGCGACGCCAAGATGGTCGAACACCGTTTCCATAACCGCTTGATTTGCCACCAATGCGGCGCGCAGCGGGCGATCCCGGAGGCCTGCCCGTCCTGCGAAGTCGAAGGCAAAATGGTCGCGCTCGGGCCGGGGGTGGAGCGCATCGCCGAAGAGGTCGCCGCCGTGTTCCCGGAGGCCCGCGTCGCCGTCCTCTCCTCCGATATGGGCCTCACCGCGCGGGCGCTCAAAGAGCAGATCGAGACCATCGCGGCGGGCGGCGCGGACATCATCATCGGCACGCAAATCGTCGCCAAGGGGCATAATTTCCCCAAACTCACCCTTGTCGGCGTGATCGACGCGGATCTCGGGCTGCAAGGCGGCGATCTGCGCGCGTCGGAGAAGACCTTTCAGCTCATCCGTCAGGTCACGGGCCGGGCCGGGCGGGCGGATAAGGCGGGGTTGGCGCTTTTACAAAGCTACCAGCCCGATCACCCGGTGATGCAGGCGATCATGTCGGGCGACGAGGAAGCGTTTTGGGAGGCCGAAGCGGCGGCGCGTGAGGTGTCCGGCGCGCCGCCTTTCGGGCGCATGGCCGGGATCATCATCTCCGGCCCCGAGGTCGCGCCCTGTTTCGAACTCGGTCACGCGCTGGTCCGCGAAGGCCAGCCGCTCTTTGCCATCGGCGCGCAGATTTTCGGGCCCGCACCCGCGCCCATTGCCCGGATCCGGGGCCGCCACCGGGTGCGCCTACTGGTGAAAGCACCGCGCGGCGCGCCTTTGCAGAACGCGCTGAAGGCGTGGCGCGACCGGGTGCAACTGCCGAAAAACACGCGCCTCGCCATCGATATCGACCCGCAGACCTTCTTCTAACGCCCTTTGACGCGAGAACGCGGGCGCGGCACTCTGGCCCGAAGGAGACCGCCATGCAGACCAAAACCATTCTCACCGCCGAGGAAATGCGCGCCGCCGAGCAGGCCGTGATCGACGCCGGCACGCCCGGTTATCAGCTGATGCTGCGCGCCGGTCAGGCGGTCGTCGATTCGCTGGCGGGCCGGCCCGAGACGGCAATGGTCCTTTGCGGGCCGGGCAATAATGGCGGCGATGGCTTTGTGATAGGGCAGCTTCTCCGGGCGCGCGGCGTGAAGGTGCGGCTCCATGCTGTCTCGCCCGAAACGCTGCCGCCTGATGCTGCGCAGGCGCGGGACGCGTTTCTGAAAGCCAAGGGCGAGATCTTGCCTTATGAAAATTTCGAGCCCGCCGAACTGCTGATCGACGCGCTCTTTGGCATCGGTCTCAACCGCGACTGCGACGAGGTGCTGGCCCCGGTGATGGACCATGGTTGCACCTATGTGATCGCCGTCGATCTGCCGAGCGGGCTCGACACCAATAGCGGGCGCAAACTGGGTCAACATGCGCTAAAGGCCGATCTCACCGTCACCTTCCACGCGCCCAAACCCGCGCATTTCTTCAATGACGGCCCGCGCTATGTCGGGCAGATCAAGACGGTCGATATCGGCATTCCGGATCGGGCGAGCGGCGCGCAGATGATCACCCGCCCGACGGTCGATCCGGCCAAACGGCATGGGCATAAATTCGACTATGGCCATGCGGTGATGGTCTCCGGCCCGTGGCATAGTGGCGGCGCGATCCGTCTCGCGGCGGCGAGCGCGCTCCGGGTGGGCGCGGGCCTTGTCACCATTGCGGCGGATGAGGCGGCGGCACAGATCCATGCGGCCCATCTTGACGCGGTGATGGTCAAACCCTGCGATGCCCCGGCTTTCGCGGCGCTTGTGGAGGATCGGCGCGTGTCCGCAATCGGCCTCGGTCCCGCGCTTGGCACGGACGAGAATGCCGAGGCGGCGCTGACTGTGGCAGTCGAGAGCGGCAAGCCCCTCGTCCTCGACGCCGACGCGCTCACGCTTCTCGCCAACACGCCGCGCGATCTGCCGCAAGATGTCATCATGACCCCCCATGAAGGCGAGTTCGCCCGTCTCGTCCCGCATCTCGCCGAGCGACTGGCGACGGAGAACCGGATCGACCTTCTGCGCGACGCGGCGGCGGAATATGGCGCGACGATTGTCCTCAAAGGCCCCGCCACCGTGATCGCCTCGCCCGATGGCCGCGCCTCGGTTTATGCCGCGCTTTACGAGCGGGCGGTGCCCTGGCTCGCCACCGCGGGCGCGGGCGATGTGCTGACCGGGATCATCACCGGGCTGCTCGCGCGTGGCTTCGATCCCTTCGATGCCGCCGCGACCGGGGTGCTGCTCCATGCCGAGGCCGGGCGCAAGCGCGGCGCGGGTCTCATTGCCGAAGATCTGCCGCGCCTTCTGCCGAGCATTCTTGTGAAATGGACTGGTCAAAGACCGGACTAAGGCGCTATCCAAGACCGGCTGAACGCATGGAGGCAAGATGATTACGCCGCAGCCCGGAATTCTCGACATCGTCCCCTATGTGGGCGGCGAGAGCAAATTGGATGGCACCAACAAGGTCACCAAGCTGTCGTCCAATGAGAACCCGCATGGGCCGAGCCCGAAGGCGAAAGAGGCGTATCTCGCCGCCGCCGAAGCGATGGCGATCTATCCCTCCACCGACCACACACCGCTGCGCGAGGCCATTGGCAAAGTGTATGGGGTGGACCCGGCACGGGTCATTTGCGGGGCGGGATCGGACGAGATTATCTCTTTCCTTTGCAATGCTTATGCCGGGCCGGGTGACGAAGTGCTGTATGCCGAACATGGGTTTTCCATGTATCCGATTGCGGCCAAGGCGGCGGGCGCGACCCCGGTGACGGCTTCCGAGACGGAACGCCGCCTCGATATCGACGCGATGCTGGCGGCGGTCACGGAACGCACGAAACTCATTTTCGTCGCCAACCCCAACAACCCGACCGGCACGATGGTGGCGCTCGACGCGTTGGAGCGGCTGGCGGAGGGTCTGCCCGAGGGCGTGCTGCTGGTGATCGACGGCGCCTATGGCGAGTTTGTCGAGGGCTATGACAGCGGCGCGTCGCTGGTGGAAAGCCATCCGAATGTCGTCATGACCCGCACCTTTTCAAAGATTTACGGGCTGGGCGGGCTGCGCGTCGGCTGGGGCTATGCCTCAGTGGAGATCATCGACGTGCTGAACCGGGTGCGCGGGCCGTTCAACGTCTCGACCGCAGCGCTCGCGGCGGCAGAGGCGGCGGTGCTCGATACCGATTACACCGAATGGTGCCATGAAGAAAACGCGCGGCTGAGGACCTATCTCGTCGACGGCCTCCGCGCGCTCGGCCTTGAATGCGACGACAGCATGGCGAATTTCGTGCTGCCGCGTTTCGCCAGCGAAGAGGCGGCGATTGCAGCGGATGAGGCGCTGCGGGCGCAAGGCATCATCGTGCGCCGGGTCGCGGGCTACGGCTTGCCCGAGGCGCTGCGCATCTCCGTCGGCACGCAGATGGATTGCGAGCGCGTCCTCAAATTCCTTGGCGAACATCTGGAGGGCGCATGAGTTACGACCGGATTGCCCTGATCGGCCTCGGCCTGATCGCCTCCTCCATGGGTCACGCCCTGAAACGCGCGGGATTTAAAGGCGAAATCATCGGCTATGCCAAAAGCGAGGCCAGCCGGAACGCCGCCCGCGAGATCGGTTTTGTGGACCGCGTGGCCGAGACGGCTGCCGAGGCGGTGGCGGATGCGGATCTCGTCGTTCTCGCCGTGCCGGTCGGCGCCATGGGCAGCGTCGCCGCCGAGATCGGGCCGAAGCTGAAACCGGGCGCGACCGTCACCGATGTCGGCTCCGTCAAACAGGCGGTGATCGACGCGGTGGCCCCGCATCTGCCGGACGGCGTGCATTTCATCCCCGGCCACCCGCTCGCCGGGACGGAGCAATCTGGCCCCGCGTCGGGCTTCGCCTCGCTCTTCGACAATCGCTGGCAGCTTCTCGTCCCGGCGCCGGGGAGCGACCCGGACGCGGTCGCCAAACTCCGCGCGCTTTGGGAGAGCATGGGCGCAATCGTGGACGAGATGGACCCGGAGCATCACGACCTCGTTCTGGCCGTCACCTCGCATATCCCGCACCTCATCGCCTACACCATGGTCGGCGTCGCCGATGACATGCAGCGGGTGACGAAAACCGAAGTCATCAACTACTCCGCCGCCGGTTTTCGGGACTTCACCCGGATTGCGGCGAGTGATCCGACCATGTGGCGCGACGTGTTTTTGGCCAATAAAGACGCGACCCTGGAGATCCTCGGGCGCTTTGCAGAGGAGCTGTTTGTCCTCCAGCGGGCGATCCGCACCGGGGATGGTGAGGAGCTTCACGACTTCTTTACGCGCACCCGCGCCATTCGCCGAGGTATCATCGAGGCCGGACAGGACACCGACGCGCCCAATTTCGGACGCGGTCAGAAATAAGATCGCCCAGAGGGGCGGCAGGAGAGCAGGATATGAAGATCGAAGTGATATGCGCCGCCTTGTCGCTCGCGGCTTGCGGATTGCTGGGCAGCGACATGCCCCGCTATGACGAGCCGCGCGGCGATTTGCCGGGCAATGTGCGTCAGGTCTGCGGCGGGAGCGCGATCTGGGGGCGCCCGCTTCCGGCGATCCGGGAGGGGGCCTGCGGGATCCGCAACCCGGTCGAGATTTATCAGGTCGCCGGTGTGGCCCTGCCGCGCGGCGCGACGGTGGATTGCGACACGGCGGCGTCCCTCGCGGAATGGATCGCCTTTGGCGCGCAGCCCGCGGCCAAGGCGGCGGGCAAGGAACCGCTGGTCGAGATGGAAGTCGCCGCCAGCTATGCGTGCCGCAGCCGCAACAACCAGTCCGGCGCGAAAATGTCGGAACATGCGCTTGGCAACGCGATCGACCTCTCCGCCTTCACCTTCGCGGATGGGGAGACGGTGCGGGTCGAGGAGGATTGGCGCGGCGGGCTTTTCCGCAAATCGGTGATCAAACGGTTCCACGAAGCGGCTTGCGGCCCCTTCGGCACGGTGCTTGGCCCGGATGCCGACCGGTTCCACCGCGACCATCTGCATTTCGACACCGCCCGCTATCCGAACGGCACCTATTGCCGCTAAAGCGGCGTGCCGTCCCGCGCGATCAGCAGCGGCGCGCGGCCAAGCGGGATGGGGCCGAGGCGGATCACCCCGTCCTCCAGCCGCAGCGTTTGTGAGACCGAGCCGTCCTCCCCGATCATCGCCCGGATGAAGGAGAGGGCGATGCTCCCCTGAAGCCCCTGAAACGCCCCGTTTTTCTGCGCCCGCTTCAGCGCGTTCTCGATATCGGTGGCGCTCAGATCGAGCGCGCCCTCCGCATAACCCTCAGCATCAGGCACCAGTGTTCCCGCCACCGCGATGCTCCCGCCATCGGCGTTGAGCGCGGCCTCCTCGATGGTGAGCGAGACCAGCGTCGGCTGCACCCCGGCCAGCGCCGCCTCATCCCAAGGTCCCGTAAATTGCGCGGTCGCATTGGCGGTGAAGGAGTCGATGAGGTTTGTGATCACACCATCCCGCCCGGCTTGGCCGAGCAGTTCCGGCGGCAGCAGCAGATCGGCGAGCGAGAGGGTCAGCGCATAGCTGTTCGGCCCCTCGGTCTTTGTCACGAGCACCCGACCCGGACCAAGCGCCGCCTCACCCATGTCCGGCAGGGTCAACGCGCCGCTTTCTGTTGCAAGTTCAAGCACATCGAGCGTCTGGCGGCTGTCCACCCGCAAGCGCCCGGCGGCGTTCTGCGTCGTCAGCCGTCCGCTGCCTTCGGGCAGGGTCAGCCGCTGCTCCGGTGCGAAGGTCACGGTGAAATCCTGCGGATCGAGGCTCTCTTGGGCAACCGTGATCCAGTCGCTCTCCCAGATGATCGGCCCCTCGGTCTGGCCAAAACGCGGCGCGGTCAGGCGGGTCTCGAAGCTGGACGGAAATCCGCCCGTCTCCACCGCGTCCGCCTCGGAAATCCAGCCCGTCGAGGCGCGCCCGGCAATCAGCGCCTCCGCCTGACCCTCGATCTGGCGCGCGGCCCAGAGCCAGTAGCCGCCATAACCGGCCCCGGCCAGACCGAGACAGGCGAGAAGCAGGATCACAAGACGTTTCATCGCGGTGGCTGGCCCTTTACCTTTTGCTGCGATCTCCCTTATAGCATCGCCTTTATGGAGAACAGCTTTAACACCGCATATGACGCCGCTTTGATTGAGGGGGGCTTCTGGGTCTTCGGCTACGGCTCGCTGATGTGGCAGCCGGGCTTCCCCGTGGCGGAGCGCGTGGTCGCGGATCTGCCGGGCTATCGCCGCGGCTTCTGCCTGCTGTCGATCCATCACCGCGGCACCGCCGATGCGCCGGGTCTTGTCCTCGCGCTGGAGCCGAAGGGCGGGCAGGTCTGCCCCGGTGTCGCTTTCCGCGTGGCCGAAGAAGACGCGCGCGCGACGCTGAACTATCTGCGCGAGCGGGAGCTCGTGTCCGCTGCCTACCGCGAGACGACCGAGACGGTGGAGCTTCACGATGGCCGGACCGTCGAGGCGGTGTGCTACGTCATCGACGAAGAAAACCCGCAATATATGGCGGATCTTTCGGTGGAAACGCAGGCCCATATCATCGCCCGCGCCGTCGGCGGACGCGGCCCCAACTGGGATTACCTCTACGCCACCGCCGCCCATCTCGAAGAACTCGGCCTGCCCGACAAAGGCCTCACCGACCTTGCCACCCGCGTCCGCGGCCTCCGCCGCTGCTTCGCCGAATTCGGCGCTGAGGCGGGTGGAGAGGGTTAGAGCCCAGCCTTATACATGATAAACCCACTCGGCGGGTTGAAGCGGTCGTAGAGGCGGCGGGCGGTGGTGTTGTCTTCTGCCGTCAGCCAGCGCACGTCTGCGGCGCCGAGGTGGCGGGCGTGTTCCCGGACATGGTCGATCAGCTTGTGGCCGAGGTCTTTGCCGCGCTGCGCCGGGTCCACATAGAGATCCGACAGATACACAACATCGCCTCCGCCCAAAGAGCGCCGCATGGTCTGGTATTGGGTGAGGCCGACCGCTTGCCCGTCCTCAATCGCGAGGGCGGCGAAATAGGGTTCGGCTTCGTCGTGAATCCAGCCCCAGACGGTCTCCAGCGCGCCATCCGGCAGGGCGGTGTTGTAGAAATCCGCATAGGCGAGAAACAGGCGCTCCCACTCGGCGCGGTCCTCGGGGGTGACAGCGCGGATCATGTCAGGCTCCTGATTTTGCTCGCAATATCGGCGGCGGACATGCCGGCGGCTTCATACATCCGCGCCGGGCTGGCGTGGTCGATAAAGGTGTCGGGCAGGACCATGGAGCGGAATTTCAGCGCGCCATCGAGCGCGCCTTCTTCCGCCAGAAGCTGCGCCACATGGGAGCCGAAGCCGCCAACCGCGCCTTCCTCGATGGTCACGAGAACGGGATGCTCGCGGGCAAGACGCAGGATCAGTTCGCGGTCGAGCGGTTTGGCGAAACGGGCGTCGGCGAGGGTGATGTCGATCCCCTCGGCGGCCAGTGTCTCGGCGGCGGCCTGACACTCCGAGAGACGCGCGCCGAAGGACAGGATCGCCGCCTTGGTGCCTTCGCGCACGACGCGGCCTTTGCCGATCTCCAAAACCTCGCCGCGCTCGGGCATCTCCACGCCCACGCCTTCGCCGCGCGGGAAGCGGAAGGCCGACGGCGCGTCGTTAATCGCGTGGGCGGTGGCGACCATATGTTTCAGCTCCGCCTCATCGGCGGCGGCCATCACCACGAAGCCGGGAAGATTGGCAAGGAAAGCAATGTCATAGCTGCCCGCATGGGTCGCGCCATCGGCCCCCACGAGGCCCGCGCGGTCAATCGCGAAGCGGACGGGCAGGCGCTGGATCGCGACGTCATGGACGATCTGGTCATAGCCCCGTTGCAGGAAGGTCGAGTAGAGCGCGCAGAAGGGGCGCAGGCCCCCGGCGGCCATCCCGGCGGCGAAGGTCACGGCGTGCTGCTCGGCGATCCCCACATCGAAACAGCGCTCCGGGAAGCGCTCGGCGAAGAGGTTGAGGCCGGTGCCGTCCGGCATCGCGGCGGTCACGGCAGTGATTTTCGGATCATCCTCGGCGAGTTGCACAAGGCTCTGCGCAAACACTTTGGTATAGCTCGGCGCGTTGGATTTCGCCTTTTTCTGCTCGCCCGTCACCATGTCGAACTTGGCGCGGGCATGGCCGCGATCGGCGCTGTTCTCGGCGGGCGCGAAGCCCTTCCCCTTCTTTGTGATCACATGGATCAGCGTCGGGCCATCGGCATGGGCATGGGCGGCGCGCATCACGGCGATAAGGTCTTCCATGTCATGCCCGTCCACCGGGCCGATATAGTCAAACCCAAGCTCCGAAAAGAGCGTCCCGCCGACGGTCATTTGCTTCAAGAGATCCTTGGCCCGCTTCGCGCCTTCGCGCATCGGGCCGGGGAGGAACCCAAGCGCGCCCTTGGCGATGTCCTTGAGATTGTGCATCGGCTCCTCGCCATAAAGGCGGGAGAGATAATGCGACATGGCCCCGCTCGGCGGCGCGATCGACATTTCATTGTCGTTGAGGATCACGAACAGCCGCGTATCGGTCGCGCCCGCATTGTTGAGCGCTTCATAAGCCATGCCCGCCGAGATCGCGCCGTCGCCGATCACCGCGATGGCGTCGCCATTCTCTGCGCGCTGGCCGAGATCATGGGCGATGCGAAAGCCAAGGGCCGAGGAAATCGAGGTCGAGCTGTGGCCCGCGCCGAACGGATCGTAAGGCGACTCGCTGCGCTTGGCGAAGCCCGAAAGGCCATTTTCCATGCGCAGGGTGCGGATGCGGTCGCGCCGCCCGGTCAGGATCTTGTGGGGGTAGCATTGATGCGAGACATCCCAGATCAGCCGGTCGCGCGGCGTGTCGAAGACGGCATGAAGCGCAACGGTGAGTTCCACCACCCCGAGACCCGCCCCCAAATGCCCGCCGGTTTCCGAGACCGCCGAAATCGTCTCCGCGCGCAATTCATCGGCCACCTGCCGCAACTGGCGAATATCCAGCCCTTTGAGGTCAGCGGGGCTGTTGATGTAATCGAGAAGGGGCGTATCGGGACGTTCGGACATGGATTCGATCTGCTGGCGAAAAGCTGGCGGCTCGTTACGAGTCGCGGTTAATGGCGAATTGGGCGATGCCGCGCAGAACATTTCCGGCGGATCCGTAAGGGGCGATGGCCTCCAGCGCGGCATCGACGAGGCGGCGCGCTTCCTTCTGGGCGTTTTCGAGACCCATCAGCGAGACGAAAGTGGCCTTGCCCGCCTCGCCATCCTTCTGGGTGGCCTTGCCGGTCACATCGGGCGAGCCGATCACGTCCAGCACATCATCCTGAATCTGGAAGGCGAGGCCGAGATTTTTGGCATAGTCGGAGATCGCGCCGGGGGTCTTGCGGCCCATGAGCGGCCCGGCTTCGGCGGCCCAACTGATGAGCGCGCCGGTTTTCATGCTCTGCAACTCCTTGATTTCTTCCAAGGACAGCTTGCCGTCGAGACGCTCCGCCGCGATGTCCATCATCTGCCCGCCGACCATGCCATTGGCGCCGGAGGCTTCGGCAAGGGTGTGGCAGAGTTTCAGCTTGAGGTTCGGCTCCAGCATGAGTTGCGGGGCCGTCAGCGTGGAAAAGGCCAGCGTTTGCAGCGCGTCACCGGCAAGAATGGCGGTCGCCTCGTCCCAGGCTTTGTGGAGCGTGGGCTTGCCGCGGCGCATATCGTCGTCATCCATGGCCGGCAGATCGTCATGGATGAGCGAATAGGCATGGATGCACTCGACCGCCGCCGCCGCCCGTTCCGCCGCCTTATGGGGGGCGTTGAAAAGCTTGGCGCCTTCCAGCACCAGAAGCGCGCGGAGCCGCTTGCCGCCGCCGAGGCAAGCATAGCGCATCGCATCGGCGAGCATGGAGTCCTTGGGCAGAAGCTGATCGAGGGTCACCTCGACCCGATCCGCCGCCTCGGACTGCGCCGTGATAAAGGAATTGCGCGCCGCCTGATCCATCAGGACACGTCGAGGGGCTCGGTCCCCTTCGGCTGACCGTTCGAATCGAGGCTGATCTTGGCAATTTTCTCTTCCGCCTCGCGCAGCTTGGTTTCGCAATGGGCGCGCAGGGCCGCACCGCGCTGATACAGCTCGATCGACTGCTCAAGGGGAACTTCGCCCTTCTCAAGCTGTCCGACGACCTCTTCCAAGGCTTTCATGGCATCCTCGAAGCTCAGCTTCGCGATCTCGGTGTTGCTCTCGGCCATTTGCGGATTCCTCAATATTGCTGGCCGCAATCTAGGGAAGGGGGGCGGGAAGGTCCAGCCTTGTCAGGCGTTTTGGCTAAGCGGCCGGGCGGCGCTCCGCCGGGGGATCGACCCCCGCCGAACCGCGCTGCCGCGAGCAGGGGGAGAGCGGCGGCGCGAGGGCCGCGCCCGCTCAATCCGGCGCGAGCATATAGCCCGAGCCGCGGACGGTCTGCAGATAGCGCGGCGCTTTCGGATCGGCCTCGATTTTCTTGCGCAGGCGAGTCACCTGCACATCGACGGCGCGGTCCTGCATGACCTCGTCGGGGCCGGACAGGGCGGTGGCGATATCGGCGCGGCTAAGGGGCTCATGGGGATGCTCGGCGAGAAACCGCATCAGGGCGCTTTCGCTGCTCGTCAGCTTGATATGCTGCTCGCCCTCCCACAGCTCACCTCGCGAAATATTGTAGCGCAGCGGGCCGAGCAGGAGCGATTGCGGCGTCTCCTTCTTGGACCGGTTGCCACGGCGGCGCAGGATCACCTCCACCCGGAGCTGCAACTCGCGCGGCTCGAACGGTTTGGTGAGATAATCATCCGCACCGGCTTCCAGCCCCTCGATCCGCGCATCGGTCTCGCCGCGCGCGGTCAGCATCAGCACCGGCGGCGCGTCCTGGCCCTTGAGACTGGCGGTGAATTCCAGGCCCGTCTCGCCGGGCATCATCACATCGACGATCAGCAGGTCGAACTCGAACACTTCGAGAAGCCGCCGCGCATGGGCCGCGTCCCGCGCGGTGGAGACGACATAGCCCTGTCGCATCAGATATTTCTGCAAAAGCTGGCGGATCCGCGCATCGTCATCGACGATGAGCAGATGGGGCCCGCCGCTGCCCGGATCGCTCATGAACGGCCCTCAAGCTCTGCCAGTTGGGCGCGCATATGCGGGTCCATGATTTCCTCCAAAACGGCGCGAAAGCCGCGCACGGCCTCCGGCCCGGCGGCGCGGTAGGCGTTGCGCATCCGCACCCGCTGCGCATCTGACAGACGATGCTCCAGCGCGATCCCGTCCTCTGTCAGGAACAGATTGCGCTGCCGGCGATCTGTCTTGCCGACCTCGCTGCGCACCAGCCCGTCCGCCACGAGTTGCCGCAACACCCGGTTGAGCGACTGTTTCGTGACCCCGAGGATATCGAGCAACTGATTCACCGTCAGCCCCGCATGACGGCCGATAAAGTGAATCGCCCGGTGATGGGCGCGGCCATAATCGAGATCCGCGAGGATCCGGTCCGGGTCCGCCGTGAAGCCGCGATAGGCAAAGAACATCAGCTCAATGCCCTGCCTGAGCTGGTCATCGGTCAGGAAGAGCAACATGTCTTCCTGCCTTTGGGGCATTGCGCTGTGACTCATTTCGGTCTCCTCATATCTAGGGCATTTTATATGTCAGCCTTATTGACTATCCAAGCCCCTACTGATAGCGGATCGGGCTAATAGCGCAATTTCCTGTCGTTTGCAAAGCGGGATAGGACAGAATAGGAAAGGAAACACCGATGAGCGCGCCTTTTGATGATCGTGATGGCTGGATCTGGCTGGATGGGGAGATGATCCCGTGGCGCGATGCAAAGGTTCATATCCTGACCCATGCGCTGCACTACGCGAGCTCCGTCTTTGAGGGCGAGCGGTGCTATAATGGCAAAATCTTCAAGATGAACGAACACTCCAAGCGCCTGCTGCGCTCGGGCGAGTTGATCGACCTCGAAATCCCCTACACCGCCGAAGAGCTGGACGAAGCGAAAATGGCGGTGCTGGAGAAGAACGGCTTCACCGATGCCTATGTTCGCGTCGTCGCCTTCCGCGGGGCCGGGCCGGATATGGGTGTCGCCTCGGCGGCCAACCCGACCCGCGTGGGCGTTGTCGCCTGGGAATGGGGCGCCTATTATGGCGACGCGAAATATGACGGCGCGAAACTCGATATCGCCGAGTGGAAACGCCCCAGCCCCGAAACCATCCCGGTCGAGGCAAAGGCGGCGGGCCTTTACATGATCTGCACCATCTCCAAGCACAAAGCGGCCAAAAAGGGCTGCTCGGACGCGATCTTCATGGATTATCGCGGCTATGTGGCCGAAGCGACGGGCGCGAATGTGTTCTTCATCAAGGACGGCGTCGTCCACACCCCGCTGGCCGATTGCTTCCTCAACGGGATCACCCGCCAGACGGTGATCGCGATGCTGAAAGACAAGGGCATCGAGGTCGTGGAGCGCCACATCATGCCCGAGGAAATGGCCGATTTCGACCAATGTTTCCTCACCGGCACGGCGGCAGAAGTCACCCCGGTCGGCTCGATTGGCGACTATACATTCACCGTCGGCAATCTCGTCCGTGACATTTCGGAAAGCTATGAGGCGCTCGTGCGGGCGTGACCCCACGGCAATCGTTGAAAAAGGCCCGGCGCGTTGCTACTTTCGGTTAAGGCAACGCGCCGGGCCTTTTGAGTCTCAACCTCAAGCACATCTGGAAGCGGCGTATAAAGGAGGGCATCGTTCTGACCGAACGGGCAAATGGCGCACAAGCGGCGCAACACACCATGCCAGCGGATTTGCTGGCGCTGGTTCTCGGCAGTCTCGAAGATGACAAGGCCGAGGATATTGTCACCATCGACCTCAAGGGCAAGAGCAGCATGGCGGACCATATGGTCATCGCCAGCGGGCGCTCGTCGCGTCAGGTCGGGGCTATGAGCCAGCATCTGGCGGAGAAGGTCAAGGAGATCCACGGGCAGGCACCGCGCACTGAAGGCGCGGAGCAGGGCGACTGGGTGCTGATCGACTGCGGCGATGTGGTGGTTCATCTCTTCCGCCCCGAAGTGCGCGAGTTCTACCAGCTTGAAAAGATGTGGGTATCCGGGCCGGTGGAAGCCGCCCAACCTGCCGAGCGGGTGCAGTAAGAGCACCAGTGTGAAGGTAACGATGGCAGCGATCGGACGGCTGAAAAGCGGTCCGGAGCGGGATCTTCTGGACGATTATATCACGCGGTTTGACCGGACGGGGCGGCCTCTGGGGCTTGGCCCGCTGATCGAGCAAGGGCTCGACAACCGCAAGGCGCAGGGCATGGCGGCGGAGGCGGATCTTCTGCGCGGAGCCATCCCCGAAGGCGCGAAAGTCATTGCCCTTGATGAGCGGGGGAGCTTGATGAGCTCCCCGAAATTTTCCCAAAAACTGGCGGGCTGGCGCGATGAGGGCGTCCGCGATGTGGTGTTTCTCATCGGCGGCGCGGACGGGCTGGACCCGTCCTTGCGCGCGGGTCTCAATGGCGGCGGCGCGCTCTCTTTCGGCAAAATGGTCTGGCCGCATATGCTTGTGCGGGTGATGCTGGCCGAACAGCTTTACCGCGCCGCGTCGATTTTGGCGGGCAGTCCCTATCACCGCAACTGACGGTTTAGCCCTCCGGGCCTCGCCGGGGCGATGCCCCGTCTCGGAGAAGCGCCGCGGCGGGCACCCGCGCAGATTGCACCGCTGTTCGCGCTCTGCGGGGCTTGCGAGAGCTTTTTGAGGTCAGTAGGTAGGTTTTGAAACGGAGGCCGACCCCATGACCCAAGCGAAGAAACCCGTTGTTCTGACAATCCTGGACGGTTGGGGGCTGGAAGAGCGGCGCGACAACAACGCGCCCGCGCTGGCCGAGACCCCGACCATGGACCGGATCTGGGCCGACTATCCCCATGAAACCCTGACCACCTTTGGCAATGATGTCGGCCTGCCGGAAGGGCAGATGGGCAATTCCGAGGTCGGCCACACCAATATCGGCGCGGGCCGGGTGGTGTGGATGGATCTGCCGAAGATCGACAACGCGATTGAGGACGGCTCGCTTGCGGCCAATGAGGCGCTGGACAGCTTTGCGGCCAAGGTGAAGGCGGCGGGGGGGGTGGCGCATCTGTGCGGTCTGGCAAGCCCCGGCGGCGTCCATTCGCATCAGCGACATATTGCCGCGCTGGCCGGGATTTTGGTGGAGAAGGGGCTCAAAGTCCGCATCCACGCCTTCACCGATGGCCGCGATGTGGCCCCGAAAAGCGCGGTCGAGCAGGTCGGCGCGCTGGAGGCGGATTTGCCCGCGGGCGCGCGGATCGCGACGGTCTCGGGGCGGTTTTACGCGATGGACCGGGACAATCGCTGGGAGCGCGTGCAGGCGGCGACTGATGCGATCCTGCGGGCAGAGGGGAGTCGCGCCGAGAGCGCCCGCAAGGCGATTGAGGCGGCCCATGCGAGCGACGAGACGGATGAATTCATCACCCCCGCGATTATTGGCGATTATGCCGGGGCGAAGGATGGCGACGGGCTGATCTTCGCCAATTTCCGGGCCGACCGGGCGCGCCAGATCCTCGCCGCCATGGCGCAGCCGGAGTTTGACGCGGCGGAGATACCCGGCCGGGTTGCGTGGTCATCGGTTCTGGGGATGGTGGAGTATTCCACGGCGCATAATGCCTATATGGACGTGATTTTCCCGTCGGAAGACATTCCGAACACGCTTGGCGCCTATGTGGCGGAAAAAGGGCGGACGCAGTTTCGACTCGCCGAAACGGAGAAATATCCGCATGTGACGTTTTTTCTCAACGGCGGGGTAGAAAATCCCTCAGATGGGGAAAAACGCTACATGGCGCCGAGCCCGAAGGTGCGGACCTATGACATGCAGCCCGAGATGAGCGCCGCCGAAGTGGGGGACCAGCTGGAGCAGGCGATCCGGTCGGGGGACTATGACCTCATCGTCGTGAATTTCGCCAACCCTGATATGGTCGGCCATACGGGTGATCTGGGCGCGGCGATCAAGGCGTGCGAGGCGGTGGATCACGAGCTGGGCCGCGCGCTGCGGGCGATCGAGGAGATCGGCGGCGCGATGGTGGTGATCGCAGATCACGGCAATTGCGATATCATGGTGGACCCGGTGACGGGCAACCCGCACACCGCCCATACGACGAACCCGGTGCCTTGCGTGGTGATCGGTGCGCCCGATGGGGCGCGCGTCACGCCGGGTGGCAAGCTGGCCGATGTCGCGCCGACGCTGCTCGCGCTGATGGGCCTCGAAAAGCCCGCGGAAATGACCGGAAGGAACCTGCTCGACTGATGCGTTTTTGGCTCCCCATTATGACCCTTCTCCCCGCTTTGGCCTTTGCGGATACGGCGGACCGCTTGCGCGTCGCGGCGAGCGAGATGGAAGCCGCCGCCGCGCGGGTGGAGACGCAAGGCGCGGATAAAATCTCGCTGGCGCGGGCAGTCGGGGCATTTGACGATGCGCTGGCCGAATTGCGCGTGGCGCTGCGCGAAAGCGCGGTGGAGGAGCGGTCCTTGGTTGCGGATTTCGAGGCGCGGCGGGAGTCGCTGGGGGAAATCCTCGGCATTCTCAGCTCGCTTCAGGACGGGCCAGCGCCAGTCCATATGATGCACCCGGAAGGGCCGGTCGGCACCGCACGGGCGGCGCAGATGATGGTGACGGTCGCCCCCGCTTTGCAGGCGCAAGCGGCTGATATGCGCGCCGCTTTAGAAGAGTTGCGGGCGCTCAGGACCGTGCAGGCCGAGACGGAGGCGCAACTGACCGCTTCGCTTGCGTCCATTCAGGAGGCCCGCACGCAGCTTGGCTCCAAGGATGGCGTGCAAGTGCCGGATATGGCCCCAGAAATCGCGCGGCTGCGGGAAAGTGCGGCGAGCCTTGATGAGTTTACCGGCAATCTCGGGGCCATGGGGCGCGAGGAAACGGCGCTGCCGAGCCGCGCCGATCTCTCCGCCATGGGAATGGCCCTGCCTGCGCCGGGCGAGATTACCGCGCGCTATAATGAGGCGGATGGTGCGGGCCGCCAGCGCCCGGGCCTGACATTGGCCACCGCGCCGCAAACCCTCGTCAGCGCACCGGCGCTGGCCAATATCCGGTTTGCGGGGAGCTTTCTCGACTATGGCAATGTGGTGATTCTCGAACCGGCCGCCGGGCTTCTGGTCATTCTGGCCGGGCTCGATCAGGTTTTTGTCCGCGAAGGGCAGATAGTCGCCGAAGAAACGCCGCTCGGGCTGATGGGGGGCTTGCCCTTGGGCAGCGAGGCGGTGTTGAATGACGCGCAACAGGCGGAGGGCAAGGATTTAGAAACCGAGCCCCTCTACATCGAAGTGAGGCAGGACGACGCGACTGTCGATCCGGAAGAATGGTTCACCCTTATCGAGGATGAATCGAGCGAGGATGAAACATGAAGAAGAATTTTCTGGCCGTGCTGACGGGCGCAGGTCTCGGTGTTGCGGCGACAACGCAACTGGCCGCGCCGTTGATGGCGCAAGAGGCCGAAGCGGCCCGCGAAACCTATGAACAGCTCGATCTTTTCGGCGAGATTTTTGAGCGCGTCCGCGGCGCCTATGTCGAGGAAGTCACCGATAAGGAACTGATCGAGGCGGCAATTTCGGGGATGCTGTCCTCGCTCGACCCGCATTCGGGCTATCTGCCGCCTGAAGATTTCGAGGAAATGGAGGAGCAAACCTCCGGCGAATTTGGCGGTCTCGGGATCGAGGTCACGCAGGAAGAGGGCATGGTGAAGGTCATCGCCCCGATGGAAGGCACGCCCGCCGAGCAGGCCGGGGTCGAGGCGGGGGATTTCATCTCCCATATCGATGGCGAGTCGGTTCTGGGCCTGACGCTCAACGAAGCGGTCGAGAAGATGCGCGGGCCGGTCGGCTCGGACATTACCGTCACGCTGCTGCGCGAGGGGGAAGAGCCGTTTGACGTGACCATCACCCGCGACACGATCTCGGTGCAGGCCGTGCGCTCGTCGCTGGAAGGCGAAGTGGTGGTGCTGCGCATCAACAGCTTCTCCGAAAAGACCACGCCGGATCTCGAAAGCGAGTTGAATGCACGGGTCGAAGAGCTGGGCGGGATGGAAAATGTCCGCGGCTTTGTCATTGATCTTCGCAACAATCCGGGCGGGCTTCTGGAAGAGGCGATTTCCGTTTCCGATGCGTTCCTTGATGCGGGCGAGATCGTTTCGACCCGTGGCCGTATCCCGGAGCAGACCGACCGCTGGAACGCCGCTGAGGGCGATATGGCGGACGGTAAACCGATTGCGGTGCTGATCAATGGCGGCTCGGCGAGTGCGTCGGAGATCGTCGCCGGGGCACTTCAGGATCACAACCGCGCTGTGGTGGTCGGGACCAAGAGTTTCGGGAAAGGTTCCGTGCAGACGGTGATGCCGGTTGGGTCGGAGAGCGCGATGCGTCTGACGACGGCACGTTATTATACCCCGTCGGGCCGCTCGATTCAGGCGCTCGGCGTCTCGCCCGATGTGATCGTCGAAGCGCCGACCCGCGCGGAAGTGGAAGCCCGTGAGGCGGCAGAGGAGGAGGCGGAAAACGCGCCGAACCTCTTCATCCGCTCCGAGTCGGATCTGCGCGGCGCGCTCGACAATGACAGCCTGACGGAAGACGAGCGCACCCAGCTTGAGGAAGAGCGGACCGAGCGCGAGGAAGCCGCCGAGCGCCGCGCCGAGGACCCGCAACTGGCGACCGCCGTGGATATCGTTAACGCCATGACCACGGTGGGCGAAAGCGGCCGATGAGCGAGCTGACGGGCGCAGAGAAGGCCGCGCTGCCTTACCGGCCCTGCGTCGGACTGTGCGTGATGAACCGGGACGGGCTGATTTTCGCGGCCCGTCGCAATGACCGCAGGGCGAGCGAGGAGCACGCCTGGCAGATGCCGCAGGGCGGGATCGACAAGGGCGAAGCCCCCGAGGTCGCGGCTTTGCGTGAGTTGGTGGAAGAGACCTCGATCTCGCCGGACCGCGTTGAAATCCTGGCCGAAACCGCCGATTGGGTGCGTTATGATCTGCCCGACGATCTGATCGGGCATGTCTGGAAGGGGCGCTATCGCGGGCAGGAGATGAAGTGGTATCTGCTGCGCTATCTCGGCACGGATGACGAGATTGACATCGCGACCGACCATCCCGAATTCACCGATTGGGCGTGGAAGCCCGCCGAGGACTTACCCGCCAATATCGTGCCGTTCAAACGCGCGGTTTACGAGCGGGTGCTGGCGGAATTTGCGGGGCAGATCGGGCCGGCGTGACTCTTTTTTGATTCTCCTTTACGGCAGACCGCGAAGGAGATTCTCGCCATGACAACTGCCTATATCGCCCTCTTTGCGGCCATTGTTCTGGAAGTTCTGGGCACCTCGATGATGCCGCTGACGCAGCAGTTTACGCGGCTGGTGCCGACGGCGGTGCTGGCGCTGTGCTACCTGACGGCGTTTTACCTGCTGACGATCGCGATCAAGTTCATCCCGCTCGGCCTCGCCTATGCGATCTGGAGCGCCACCGGGGTTGTGCTGGTGGCGGCGGTTGGATGGATCGTGTTCAAGCAAACCCTTGATATGCCTGCGATTATTGGCCTCACGATGATCGTCGCCGGGGTGCTTGTGGTGAACCTTTTCTCAAAGTCCATCGGGCATTAGTCGGGCAATTCACGCTGCCGGATGAGGGGGAAGAACTCGCCTGCCGAGCGCACGCCGAACCACTCGCCCTCGGTCTCGCCAATATCGACGAGGCGGTAGAAGCTTTTGCGGTCGATCAGCGCTTCGAGATTGCGGCGCACGAGGATATAGGGCGAGGGCTCGCCGTCTTTCATTTCGACCCGGATCGGGTGATCGGCATCCGCCGTCACCGCGTCGCCGACATTGGTCACAAAGGTCAGATCGCCGTCCTGCTGGCGAAAATCAATGGCCACGAAAGGCGCGTCCTCGACCTTGATCCCGAGTTTCTCGACCGGGGTGACGAGGAAATAATCGTCGCCCTCCCGTTTGATGATGCGCGAGAAGAGCTGCACCAGCTTTTCGCGGCCAATCGGCGTGCCTTCATGGATCCAGAGACCGTCGCGGCGGATCACCAGATCCATCTCGCCGCAATAGTCGGGGTCCCACTTGTCCACCGGGGGCAGGCCGGCATTGGCCTGTGCGGCCTCAATCAAAGCATCCGTATCGGTCATGTGAGTTTGCCTTTCTCGCCACGGGCGCTAGTGTCGGCGTGAACAGGGTGTTCGCGCCCGAATGATCTAAGGATAGTGTTCATGGAGGATTTTGTCAGCCCGGCCCAGGCATTCGATCCGATTGCCGAGGAGCTTGGCGCGGCGCGCGCGGCCCTTGCGGGGGCGGTGATCGGGCAGGAGCGGGTGATCGACGGGGCGCTGATTGCGCTTTTGTCTGGCGGTCACGGGCTTCTGGTCGGTGCGCCGGGTCTGGCGAAAACGCGGCTCGTGCGGGCGATTGGCCGGGTGTTCGGCATGGCGACGAACCGGGTGCAGTTCACGCCGGATCTGATGCCGTCCGACATTCTCGGGGCCGAGGTTCTGGAGACCGCGCGCGACGGGAGCCGGGCCTTTCGTTTCATCGAAGGGCCGGTGTTTTGCCAGCTTTTGATGGCGGATGAGATCAATCGGGCCAGCCCGCGCACCCAGTCGGCGCTCCTTCAGGCGATGGAAGAAAAAGAGGTGACGATTGCTGGCGCGCATCGGGCGCTGCCCGCGCCGTTCCATGTGCTGGCCACGCAAAACCCTCTGGAGCAGGAGGGCACCTATCCGCTCCCCGAGGCGCAGCTCGACCGGTTCCTTTTGCAAATCAACGTGGATTTCCCGGATCGCGATGCCGAGCGGGAAATCGTTTTGGCGACCACCGGGGCGGAGGATTTGACCACCGCCGAGGTCGCGACCCCGCAAACATTGCAGCAGGCGCAACGGCTTGTGCGCCAGATGCCCGTGGGCGAGCAGGTGATGGAGGCGATCCTGAGCGTCACCCGCGCGCTGCGCCCCGGTGAGCCCGATGCGATTGCCGAGGCGCGGGATCTGCGTTTTGGCCCCGGTCCGCGCGGCGCGCAGGCGCTGGTGCTGGCGATCCGGGCGCGGGCGCTTCTGGATGGCCGCGCGGCCCCGGATGTGTCGGATGTGTCGGCGCTGGCGAGTGCGGCGCTCATTCACCGGCTGGCGCTGAGTTATGGCGCGGAGGCCGAGGGGCGCGATCCGCAGGACATCATCCGCGCGGCACTGGAACAGGCGGGACTGCCTCTGTGACCCAAACCCTGCCCGATGCCCGCGCATTGGCCGCCGAAATCCCGATTTCGCTGCCGGGTCTGAGCGGCGCGCAGTATCGCGGGGCGCATCGGCGGGCGATGGCCGGGCAGGGCGATTCCTTCTGGCAATACCGCGCGGCGCAGCCCGGCGATCCGGCGCAAGCCATTGATTGGCGGCGCTCGGCGCGGGGCGACACGCTCTATTTGCGGCAAACGGAATGGGAGGTCGCGCGCGAGGCGGGGCTCTGGTGCGCGGCGCGGGCGAGCATGGATTTTGCGAGCGGCGGGGTGTCCAAACAGGATTACGGCACGCGGCTTTTGGAAGCGGCGGCGCTGGCGCTGGAGGGCGGCGGCGAGCGGGTGGTCAGCCTTGAGGGGCCGGGCGCGCTGCATGTGCGGCCCGGCGGCGCGGCGCAGGCGCTGCCGCTGCATCGTCATGGACGGGCCGTGTTGATTTCGGATTTTTGGGATGCGCCGGAGGACATTGCCGCGCTGCTCCGCGCCTATGCGGGACGGGGCGTTGCGGGCGTTCTGGTACATCTGCTCGACCCGGCGGAGCGGGATTTTCCCTATGCGGGCTATGTGCGGCTGACCGGGGAGGGCGATCCGCTCGATCTGCCGGATGCCGGTGCCGCGCGGGCGCATTATTTGGAGAAACTCGCGGCGTGGCGCGGGCGCTTGGCGGAGATGGCGGGACAGGCGGGCTTTCGGGTTGTTTCGGTGGAGACGGACCTGCCGATGCGCGCGGCGCTGCGGTCCTTGCGCGATGCGCTGGTGGCGCTCCGATGATCGGGTTCGCCGCGCCTTGGCTGCTGCTTGGCCTCTTCGCGCTGCCGCTTTTGTGGCTGGCGATGCGGGCGAAGCCGCCGCTCCCGCGCGAGATTGCCTTTCCGGGGCTGGACCTTTTGCGTGATGCGCCCGCGACCCGCGCGCCCTTGTCGCAAACGCCGCTCTGGCTGCGGCTCTTGCGGCTGGCGATTGCCGCGCTGGTGATCGTCGCGCTGGCCGGGCCGGTGCTGCGCCCGACGACGCCGGGTCAGGGGCGGCTTCTGGTTCTTTACGATGGCGGCTGGGCGAGCGCGCCCGACTGGCCCGACCGCCGCGCCTTTTTGCGCGACAGTTTGCGGGATGCGGCGCGGAGCGGGCGGCCCGTGGCGCTTGTGTCTTTGGCCGAACCGGTGACGGGGCCGCTGAATTTCACCACCGCCGATGAGGCGATTGGCCGCCTCGCTGCAACCCGGCCCGCGCCTTGGGCACCGGACCCGCGCGGTTTGGCGGAGGTGGTGGCCGAGGGCGAGGATTTCGAAACGCTGTGGCTCTCCGATGGGCTCGCGCGGGACGGCGACGCGGCGCTTGCAGAGGCGCTGGCAGCGCGCGGGGCGGTGTCGCGGCGGATCATGGCACCGCCGTTGATGGCGCTCGCGACAGATGAGGAGAACGGCCTGCGTGTCCTGCGGCGCGGGACGGCAGCGCCCGCCGAGGTGACGTTGATGGCAGAGGGCGATGCGCTCACCAATTGGACGGTGGAGGGGGCGGCGCTGACCCCGCAAATCCCGCCGGGACATCTGGCGCGGATGACCCATTTTGCGCTGGAAGGCGCGCGCCATGCCGGGGCTGTGGTGCCGCTGGGCGATGCGTCGCGGGCGGCGCGGATTGTGCTGGTCGGCCCGCAAGGCGGCGAGCGGGCGGATCTGGCGGACCCGCTGTTTTACCTGCGCCGCGCTTTGGCGGGCCGGGCCGTGAGCGCGCTTCCGATTGCCGATGCGGTGGAGTCCGGGGCGGATCTCATCATCATCGCCGGGATCGCGCAGATCGGGCCGGAGGATGCGGCGCGGCTGAACGATTGGGCGGCGGATGGCGGGCGGCTGATGCGTTTTGCGACCGCGGATATGGAGAATGACGAGAGCTTGCCCGCGCCGCTGGGCGAGGGGGCGCGGTCTTTTGGCGAAGCGCTGTCCGAGCGCCCGCCGCAGACGGTTCAGGCCGGGCGCGGCGTGCTGACGGGGCTCGGCGGCAATGCGGAGATCGCCGTGCGCCAGCAGGTGTTGCTCGGTGCGGGGGCGGAGGTGCTGATCCCGCTCGAAGATGGCACGCCCTTGGTGAGCGGGACCGATACAAGCGGCGCGGGGGCGCGGCTTTTCGTGCATGTGCCGCCTGCGCCGGGATGGTCGGACCTGCCGCTGTCGGATCTGTTTTTGGGGATGATCGACCGGCTGGCGCAAATTCGCGGGCCGCTGGCCGAGGTGCCGGAAGGCGAATGGGTGCTAGAGCAGATGGTCGATGAGCAAGGCCGGCTGCGCCCACCGCCGCGCGCGGTGAGTGCGGAACTGGACGGACCGCCGGGGCCGGAGCGCCCGCCGGGGCTGTGGCGGCGCGGCGGACAGCGCGCGGGGGTGCCGCTCCTCGGGCCAGACGCGGCCCTCGTCGCGGCAGGGCCGCTGCCCGGCGTGACCGAGATTGGCGCGGCCACCACGGCGCGGCCCATTGCGCCCTTGCTGTTGGCGCTGGCGATGCTGTTGCTGGCGGCAGAGGCGCTTGGCTCGGGCCGGGTCGCGCGGCGTTTTGCACCGGTGCTGTTGGCGCTGGCCGCGCTTGCGCCAAAGGCCGAGGCGCAGACGGCCCCGATCCCGGCGCTGGAGACGGTGCTGGCTTATGTGGAAACCGGCGATCCGGCGGTGGATGATCTCTCGTCCGCGGGCTTGCGCGGGCTGAGTGCGGAACTGGCGCGGCGCACGGCGGTGGAGCCGGCGGCCCCCGAAGGCGTGGTGCCGGGGCGCGATCCGCTGGCGCTCTATCCGCTGCTTTACTGGCCGGTGACGGCGCAGGTGCTGGACGCGGGCGGACGGGCGGCGATGCAGGATTATCTCGCCAATGGCGGGATGCTTCTGATCGACGGGAGCGAAGGCCCGGACCTTGCGCGGCTGACCAGCGGGCTGACCCTGCCGCCGCTTGCGCCGGTGGACAGTGATCATGTGCTGAGCCGCAGCTACTACCTCTTGCCGCAGATCATGGGGCGGCTTGGCCCGGTGCAGATCTGGGCGGCGGCGGGCGATCAGGTGTCTTCGGTGCTGATCGGCAATGGGGATTGGGCCGCCGCCTGGGCGGTGGACGGGCTGGGCGCGGCCATGCGGCCGGTCGGCTCGGGCTATGACGGTGCGTTCCGGCGCGAGCTGACCATGCGGTTCGGCGTCAATCTGGTGATGTATGCGCTGACCGGGAATTACAAATCGGACCAGCTTCATGTGCAAAATCTGATGGATCGGATGCGCCGATGAGTTGGGCGCCGCATCTTCCCCTTTGGGCGCTTGGCGCGCTGGCGGCGCTGCTTGTGGCGGCGTTGCTGCCTTTCCCACGCCTTGCGGGGCAGGGCGGACGTTTGCTGGCGGGGGCGCTGCTGCTGACCGTGCTGGCCGGGCCGCTCAAACAGGAGATCGAGGGCACGCCGCTGTCGGACGTGGTGATCGTGCTGCGCGATGAGAGCGCCAGCAATCGGCTGGGGGAACGGGCCCAGCAGACCGCTTTGCCGCTGGAATTGGAGGAGGCGGAGATCATCGAGGTCAGCGCGGTGGAAGGGCCGCGCGGGACCGAGGTGATGCCGCCCTTGCGCGACACGCTGCGCCGGATCGACCCGGACCGGGTGGCGGCGATTGTGCTGATCAGCGATGGGCAGGTGATCGACCAGGGGATGCTGCCCGAGATCGGCGCGCCGGTGCATGTTTTGCTGACCGGGAGCGCGGCGGAGCGCGATTTGCGGCTGATGGCGGAGGCCCCGGACTATGGGCTGGTCGGTGAGACGGTGCCGCTGACCTTTACCGCGACGGGCGCGGCGGAGATGGAATTGCGGCTCTGGCGCAATGGCGCGGAGGAGACGCACCGCTTGACCGAGGGCGCGCCGCTGGAGATCCCGCTGACGCTGGAGCGCGCGGGCCGGCACCAGATTTTCGCCGAGCTTGCGCCGCTGGAGGGGGAACTCACCGTCGCCAATAACCGCGTGGCGCTGGAGGTCACGGCGGCGAAGGAGCGGATGCGGGTGCTGCTCGTCTCGGGACGGCCCTATCCCGGCGGGCGGGCGCTGCGCGGGTTCCTGAAATCGGACCCGGCGGTGGATCTGGTGCATTTCACCATCCTGCGGACCATCGACAAATATGACGGCGTGCCTGAGAGCGAATTGGCGCTGATCGCCTTCCCGACCGAGACGCTGTTCGAGGAGTTGCTGGACCAGTTCGATCTCGTGATATTCGACCGGTTCGAGGGGGCGGACTACCTGCCTGCCGCCTATCTCGACAATGTGGCGCAGCGGGTCGAGGCGGGCGGTGCGCTGATGGTGATTGCGGGGCCGGAATTCACCGGGGTGCGCTCGGTCGCCAATGGGCCGCTGGCGCGGGTCTTGCCGGGCCAGCCGACGGGCGGGGTGCGCGATGATCTGTTCACGCCCGCCCTGACCGAAGCGGGCGCGCGCCATCCGGTGACCGCGCCCTTGCGGGATGTCGAGCCGGGGCCATGGGCGCGGCAAATTCCGCTGCGGGTCGGAGAGGGTGCGACGCTTCTCGAAGGCGACGGGCCGCTCTTTCATATCGCGGAAACCGGGGAGGGCCGCGTCGGGCTGATGGGGTCCGATCAGGTGTGGCTTTGGGCGCGGGATTATGAGGGCGGCGGGCCGTATCGCGAGACGATGCGGCGCATTGCCCATTGGCTGATGAAAGCGCCGGAGCTGGAGGCGGAGCAGCTGGAGATGCGAGCCGAGGCGGGCGCGCTGATTGCCGAACGGCGGAGCCTGTCGGACGCGCCGCCGCCGCTGGTGTTGACCGGGCCGGAGGGAGAGGACACGCTCGACTGGTCCGGCGCGGATGGCGTTTATACCGCGCGTTTGCCGGATGCGGCGGAGGGCATCTGGCAAGGGCAATCGGGTGATTTGCAAGCGGCGGCCTTTGTCGGTGCGGCGCGGACGGCGGAGCTGGACCGGGTCTTGCGGAGCGAGACGCCGCTGGCCGCGCAGGCCGACGCCGCGGGCGGGGCCTTCGTGCGGCTCGACGAGGAGACGCCGCGCCTGCGCCGGGTGGAGCCGGGGCGGCGGGCTTACGGGCGCGGCTGGATCGGCGCGGTGGCCCGCGATGCGCAGGAGGTCACGAACATCACGGCGCAGCCGGCATTGCCGCCATGGGCGTGGTTGTTGCTGATTTCTGCCGCGCTGGCGCTGGCGTGGCTCAGGATGCCGCGCCGCCGCTGACCGCCTCTTGAAACCGGAAAAATTGCGCCCACATTTCTCTCATGCCGGACGCCAGAAGGGTTCGGCGAGACCGCCTCGTCCCGAAAAAGGGAGGGGCATACCAACTGTATCGCTTTGAAAGGATGCAAAAATGCGAAACTATGATCTTTCCCCCCTCTACCGTTCCACTGTGGGCTTTGACCGCCTTGCCGGGCTGCTTGATGCAGCGCTGAGCGCGGATAATGGCTCGGGCTACCCGCCCTATAACATTGAGAAAACGGGCGAGAATGACTACCGGATCACGCTGGCGACCGCCGGGTTTGCCGATGCGGATCTGGAGATCGAGAGCCGCGACGGGCAACTCGTGGTGAAAGGCCGTATCGAGGACAAGGATGAGGAGCGCACCTTCCTGCACCGTGGCATCGCCGCCCGCGCTTTTGAGAAGCGTTTCCAACTGGCCGACCATGTGCGCGCAACCGGCGCGTTTACCGAGAATGGCCTGCTGCATATCGACCTCGTGCGTGAAGTGCCGGAAGCCAAGCGCCCGCGCAAGATCGAGATCGGCAAAGGTGCAACGGTTGAAGGCGAAACCGCCTAAGCATCGCGCTTTATGATGATGTTGGCCCGCCCTTGTGGCGGGCCTTTTGCGTCTTCAGAGCCAACGCACATCGGCGAGGAAGAGATAGCCCGCGCCATAGATCGTGCGGATCAGCGTCGGGTTTTTCGGATCGTCGCCCAGTTTGCCGCGCAGGCGCGAGATGCGCACATCGACGGCCCGGTCGAAGGCCTCAGACGCCGCGCCGCCAAGCTGGTCCTGCATCTGGCTGCGGCTGATGAGGCGTTTCGGGCTGGCGAGGAAGCAGCGCAGCACATCGCCCTCCGCCTGACTGAATTGCGCGAGGCGGCCGTCTTCATGGGTTAGCGAATAGTCGCGGAAATCGGCGGTCCAGCCGCCAAACTGGGCGCGCTCGCGGGTGCCGCTCTCGGCGCTTTGCGGGCGGCCACGGCGAAGTTGCGCGCGGATTCGCGCCACAAGTTCAGGCATTTCGAAGGGTTTGGTGATGTAGTCATCGGCTCCGAGATCAAGGCCGGACACGCGGTCATGCAACTCCCGCCGCCCCGAAACGATGATGACAGGCACGCCGCGATCCGTGACCTTCTGGATGAGCGCGAGCCCGTCGCGATCCGGCAGGCCGAGATCCATGAGGCAGAGATCGGGCGCGAGGTCCGGCAGCGCGGCTTCGAACCGGGCGGCAGAGGCGAAATCGACGGTCTCCATCCCCGCATCGCCCAAAGCTTCGACGATCATTTCGCGGATGATCTCGTCATCTTCGACAATCGCGATCAGGCTCATTCGAGCGCCTCCCGAAGCTCTGCGGCACCAAAGGGTTTTGCCAGAAGGGGATAGTCCGTCTCCGCGGCACGCCGCAAGGGGTGGCTGCGCGGCAGGGCGGTCATGAGGATCGGCGCGCGGGTTTTCGGCAGGGCGCGGGCGAGGTCGAGACCGGTCATCTCGCCCGCCAGCATGAGGTCCGAAAGGATCGCTTCGACCTCGGGCAGATGCGCCAGCTCCAGCGCTTCCTCAGCGCTGATCGCCTCGACCACCTGATGACCCATATCGCGGAGCATGTCGCGGATGGTGTGGCGCAGCTCTTCGGTATCCTCGACGAGCAGCACGAGTTTCGAGCGGGTCGCGCGCCGGGCCATTTGCGCGGCGGCGGGCTCATGAGGGATCAGCAGGGTGACGTAGGCGCCGCCCGCCTTGCGGTTGCCATAGGTGAGCCGCCCGCCGCACATCTGCGCGAAGTCGTAGACGCTGGCGAGGCCGAGCCCCGTGCCGTCCGATTTGGTTGTGAAAAACGGGTCGAGCGCGTGGTTGAGCGCCGACTCCGAGAAGCCCGGCCCGCTGTCATGCACGGTGAGGGTGAACCAGTTGCCAGGGCGTTTGCGGGCGGTGAGCGAGACCCGGCCCGCATCGGCGCGGATCGCGTCGCGGGCGTTGAAGATGAGGTTCAGCACCGCGTCCTGAAAGAACCCTTCGTCGATCTTGGCGCGGCCAAGGCGCGGGTCGATTTTCACCTGAAGGCTCAGATCCTTGTGGAAGGTCGGGCGGGCGAGATCGGCCACGGTTTTGAGGCTCGCGGTCAGGTCCGTGTCGCGGGGGCGCAGCTCGCGCCGCCCGGTGAAATTGGTGAGATTGTCGAGGAGCGCCGTGCCGCGCATCGCCGCCGCGCGCATGGCGCCGAGTTTGTGGCGGGCGTCCTCCGGCAGGCCGTCCATGCGCGAGAGCCGGTCCTCCAGCCCCAGCATGATGGTCAGCAGATTGCCGAAATCATGGACGAGGCCGGACGTCATTTGCGCCGCCAATTCGCGCTTGCGGGATTGCTGGAGGATGGCGCGGGCCTTGGCCTCTTCGGTCACATCCATGGAGAGGATCGAGATGCCGACAACCTCTTCCTCGTCGATCACCGGGGCGAAGATGGCGCGGATGCGGCGGGAGAGCCCGTCGAGATCGAACTCGAAGATACATTTTTCGCCCGCAAAGGCCCGGTCGAGATAGGGGGCGATGGCGGCATAGGCTTCGCTGCCAAGTGCCGTTTCCGCGTCGAGCCCAACGATGTTGCGCGGGCGGCCCGGAATGACCTGCTCCAACTGGCGGTTGGAATAGGTGTAGATCCGGTTGCGGCCCATATGGGCGATATGGGCGGGGGTGACTTCGGTGGCGAGGCGCGTGCGGTTCTTGCTGTCGAGCAATTCGCGCTTGGTGGTTTCCAGCCGCTGCACGGTCGCCTCCAGCGCGCGGTTGGTCGCGGCGAGGCGTTCGGAGCGGGCGAGAAGCTGGTCCGACAGATGATCCGAGCGCTCCCGCAGCAGCGCCTCCTGCGCCTTGGCCGCGGAAATATCGGTGTAAACGGCGACCCATCCACCATCATCGAGCGGGTGGCCCTCAATCGCGAGCGTGCCGCCATTGGCGCGCACCCGTTCGAAATAATGCGGCTCGAACCGTTCGGCCTGAAGCACGCGCTCCGCCACCCATTCATCGAGATTGTCGATGGGGCCGTATTCGCCGCGCTCAGCGAGGGTGCGGACGATTTGATCGAAGGGCGTGCCGACCTGAAACAGCTCCGGAGGCAGGGCGAACATGATCTCGAACGCGCGGTTCCACACGACCAGCCGCAGCCGCGAGTCGAAAATGGAGATCGCGGGCTGGATCAGGTCGAGACCGGCTTGCAGCAATTGGGCGCGGTCGAGGGTCGAGGGTTTGAGCATGGCCGCGAGGATAGGCCGCGTTTTGCGCCGCGGGCAAGCCTATCGTGTGTGCCAGGCGGTGTCGCTGTTCTCCTGCCAGCCGGTGCGGTGGAGGAGCGGCGTGTCGTCATGCGCCGCCGGGTGGCCGATGCAGAGATAGGCCGTGAAGCGCCAGTCGGGCGGAGTTTGGAGGAGGGTTTCGATTTCGGCGGGGTCGAGAATGGAGACCATGCCGAGCCCGAGATTGAGCGCCCGCGCGGTGAGCCAGAGGCCATGGATCGCCATGGCGGTGGACTGGATCAGCGTGTCCTGCATGGTCTGGCGGCCAAGCCCGTGACCGGCGGCGGGGGACAGATCGGTGAAAATGGCGAGGTGCAGGGGCGCGATCTCCAACCCTTCGAGTTTCAGTTTGGCATAGGCCGCGCGGCGGTCGCTGTCGTAGATGCTGGCGGCGCTCTCGTTGGCCGCGGCGAAATTCTCCCGCACGGCTTGGCGGAGGGCCGCATCCTCGACCCGGATCACCCGCCAGGGCCGCGCATTGCCAACCGAGGGCGCGTAATCCATGGCGCGGCGCAGGGTCTCCACCTGCGTTTCGGGAATCGCGCCGGGCCGGAAATGGCGCACATCCCGCCGCCATTGGAGCAGGGTTTCCAGAATTTCGCGATTTTCTTCGTTAAAAATCATGGACTTTCCTGCTGTTACAATTCGTTAGATTCTGGACAAACTCTCGAAACATGCGTTCATTTATATGGCAGACAAGCGGACCGAAACCGCAGCCGGGCGAACGCGCCCACAGGGAGGATACAGTTTTGGATCAGACGCGCCATGTGCCGCTGGCGGGGGAGGATTGCTTCCCGCGCCTGCTCGCCCGAAATGCCGCCAAAATGCCGAACCGCGCCGCGTGGCGGGAGAAGGAGTTCGGGATTTGGCAAAGCTGGACCTGGGACGAGACGCAGAGCGAAGTGATTGATTTCGCCATGGGTCTGATCGCGCTCGGGATCAATGAGGGCGATTATCTGGCGATTGTCGGGCGCAACCGGCCTTATCTTTACTGGGCGATGATTGCGGCGCAGGCCGTGGGCGCGGTGCCGGTGCCGCTCTATGCGGATGGCACGGCGGAAGAGATTTCCTATGTTCTGGAGAATTGCGGCGCGCGTTTCGCGGTCGTCGAGGATCAGGAACAGGTCGACAAGATCCTTGAGGTGAAGGACAGCCTGCCGAAGATGCAGGAGATCATCTATGTCGATAAGCGCGGGATGCGCAAATATGACCACACCCATCTGAACGCCTTTGCCGATGTACAGGCGGAAGGCCGGGCCGGTCACGCGCGCCTCTGGCCGGAGATGGAGCAACGGCTCTCCGCGATCACCTATGACGATATTTGCGTCATGCTCTACACCTCCGGCACGACGGGCAAGCCGAAGGGCGTGGTCCTGTCGAACCGCAATGTGATCGAGACGGCGAAACTCACCTCGGAATTCGACAATCTCAATGAAAACGACACCGTGCTGGCCTATCTGCCGATGGCCTGGGTCGGGGATTTCATCTTCTCGACGGGCCAAGCGCTTTGGGCGGGGTTCTGCGTCTCCTGCCCCGAAAGCCCGGAGACGATGCAGGCGGATATGCGGGAGATCGGGCCGAGCTATTTCTTTGCGCCGCCCCGGTTTTTCGAGGGTCTGCTGACCAATGTGATGATCCGCATGGAGGATGCCGGGAAGATCAAGCAGAAGATGTTCCGCTACTTCATGGATCACGCGAAAAATGTGGGCCCGGCGATTCTCGACGGCAAATCCGTCGGCGGGATGGACAAGCTGAAATATGCGCTTGGCAAACTCTTCGTCTACGGGCCGCTGAAGGACACGCTCGGCCTTGGCCGCGTGCGCGTCGGCTATACGGCGGGCGAGGCGATTGGGCCGGAGATTTTCGAATTTTACCGCTCGCTGGGGATCAACCTCAAACAGCTTTACGGCCAGACCGAAGCGACCGTGTTTATCTGCCAGCAGCCGGATGGCGAAGTGCGGGCCGATACGGTGGGCGTCCCGTCGCCGGGGGTGGAGATCAAGATCGACGAGAGTGGCGAGATTTTCTACCGCTCGCCAGGCACCTTTGTGGAGTATTTCAACAACCCTGAGTCCACCGCGAAGACCAAGGATGAAGAGGGCTGGGTCGCGACCGGCGATGCCGGGTTCTTTGAGAAGGAAAGCGGCCATCTGCGGATTCTCGACCGCGCCAAGGATGTCGGCCAGCTTGCCGATGGGAGCCTGTTCGCGCCGAAATATGTTGAGAACAAGCTGAAATTCTATCCCAATATTCTTGAGGTGGTCCTCTTCGGGAACAATCGCGACCGCTGCGTGGCCTTCATCAATATCGACCTTAACGCCGTCGGTAACTGGGCCGAGCGCAACAATGTCGCCTATGCCAGCTATCAGGAACTCGCCGCGCATCCGCGTGTCTATGAGATGATCGAAAGCCATGTGAATGAGGTCAACAAAAGCGTGGCCGAAGACGAGATGCTGTCCGGCTGTCAGGTGCACCGCTTCCTGATCCTGCATAAGGAACTCGACGCGGATGATGGCGAGATCACCCGGACCCGCAAGGTGCGCCGCAATTTCGTGGAAGAGAAATATGCCGACCTCGTGGCCGCGCTCTATGACGGCAAGGACGAGATCTACACCGAGACCGAAGTGACCTATGAAGACGGCCGCAAGGGCGCGATCAAGGCGACGGTCGAGATCCGCGATGCCAAGGTCGTGCCGGTCGCCAGCAAGCGGGAGAAGGCGGCATGAGCCGGTTCAAGGTTGAGGAAAAGCCGAATTACATCCTCGGCGGGGCGATTGCGCTGGCGGGTTTGCTGGTCTGCTGGCTGATCGTCGGCGCACTGCCTGCCCGCATCCACGGGCTGTTGCTCGGCGCGATTGTCGGCGGGTTCGGCGTCGCGGCAGCAGGGCGCATCTGGCCGGGCCTGCCGCTTGGCAAAGTTCACATTTACGGCCTGTCCATGGCGGCTTACGGCGCGGTTTGCGCGCTCGCCGCCGGGATTTGAGGGGGGATCATGAGCGCAGCAGAAGAATACACAACCCCGGATGGCCGCACCATCGGCGCGCCGGTGATGGAGATGAAGAACATCACCCTGCGGTTTGGCGGCGTCGAGGCGATCAAGGATATTTCCTTCGACATCCGCGAGGGCGAGATCCGGGCGATCATCGGGCCGAACGGGGCCGGGAAATCGTCCATGCTCAACGTTATCAACGGCTTCTACCACCCGCAGGAAGGCGAGATCTGGTATCGCGGCAAGCAGCGCAAGGCGATGAAGCCGCATGAGATCGCCAAACTCGGCATCGCGCGGACCTTCCAGAACATCGCGCTTTTCAAGGGGATGACCGTTCTCGACAACATCATGACGGGCCGCTTCACAATGATGAAAGCGGGCATTCTCAGCCAGGCGATGTGGTGGGGCAAGGCCGAGCGCGAAGAGGTCGAGCATCGCGAGAAGGTCGAGCGGATTATCGACTTTCTTGAAATTCAGGCGATCCGCAAGACCCCGGTTGGGGCGCTCTCCTACGGGTTGCAAAAGCGGGTCGAGCTGGGCCGGGCGCTGGCCGCCGAGCCGCATCTGCTGCTCCTTGATGAGCCGATGGCCGGGATGAATGTCGAAGAGAAGGAAGATATGTGCCGCTTCATTCTCGACGTGAATGACGAGTTCGGCACGACCATCGCGCTCATTGAGCACGATATGGGCGTGGTGATGGATATTTCCGACCGCGTGGTGGTGCTCGATTACGGGCGCAAGATTGGCGACGGGCTCCCCGATGAGGTCCGCCAGAACCAGGATGTGATCGACGCCTATCTCGGCGTGTCGCATGATTAAGGAGGCCCGCTGATGTCTGCTGAAACGCTTTATTTCATTGAGGTTCTGATCAACGGGCTGCTGACCGGGGTGATGTATAGCCTCGTCGCGCTCGGCTTCGTGCTGATCTTCAAGGCCTCGGGGGTGTTCAACTTCGCCCAAGGGGTGATGGCGCTTTTTGCCGCGCTGACGCTGGTCGGCATCCAGACGGGGCAGATCCCGTTTGCCCATGTCATCAACGTCATTTTTGGCACCGAGCTGCATAATTTCGGCTGGACCGTCCCGACGCTGCTCGCGGTGATCCTGACCATGGGGGTGATGATCCTCTTCGCGATCCTCGTCGAGCGGTGCCTCTTGAAATTCCTCGTCGGTCAGCCGCCGATCATCCTGTTCATGGCGACGATTGGGCTTGCGTATTTCCTCGAAGGCGTTGGGGACCTCATGTGGGGCAACGAGCTGAAAACGCTCGATATTGGCTTGCCGCAGGGCGGTTCGCTCTGGATCGAGAACGCGACCTCGGGTCTCGGGGGCGAGGATTTCTTCGGCTTCTATATCGACACGCTCGACGTGGCGGCCGCCATCATCGCCGTGATCCTCGTGACCGCGCTGGTGATTTTCTCGCAATACACCCGCATCGGGCGGGCGCTCCGGGCCGTGGCGGATGACCACTCGGCGGCGCTCTCGGTCGGGATCTCGCTGCGGATGATCTGGGTGATCGTCTGGTCGCTCGCGGGCTTCGTGGCGCTGGTGGCCGGGGCCATGTGGGGCGCGAAATCGGGCGTGCAGTTCTCGCTCTCGCTGATTGCTCTGAAAGCGCTCCCCGTGCTGATGCTCGGCGGCTTCACCTCCATTCCCGGCGCGATTGTGGGCGGGCTCATCATCGGCATGGGCGAGAAAGTGTTCGAACACACCATCGGCGGCATGATCGGCGGCGCGACAGAAAACTGGTTCGCCTATGTTCTGGCGCTCGCCTTCCTCATCTTCCGGCCCCAAGGGCTGTTCGGTGAGAAAATCATCGAGAGGGTGTGAGGATGGCGCATCAATCGCGTATCGGCGCACTGTGTATCGACTGCAAAACCGAAGATTTGAGCGAGGCGACAACGTTTTGGGCCGAGGCTCTGCGGACAACCGGAGAGGTCGATGCAGACGGAAAATACGCCAAGATCGGCGGGTATGCGGGCTATCCCAAAGTGTTGCTGCAAGCCGTTGATCATGACCCGCGCATCCATCTCGATATCGAAACAGATGACAAAGAGGCCGAAGTGGCACGGATGACAGCCATCGGGGCGGTCGAAGTGGCGCGGATCAAGGGATGGATCGTTATGGAGGCGCCAACGGGCCACCGCTTCTGCATCGTCGATCCGCAAGGCAATGACTGGCCAGACAATAAGGGAGAGGGCTGATGTTTTACCGTGAAGCCGGTGATTTCAAGACCACCTATCGCAATGACGGGCAGACCTTCCCGATCAAATTCGACCGCCTAGGCTATTGGGTGCTGATCGCGGTGGCGTTCCTCGTCATCCCCTTCGTCATCAACGAATACTGGGCGACGGCGATTTTCGTGCCTTTCCTGATCTTCGCCATCGCGGCGCTCGGGCTGAACATCCTGACGGGCTATTGCGGGCAGGTCTCGCTCGGCACGGGCGGGTTCATGGCGGTTGGGGCTTATAGCTGTTTCAAGCTGATGACGGCCTTTCCTGACCTCAACATCATCTTCTGCGTGCTGCTCGCCGGTCTGATCACAGCGCTGGTCGGTGCGGCGTTTGGCTTGCCGAGCCTTCGGATCAAGGGGTTCTATCTCGCCGTGGCGACGCTCGCGGCGCAGTTCTTCCTCGTCTGGCTCTTCAACAAGGTCGGCTGGTTCTACAACTACTCGTCCTCGGGGCAGATCAATGCGGGCACGCGCACCGTGCTCGGGATCGGTGTGACCGGCCCGGCGACGGCGGCTTGGGCGAAATATCTTTTCTGCCTCGTCTTTGTCTTTGCCCTCGCCTGGGTGGCGCGGAATCTGACGCGCGGCAAGATCGGGCGGAGCTGGATGGCGATGCGCGATATGGACATCGCCGCCGAGATTATCGGGGTGAACCCGCTGAAGGCCAAGCTGACGGCCTTTGCGATCTCGTCATTCTATGTCGGTGTCGCGGGTGCGCTTTACTTCGCGGTCTATCTCGGCGCGGCGGAAGTGGGCGATGCGTTCGGGATCAACAAGAGCTTTCTTGTGCTGTTCATGGTGATTATCGGCGGCTTGGGCTCAATCTTCGGCAGCTTTGCCGGGGCGGCGTTCCTCGTGGTCCTGCCGGTCGCGCTCAAGAACCTGATGGTGGGCGGTTTCGGCTGGCCTGCGGATCTCGCGGCGCATCTCGAACTCACCATCGTGGGCTTTCTCATCATGTTCTTTCTGGTGGTGGAGCCGCATGGGCTGGCGCAGCTCTGGCGGCTGGCCAAACAGAAACTTCGTCTTTGGCCGTTCCCCTATTAAGGGGGCGGCTCCCTAAACCCGGAGAAACCGGGATCATGTCGACAAATCGGGAGGATAACATGTCGAATTTTGCAAAACTGGCCGCAGGCGCGATCATCGCCGCATCGGCCGCAAGCACGGCGATGGCGGATCTGTATTTCCCTTCGCTTTCCTATCGGACGGGCGCTTATGGTGCGGGCGGCGGACCTTATGCCGATGGCTATATGGATTATTTCAACCTGCTCAATGAGCGCGATGGCGGTCTTGGCGGTGTTCGGGCCGTGGTTGAGGAGTGTGAAACCGCATACGACACGCAAAAGGGCGTGGAGTGCTATGAGGCGACCAAGGGCAACAACCCAATGGTCTATAACCCGCTTTCGACCGGGATCACCTACCAGCTTATCCCCAAAGTGCAGGCGGATGATCTGAACCTCTACACGCCGGGCTATGGCCGCACCTCGGCCGCAAATGGTCAGGTGTTTGAGAATGTGTTCAACTTCCCGGCCAATTACTGGAACGGCGCGTCGGCGATCATCAACCACCTGTTGGAGATCAATGGCGGTTCGCTTGAGGGCAAGAAGATCGCGCTCGTCTATCACAACTCCGCTTATGGCAAGGAGCCGATCGGCACGCTGGAAGCGCTGTCCGAAAAGCATGGGTTCGATCTGAGCCTGCTGCCGGTGGATCACCCCGGTCAGGAGCAGAAAAGCCAGTGGCTTCAGGTGCGCCGTGACCGCCCGGACAATGTGATCCTCTATGGCTGGGGCGTGATGAACCCGGTCGCGCTGCAAGAGGCTGCGAATATCCGCTATCCGATGGATCAGGTGCTCGGCATCTGGTGGTCGGGCAACGAGATCGACGTGGAGCCGGTGGGCGCGGGCGCCGATGGCTATAAGTCGGCCAACTTCCATGCGCCGGGTTCGGACTTCCCGGTCTTCGACGAGGTGCGCGAATATCTCGTGGATACGGGCAAAGCCGCCAGCGACGGCCAGAACATTGGCACGGTTCCTTACAATAAGGGTTTTTACGCCGCGATGCTGATGGCGGAATCGGCGCTCAAGGCGCAGGAAATCCACGGCACGCCGGACATCACGCCGCAGCAGTTCCGCGATGGGATGGAAGCGCTGGAGATGACCGAAGCGCGGATGGAAGAGCTGGGGATGCCGGGCTTCGGGCCGGAATTCTCGGTGAGCTGTGAAAATCACGGCGGTCCGGGCCGGGTGGCGATCCAGCAATATGATGCGGAAGCCGATGAGTTCACCCTCATCACCGACTTTATCGAGAGTGACATGGAGGTCATCCAGCCGCTCATCGATCAGGACAGCGAAGCCTTCGCCAGCGAATCCGGCATCGAGCCGCGCGACTGCGGGTAAACCAAGCGGCGCTCCGCTTTTGGCGGGGCGCCACCATTGAATTTTGGAGGGGATGATGGCTGTAGCGGAATTGCAATCTGCCGAAGAGTTGATGGGCGAGAAGCTCCTCGAGGTGAACAATATCGAGGTGATCTATAATCACGTCATCCTCGTTCTGAAGGGGGTCAGCCTGTCGGTGCCGAAGGGCGGCATTACGGCGCTTTTGGGCGGCAATGGCGCGGGCAAGACCACCACCCTCAAGGCCATTTCCAACCTTCTGCAAGCCGAGCGCGGCGAAGTCACCAAGGGCTCGATTGTCTATAAAGACGAGCGGGTGAGCGATCTCGACCCGGCGACGCTGGTGAAAAAGGGCGTTATTCAGGTGATGGAGGGACGGCATTGTTTCGAGCACCTGACGATTGAGGAAAACCTGCTGACCGGCGCCTTTACCCGCAAGGATGGCAGCGCGGCGATCAAGCGCGATCTGGAGATGGTGTATGAATATTTCCCCCGTCTGCGCGAGCGGCGGCGGAGCCAGGCGGGCTATACATCGGGCGGCGAGCAGCAAATGTGCGCCATGGGCCGGGCGATCATGTCGGACCCGAATATGGTGCTTTTGGACGAGCCGTCCATGGGCCTCGCGCCGCAGCTGGTCGAAGAGATTTTCGGCATTGTGAAAAACCTCAACGAGAAGGAGGGCGTGAGCTTCCTTCTGGCCGAGCAGAACACCAATGTAGCCCTGCGTTATGCGGATTTCGGCTATATTCTGGAAAGTGGGCGCATCGTGATGGACGGCGCGGCGGATGCGCTGCGCGAGAATCCCGATGTGAAGGAATTCTATCTCGGCATGGGCGATGATGGCCGCAAGAGCTTCCGCGATGTGCGGTCCTATCGCCGCCGCAAGCGTTGGTTGAGCTAAGGAGGCGCCCCCAGATGGCATTTGACGATCTCGAAACCCGCTCTGTGGATGACCGCGAAACCGCTTATGCGGCGGAATTGCCGATGCTGGTGCGCCATGCGATGAGCGCGCCCGCCTGGGCCAAGCATCTTGACGGTGTGGACCCGGCGGCGATTGCGAGCCGCGCCGCGCTGACCCAGCTTCCGGTGATGCGCAAGAGCGATCTGGTCGCGCAGCAGGAAGCCGCGCCGCCCTTTGGCGGTTGGGTGACGAAAACCCCGGGCGAGCTGAGCTATATCTTCCAGTCCCCCGGCCCGATCTATGAGCCGGGAATGCGCGGGAAGGACTGGTTTCGATTTGGGCGCTTTCTTCATGCGGTGGGGATTGGGGCGGGCGATATCGTCCAGAATTGCTTTAGCTACCATCTGACTCCGGCGGGCTTGATGCTGGAAACCGGCGCGGCGGCGGTCCATGCGACCGTGATCCCCGCCGGGACCGGGCAGACCGAATTGCAGGCCCGCGCCATGGCGGATGCGGGTGTGACGGCCTTTGCGGGCACGCCGGATTACCTCAAGGTCATTCTCGACAAGGCCGATCTGATGGGGCTGGACGTGTCGAAAGTGACCAAGGCGGCGGTGTCCGGCGGCGCGCTTTTCCCGTCGCTCCGGGCGGAATATGCGGATCGCGGGATCACTTGCCTGCAAGCCTATGCGACCGCCGATCTCGGGATGATCGCCTATGAAAGCGCCGCCGACGAGGGGATGATCGTGGATGAGGGCGTGATCGTGGAGATTGTGACCCCTGGCACCGGTAACCCGGTGGCGGAAGGCGAGGTTGGTGAGGTGCTGGTCACGAGTTTCAATCGCGACTATCCGCTGATCCGCTTCGCGACGGGCGATCTTTCGGCGGTGATGCCGGGCCAAAGCGCTTGCGGGCGGACCAATATGCGGATCAAGGGGTGGATGGGCCGCGCTGATCAGACGACCAAGATCAAGGGCATGTTCGTGCGTCCCGAACAGGTGGCGACGCTGGTGGCGCGCCACCCGGAGATCGACCGGGTGCGGATTGTGGCGACACGGAGCGGCGAGAGCGATCACATGCTCGTGCGTGTCGAGGGGGAGGGCAATGCCGATGAGATTGGCGCGTCCGTGCAGGAAGTGCTGAAACTGCGCGGCGATGTCGAAATTGTGCCGCGAGGTGCCTTGCCTCGCGACGGGAAAGTCATTGACGATCAGCGGGATTATGCCTGACAACGAACCGGACAACTGTGTTTCGGGGGTGTCATGCGTTTTTTCCTGTCCATCGCGGCCTGTGTCGCAGCTTCGGCGGCCTTTGCGCAGCAGGCGGATGCACCGGCGGGGGCTGGCGAGGCCGAGCGTCTGATCGAGATCAACCCCGAGCAGGATTTCTGGGATCTGGTGAATGAGGACCGCTCGCCTGCGGCGATGCGGCGCTATTTGAATGCCTATCCGGATGGGGCCTATCGCGGTCTTGCGGAGGCGCGGATTGCGGCGGAAGACACGGAGGCGGCGCTGAAACTGCGCGCGGGAACGCGGCGCGAGGTGCAGGAAATGCTGCTCCTGATGGGGTTTGAGCCGCGCGGGCGGGATGGGGTCTTCGGTCCCGGCGCGCGCAATGCGATTGCGGAATGGCAACTCTCGGCGGGGCGTTTCGACACCGGTTTTCTCGATGAGGACGCGCTGGAGGCGCTGCGGGCCGATGCGCAGGAGGCCCGCGAACGGCTCGCCCGCGAGGCAGCGGCGCGCAAGGCCGAAGAGGCGGCGATGCAGCAGGCGGATTGGCACGCGGCAGGGGTGCCGGAGGCGATTGCGTCGCTCTCGGATTACGTGGTGGCGCATCCGAATGGCGCCCGCAGCGAAGCGGCCCGCGCGGCGCTGTCGGTGCTGGCGGAGATTGAGCTGGCCGAAACACGCGGCGCTGAGGCGCAGGTCGGGGAGGGGGACGCCGAACCCGCGCCGAGCTTTACGGATGCGCGGGAGACCGGGACCGTTGAGGGCTGGGATGCGTATTTGGAGAGCGCCGAGCCCGGCCCGCTCAAGGAGATTGCGGAGGCGGAACGTGCGGCGGCTGCATTGCAGGAACGACGGGCCGCCAGCGCAGAGGCGGCGGGCCTCTACGCGCCCGCGACGCTGGCCTGGGCCGAGGAATTGCTGGTTCGTGGCGGCTATGGGCAAATGACCGTTGACGGTCAGGTCACGGACCTCACCCGCGAGGCCATCGCGGCGTTTCAGGAAGAACAGGCGCTGGAGGTCACCGGCGCGATGGACCGCCCGACACTGACGCTGCTGATCGCGCAGCAGGGGCAGTAACCCATAAAAAACCGCGCTCTAAGGCGCGGTTTTCTTTAGTCTTGTTGTCTCAATCAGCCCTGACGTGCTTTGAAGCGACGCTGGGTTTTGTTGATGACATAGACGCGACCCTTACGGCGCACAACGCGGCAGTCCCGGTGGCGCTGCTTCAGGGAGCGAAGCGAATTTTTGACCTTCATGGCCTCTCTCCTTGTCTCGCGGCGCGCGGCTAAGTGCGCCAAGAAAATAAAATGGTGGGCGTAACTGGGATTGAACCAGTGACCCCTTCGATGTCAACGAAGTGCTCTCCCGCTGAGCTATACGCCCACAAAGCGGGGTGACCCCCGCGATGCGTTCGCGCTATATAACGGGAGCGCCGAGGGGGATCAAGGGCTTTTCATGCCAGAAACAGAGAGCGGATATAGGGTTTTTACGCCAGAGACGCCGATTGCGGGGGTGGTTTTGTCCTCGCCTCATTCGGGGCGCGACTATCCGCGAGATTTCGTCGATTCGGCGCTTCTGGATATCCACGCGCTGCGCTCTTCGGAGGATATGTTTGTCGATGAGCTGTTCGGCGGCGCGGCGGCGCTTGGCCTGCCGATGATCGCGGCGCGCTATCCGCGGGCCTGGTGCGATCTGAACCGTGCGCCGGATGAGTTTGACCCTGCGGTGATTGCGGATTTGCCCTTTGGGCGGCGCTCGCCGCGTGCGGCGGCGGGTCTGGGCGTGATTCCCCGCATCGTCTCGGCGGGGCGGCCGATCCGGCAGGGGAAGATGCGTTTTGAGGAGGCCGAGGCGCGGATGGCGGCGTCCTATTATCCCTATCATAAGACTTTGGCTTCTATGGTTGCGGCTGCGCGCGAGCGGTTTGGCGAGGTGCTTTTGCTCGATTGCCATTCGATGCCGTCGAGTTCGGTGAGCGCGGAGGCGGAGATCGTGATCGGGGATCGTTACGGTGCCTCGGCCTATGCGGCGGCGCGGCGGTCGGTCGTGCGTGCCTTTGAGGAGGCCGGGTTTCGCGTGGCGCTCAATGAGCCTTTTGCGGGCGGGCATATCGCGGCGCATTATGGGCGGCCTGGCAAGGGTGTCCATGCGGTGCAGGTGGAGTTGAACCGCGCGCTTTATATGGATGAGGGGGCGCAGGCGAAGCGGGCGGTGTTTGGTGATGTGCGCGCGCGGCTCACGCAGGCGGTTGCGGTGATTGCGCGGGACTGGTCCGTATCGCACCAACTCGCTGCGGAATAAGCAAAAAAAAGGCCGCGACGAACGCGGCCCAAGTTTAGGGAGGAAACGCCCCGCAGGGCGCATGTAACATCCACAGACGTTACGAGAACCAATTTATGTTGCGGCGCGTCAAAGTCAAGCGAAACGCGCTTCGGAAATGTTCGTTTTTTTGAGAACCGCGCAGTGACGCTACGTCTGAAAGCGCTATGACTCGCTTTTGTCGGGGTGGCGCGGCGCGAAACCGCGCCCTTTTCGGATCGCATCGGGGCCAAAACGGGCGCGGATGGCGTCGGTGGCTTTTTCGGCCTGTCGCCGCTGCATATGAGTCGGGTCGAGCAGGTCGGCGGGGCTGCTGCCTTCCGTGCTCAGATGGCTCAGGCCGATGCCAATCAGACGGAAGGGCGCGTCGCCCATGGTGCCTGCGAGCATCTTTCGCCCGGTTTGGTAAATATCTTCGGCGAGATTGGTCGGCATGGTGAGGGTCGCGCTGCGCGTCAGGCCGCGAAAATCGGCGCGTTTGAGTTTGAGGGTGATGGTCGTCCCCTCGATTTGCTTGGCTTTGAGGCGGTCTGAGGTTTTCATGCAGAGCCGCCAGAGATGGGATTCGAGCAGCTCCTGATCGGCGATGTCTTCGTTAAAGGTCGTCTCGTTGGACACGGATTTGACCGGGCGGCGGTTGGAGATGCGGCGATGGTCGAGGCCGCGGGAGAGGTGCCAGAGGCGTTCGCCCATGTCGCCATAGCGCTCGGACAGGGCCTTGCGGTCGATTTTCAGCACATCGCTGATTTTATAGAGGCCGTCATTATGGAGGCGGTTTTGCGTGACCTTGCCGACGCCCCAGATGATGCTGACGGGCTGGCGGGCAAGGAAGTCGGCGGTTTCGGCCTTGCCGATCACCGAAAAGCCGCGGGGTTTGTCCTGATCCGACGCGATTTTGGCGAGGAATTTGTTATGGGCGAGACCGACCGAGACGGAAATGCCGATCTCGTCCTCGATCTCCTTGGCGAGACGGGCGAGCAACACGGCGGGCGGCGCGCCGTGGAGGCGCGCGGTGCCGGTGAGGTCGAGAAAGGCCTCGTCCAGCGAGAGCGGTTCGACGGCGGGGGTGAGGCTTTCGAATTTCTCACGGATCTGGCGGGAGACCTCGACATAACGGTCGAAACGCGGCTTCACGATCACCGCATCGGGGCAGAGTTTGCGGGCCTTGAACATCGGCATGGCGGAGCGCACGCCGTTGATCCGCGCGATATAACAGCAGGTTGTGACGACACCACGCACGCCGCCGCCGACGATGAGCGGGACGTCACGCAGCTCTGGATTGTCGTGTTTTTCGACCGAGGCGTAGAAGGCGTCGCAATCGATATGGGCGATGGAGAGGTCGAACAGTTCCGGATGGCTCAGAAGGCGCGGGCTGTGGCAGGCCGGGCAGCGGGTGCCGCGCGTGACCGTGGTGAAGCAATCGCGGCAGAGCGTGCTCACGGCAGGCTGTCGCGGATGAGCCGCGCGGCGATGGCGGGGTTGTCGGCTTCGATGATCGGGCGGCCGACGACGATGTGATCGGCGCCCGCATGGATGGCTTCGGCGGGGGTTGCGGTGCGTTTTTGGTCCCCCAGATCGCTGCCATGGGGGCGCACGCCGGGGGTGACGATGATGCGGCCCGAGGCTTCGGGCAGATCGCGGATCCGGGCGGCTTCCATGGGCGAGGCAATGACGCCATCCGCTCCGGCGGCAAGAGCGCGGCGGGCGCGCTCGACGGCGAGATCGTGGATGTCGCCGCTTGCGATCATTGCCTCATCGAGATCGCTGCGGTCGAGCGAGGTCAGCACGGTGACGGCGAGGATCTTCATTCCGCGATCACCGCGCCCCTTCACCGCCGCGCGGACGACATGCGGGTCGCCATGCACGGTGAGATAATCGAGATCGAATTGGGAGAGCCCGCGCACGGCGGTCTCCACCGTGTTGCCAATGTCGAAAAGCTTCATGTCGAGGAAAATGCGCTTGCCCTTTTCCTTGAGCTCATTGGCGAGCGCCAGCCCGCCGCCGGTGAGCATCCCGAGGCCGATTTTGTAAAAGGAAACACTGTCGCCAAGCCGCTCGGCCATCTCCAGTCCCGCAAGGGCATTGGGGACGTCGAGGGCGACGATGAGGCGGTCATCTTTCATGGCGAGGCTCCTTTTTTAACGGGTTTGCCTGACGCGGGTGAAAAAAGCAATCGCGCGCACTGTTGCATACTTGTCACGCCAAATCCGCCTCCCCATATGGTTAGCATGGCCCCGAGAGGGACGTGCCGATTGGGCGTTCGAACAGGGGTGCAGAAGGAGAAAAAGATGAATTTTGAAAAGTTTACGGATCGCGCCCGTGGGTTTGTTCAGGCTGGGCAGACGATTGCGATGCGCGACGGGCATCAGCGCTTTTTGCCCGAGCATTTGCTGAAGGCGCTTCTCGATGACAGCGAAGGCATGGCGGCCAATCTGATCGCCAAAGCAGGCGGTGACCCGAAAAAGGCGCTGTCGGCGGTAGATATGGCGCTGGCCAAGCAACCGAAAGTCGATGGCGGGCAGGGCTCGCTTTATCTCGACACGGCGACCGGCAAGGTGCTGAGCGAGGCCGAAGAGGTCGCGAAGAAAGCGGGCGATTCCTATGTCGCCGTTGAGCGGCTGTTGACGGCGCTGGCGATCACGCCGTCTGCGGCGGCAGATGCGCTCAAGGAGGCGGGCGTCTCGGCGCAGTCGTTGAACGCTGCGATCAACGACATTCGCAAGGGTCGGACCGCGGACAGCGCCAGTGCCGAGCAGGGCTATGACGCGCTGAAGAAATATGCGCGCGATCTCACCGAGGCCGCCGAGCAGGGCAAGATTGACCCGATCATCGGCCGCGACGAGGAAATTCGCCGCTGTATTCAGGTGTTGAGCCGCCGCACGAAGAACAACCCGGTGCTGATCGGGGATCCCGGCGTGGGTAAGACCGCGATTGCCGAAGGTCTGGCGCTGCGCATCGTGAACCGCGATGTGCCGGAAAGCCTTTTGAACAAGAAGCTGATGGCGCTGGATATGGGCGCGCTGATTGCGGGCGCGAAATATCGTGGCGAGTTTGAGGAGCGTCTGAAGGCGATCCTGTCGGAAGTCGAGACGGCAGCGGGCGAGATCATCCTTTTCATCGACGAGATGCACACGCTGGTTGGCGCAGGCAAATCCGATGGGGCGATGGATGCGTCGAACCTGTTGAAGCCTGCGCTGGCGCGCGGTGAGTTGCACTGTGTCGGCGCGACGACGCTCGACGAGTATCGCAAGCATGTGGAAAAAGATGCAGCGCTCGCTCGCCGGTTCCAGCCGGTTCTGGTGACGGAGCCGAGTGTGGCGGACACCATCTCCATCCTGCGGGGGATCAAGGAGAAATATGAGCTGCACCATGGCGTGCGGATCTCGGACTCCGCGCTGGTCGCTGCGGCGCAATTGTCGGACCGCTACATCACCGACCGGTTCCTACCGGACAAGGCGATCGACCTCATGGATGAGGCGGCAAGCCGTCTGCGCATGGAGGTGGACAGCAAGCCCGAGGAGCTTGACGCGCTGGACCGCGAACTGCTCCAGAAGCGGATCGAGGCGGAAGCGCTGAAGAAAGAGACCGACGATGCGTCCAAGGACCGGCTGGAGAAGCTGGAAAAGGAACTGGCGGATCTTCAGCAGCAATCCGACGAGATGACCGCCCGCTGGCAGGCCGAGCGCGACAAGCTGGCCGGCGCGCGCAACATCAAGGAGAAGCTGGATCAGGCGCGGGCCGAACTCGACCAGGTGAAACGTGATGGCAACCTCGCGCGCGCGGGCGAGCTATCTTATGGGATCATCCCGCAGCTTGAAAAAGAGCTGGCCGCGGCGGAGCAATCCGAAGAGGCCGGGGATGTGATGGTCGAAGAAGCGGTTGGCCCGGAGCAGGTCGCCCATGTGGTGGAGCGCTGGACCGGGATTCCCGTGGACAAGATGCTGGAAGGTGAGCGCGAGAAACTCCTCAAGATGGAGGAGGAGCTTGGGGGCCGCGTGATCGGGCAGCGTCTGGCTGTGACGGCGGTGTCGAACGCGGTGCGCCGTGCGCGGGCGGGTCTGAATGATCCGAACCGTCCGCTCGGCTCGTTCCTCTTCCTCGGCCCGACCGGGGTGGGCAAGACCGAGCTGACCAAGGCGCTGGCGGAATTTCTCTTCGACGACGACCGGGCGATGACCCGCGTCGATATGTCGGAGTTCATGGAGAAACATTCCGTCGCCCGTCTGATCGGCGCGCCTCCGGGCTATGTCGGTTATGATGAGGGCGGGGTGCTGACGGAGTCCGTCCGCCGCTCGCCCTATCAGGTGATCCTGTTCGATGAGGTCGAGAAGGCACACCCGGATGTCTTTAACGTGCTGTTGCAGGTTCTGGACGATGGCCGTCTGACCGATGGGCAGGGCCGCGTGGTCGATTTCAAGAACACGCTGATCATCCTGACCTCGAACCTCGGGGCGCAGGCGCTCTCCAATCTGCCGGATGGCGGCGATATGGATGCGGCGAAGGCGCAGGTGATGGATGCGGTGCGGGCTCATTTCCGCCCCGAATTCCTGAACCGTCTCGACGAGATCGTCATCTTCGACCGCCTGACGCGTGAGAATATGGACGGCATCGTGGAGATCCAGCTTGCGGGCCTGATGAAGCGGCTCGCGGATCGCAAGATCACGGTGGAGCTCGACGAGGCGGCGCAGACCTGGCTGGCGGATCGCGGTTACGATCCGGTCTATGGCGCGCGCCCGCTCAAGCGGGTGATTCAGAAGAACCTTCAAGACCGGCTGGCGGAGATGCTGCTCGGCGGCGAGGTCTTGGACGGATCGACCATCACGGTGAGCGCTGGCCCCGACGGGCTGATCTTCAACGGCGAAGACGCGATGCCGCGCCCGCCTGAGGACAGCAAACCCGCCGATGCGGTGATTCACTAACCAAAACTTGGGAACCCCCGGAGCTTTCCGGGGGTTTTCCTTTCAGAAACCGGTGAATCGGCCCGAGCGAGTCGGGATTTGGGCTCCGAGTCGGGATAATGTCGGGGCGATTCAGGGGGATTTGGCCGGATCAGGCGCTGCGATTCCCATATCGCTGTCATGAAGCTGTCATAGGGGCGCAAAAAATAGCGTCGCATCCATTTGATTATAAACAAGAAAAATGGAAATCTCATTTTTCTGCAAAAAACGCCTTGCGGGTCCCGGCGGCTTTCCCTAAATACTCCCTCACCGACGCAGCGACGAGCCGCTTCGGGGACATTCTAGGGATCGCGAGTTGAGACAAACCGCAGCAATGCGGTGGTCGAAATTTTTTGGTCCCACGCTCTTTGACATTATGTATCCAAGATTGAAGGGATATGAGGGTGGTTTGGTTGTCGTTTATTGCGACAGAGACGTTTCCTTGTATCTTGCCTTTTAGGGGTGATGAGCCCTGATGATGA
>NZ_JBLEFH010000009.1:0-181790 GCF_047345645.1 Jujubicoccus corallicola | reverse complement strand
GCATCGGTATGGAGGTGATGGTGAGTTACCTCGACGGCGATCCGGATCGGCCCGTGGTGACAGGCGTGGTGCCGAATGAGGCGCAGAAGGTGCCCTATGAGCTGCCCGCGAATAAGACGAAGATGGTCATCAGGTCCAAAAGCCATCGGGGGAGCGGGCGGAATGAGCTGACCTTTGAGGATGAGGCGGGGCAGGAGAACATGTTCGTCCACGCACAGAAGGACCAGACGATCAAGGTGCTGAATAACCGCGCGAAACGTGTGGAATCCCATGAAGTCTCGTCGATTGGTGGCAACCGGACCGTCGAGGTCGCGGGGAACCAGAAACATGAGATCGGCGGGTCCATTAACCTCACCATCGGCGGCACCGGGGCGAAGGCGGCGGCCCTGATGGGAAGCTTTGCGGGGATGGCGGCGCAAACCGCGAAGATGCTCGAAGAGACTGGCACGCAGCCCGGAACCTCTGACACGCAGGCGCTGGCGATCAAAGGCATGGCGGCGAGTATGGCGGGCTCGACCCTTGGGTTCTTCTCGGGAACCGGGCTCGGAGATCGGGATGGGGTTGTGCAAAGCGGCGATGCCACGGCCGACGGGGGCGCGGGCCTGCAGGGCAAAGCCACAGCGCTGAGTAACGATACGACCAGCATGCTCTCGGTTCCCGGCGTGGTGAACACGGTTTACGGAAATTTCAAAACCGACAGTGTGGGCGTGTCGCTCGCGGAGCAGGTCGGGGTCAGCAAAATCTCCAATATCGGCGCGACGCTGATCGAGAATGTCGGCACACTCAAAAAGTCCAATATCGGCGAGAAGATGATCACGGATGTCGGTGTGCGCATGGAGACCACGGTGGGCGAGGTGCAGACGGAGACCATCGGGAAATTCAAAAAGACGAAGGTCGGCAAGGAGTTTGTGATCGAGTGCGGCGCCTCGAAATTCATCATGCGTGAAGATGGGTCCGTGACCATCTTGGGCACGAAATTCAACTTCACCGCCTCGGGCCCCGTGCAGATCAACGGGGTGGTTGTCGATCTCAACAAGCCCGGCGGATAAGCAGCATGTCGGTGGAGAACCACACGCCGTTTTCGGCCATGGCCTTCCGGCAGTATAACCTCGCTGGCGAAATGCTTGGCGTGGTCGTTGTGCGCGGCACCTTCCTGCTCACCAATGACGGCCCTCTGGCGCTGGATCGCGAGCAGGCGCCCTTGGTGCTGAGCGATCAATATGACGGCGACGATCCGCATCAATCGAACCTCGTGACGCAAGGCGATCTGGTGCCGTTCAAGCCGACGAGTGATGTCACCTTTGCGGGCGCTGCCTATACCGATGATGGCGAGCCGCAGGCCTCATGGACCTGCGGTCTGACCGTGGGGCCGGTGCACAAGGACCTGCGCGTTCATGGCCCGCGATACTGGGTGGCGGAGACGGGCGCGCTTCCGCTTCCTTTCGCCGGAAAGCGCAATTGGCGACTGAGTGCGGCGCAGCCGGTGCCTTATGTCGTGCTCGGGTGGGACAAGGCCTATGGCGGGCCGGTCCCGGCGCCCGAAGACGCCGCGCCGGAGCGGTTCGAAGCCAATCCTCTGGGCTGCGGGATCGTCAATGACCACATCGCGGGGGATGTGGAGCGTGTTCCCGCGCCGCAGATCGAAGCCATTGACCAGCCAATCGCCAGCCCAAGCCACGAATATGCCCCGGAAAATCTCGCGCCGATCCCCCCGTTCTGGCCGCAGCGTCTTGAATATGCAGGGACCTATGACGACGACTGGATCAAGGACCGGCATCCGCTGCTCCCCAAGGATTTCGAGTTTCGGTTTTGGCAATGCGCGCATCCCGATCTGATCACCGAGACTTGGCTCACCGGAGATGAATCCTTCGAGCTTCGCAATTTGCTGCACCGCTATCCGGTCTTTCGCGGGAGGCTGCCGGGCATAAAGATGCAGATGGAACTGGCGCGTCCGAAGGGCATTGGTGTCGCGCCTCTGGTTCTTGATGGCGTGCATTTCGACATGCGCCCCGGCGTCGGCCGCGTCTTTCTGACATGGCGCGCCAGTTTCCCCTGGGAAGACGGACGCGGCTTGCCCGTTCTGCGCGCGGTCGAGACATTGCCGGAGGCGGTGTGATGAGCAACGAAGACGTTTTCATCCTCCCGACGATGTATATCACCGATGTGACCGATCATCCAGCAACCAACGCTGCGATTGCGCGTGCGGATTTCCCCCCAGGTGGCAGTACGACCTATGATGAAAAGCAGACATTTTATTATCATCCGCCAGAGGGCACGCCCGGATATAACGGAGAAGACGCTTGGGAATTTCAGGATCCGATCCTCCTCAAGGCGATAAAGCCTGAAGCCGCGAAAGCCAAACCGCCCCCGCCCACATCCGCCAATCCCGCGCCGCCCGAGGTCATTCCGGCAACGGATTTCGCCATTGCCGTCTCAACCTCGCCGGATGTGTGCCGCGCGCCGGATAAACCCTGTCCCTTTCCCGTCTTCGGTCAGGCGAATGATGAGAAGCAATTCGCCGTCACGGTCCGCTCCAACGGGCTCGATCTCAAGAAATGGGATAGCGCGTTCACCAACACCTATGGCGATGAGGCCGGGGTCGGCAAAGGCATGGTCTCCGGCACGCAAGGCGATGTGGTCGCGCCGACGAGCCACTCAGGCATCGTTCGCATCGAGGGCCAGCCGATCATCCGCCACCGCGACAGTTGCACGCTGAACAACGGCAACTGTCCGGGCGAATATGTCCATGTTCAGGACGTTGCCGCGCATGAAGCGCCTGATGGCGACGACGAGGAAGAGAAGGGTTTTCTCGGGTCTTTTTGGAGCGGGATGAAACGGACCTCCGGCACGGCAGCGTCGGGAGAGTCGCTGGTCGGTAAAATTGGCGAATACTTGGATGATCCTTCCGCGATGGGGGATGATTTGGGCGATCTTTGGGAATCGCGCCCTAGTGTTCAGGATGTGAAGGATTTCGGCAGCAACGCCGCGCGCGGTGTTTATGAGGCTGGGAAACAGACGGTGACGGACCCCCTCGGGACAGCAGAAAATGTCTGGGAATGGGGCAGCGGCGCAGCGTCTGATGCCTGGGAGAGCGGGAAAAGCGCCTGGGAAGAGGACGGGTTTGCCGGGGCTACCGGGGCTGTGCTTGGCGTCGGCGTGGAAGTCATCAATCCGTTCAAAAAAGTCGAGGCGGTCGGAGACGCGGCGAGCGGTGCGGCCAATATGGGCAAGGCTGCTGCTGCGCGGCGGCGCGGCGATGATGATGACGGTGGTGACGATAACGACGACAGCGATGGAGAAGCCGGTCCCAACAAGGAAGAGGAAGACGGTGCTGATGGAGCGCGGAGTACGAGACTAGCCCGAGTCAAATGCTTCGAGGCACCTCCGGGGATTGACCTTGATGAACTTGATCGTCAGCTTGCTGAGCAAACCGCTGCGATCAAGAATATGACCGCAGATGATATGGCCTACGCGCATTGGGTGCTTGAGCGCGCGGGCGGGACTAAAAAGCTGCGGCAGCCTAGTGCACAAAGGAAAGCGAGATTGGAATATCGAGAAAAATACGTTCGAGATAATCCAAATCTAACCAATGCTCAGGTCGATGAACACATGTCTGGTCTCCACGCGACGCATTGGCTTGATATGGTAGCGGGAGGTGATCCATCCGCGATCTCTGGCCTTGGCGGTGGAGAAGTGAACAGTCATATTGGGCGCCAGTGGACCCAAGACGGGCGTGCGCAGGCCCTGAAAGAGCAGGCTGATGCTATGCGGGCCGCCGGGCGGAGCCACGAAAAAATGGATGTCGAACTGAAGCGATGCTAGAAGGAAATCTTAAATTATGATTGATGAGAATTTTCAGTACGAATTAAAGAAAGCTGGCCAGCCTAGCGACGTAATCTATCTGTCTGAGGACGAACTCAGCGCTCTCTCTGAAAAAATGCCAGAAAATCTAATAGATTTCATTCGTGAGGTTGGCTTGGGTGTCTACTATGGTGGCCTTTACAGGATGTGGCCACCCGAGAAATTCAAACCTATACTCGCTCTTGTATTTGGAGCAGATGAGGATTTTTCTCACAAGGATTGCTATGTTCTTGGGGAGACTGCTTTTGGAGAACTTTGGGGCTGGTCCGAAAAATGGGGAATATTTCGGATCGACCTCCCGTCGGCAATGGTTTTTTGCTCAAATCTGACGCAAACTGAGAAAAATATTAGTGAAATTGATTTAAGTCGCTTTTCGTCTTTAATATTTCCAATAGACGAAGGGGATGTCGATTATTACGACTACGACGATGAGGTCATGTATCAGCGATGTGTTGAAGCTCACCAACAACCTGCCCGTGATCAGTGTTTTGGTTTTTTCCCTGCGCTGGCTTTATCGGGTGTTTTCGGGCCCAATCGTTCAGTTGAGAATATCCGATTGGTAAAAGCACTTGAGCATTATACGCTGCTTGCACAAATGGATCGCTTCTATCTCACAACAGTTGATAGTGATGGATATAAACCGATTAGGGTTATCGGCTGATCTGCTTTACAGGCGCTGAGGGTAAGGCTCCGATGCCTGCGAGAAATTCCATTTTCTGAAAAGAATCAGATATCAAAATATTGATGCTGTAAAAGACTGATGAAATTACTTGGGCCGGTGCGTTTCGTTCAGGAAGGACGGGTCATAATCGGGTGGAAAATTGGCTATCGAGTGAAGATCTGATTCCAGGAATTCCCGGACGTATGAATCAATCGAAGTAGGTCTAAATATGGTAAGTAGAGTACCAAACCCGAGGACAATCGCGACACTTGACCGGCTTTATGAAGCAGATTGGTTTTCCAATGTCGGTGTGCAGGATTTAGGAGATGCGGTCGTTCTATCATCTTGGGATCAGGCGATGGAAAAACTGGCGGACGATCATTGGGAAGAGATAGGATTGGAAGCTATTAACAATTTTAGATCGTCTGTTTTAAGTCGTGATAAGGAAAAATTTAAAGAGTGGAATGAGATTGTATCCACGGTAAAGCCTTATGCAGAGTCCATATCGAATGAAAAATGTGCTCCGATTGCAAAAAAATTTGGACTTACAGATTTATTTATTAGTTCGGTAAAATGGGATATCTTAAATTTGTGCATGGAATGTGAATATGGCGATATATCACCTCCCGCTTTCTATCATTACTTGTCCTACTATTATTTGAAGGGACACTTTCCTTGTGGAATGATTGGCGGCGGTAGAGATGGCAGGTTGATCGTCTATTGATTGAAGCTAAAAACCGCTGGATACATCATAACGACAGTCTTGAGTGCGGTTATAGAATGTACCGAATATTTGGTGAAAAACGCGAGGCCCATGGGGCGCTTGAGAACAGGGGTATAGACCGGACCTGGAGATGATCATTCTTCTAACTGAGCATTTAGAGATGCCTACTAGGAATAACTCGGAATCAGACCGGTAAGGAGCGGTGTCCGGATAAGGCTTGGGATCAAGAGTTCCAGGATAAGCTGGATAACAACAAGGGCGATCCAATTTCGCCAAGTGATTGGTAAGAATGCAATACGAAGAAAGATATTGTTTTGTTGACCGCCTTTTGCCGCACGGGGAAGACGGCGTTAAATTCGGATTTGATAGCAGGGTCTTGGACTTTTCTATCTTATACGATAATAGCACCAAGAGTATAGATTTGCGCTTCGAAGGGTGCGCATATCAGTACTTCGCTCCATTGCCCGGATATCATCCTGAGCAATTTCTGGTCCATTTCCCGTTCAAATCGAGCCGTGTCTATGAGCTTTTCGACACTGATTTTTTGCGTTTGAGTGCAGAGATATACAAGGGACGTAAATATCAGCCGGAATGGCGCCACTTTTTCTTGTATCTTGAGTGGGAAAATGTTGCGCTACATGCCCTTGCTAAATCCATGAGTCATGATTCAACCACTCTTGGCTGATGGAGCGCGCCAACCATACACCATTTTCGGCTTGAAAAAATTGGTGGCCTTGCTCGTGCATAGTGAGGGCCGGGATGGTTAAAACGACGGGTTTACCGTGCCGTTCGCCAACTTTAGTGGCTGTCTCGACATCTGCAGACAGATGCACATATTGGCGATTTTGCGGAAGTCATCCCTGTTCCTTGATGCTGTCGAGGAAGCGGGTTGCTGTACCGTGGTAAAGAAATTCTGGTGGTGCGATAGGCTTGAGACCGAGATCCACAGCAACTGAGTGTCCTTGGTTGGCGCGAATATACGTTCCGTCAGCGGAGATTGCGAAACGATTTTTGTCTCGGGCTGACTGCGAGCGTTGGGTTGCGTCTTCAAAGTTCGCGTCATCGAGAGTTTTTGCGCCCAATCGTTCAGTTGAGAATATCCGGCTGACAAAAGCATTTACGCATTGCAAAAAGATGGTAATGAGTCACGAAATTAAATTCGTGAATGCAGATCCGGAGCGGGATATGAACAGAAAGCCGGAAATCGAGAGTGACATTCGACAGCGTATTGATGATGCGCGCGCGCAAGGGCGAGAGAAAGCAAAGGCAGGCAATTTCGCGGGTATGGAAGCCCACATGCAGGAGGCTTGGGATCTTATTCCGGAGCCGAAAAAGAATTGGGATTACTATCCACAAAGCCTCTCGGTTGCTTTTGTTTCGCTACATACGCGCTTGGGTGACCCCGCCAAAGCAAAGCAGTGGATCCCCACTGTCTACGAAATGTATGACGATGCCGACCGGGAAAGCCTGTATACGCTGAAGATCGAAGGCGAGGCGCTTTATAAGCTCGAGCTTTTTGACGAGGCCTATCCGGTGTTTGAACGTGTTCATGAACTCTACGGCCGGGACGGCTTCAAGGGTGAACATCTTCAGTATTTGGAGTTTTACTTGAAAGAGCGGACGCGCCGCGATGGATGAACTGCCTGATCCGATTTACGACCGCGTCACGGAATTGTCCGAATTGGGCAATGGCGCTTTGGATGCCAGTCAGTATGACGCCGCGATTGGGTATTGGCGGAGCGCGCTGGCGCTTCTTCCAGCGCCTCAAGCGCAATGGGACGCCGCCATGTGGCTTCATGCCTCCATCGGCGACGCGTATCGGGAAAAGGGGGCCATGGAGGACGCACTGTCGTCCTTTCAGTCGGCGGATGCGGCGGGCGATGGTCATGCCAATGCATTTGTGCAGTTCAGTCTTGGAGCGACGCTGTATGATCTCGGACGGCGGGATGACGCTGTCGATCCGCTCTTGCGGGCCTATATGCTGGAGGGTGAGGAGATTTTTGAGCCCGATGATGTATCGTATTTGGAGTTTCTAAGGTCCCGCGTCAGGCTTTAGGGTCGAAAGAGATCGCTTGAGTGACGGGCGTTGACAGGGCTGCGGCTCATCATTGCTCTACCGACTGGGAGGACGCTGATTATCGAAACATGGTTCCAGGCCCTAAGAGCCAACGATGACTTTGATTTGACCGAAATCACGGATTATGGCGCTGTCAGCGAGGACGGCTATTCCTTGCTGCAGACGGCAATCGCAAGCCGTCCCCGCTATGCGGTGAATCTCGTCGCGCTCGGCGCGCGTATTGATCATCAAGACCATAAGGGACAGACGGCGTTGCAATACGCGATTTCGCGGGGCTATGCGGATATTGCGCGCGCGCTGATACGAGCTGGCGCCGACGTTAAGCTTGTCGATGCATATGGTAACGGGCCGCTTTGGACGGCTGTTATGCAGCCGAAACCGGATTTGGAGATTATCAAGCTTATCTTTGATCGCGGCGGCGATCCCCATCAGGTGAACGCCGCCGGACGGTCTCCTCTGTCGATGGCGATAACGAAGAATGACGAAGATATTCTGGCGATCATCGGCTGAGGGGCTTTCCCGCTCGGAGCGTCGTTGTCGCTGAATGCGAGGAGACATCCAGAAAATCTTTCGGAATAGCCACGGCGCGCCTCACCCCGTCCTTAACAAATCGCGATACCTTGCAAGGCTGCCTTCGAGGTGGCGTTCCATGGCGGTTTTGGCGGCGTCGCTGTCGCGGTTGAGGATGGCGGTGGCGATGGCGTCGTGTTCGGCGACCATGTCGGGGTTGGGCTCGTAGGCGCGGCGGGGGCCGTCGCCGGCTTCAAGCTCGACCCGCGGGACGATGCCCTGGCGGATCAGGGACAGGAATTCGGGGAAGCGCCGGTTTTGCGTAGCTTTGGCGATGGTCATGTGGAAATCGAAATCGGCTTTGCGGGTGGAGGTGCCCGCCTCGATGCAGCGCGCGACCTCGCGGCCCGCTTGCAAAATGGCGTCGAACTGGTCGGCGGAGCCGCGCTGTGCGGCGATCCCGGCGGCGCTGATCTCGAAGGCGCTGCGCAGTTCGAACATCTCGATCACTGAGGAAATCCGCTGCATGTCGATGTCGTGGAAGGGCGCGCCGGTGGCGGTTTTGGGCGGGTCCAGCACGAAGACGCCGGAGCCTTTGCGCGACTCGATCAGCCCCTTGGAGCGCAGCTGGCCGAGGGCTTCGCGCACCACGGTGCGGCTGACGCTGTGGGTCTGGGTCAGTTCGGATTCGCTGGGCAAGCGGTCGCCGGGGCGGAAATGGCCGGTCTCGATTTTCTGTTCGAGATCCTGCGCGATCTGGGCGGCGCGGGTCCGGGCCGGGGCAGGGGCGGCGGTCATGCGCGGCCGCCGGGCGCGGGCCTGACGCCTCTCGATCCAATCGCGTTGCTCATCACCACCTCCAGAGTTGTTTTACAGATTTTTACGCAATTCCGGCGCGTTTTTCGAGAAAAATACGCAAATTGACGTGCGGTTCATTCCCGGTTTGACATGGAGGATAATCTGTCATACAAATTTGTATAACAGAATACGACTCGACGCCAGGCCGGTCGCAATGAGGGAGATGGATGCGTGATTATCACGGATATTGAGGTAACGGTTTTTAACCACACGACGCGGCGGCATAGCGACAGCGCGGGTCACGCGCATCCGGGGCCGGCGCATCAGGTGCAGCAGGCGATGCTAACGATCCGCACCGAGGATGGCCATGCGGGCCACAGTTTTTGCCCGCCCGAAGTGGTCCGCCCGCATGTGATCGAGAAATTCGTGAAAAAAGTGCTGATCGGGCAGGACCACCGGGACCGCGAGCGGCTCTGGCAGGATCTCGCGCATTGGCAGCGCGGTTCGGCGGCGCAACTGACGGACCGCACGCTGGCGGTGGTCGATTGCGCACTTTGGGATCTGGCGGGGCGGCGGCTCGGCGAGCCGGTCTACAAACTGATCGGCGGTTATCGTGACAAGGTGCTGGCCTATGGCTCCATCATGTGCGGCGATGAGCTGGAGGGCGGGCTTGCAACCCCCGAGGATTACGGGCGTTTTGCCGAAACGCTGGTCGCGCGCGGCTATAAGGGCATCAAGCTGCATACATGGATGCCGCCGGTCAGTTGGGCCCCCGATGTGCGGATGGACATCAAGGCCTGCGCGGCGGTGCGTGAGGCGGTTGGCCCGGAGATCGACCTGATGATCGACGCCTTCCACTGGTATAGCCGTGTGGAGGCGCTTGAGCTGGGGCGCGGGTTGGAAAAGCTGGGTTTTGCCTGGATCGAAGAGCCGATGGATGAGCAATCCATGTCGTCCTATCAATGGCTTGCGGAGAACCTCGACATTCCGGTCGTGGGGCCGGAAAGCGCGGCGGGCAAGCATTGGCACCGGGCCGAGTGGATCAAATCCGGCGCGTGCGACATTTTGCGCACCGGTGTGAATGATGTGGGCGGGATCACGCCTGCGCTGAAAACGATGCATCTCGCGGAGAGTTTCGGGATTGCCTGCGAGGTGCATGGCAACACGGCGATGAACCTGCATGTCGTCGCCGCGGCCAAGAATTGCAAATGGTATGAGCGGGGTCTTTTGCACCCGTTCCTCGAATATGATGACGGGCTGGATTATCTCAAATCCCTGTCCGATCCGATGGATGCGGATGGCTATGTCCATGTGCCGGACCGGCCGGGTCTGGGCGAGGATATCGACTTCGATCACATCGAAAACAATCGCGTTTCATGACGAGATGTGGGCGGCCGCGATGCCGCCCGCGTCCTTTTCGCGCAAGTCTCACAACATTCTGGGAGGAAACCATGAGACAATTTCTGAAAGCGGGCGTTCTGGCCACGCTGCTCGCGACATCGGCACCGGTTCTGGCGGAGACCCCGGAGGATCAGCTGATCGTCGCCTTCACCATGACCAATGTGCTGACGATGGACCCGGCGGCGATCACCGGCGGCGAGGCCGTGCAGGTGCTCAACAATGTGTATGACGCGTTGATCGAGCTGGACCCGGAGACCAAGGAGCTTCAGCCGCGTCTGGCCGAAAGCTGGGAGGTCGCGGAGGATAACCGTTCGGTGACCTTTAATCTGGTGCAGGATGCGGTGTTCGCCTCGGGCAATCCGGTGACGGCGGAGGATGTGAAATTCAGCTTCGACCGGCTGTTCCAGCTTGGGCTGGCGCAATCCTCGGGCCTGACCAGCCGCGGCTTTACCGCCGATGGGGTGGACGCGCAGTTTGAGGTGGTGGACGAGCATACGTTCCGCCTCAACCTGCCGCAGGAGGACGATCCCAAGCTGATCCTGATGTATCTGTCGCAAGCGGGCGTCGGCTCGGTGCTCGACAGCAAGCTGGTGATGGAGAATGAGAGCGACGGCGATCTGGGGCAGGCGTGGCTGACGAACAATTCGGCGGGCTCGGGCGCGTTTACCCTGACCGACTGGCGCTCCAATGAGTATATCATCCTGACACGGAACGAGAATTTCTGGGGCGACGCGCCGCAAATGGCCCGCGTTCTGATGCGCCATTTGCCGGAATCGCAGTCGCAGCGGCTCGGGCTGGCGCAGGGCGATCTTGATGTCGGCTTCAGCCTCGCCGCGCCGGATCTGCGCGCGCTTGAGGAGCAGGAGGGCGTGAGCGTCGAGACCGTGGCCAGCTCCGGTTTCTACTATCTGGCCGTCTCCATGGAAGACGAGCGCTATGCGGACCCCAAAGTGCGCGAAGCGCTGCGTTATCTGATTGATTACGCGGGGATCAACGCGGCGATCATGCCCTATTTCGGGGTCGAGCGGCAGCGCCCGATCAACACCGGCGCCTTCGCGGCGCTCGATGATCCGGGCTATGCGCTCGATGTGGAGCGGGCCAAGGAACTCTTGGCCGAGGCGGGCTATCCCGACGGGTTCGACACCTCGATCCGGGTGATCTCGACGCAGGAATTCCTCGACTCCGCCACCGCCATTCAGGGCACGCTGGCGCAGGCCGGGATCAATGCGGAGATCATCACCGGCGATGGCGGGCAGATTTATGGCGCGATGCGTGATCGGCAGTTTGAACTGCTCGTCGGGCGCGGCGGCGGCGGGCAGCAGCCCCACCCGGATTCGAATTTGCGCGCGCTCGTCTACAACCCCGACAACTCTCAGGAAGCCGGGCTGACCAACTATCAAAGCTGGCGCACGAGCTATCAGGATGAAGAGCTGAACGCGAAGATCGAAGCGGCGCTCATTGAGCGGGACGAGGCTGCGCAGGTCGCGCAATATGAAGAAATCCAGCAGATGATCGACGAGAAGATCACCTCGATCCAGCCCTTCTCGGAGCGGGTGGTGACGGCGGCCTATCAGTCGGATGTGTCGGGGATCATCATCGACCCGTGGGTGTCGCGTTTTGAGGATGTGACCAAGGATCGCTGACCCTTCGGGTGAGGGATGGAGCGGGCCGGAGTTTCCGGCCCGTTTTTTTTGCGCGCGTGGCGGCGCAGCAGGGCAAAGAAAAACCCCCGCTTTTGGGCGGGGGTCTCGGCTGTCAGGGTTCGCGGGTGTTACCCGGCTTCGCGCTCATAGGTGAGGCTCGCTTCGATCAACTCGCGGGCATAGGGCTCGGTGGCGGTGCCGCCGAGGATCGCGTCGCGGGAGAGGATTTCCACGATCCGCCCATGCTGCATGACCGCGAAACGGTCGCACATGTGATCGACCACGGCGAGATCATGGCTGACCATGAGATAGGTAAAGCCCTTCTCCGCGCGCAGACGCACCAGCAGGTTGAGAATTTCCGCCTGCACCGACACATCGAGGGCCGAGGTCGGCTCGTCGAGCAGCAGCACATCCGGTTCCAGGATCAGCGCGCGTGCAATGGCGACGCGCTGGCGCTGACCGCCGGAAAGCTGGTGGGGGTAGCGGTCGAGGAAATCGACGGGCAAGCCCACGTCGATCATCGCCTGCTCCATCCGCGCGTCGTGCTGATCGAGCTTGTGGATCTTCAGCGGCTCGGACAGCACGGTGCGTACGCTGTGGCGCGGGTGGAGCGAGCCGTAGGGGTCTTGGAATACCATCTGAAGCGCCCGGCAGCGGGCCATGGTGTTCATGCCGCGAATGTCGTCCTCGCCAAGCCGTGCGGTGCCGTCCCAGTGATCGTAAAGCATGGAGATACAGCGCAAAATCGTGGATTTTCCGGAGCCGGACTCGCCCACAAGGCCGAAACATTCGCCCGCCTCGACATGGAGCGAGACCTGATCGAGCACCTTGAGCGCGCCGAAGGCGACGGAGAGATTGCCGATGGAAATGGGTTTCATGCGTGGGTCTCCTCTGGTGTCTCATTGGCGCCGCCCCAAGCCGGGTCGCGGGCGAGAACGGGCAGGGTGTCGCGGGTGCCGCCGATCCGCGGCTGCGCGGCGAGAAGCCCGCGGGTATAGGGATGCTGCGCCTTGTCGAGATCGCGGGCGTTCAGCGTTTCCACCACCCGGCCCGCATACATGATCAGCACCCGGTCGCAGAAATTGCGCACAAGGTTGAGGTCATGGGAGATCATGATGAGGCCGATGCCTTTCTCGCGCACCAGATCGTCGAGTATCTTCAGCACTTGCAGGCGGACGGTCACATCAAGCGCCGAGGTCGGCTCATCCGCGATCACAAGGTCAGGGTCCGTCAGCAGCATCATGGCGATCATGATCCGCTGGCCCATCCCGCCCGAAACCTCATGAGGATAGAGCGTGTAGACATGCTCCGGGTTGCGGATCTGCACCGCCTCCAGCATGGCGATGGCTTTCTCCCGCGCCTGTTTTTTGCTGGCGCGAACATGGGTGCGGTAGGCTTCCGAGATCTGGTCGCCGCAACGCTGGATCGGGTTGAGGGAGAATTTCGGATCCTGCAAGATCATCGACATGCGCGCGCCGCGGATTTTCAGCATTTGCCGCTCGCTGGCTTTGAGAAGGTCGACCTCCTCAAAGCGCATGGTGTCCGCATCGACGCTCGCGCCGGGCAAAAGCCGCATCAGGGCGCGCCCGACGGTGGATTTGCCGGAGCCGGATTCCCCCACGATGCCAAGGCGTTCGCGGCCAAGCTGGAAGCTGACCCCTTGCACCGCATAGCCGGGGGCGCCGCCGTAACGCACGCGCAGATTGTCCACATCGAGGATGCTGTCATGGGTGGTGGTCATCGCCCTTACCTCCGGTTCATCTGTTTGGGATCGAGCGCGTCGCGCAGGCCGTCACCGAGCAGGTTGAAGGCGAGGCTGACCGCGAGAATGGCGAGGCCGGGGAAGGTCACGACCCACCAGCTATCGATCATGTAGCGCCGCCCGGTCGCGATCATCGCGCCCCATTCGGGCATGGGCGGCTGCGCGCCGAGGCCGAGAAAGCCGAGGCCCGCTGCGGTGAGGATCACGGTCGCCATGTTCAGCGTCAGACGGATCAACACCGAGGGCAGACACATCGGCACGATGGAGCGCCAGATGATCCGCATCGGGCTTGCGCCTTGCAGGCGGGCGGCGGAGATATAGTCGGTCTTGCGGAAGGTCATCGTCTCGGCGCGGGCGAGGCGCGCAATCGGCGGCCAGGCGGTGAGCGAGATCGCGACGATGGCGTTGTTGAGGCTCGGGCCAAGCGCGGCCACAAAGGCGAGCGAGAGGATCAGCGACGGGAAGGACAGGAAAATATCCGTCACCCGCATCAGGATCGTATCGACACGCCCGCCGAAATAGCCCGCGACCGTGCCGACGATGAGGCCGATCGGCCCGACGGTGACGGTCACGAGGAAGATGATGGTGAGCGTGATGCGCGCGCCGAAGACAAGGCGGCTGAAAATGTCACGCCCCAGCTCATCGGTGCCGAAAAGATGCGCGCCCGAGGGCGGTTGCAGCGTCGATTGCAGATCCTGCGCATAGGGCGAATAGGGCGCGATCAGCGGCGCAAAAAGCGCGATCAGCAGCAGAAGCGCGATCACCAGAAGCCCGAAAGCCGAGGTCGGTCTGGTCGCGAGATAGACGACAATGTTGCGGAAGGCGCGCAGGCTTTGGGAGCCGGAGCCAGCGGATTTTTTGGCGGAAACAGTGGTGCTTTGCATCAGCGTGTCCTCGGATCAAAGACGCGGTAAAGAATGTCGGAGAGCAGGTTCAGACCCACAAAGATCAGCCCGACGATGAGAACGCAGGTCATCACGGCATTCATGTCGCCGATGAGCAGGTTCGAGGTCAGATACTGGCCGAAGCCGGGCCAGGCGAAGACCGTCTCGATCAGCACCGCCCCTTCGAGAAGCGCGCCATAGGCAAGGGCGACGATGGTGACGAGCTGCACGCGGATATTGCCAAAGGCGTGGCGCCAGATCGTCTGGCGGGCGCTCAGGCCCTTGACCCGCGCGGTGGTTACATATTCCTGCCCAAGCTGATCGAGCATGAAGCTGCGGGTCATGCGGGTGATATAGGCGGAGGAACTGTAGCCGAGGAGCGAGGCGGGCAGGATGATATGGTTGACCGCGCTCCAGAACACGTCCCATTGCCCGGCAAGCGCGCTGTCGATCAAGAGGAAATTCGTGCGCGCCGGGACGAGGCCGATATAGAACTGGCTCATCCGGCCAGAGCCGCCGACCCAGCCGAGCCCGGCATAGAACACCAGAAGGCCGATCATGCCGGTCCAGAAAATCGGCATGGAGTGGCCCATCAGACTGAAGACGCGGATGATATGGTCGAGAAACTTGTCCTTATGGACGGCGGCGATCACGCCAAGGGGGATGCCGACGCCCGCGCCGAAGATGATCGCGAAAGTGGCGAGTTCCATGGTGGCGGGCAGGACTTGCGCGATGTCTTGCAACACGGGCTGGCCGGTGCGGATCGAGGTGCCGAAATCGAGCCGGATCACATCGCCGAGATAGATCAGGAACTGCTCCCACATCGGCCGGTCGAGGCCAAGCTGGCGGTAGACCGTCTCGTAAACCTCGCGGGTGGCGTCCTCGCCGACCATGGCGCGGACCGGATCGACCGGCATCATGCGGCCGATAATGAATGTCAGGATCAAGAGACCGAACAGGGTCACGAAGATCGACCCTGCATGTTTTAATCCGCCGAGCAATTTTGGACCGAAGCCAGTCATGCGCGGAGCCCTCCCTGTTTGTTATAAGGGGACTATACCATCTGTAATACATGTTGTAAAACCTGTTATACAAATAATTGCGTGTTGTGGGGAGTCCGGGAGGAGTTTGCCGAAAACCACGCAAAATGAAGTGACTACGGCGCACCTTGGGAGGTCGCCGCGACAAAGGATGGAGAGTGTCAGATGAAAAATTCATTTCCAGTTGTGTCCACGGGTGAGGGCGTCACGCGGCAGGTTCTCGCAGATTCGCCGGAGCTGATGGTTGTGGCGTTTCGCTTTGGCGAGGGCGGGGAGGGGACGCCGCATCACCACCCGCATGTGCAGTCAACCTATGTGAAAAGCGGGAAATTCCGGTTTCATGTGGGCGGCGAGTCGTTCGAGGTGGGGCCGGGGGACAGTTTTGTCATCCCATCGGGTGCCGAGCATGGCTGCCTCTGCCTCGAAGCGGGCGAGCTGATCGACTGCTTCACACCGCGCCGGGATGATTTCCTGTGATGAGGCGACGGTTTGGCGGGTGGGTTTCTGCGCGCCAAACCGAATCGGGTGAACTTGTCCGATGACTTGTGTTGCTGAAGATCGCGCATGAAAGATGCGCAAAATCATGAAGATAGGTAATTTCTGATATTTCCCCTTGAAAGCAGATGAAAACTTATCATACAAAAAGTATGACAAGTTTTTCGTGCCGAGAGTTTCCGCAGATGAGGCCCGCACAGAGGCTGGGGGGAATGTCAGAATGACAGCACAGCGCGACGAGAAATTGCCCGTGACGATCGCCTATATCGGTGGCGGATCTGTCAATTGGGCGCTCGGGCTGATGGGGGATCTCGCCTATGATGAGAGCCTTGCCGCCGAGGTGCGACTCTATGATCTCAATCGCAAAGCGGCAGAGGAAAACGCGGCCCTTGGCGCGCGCTATGCCCATGTGAGTAAAGGGTTTCCGGCGCGATACACCGTCTGCGACACGTTAGCGGAGACGCTGACGGGCGCGGATGTGGTCGTCGTCTCGATCCTGCCGGGCAGCTTCGACGATATGGCGCAGGATATCGAGATCCCGGCGCGCTACGGGATCACGCAATCGGTGGGCGACACGGTGGGGCCGGGCGGCTATGTCCGCGCCCTTCGCGCCATCCCGATGATGCTGGAGATCGGCGCGGCCATCGCGGCTCATGCACCGCACGCTTACGTATGTAATCTGACAAATCCGATGAGTGTTCTGACAGGCGCGCTTTACCGGGCGTTCCCGGAGATCCGTTGCTGGGGCGAGTGCCATGAGGTGACGAAACTGCGCAAGCAGGTCGCCTGGATCGCCAATCGCCGCGACGGAGGCGCGCGCTGGACGCAGCGCGATGTGGAGGTCAACGTCCTCGGCATCAACCATTTCACCTTCGTGGACCGGATCAGCCTCGGCGGCGCCGACATGATGCCCGCCTATCGCGATTTCGTGGAGGAATTCGCGGGGCCGGGTTGGACCGCCGCGCCGGTGGACCCGGCGGATGAACATGCGCGCTATTTCGAGGATCGCTCGCGGGTGAAGTTCGATCTCACCCGGCGCTTCGGGATCGCGGCGGCGGCAGGGGACCGGCATCTCGTCGAGTTTCTGCCCGCGGATCTCTATCTCGCGCAGAATGACGACTGGGATTTCGGCATCACGCCGATTGCGTATCGCAAGCGCGACAATGCGGCCCGCCGCGACGCGCGCGCGGCGCTTTTGCGCGGTGAGGGCGAAGTGCAGCCGAAACGCTCGGACGAGGCGCTGGTCGATCAGATCCGCGCGCTTATGGGCGGGGAGCCGCATGTGTCCAACGTAAATATGCCGAACCGCGGCCAGATCGCGAATTTGCCCGAAGGTGCGATTGTGGAAAGCAATGCGCTCTTTTCCGGCCTTGGCGTGACGCCGCTTCTGGCGGGCCGTCTGCCCGAGGAGCTGGCGGCGATCACCCGCGATCACGCGGCGCGCCAGTCGGCCTGGCTGGAGGCGGTCGCCACGGGCGATCACAGCACGATTTTTGAACTGTTCCGGTCTGACCCGTTGGTCGCGCCACTTGGCGATAACAAAGCCCGCGAGATGCTCGCGGAGATGATCCTGGCAACGGCAGCCCATCTGCCAGAGGCCCTGATAAAGGAGGTTGCCTGATGGGAGGAGAAAGCAAATATGTGGGGCTGTGGTATGTCGCGCCCTATGTGATCGGCCTGCTGCTGTTCACCGCATTTCCGTTTGTTGCGTCGCTCTATCTCAGCTTCACCGATTATGACTTGCTGTCATCCCCGGAATGGGTCGGCACGGAGAATTACGAGCGGCTGTTTACCCGCGACCGCACGTTTAGCAAATCGCTGAATGTGACGTTGCTGTATGTGTTTTTGACCGTGCCGCTGAAGCTCGCCTTCGCGCTCTTCATCGCGGTGGTGCTGAATTACCGGCTCAAGGCGATCAACCTCTTCCGCACGGCCTATTATGTGCCCTCGATCCTCGGCGGCTCCATCGCGATTGCGGTGCTGTGGCGCTATATCTTCGCGGATACGGGCCTTGTGAACATGGTCATCACGGCGCTTGGCGGCGAGCCGATCAACTGGTTCGGCGACCCGGAAAACGCGCTCTTTACCATCACGCTGCTGCGCTGCTGGCAGTTCGGCTCGGCGATGGTGATCTTCCTCGCGGCGCTCCAGTCGGTGGACAAATCGCTCTATGAAGCGGCGTCGATTGACGGGGCCGGTCCGTGGCAGATTTTCCGCAATATCACCCTGCCGCTCATCACGCCCGTGATCTTTTTCAACCTGATCATGCAGACCGTGCAGGCGTTTCAGGAATTCAACGGCCCCTACATCATCACGCAAGGCGGCCCTCTCAAATCCACCTATCTGCTGCCCCTTTATATCTATGACGAGGCGTTCAAGAGCTTCGATATGGGTTACGCTTCGGCCATTGCCTGGGTGCTGTTCGTCATCATCATGGTGCTGACGCTGGTCGCCTTCTGGTCGTCGAAAAAGTGGGTCTATTACGCAGGCGACAAGCGGAGCTGAACCTATGTCCATGTTATCCGAACTTCCCAGACAAGACGCCGGCGAACGCCAGCCGCCGACCGCGCTGGAGCTCAAGCTCCGCCGCAAGGCCCGCGTGAACGCGATCATCCGCTACACGCTGCTGACGGTGATTGGCCTGATCATGGTCTATCCGCTGATCTGGCTCGTTGGGGCGTCCTTCAAGACCAATGCAGAAATGTTCTCCTCGCCCTCCTTCTGGCCGAGCGAGCCGACCTTGCAGGGCTATATCGACGGCTGGAAAACCTCGACGCCCTACACATTCGGGCATTTCTTCCTCAACTCGCTCTGGATCATCATTCCCAAGACCATCGGGACGGCGATTTCCTGCACGCTGGTGGCTTACGGCTTCGCGCGGTTTGATTTTCCCTTCAAGAAGATCATGTTCGCCTCGGTGATCGCGACGCTGCTTCTGCCGAATGTCGTGACGCGCATCCCGCAATATCTGCTGTTCCGCGATATTGGCTGGCTCGACAGCTTCCTGCCGCTCTGGGTGCCCTCGGCACTGGCGGGCGATGCGTTCTTCGTGTTCATGATCATCCAGTTCCTGCGCGCCATCCCGCGCGACATGGAAGAGGCCGCGCGTGTGGACGGGGCGAACACCCTTCAGACGCTGATCTATGTGGTGGTGCCGATGCTGATGCCGGCGATCATCTCGGTCTGCCTCTTCCAGTTCATGTGGACGATGAACGACTTTCTCGGGCCGCTCATCTACATCTCCTCGGTGGACAAATATCCTGTGAGCCTCGCGCTCAAACTGTCCATCGACACCACCGAAGCATTTGCCTGGAACCAGATCCTCGCAATGTCGGTTCTCGCACTCGCGCCGTCACTCTTGGTGTTCTTCATGGCGCAGAAATACTTCATCGAAGGCATCTCGACAGGGGGGGTCAAAGGCTAATGGCTCAGTTACAACTTCGTTCGGTCGAAAAGACCTATGGCAACGGCTTCAAGGCGGTTCACGGCATCAATCTCGATGTGGCGGAAGGGGAGTTCATGGTGCTGGTTGGCCCATCGGGCTGCGCCAAATCCACCACGCTGCGGATGATTGCCGGTCTGGAGACCATCACCGGCGGGGAGATCCGCATCGGCGAGCAGGTCGTCAACGATCTCGTCCCCGGCAAGCGCGGCATCGCGATGGTGTTCCAGAACTATGCGCTCTATCCGCATATGAAGGTGCGCAAGAACCTCTCTTTCGGACTCAAGCTGAAGCGCAAGCCGAAAGAGGAGATCGAGCATAAGACGGAAGAGGTGTCGGGCATTCTCGAAATCGAGACCCTGCTCGACCGTCTGCCCAAACAGCTTTCGGGCGGACAGGCGCAGCGGGTCGCCCTTGGGCGCGCGCTTATTAAGCATCCCGAAGTCTTCCTCTTTGACGAGCCGCTTTCGAACCTCGATGCGAAACTGCGGGCCTCGATGCGGGTGCGGATCACCGATCTGCACAAGCGTCTGCGGCAGGAAGGGCGCCCGGCGACGGTGGTTTACGTGACCCATGACCAAGTCGAAGCCATGACCATGGGCGACCGGATCTGCGTTATGAAGGACGGCCACATCATGCAGGTGGCGGACCCGGCGACGCTCTATGAAGCGCCCGCGAATGATTTCGTGGCGGGGTTCATCGGGATGCCGGAAATGAACCTTGTTCTTTGCGATCTTGCGCGCGGTGACGGCGCGCCGGTGCTGACCGTGGGCGGGCAGACAATCCGCGTCCATGACGGGCTGGCGGAGCGGCTGAACACCAGCGAGGGCGTGGTGAAGCTCGGCATCCGCCCGCAGCATCTCGAACTGGTCGCCGCCGAGAGCGAAGACGCCTTCACCGGCACGATCAGCAATCTCGAATTCATGGGGCATGAGGTCAATGTTCATGCCGATGTGGGCGGGGCGACCTTCGTGAGCGTCGTGCCCTCCGAGAAATTCGACAAGAACCTGCAACGCGGCGATGCCGTGGGCCTGAGGCCCGACGGCAAGCGCATCCATATTTTCGATAGCGAAAGCGGCCTCAACCTGTCGCTGGCGCAATGACCATCTGGCTCAATCTGGGAGGAATGAAGATGAGAAAGATTTTTGTAACCACACTTCTGGCAGGCACCGCGCTGTCGAGCGCATCGCAGGCCGCCGATCTGCGGATGAGCTGGTGGGGCGGGGACAGCCGCCACATCGCCACTCAAGAGGCGCTCAAGGTTTGCGGCGAGAAATACGGCCACACGATCCAGCCGGAATTCACCGGATGGACCGGCCATTTCGAGAAAGTCGCCACCCAGATCGCGGGGCAGACCGAAGCGGACATCATGCAGATCAACTGGCCCTGGCTGCCGATCTTTTCGGAAAGCGGCGACGGGTTCGCGGATCTCAATCAGTTCTCGGACACGATTGATCTGTCGCAGTGGAATGAGGATGAGATCGCCGCAGGGACCGTGGACGGCAAGCTGAACGGGCTGTCGATCTCCACCACCGGCCGCCTCTTCGTGTTCAACAAGACGACCTGGGAACAGGCGGGGCTGGAGCTTCCCGAAACTTGGGATGATCTGATGGCCGCGGGCCCGGTCTTTCAGGAGCAGCTTGGCGAGGGCTATTATCCCTTTGAGGGGATCGGCCTCGACGGTTCGCTGATCGTGACCCTTTACGGCACCCAGAAAACCGGCAAATCGCTGATCGACGCGGAGACCAATGAGATCGCATGGACCGAGGAAGACATGGTCGATGCGCTGAATTTCTATCAGTCGATGGTCGATAACAACGTCATCCAGGCCTGGACCGATGTGGCCGCTGCGGGCAATGTGCCGCTCTTTGAGAACCCGAAATGGGCGAATGGCGAGCTTGCTGGCACCTATCAGTGGGACACGACCTATTTCAAAATCTCCGATCCGCTTCAGGACGGGCAGGAGCTGGCTTACACCGATCTTCTGTCGCAGGAGGGTCAGCAGACCGCCGGGATTTATCGCAAATCCTCCATGCTCTTTGCGATCTCGCGCAATTCCGACAATCAGGAAGCCGCCGCGCAGATCGTCAACTGCCTGCTGAATGAGCCGGAAGGGGTGACGGCCATGGGCTCGGCTCGCGGTGTCCCGGCCTCCGATGCGGCGCGCGAGCAGCTTCTGGCGGAGGGCATTCTTCAGCAAGAGCAGGTCGATGCGCAGCAGCTGATCCTCGATGCGGAAGGCCCGGCGATCCACCCGTTCATGGAGCATCCCGATGCGCGTTCGGCCCTCGATGACAATCTTGAGCTATTTGCCTATGGCGAGATTGATGCCGAAACCGCCGCGTCGGATATGTTCTACGGGCTGAACGAACTGCTCGACGAAATCCGCTGATCTCCCTGGCCGGAGCCTTCGGGCTCCGGTTCCCTCCAAGGTCTTTCCCCATGACAGTCACGCTTGAACTTGTTTCCCTTTCCGCGCGCACAGCGACGCTTCTCTGCCGCGACGGCGACACGCGCTATCATTTGGGCGGGCCGCGTGACTGGCGGTTGACCCTTGCGGGCGGCGAGCCCGTTCAGAGCGGGCAAAGCGATGTCGCGCCGGTCTTTCTCGAAGCGCTGTCGCCGGAGACGGACTATGTCTTTGCCATGGGCGGGGCCGACTTGCGTTTCCGCACCGCCGCCTGCGCAGGCGCGGTCAATGTCGCGGATTTCGGCGCGGACCCGGAGGCGGCGGACAACAGCGCGGCCTTTGCGGAGGCCATCGCCGCCGTGCCGCAGGGGGGCACGCTGATGGTGCCGCCGGGCCGCTACCGCATCCGCCCGATTTTCCTCAAAGCGGATATGACGCTGTATCTGCCCGAAGGGGCCACGCTTTACGCCGATCACGACCGCGCGGGCTGGCCGATCCTGCCGCCCCATGACGATGCGGGCCGGGTCATCGGCACATGGGAAGGCTTGCCCGAAGCGGCTTTCGCGGCGCCCGTGACGGCGCTTGATTGCAATAATCTCATCATCACCGGACGCGGCACGCTCGATGCGGGCGGCGACCGGGGCGATTGGTGGGACTGGCCGAAGGAGACCCGCGACGGCGCGCGCCGCCCGCGAGCGCTCTTCGTCGCGCACGGCAAAAATGTGCAGCTTTCGGGGATCACCGTGCAGAATTCCCCAAGCTGGACCGTCCATCCCTACCGCATCGACCGGCTGACCTGCGCCGCGCTGCGGATCGAGAACCCGCCGGACAGCCCGAACACTGATGGGCTGAACCCGGAAAGCTGCACCCATGTTGATCTCGTCGGCATCCATTTCTCCGTGGGCGACGATTGCATCGCGGTGAAGGCGGGCAAGCGCACGCCCGCCAAGGTGGAGCATATCGCGCCGACGCGGCTGCTGAAGGTCCGTCACTGCATGATGGCGCGCGGCCATGGCGCGGTGGTGCTCGGCTCCGAGATGAGCGGCGATATCACTGATGTTCATGCTTATGCGTGCGAATTTACCGGCACGGATCGCGGCTTGCGGATCAAGACCCGGCGCGGGCGCGGCGGCAAGGTCGCGCATGTCCGGTTCGAGAATGTGCTGATGCGCGATGTGGCGACGCCCTTGGCGATCAATGCGTTTTACTACTGCGATCCCGATGGGCGCAGCTCCGCCGTGCAGTCGCGCGGCCCGCGCGCGGTCGATGCCAGCACGCCGGAGATTTACGATATCTGCTTTGAAAATGTGACGGCAACCGGGGTGCAAGCGGTCGGCGCGGCGATCCTTGGCCTGCCGGAAATGCCGGTGAAGGCGGTGGCGCTGCGCGGCTTTCAGGTCAGCTTCGCGCCGGATGCGGCCCCGCAGATCCCCCTCATGGCGGATGATGTGCCCGCATTGAGCAACACGCCGATCTGGAGCGATTTTGCCGAAGTGACCGGCACGGTTGAGGTTTTGAGCAATGAAAAGGAGCCGCAATGACGCTGGCCGAGTATTTCACGGATTTTGTTGCGGATTATCAGCCCTATAAGGGCGGCAATTGGTGCTATGAGGACGGCTGCATCTATCGCGGTCTCGCGCTTTTGGCTGAGGCCACAGGTGAGGCGCGCTGGCGCGAGATGCTGGCAGTGCGTCTGGATGCCCAAATCGAGCCGGGACCGGCGCTGACCGGCTATAATCCTTCGGATTACAATATCGACAATATCCTGTCTGGCCGCGCGGCGCTCTATATGTATCGGGAGACCGGCGCTGCGCGCTATCTCGACGCGGCGAAGCTTCTCATGCGCCAGCTTGCGAGCCATCCGCGCACAAAATCCGGCGTCTATTGGCACAAGCTGCGCTATCCGTGGCAGATCTGGCTCGACGGTCTCTATATGGGCCAGCCGTTTCAGATCGAATACGGGCAGATCACCGGCGATGACGCGCTCATCGCGGACAGTCTGGCGCAACTCGGCGCAGCGCTCGATGCGCTGGCGACGCCCGAAACCGGCCTCTATGCCCACGCGATTGACGAGGCGAAAATGCAGCCCTGGTGCGACCCTGAGACCGGGCAGTCTCACGCCCATTGGTCGCGCTCGCTCGGCTGGCTTGTCATGTGCCTTGTCGATGTGGCCGAGTTGGTCGGGCCGGAACGGTTTGCGCCGCTGAAGGCGCGGACGGAGAAGCTGCTCGCGGATATTGCGGGCTATCGCCAAGCGGAAGGCGCGTGGCTGCAAGTGCTGGACCGCCCTGATCTTGCGGAGAATTATCTCGAAAGCTCGGCCTCTGCGATGTTCGTCTACGGGCTGCTGCGCGGTTCGGATCTGGGGCTCTATGACGGCGATGTGTCGACGCTGATGGAGGATCTCACGCGGTTTGCGATTCAGCCCAATGACGCGGGCGGGCAGAGCATGGTGGAGATGTGCGAAGTCGCGGGTCTCGGCTGGTTCGAGGGCCGGTTCCGCGACGGCTCGGCGGAATATTATCTGACAGAGCGCCGCGTGGCCGATGATGCCAAAGGCGTCGGGCCGATGATGATGGCCTATGCTGCGGATTTGCTGCACAAAAAGGCTGGGTGATGGACACGCTGAAACACGCCCCTTCTGACCTCATTTGGGCCGCGCGGCACCGCGGCGTGCGGCCCGTTCTGACCGACGCGCAGGCCGCGCGCTTCACCCGGCAGGCGGTTCTTGCGCTCACCGGCCCGGCGGGGCAGGAGCGCTATGAGCCGTGGACGCCCGCGCGCGAGATCCGCAGCGACCCTTGCGATTATCTGGTGGATCCGGAGGCGGCCGCGCCCGCCCTTGGCACCGTGCAAGAGGCAGTCGACGCGGCGATCCGGAGCGGCAAAACGGGCCGGGTGATCATTGATCTCGCGCCCGGCACGTATCACGGGCTCGTTTATCTGCCGAAGGTGCAGGGCAGGGGGCTCGCCTTCACCCTGCGCGGGCGCGGCGCGACGCCGCAGGATGTGGAGATCACCGCCGCGATTGATGCGGAAATGCCGGGCGCGGAGTATCAAACCCGCTTCGGCGCAGCGTTCGAGACGGCCGCCCGGGAAAGCCGTGCGATTTTTGCGAGGATTGCTGCGCGGGAGACCTTGAGCACGGCCAATGCCTCCGTCATCCGGACCGAGGCGGATGACACGGAGCTCTTCAATCTCACCATCCGCAACGCCTATAACGCCGACCGCGCCGCCGCGACGCCGGAGGGATTTTCTCCTGACGCCATGGGCCGTTACCCGCGCGGGCAACATCAGGCGGTGGCCTTTCTGAGCGCGGGTGCGGATCGCGTCGTGCTCGGCCATGTGCATCTCAAAAGCTATCAGGACACGCTTTACCTTCAGGCCCCGGACAAGTTTTCGACGGTGCGCAGCTATCTTTTCGACTGTGATATCGAAGGCGATGTGGATTTCATTTTCGGCCAGTCCACCGCCTATTTCGAGGGCTGCACCCTGCGCGCGCTCGGTGCGCGCGGCGCGCGGTGCTGGGTGACGGCGCCGTCCACACATATCCGCACGCCCTTTGGCTTTGTCTTTGAGGATTGCGATTTTGTCGACGACGGCGCGGCACCTTTGGGGCGCGTCCATCTGGGCCGCCAATGGTTTGAGGCCGTGAAAGCGTCGCCCTACGGCACGCCGCCAGTTGCGGGCTATGCGGTGACGCTCGGGCCGGTCAGCTATTACACGCCGCCCAAGGGCGAGATTTCCGAGGCGAGTCTCTTCTCCGTCGGCAAATGCGTCCTTCTGAACTGCCGGATCGGCCCGCAGATCAATCGCGCCGCGCCGTGGGATGACTGGTCCGGTCCGGGTTACGCGGCGGACGGCGCGCTCTTGCCGGGTCCATGGCAGCCACGCTACCGCCCGCATCAGATCGGACCTTCTGATTTCAAACGGTTTTTATCAAACTGGCCGGAACTGGCGCAGGTTGATCTCTCGGATCTGGACCCCGAAGATATCTGGCTTGGCGAATACAACACGATGGAAAGTGAGGCGCGGCATGGCTGACCCTGACCAAAAGATGAAGCGCATTTTGCTAACCGGCGCGACCGGCAGCATGGGCACGGCGATCCGCCCGCTGCTTGGCGAGATCGCCGAGGTCGTCGTGGTCTCGGGCCGCCGGGAGATCACGGATCTTCTGCCCCATGAAGAGAGCGTCCAGACCGAGCTGACCGACCCGGACGGCATGGCCCGCGCGGTCGCCGGGTGCGACGGGATCATCCATCTCGGCGGCTATTCCATCGAGGGGCCGTTCCGCCCGATCATGGAGGCCAATATCGAGGGCGTTTACACGCTCTACGAGGCGGCGCGGGCGCACGGGATGCCGCGGATCATATTCGCCTCGTCCAACCATGTCGTCGGCTACCACCCGCAATCGCAGACCATCGACGCGACGGCGCTGCCCCGGCCCGACAGTCTTTACGGCGTCTCCAAAGTGTTCGGCGAGGCGCTGGCGCGGATGTATTTCGAGAAATTCAGGCAAGAGACGGCGATCCTGCGCATCGGCTCCTGTTTCGATCAGCCCGAGGATCACCGGATGCTGGCGACCTGGTTGTCTTACCGCGATTTCGTGGCGTTCTGCCGGGCGGCGTTTACCGTGCCGGACCTCGGTTGCCCGATCGTTTATGGCGCGTCGGCCAATGACCGCAGTTTCTGGGACAACAGCGCCGCCGCCGCGCTCGGCTGGGCACCGCAGGACAATGCGGAAGACTACGCCGCGGCGGTCGAGGCGGCGCATCCAAACCCCGATCTGAGCGCCCCGATCCACCGCTATCAGGGCGGAAAATTTACCGAAATTCCGATTTTGACGGAGGAAAACCATGACTGATTTCAGCCCCCACGGGAAGCATTTGATTGCCGGCGACTGGGTTTCTGGCGAGCGGAGTTTTGCGTCGGAGCCTGCGCATGGTCCGTCGCATGATTTCAGCGTCGGGTCTGTTGATCTGGTGAACCGCGCCTGCGAGGCCGCGGAAGAGGCGTTTTGGAGCTACGGGTATGCGAGCCGCGAGGACCGCGCCAAGTTCCTCGACGCCATCGCCGATGAGATCGACGCACGCGGCGAGGCCATCACCGAGATCGGCAGCCAGGAAACCGGCCTCCCCGAAGCACGGCTACAGGGCGAGCGTGGACGCACGGTCGGCCAGTTGCGCCTCTTCGCCGAGCACATCCGCAAGGGCGACTATCTCGACCGTCGCCATGATGAAGCGCTGCCGGATCGCGAACCGCTCCCGCGCCCCGACCTGCGGATGATTCAGCGCCCCATCGGGCCGGTCGCCGTGTTCGGTGCATCCAACTTCCCGCTGGCCTTCTCGACCGCGGGCGGCGACACCGCGGCGGCGCTCGCCGCAGGCTGCCCGGTCGTCGTGAAAGGCCATTCCGCCCATCCCGGCACCGGCGAGATTGTCGCCGAGGCGATCCATGCGGCCATCCAGAAAACCAACATGCCGAAGGGCGTCTTCAGCCTGATCCAAGGCGGCAATCGCGAGGTGGGCCAAGCGCTGGTCCAACACCCGCTGATCAAGGCGGTCGGCTTCACCGGCTCGCTTGGCGGCGGACGCGCGCTCTTTGACTTGTGCGCACAGCGCGACGAGCCGATCCCCTTTTTCGGCGAGCTCGGCTCGGTGAACCCGATGTTCGTGCTGCCCGACGCAGCAGCCAAACGCGGGGAAGAGATCGGCACCGGCTGGGCCGGCTCGCTGACCATGGGGGCGGGCCAGTTCTGCACCAATCCCGGCATCGCGGTGATCGAGAAAGGCGCGGCAGGCGACGCCATCGTCTCCGCTGCCAAAGCCGCGCTGTCGGACGCCGCGCCGCAAACCATGCTGACCGACGGCATCGCCAAGGCGTACCGCGACGGCCAAGCCCGCTTCGAGGGCCGCAACAGCGTAACGCCTCTGCTCTCGACCGAAAGCCAGGGCCGCGAAGCCAGCCCCAATCTTTACGAGACCGACGCGGAAACCTATCTGCAAGACCACGCGCTCGGCGAAGAGGTCTTCGGCCCGCTCGGCCTCGTGATCCGGGTCAGCGGTGTCGACGAGATGGCCACGCTGGCGAAGGGTTTCGAAGGCCAACTCACCGCGACGCTCCACATGGACGACGGCGACACCGCCGCTGCCCGCCGCCTGCTCCCGATCCTTGAGCGCAAGGCGGGCCGGGTGCTGGCGAACGGCTTCCCAACCGGTGTGGAGGTGGCCGACGCCATGGTCCATGGCGGCCCCTACCCGGCGAGCACGAACTTCGGCGCAACCTCGGTCGGCACGCTCTCCATCCGCAGGTTCCTGCGCCCCGTGAGTTATCAGAATATTCCGGAAAACGTGCTGCCGGAGGATTTGCGGTAGGGCGCAATCCTACGTTGACTTGTATGATAACTTGTCCTACAAATTTAGCAGACAACTAGGGATGACACATATGACACCTGATTCGCTCAAAACGGCCCTCGGCTCTGGCCTGCTCTCTTTCCCCGTGACGCATTTCGATGCGGATGGTGCCTTTGCGCGGGAAAGCTACAAGAAACATGTGGAATGGCTCGCGGGCTATGACGCGCCGGTGCTTTTCGCAGCGGGCGGGACGGGGGAGTTCTTCTCCCTTTCGCCGGAAGAAATTCCCGAAGTGGTTAAGGCGGCCAAGGAAAGCGCGGGCAAAACGGCGATCGTTTCGGGCTGCGGTTACGGTACGGAAATGGCGGTTTCGATCGCGCAATCTGTTGAAAAGGCAGGCGCGGACGGGATCCTCGTCCTCCCGCATTACCTGATCGACGCGCCGCAGGAGGGTCTTTACCATCATATCAAAAGCATCTGCGATGCGGTCGATTTCGGGGTGATGATCTACAACCGTGACAACTCGCAATTTGAGGTCGATACCGTCGCGCGGCTCTGCGATGCCTGCCCCAATCTGGTCGGGTTCAAGGACGGTTCGGGCGATATTGGCAAGATGCGTCAGATCACTGCGAAAATGGGTGATCGGCTGACTTATCTCGGCGGAATGCCGACGGCGGAGCTCTTCGCGGAGGCCTATCTCGGCGTCGGGTTCACCACCTATTCCTCGGCGGTGTTCAACTTTGTGCCGGAAATGGCAAATAAGTTCTACAAGTCGCTGCGCGCGGGCGATCGGGCGACCTGTGAGACCATTTTGAATGATTTCTTCTTCCCCTTCATGCAGTTGCGCGACCGCCGCAAGGGGTATGCGGTGTCGGCCATCAAGGCGGGCGTGCGTCTGGCAGGGTTTGACGCGGGCAAGGTGCGCGCGCCTCTGGACGATCTGACCAAGGAAGAGGAAGATATCCTGCGCCAGATCATGGACGCCAATAAGTGAGGCTAACCCGTTGAAAATCGTCGATGTCCGAACCCATCTTCTCGAACATGTGCTGGACACGGCCTTTGAAAGCGCGAGCATGCGTTTCGACCGGCGCACCCATGTGCTGGTCGAAATCATCTGCGATGACGGGACCGTGGGCTGGGGCGAATGTCTCGGGCCCGCGCGGCCGAATGCGGCGATTGTCGCGGCATATAAGGGCTTTCTTGTCGGACAGGATCCGCTGGAAAGCGAGAAATTATGGGCGGTGCTCTACAATGCGCTGCGCGATCAAGGGCAGCGTGGGTTAACAATCACAGCACTCTCGGGGATCGACATTGCGCTTTGGGATCTCAAGGGCAAGCATTTCGGTGTCCCGATTTCGACGCTGCTTGGCGGGCGCTGGCGGACGCGGATCGAGGCTTATGCGACCGGTAGCTTCAAGCGCGACGGTATCGACCGGGTGTCTGACAATGCAGAAGAAATGGCGGGCCATGCTGCGGCAGGATTCAACCGGATGAAGATCAAGATCGGTTTCGATCCGGCGGAAGATTTGCGCGTGATCGCCGCCGTGCGCGAGGCGATTGGCCCGGAGCGGCGGCTGATGATTGATGCCAATCATGGTTACACGGCGAGCGAGGCGATTTCTGTCGGACAACGAGCGGCGGAATATGGCATCGACTGGTTCGAGGAGCCGGTGGTTCCCGAACAGCTCGCCGCCTATCGCGAGGTGCGGGCGCGTCAGCCGATTCCGCTTGCAGCGGGTGAGACTTGGCACACCCGTTGGGGCTATCGCGAGCCGCTGGAAACGCGCGCGGTGGACATCATCCAACCCGACCTCTGCGGTGTTGGCGGGATCAGCGAAGCGAAGAAAGTCGCTGATTTGGCAAGCCTTTACGGGGTGCGCGTGGTGCCGCATGTCTGGGGGACGGCGGTGCAGATCGCGGCGGCGCTTCAGTTCATGTCCGCGCTGACGCCCGATCCGGTGCGGGGCAAACCCGTGGAACCGATTCTTGAATTTGACCGTACGCACAACCCGTTCCGCCAGGCGGTGGCGACCGCGCCGCTCGATCACGTCGATGGCTGGGTTGAGGTGCCGGACGGGCCGGGTCTCGGGATCGAGATCAACCGGGACGCGCTGCGTGAATTCGCACCGAAGGGGGCCTGAATGATTGAGCGGAAACTGACCGGGCCTGCGCCCTCTGTCCGATTGCCGGAAGGCACAGTGGACACGCAGATGCATATGTATTTAGAGGGTTTTCCTGCGCGAGAGGGCGGGCCGGGTCTGCCGCTGGATCCGCTGCCGACGCCGCAGATGTATCGCGAAGTGATGGGCTGGCTTGGCATTGATCGGGTCGTGATTACCCAAGGCAATGCGCATCAGACGGACAATGCTTGCCTGCTCGCCTGTCTTGACGAGATGGGGGAGGCGGCGCGCGGTGTGGCGGTTATTACGCCGGAGACAGACGAGGCGGAGATCGCACGCTTGTCGGAAAAGCGGGTTGTCGGGGCGCGGATCATGGATCTTCCCGGCGGCGCGATTGGTCTCGACGCGCTGGAGGCCATTGATGAAAAAGCCGCCAATGCGGGCTGGATGATGGCGGTGCAGTTTGATGGTTCGCATTTGCCGGATTTGGAATCGCGGCTTAAGGCGCTGAAATCCAACTGGGTTTTGGACCATCACGGCAAGATTTTCTCTGGCGCGACGCCGGAACATGTCGCGACGATCAAGCGGTTGATCGATGGCGGAAAAATGTGGTTCAAATTTGCGGGGTGCTATGAGAGCAGCCGCGAGGGCGGGCCGGACTACGCGGATATCGCGCAGGTTGCGCGGGAGATTGGCGTCTATGCGCCGGAACGCATCCTTTGGGGGACAAACTGGCCGCATAATATGGCCAAGGAAACAAAGGATTATCCCGATGATGCGGCGCTGATGGAGACGTCGCTGAGTTGGCTCGCCGATGATCATGCCAAGGCGCTGGCGCTGGTGGATAATCCGGCGGAGTTGTTCCAGTTCTAACCCCGCATCGCTTATGAAAAACGCCCGGTCTGCACGCGCAGCCGGGCGTTTTCTATGCGTTTTCTAGGGATTAGCGCGCCAGCCAGCCGCCATCCACATTCAGAACCGCGCCGTGGATATAGTCCGATGCGGGCGCGGCGAGGAACACCGCGGTGTCGGCAATATCCTCGGGATCCCCCCAGCGACCGGCGGGAATCCGGTCGAGAATGGCCTTGCTGCGCTCTTCGTCATTGCGCAGCGCTTCGGTATTGTTGGTTGCGATGTAGCCGGGCGCGATGGCGTTCACATTCACCCCTTTGGCGGCCCATTCATTGGCGAAAAGTTTGGTTAAACCCGCGACCGCATGTTTCGACGCGGTGTAGGAGGGTACGCGAATGCCGCCTTGGAAGGACAGCAGCGAGGCAATGTTAATGATTTTGCCGGTCTCGCCACGCGCAAACACTTCCCGCGCGAAAGCCTGACAGGTGAAAAACAGCGCCTTGGCGTTCACATCCATCACGGCGTCCCAATCGGCTTCGTCGAAATCGACCGCATCTTCGCGCCGGATGATGCCCGCATTGTTCACCAAGATATCGTAACCCGCGCCCGCAAACACATCCTTGGCGGCCATGGGATCGGCGAAATCGAGTTGGAGACCGGAGCCCTTGCCCCCGGCCTCCGCGATTTTCGCCAACGTCTCGTCGCAGCTGCGGCGACCAGCACAAACCACCTCGGCGCCCGCGCCGGCGAGAGCGACCGCAATCGCCTGACCGATGCCGGTATTCGCACCCGTCACCAGCGCCTTTTTTCCGTTTAAAGAGAAGCGGTTCATTTGAGATCCTTGGGCTGGATGAAGTCCATATCGGTGTAATCGACATTGTCGCCCGCCATCGCCCAGATGAAGGTGTATTCGCCAATGCCCGCACCGGAATGGATCGACCAGGACGGCGAAATCACGGCCTGCTCATCGCTGACAAATAGGTGGCGCGTCTCCTGCGGATCGCCCATGAGATGCAGCACGCGGCTTTCCTCATCCATGCCCCAATAGAGATAAGCTTCCATCCGGCGGTCGTGGATATGGCTCGGGATCGTGTTCCAGACGGAGCCTTCCTCAAGGGAGGTGTAGCCCAGAATAAGTTGGCAACTTTCCATGACTTGCGGGTGGATGAACTGTTTGATGGTGCGTTTGTTGGAGGTCTCCGGCGCGCCCAGTTTCACCTCGACACAATCGGCGACGGTGATGAGTTTCGACGGGTAGGTTTGGTGAGCCGGCGCGGAGGTCAGGTAGAAGCGGCCATTCCCGGTGAAGGTCACGGCGCCGGTGCCTTTGCCGAGATAGAGCACATCGCCGCGGTTCATCTCATAGCTGTTGCCGTCCGCCTCGACGGTGCCGGGCTCGCCAATGTTGACGATGCCCATTTCGCGGCGTTCAAGGAAGGTGTCCGTCTTGGTTTCTTCCACCTTATCAAGCACAAGCGTCCCGCCCGCAGGCACGGCGGCACCCAGAACGAAGCGGTCGTAATGGGTGTAGACGAGCCGGATTTCGCCATCTTTGAACATCCCTTCAGCCATGAAATGGGCGCGCAGCGCGTCCGTATCCATCGTCTTGGCATGTTCGGGGTGGATGGCGTGGCGTGTTTCAACGGTCAGCATGTGGGTCCTCCGGCATAGGTGAAAAATCGCCGCGTGATGCGGTCTTGTATAACAAGTTGTCATACATTTTTTCAGGAGTCAAACGGGACGTACTATGCCGCGCGTTTGGCCGCAATTTATTGCCGGAGCAGTTGGCGATAGCGGTTCTGGCTGCCTTTGAGATGGCGGCGCATGGCGCTCCGCGCGGCCTCTTCATCGCCGTCGAGGATCGCATTGACGATAGCCTCATGCTCTTCCTTGAGCAGCGCCAGATAGTCGGGGGAGACTTCGCGGGCCTCTGGTTTCAACCCGTGGCGGGGGATCATCTGCGCGCCAAGCATCCGAATAATCTCGGGAAAGCGCGGGTTGTTGGTGGCCTCTGCGATGGCGAGGTGGAGATCGAAATCCGCTTTATGGTCGAGGCCGGACTGGTCGATCGCGTCATTCACGGCCCGGAACGCGCCCATAATCGCTTCTTCCTGAGCGGGGGCGCGGCGGATGGCGGCGAGCCCGGCGGCTTCGACTTCAATGGCCGTGCGCAGTTCCAGTAGTTCGATCATCGAGGACAGCCGCGCCGTATCGACATTGCTGAAGGGGACGATGTTTTTCTCTTTGGGCTCAATGACAAAGACGCCCGCGCCGCGCTGCGAGTCCACCAACCCGTCGGCGCGCAGGGAGGCGATGGCCTCGCGCACCACCGTTCGCGAGACGCCGAAGGCCTCGGTCAGCCGCGCTTCGCTGGGGAGCCGGTCGCCCGGTTTATATTTGCCCGCATGGATCTCTCCACGGAGATTGTCGAGCACTTCGACGACGAGCGTTCTGCGTTTTGGCATAGGTGGCACCCCTCGCTTGCGGCAGATTGCCGCAGATTTATATGATGTCATATAGCATCATAATACGCGCGCTGCACAGGTGCTACGTTCAGTTTGGTGAAAATAGGGGAAAACGCGTTGTTTTGCGCGGAAAATGTGAGGCGGCGGTTGTCGGATCACCGTGCACAGCCATTCGCGCACAAAAAACGCCGGCGAGAAACGCCGGCGTTTGGGAGGAAGTTTCAGAAGTCTTAGCTGTTCATCCAGTCGTCGACTTCTTTCTTGGCTTCTTCTTTGGTCTTGCCGTATTTCTGCTGGAGTTTGCCTTCCAGCTGCTCACGGTCGCCATTGATCTGGTCGACTTCATCGTCGGTCAGCTCGCCCCACTTCTCGCGGACGGAGCCTTTGATTTCTTTCCACTTACCTTGGATTTCGTCCCAGTTCATAACTTTCTCCTTTTAAAAGCTATTGATATCTAACCAACGTGACGGAACCGGTTTGGTTCCCCGGGACGCAGAAAAAATCCAAATTTTTCCGAGAAAATAAATTGCGGATCAAAACCGAATGGCGATGGTCGTGTTGTCGGTCTCGAAGGTGCCGCCGATCTCGCGCGCATAGGCGGCGGTGAGGCGCTGGCTGAGCGTGTCGCTCGCGGTTGGCGGGGTGTCGCCGAGCAGGCGGATCGCGCCGGGGGTCGCGTGGATGCGCACCCGCGCCGCGCCCGCATCGCTGAAGCGTTTCAGGCCTTCGACGGTGAGGTGCAGAAGCGCACCGGTTTGCGGGATCGGCATGTCGATCTCGTCCACCTCGAGGGTCAGCTTGAGTTGCCGCATCAACCCGCTGGCGCGCAGGCTCGTCACCAAAGCGGGCAGGGCGGAGGCCATGCGTCGGATTTCGGCGGTTTCCAGATCATGCTGCGCTTTATGCACGACGCTGAGCATCTGGACGCGTTCGGCCATCAACTCGGAAATATCCGCGCCCTTCGCCTCGCGCGCGGCGAGGTGGATCATGGATTGGATGACCTGGAAATTGTTGTTCACCCGGTGCAACAGCTCGCGTTGCAGATCAAGCGCCGTGGTCTGCTGTGTGGCGGAGCGTTCCTCGCAGCAGGTGAGATCCTCGGCCAGCCCGCCAAAAGCGATTTCGAGCGGAGTGTTCGAGGCGAAGCTGCTGCCCGCGCGCGGGTCCTTGCGGAAATTCACGATGTCTTTTTCGAGCCGCGCCGTCTGGCGGTTCACGGCCCGGTCGCAGGCAACGCCGAAAATATAGAGGCTGCCCAGCAGGGCCGCGAGGGTCATCACCACGGAGACCGGGGCGGCGATGCTGGGCGCAAAGAGATGCATCGCGAGGGCCGCTGTCGCCATGGCCGCCGCGATGATGAAGAAAAAGGAGGTGCGCAGATTGCTCTGAAACATGTCTCCTCCCTAGGCGATAGAGCGGGTCGCTTTGAGTGGGGCGGCGCCGGGATCGGTGTCGTCGAGCTTCATCAGCTCGGCGAGTTCCTTGCGCGCGCGGTTCGTGCGGCTCTTCATCGTGCCGACCGCCACGCCGCAGGTTTCCGCCGCTTCCTCGTAAGACAGGCCAAGCGCACCGATGAGGGTCAGCGCCTCGCGCCGTTCGTCAGAGAGCAGCGCAAAGGCTTTGCGAAACTCCGCAAATTGCAGCTTGCTGTCATGGGCGGGCGCGACGGTGAGTTGCGCCGCATAATCGCCATCCACATCCTCAACCTCGCGGCCCGATTTGCGTTTGCCCGAGTAAAAGACATTGCGCAGGATGGTGAACAGCCAGGCGCGCAAATTGGTGCCCGCTTGAAACTTATCGAGATTGCTGAAGGCCTTGACCAGCGCATCCTGCACCAGATCGTCGGCGCGCACCGCATCGCGTGTCAAACTGCGCGCAAAGGCCCGGAGTGCTGGAACATGGTCCAGAATCTCATCACGGGGATCGCTCATCTATGGCTTCCCTTATTGGCAGCGGATTTCAGCTCCGCAATCAATTGGGCAAAACGGTCCGGCACCCCTTCCTGAACGGTCTCATCATAAGCATGCTTAAGATTTCGATCAATCAATTTGCGGAAACGGTCCGGCACCCCCTCATCGACGGTGTCTTGGAACGCCGCTTTGAGTTGATCGCCAATCAATTCCGTATTGTCTGACTTTGCTTCCTTACCCATCTTCGCCATCACATCTGGTTGTCTTTGCGAATGATCTATAGCATTAACGAGCAAACGTCATAAAAAGTTCCGAATTTCCTGATCGTCTGGAGGTCCTGATGGATCATATTGCAACTCATATTCCCTTTCTGCGCCGCTTTGCGCGGGCGCTGACGGGGAGCCAGTCGGCGGGGGACGCCTATGCAGCCGCCGTGCTGGAGGCGATGATCGAGTCGCCCGAAACGATTCCGGGGGCAGACGCGGCACGGGTGGAGCTGTTCCGCATGTTCCACGCGATCTGGCAAAGCTCCGGCGCGCCGGTGAGTGCGGAGGAGCAGGGCCGTGCGGCGCAGGCGCAAAAGCATCTGGCGCATCTGACGCCGAATTCCCGCGAGGCGCTTTTGCTGAGCGCGATGGAAGATTTCGGCGCTGAAGATGTGGCGCGGATCATCGGTGTCGAGGAAAGCGAAGCGGCGGAGCTTATTCGGATCGGTCAGAGCGAACTCGCAGACGCCGCGCGCGGCGCGGTGATGATTATCGAGGACGAGCCGATCATCGCCATGGACCTCGAAACCATCGTCAGCGATGCGGGCCATCAGGTTTTCGGCGTCGCGCAGACCCATGATGAGGCGGTGAAGATTGCCGCCGAGCGCCGCCCCGATCTCATTCTGGCGGATATTCGCCTCGCCGATGAAAGCTCGGGGATCGACGCGGTCAACGATCTGCTGGCGGCCCATGGCGACGTGCCGGTGATCTTCATCACCGCCTATCCCGAAATGCTGCTGACGGGCGAGAAGCCGGAGCCGGCGTTTCTCATCACCAAACCTTTCCGCCCGGAGCAGGTGCTCTCCTCGATCTCGCAGGCGATGTTCTTCGCTTCGACCGAAGCGCTCGCCTAACCTTACCGAATCACAAGAAAAAAGCCGATCCTTTGTTGGGTAAGGATCGGCTTCAGACGGGCGGGGTGAGGGGGCAATCCTGCTAGCCCCGCCACGGGGGTTGTGCCGCGAGAGCGCAAGGCAGAGTCACCGAACCTTGCGCCATCCGACAGTCATGTAACGGCTGAAGTTCCAAAAAGTTTCAAAAAATGTAGCGTGCTGCGTAATTTTTTGCGAAGCTGTGGACGTGTTCGCATTAATCAGTTATGGCTCGTAATCGATTTGGGCGGCCTGACGAGGCGCCTGCGTTCAGGAGAATGGGAGAGTTGGTGCCTTTATCGCACAGACAGCAGACACGCGCTGGCCGGAGCCGCCTGCGTGTATAAGCGTATTCTCCGCCTGACACCCGCCAGGGCCTTTCTGATTACCCTCGTTTTCGGGCTTTTGCTCGCCCTCATCGCCTATCAGGCGGAACGCCGCTCGCGGGCGGCGGAGTTTGACCGTCTGGCGGCGGAGGCGGTGGACCGGATCAATGCGCGGCTCTCCCAGCATGTGGCGCTTCTCACGGCGACGAAGGCCTATTTCGAGACCACCAACCAGATCGCGAACCGCCGGGAATTTGCGCAATTCACCGGGAATTTGCAGCTTGCAGATGATTATGACGGGATTCAGGGTATCGGCTTTGCCATGCTCACCCCGGTCGGGCAGGAGCCCTTTGCCGCCCGCGTGATCGAGCAGAATTATGGCGTGCGGCGGCAGATCCACCCGGAGACGGATCAGCAATTTCGCACCCCCATTACCCTGCTGGAACCGGAGGCTGACCGCAATTTCGTCGCCATTGGTTACGATATGTTCGCCGATCCGGTGCGCCGCGATGCGATGGTCGCGGCGGCCTTGAGCGGGGAAGCGCAGGCGACCGCGCCGGTCTCGCTCGTTCAAGAGATCACGCCACATAAGCAGATGGGATTCCTCATCTATCTGCCGACGGTGCTGGCGAGCACGGATGGGTATCGGGTGCAGGACGAGGCGAACCGGCTCGACGGGTTCATCTATGCGCCGTTCCGCGCCGATGATTTTATTCATGCCGCGCTGGAGGAGGGGGCGAGTATGCCGATCCGCCTGCGCGTGCGGGATCGCGCCATGCCGGAGACCGCGCTTTACGAGAGTTCCGGCGGCATCGAGGGCGATCACATTTTGCCCGCGCTCAGCACGCAGGAAACGCTTGAGGTCTATGGCCGCGAATGGATCGTCGATGTGGCGGCGACGGTGGATTACGAGCTGGAAACCAAGGGGCTCGCCAGTGCCTTCATGGGGCTGATGACGCTGCTTCTGGCCTGGGCGTCGTCGTCCGCCGTGACCGCCTATCGCCGCCGCGCCGATATTGCAAATGAAGCCGCGCTGGCCGCCGAAGAGCAGGCGGAGGCGCGGGAGTTCATCCTTCAGGAAATGAAGCACCGGATCAAAAACCACATCGCGCGGATTCAGGCGATCTCCCGGCAGACGGTGCGCGGGTCGGACAATCTCGAAGAGTTCGACAAGACCTTCAATGCGCGGCTCGCCTCCATGGCGGTGGCGCAGGATGTGCTGTCGCAAGGCGGGATCAGCGCGGCGCCTCTGGGGGCCATTGTCACGAAAGAGCTGGAGCAGATCCTCACCGAAGAGGAAGTCGCCGCGATCGTCTCCGGCCCCGAGGTGATGCTCGGCGCGCGGCAAAGCCACAGCATCGGCCTCATCATCCACGAGTTGATGACCAACGCGCTCAAACATGGCGGCGTGTCCGGGACGGAGCCGGAGCTGAGCGTGACATGGCAGCTGAACGACGGGGTGGACCCGGTCACGGTCCGGCTCTTCTGGAAGGAATCCGGCGGCAAGACCGATTACCAGAATGGCGGCCATTCTGGCTTCGGCTCACGCCTGCTTGATGTCTGCGTCCGCGAGCTTGGCGGCGATTTCTCCCGCGAGATGGAGGCGGACGGGCTGCGCATCACCATCCGCTTCCCGGTTCGCCCGACGAATTTGCCGAGCTAAGCGGGCAGGGGGCGTAGGTTCCCGCGCCGGATTTTCCTTGCGAAAACCCCGGTTTCCACCCGGAGCGGACCCATAACTATAGCTCCCGCGCGTAACGCGAAACGCCCGCCGAAGTTCCCCTAAAAAAATGATTATTTTCTGCGATTTTCGCGGAACGAAAACGGTTCGGGCGGGGTTGTCTCGTCATAGTTGTCATAGAAGGAGACGACCATGAATAAGCTGATGATTACCTCGACCGTTGCTGCACTGATCGCTGCACCGATGGCCTTTGCTGACAATCACGACAGCGCAACCGAGACCGACGCGGCAGCCGCAGAAGCGACCACCGCAGAGGCAAGCACCATGCCGGCAACCGGCGGCGTGTTCCTGACCGAAGTGGACCCGAGCGACATGATGGGCACCACCTTTATCGGCAAGCGCGTCTTCACGACCGAAGGCATGGAGCCGGGTGAGACCGCTGAAGGCGTTCAGGACGGCTGGAACGACGTTGGCGAGATTGGCGACATCGTGCTGACCGCTGAAGGTCAGGTGAAAGCGGTTCTCGTGGACATCGGCGGTTTCCTCGGCATTGGCGAGCGCCGCGTTGCGATGAACATGGAAGAGCTGGCGATGGTGGCTGACAGCAGCACCGAAGACGAGTTCGATTTCTTCCTCGTCGCACCGGTGGCAGAAGCCGACCTTGAGAACGCGCCTGAGTTCGTCTCCCCCGAGCAGGAAGCTGCTGCCGCAGAAGCTGAAGCTGCCCAAGAGCAAGCTGAAGCTGACAACATGGCAGACCCGGCGACCGAAGGCGGCGACATGGACGCTGAGCCGGAGACCGGCATGGAAGAAGTGACCGACCCGGCGGAAATGGACGCTGAAGCGGGCGCAGAAGCCGAAGCTGGTGCTGAGACCGACATGGACGCAGACGCCGGTGCAGACGCTGAAGCAGGCGCAGAGGCAGATGCCGAAGCGGGCGCGGAAGCTGAAACCGAAACTGCGAACTAATCCAACCGGACCCTAGGAGACACATATGAACAATATCATCTATCTCGTGGGCCTCGTTGTCATCGTATTGGCGATTATTGGCTTTGTAATGTAAGCCGAGGCTTAGACCAGAAAGGGCCGGGATCTTCCCCGGCCCTTTTTTATGTGCTAGTTTAATTTTCGGTTTCGGTGGGGGTGTCCGCACGTGCCGAAAATTTCGCGGTTCTCCTTGTTAACGAATATCAGCAAGCGTCAAATTACTGTCACAGCTCTGCGCTAAGGACTCCTCCGGACAAGCAATCAGGAGGATTCTATGCTTCGTTTCACCAGCGCATGTGCGTTGCTTCTCGCAGGGGCCGCTTCGGCGCAGACCGCCGTCAATCAGGAAAGCAGCGCGTGGTATACCGACGCGCAAGCGCTTCTGGAAGAGAAGCTGGCGCATGAAAACAACACGAATACCGCGAAAAATGTGATCCTCTTCGTTGCGGATGGCAACGGCGTCGGCACCAATTATGCGACCCGTCTTTGGGTGGGCCAGCAGGAAGGCGGTCTTGGCGATGATTACGTCCTGCCGCAGGAAGAATTCCCGAATATGGCGCTGGTGAAAACCTACACCACCAACGGTCAGACCCCGGATTCCGCACCGACCGCCTCGGCGCTGAACACCGGCGTGAAGTCGAAAAACGGGATGATCAATGTCAGCGAAGATGTGGCGCTGAGCGATTGTGCAAATTACGACGGCAACACGCTGACCACCTTTGCCGAGATCGCGACCGATCAGGGCAAATCGGTCGGCATCGTCTCCACCGCGCGGATCACCCATGCGACCCCGGCGGCGGTCTATTCCAAGACGCTGAACCGCGATTGGGAGAACGACACCGAGATGCCGGAAGGCGAGTGTCAGCAGACCGAAGACATTGCGGCCCAGCTCATCACCGCCATGGAAGCCGGCACGGTTGATTTCGTCATGGGCGGCGGGCGCCGCAACTTCCTGCCGAATGGTGTGACCGATGATGAGGGCGGCGAAGGCCTGCGCCTCGACGATCGCAACCTCGTGGAAGAAGCGCAGGAGCTTGGCTGGCAGTATGTCTGGAATGACGAGACCGCTGCGGCGGCTGATCCGGGCCAGCCGGTCTTTGGTCTCTTCGAGGCCAGCCATATGCAGTATGAGCATGACCGCGAGGGCGAGCCGAGCGTGGCCGAAATGACCGAAATGGCCATCAACTCGCTGCAAAACAATGAAGACGGCTATTTCCTTCAGGTCGAGTCGGGCCGTGTGGACCACGCCAACCACGATGGCAATCTCTACCGCACCGTGACCGATGGCGCGGCCTTTGCCGAGGCGATTGCCAAAGCGGTCGAGATGACCAACCCGGAAGAGACGCTGATCATCGTGACGGCGGACCACAGCCACGCGATCAACTTCAACGGCTATTGCGGGCGCGGCTCCAACATCGTCGGCCTGTGTATGCAGGTGGATGATGAGGGCACCGAGCATAATGGCGAGCCGAACATGGCGCTCGATGGCAAGCCCTACACCGTGGCGGGCTATCTCAACGGCGCGGGCTCCGTGATGGTGCAGGAAGAGGGTGCGAATGACTACTCTGGCTCGCGTCCTGAACTGACCGAAGAAGAGGCGACCGACCCGGATTATCTCCAGCAGTCGCTGATCCCGATGACCTCCGAAACCCATTCGGGTGAGGACATCACCGCCATGGCCACCGGCCCGTGGTCGCATCTGGTGGATGGCGTGATCGAGCAGAACTTCCTGTTCCACGTCATGAACTACGCGATCTCCGGCGGGGAAGAGATGGCCTCGGGCGATGCGGAAGCCGAAGGCGAGATGGCTGCTGAAGAGGCGGCTTCGGAAGAGGCTCCGGCTGAGGACGCCGCTGCCGAAGAGGGCGAGACCGCCACGCAGTAAGCGTTGCGCGCGAAAGTTTGGAAGCCGCCCGTCACCGGGCGGCTTTTGCGTTTTCAATGGGCGCGCCCGTGAGCGCGATCCCGCAGTAAGCGCATGAAAAGACACGTGAAAACACGCATCTCAATAACCTTATTGTTAAACTCAACTTTGGCGGTTATCTTACGCGCATGACGACTCACGCGCTTGCCTTTGACACGCTCGACACCGCCCGCGAGGTGGATCCTTGTCCGAAGGATCTCGTCAGCGTTTTGAACAAACTCCGCTTCCTGATGGTGACCTGCCGCGCCGCGCCGCGCCTCGATCTGATGAGCGCCTGTGCGGTGCTGTCGATGGAAGGGGAGGTCGCCGCGCGCCGCTATGCCGACACGCTGCTGCGCACGCTCCGCGATGTGCTGGGCCGCGCACCGATTCTCCACGCTCCGGGCACCGAGGGCGTCAGCTTCGACGAAGCGTGGCTGATCCGCATGATTGATCGTATCACACAGGGGGATGAGGCCAGCATGGCGTTCCTTCTGTGCCGCCGCGTGCCGCGCGCACAGCGCAGCGGAGTTGGGTTTTTGGTCCGGGGTTTGGCGCGCGAAATAGAATCGCTCTAAACTGGTTGAACCGCTCCGGGCAATGGGCTACATTAGAACCATTCAAAGGAGACGATTATGACTCAGACTGCAGAAACCCTTGCCCCCGACGCCACCAAAGCGATCTGCGAAGCGCTTGAGCAAGCCAAAGCCGAGACCGTTGTCGCAACGATGCTCGCACAGAATTTCCACTGGAATGTGACCGGCATGGCCTTCGGCCCGCTGCATGCGCTGTTCCAGACCATCTACGAAGATCATTTCGTTGCGCAGGACGATCTCGCGGAGCGTGTGCGCGCTCTTGGCGGCCATGCGGAAGGCAAACTCTCGGTCATGGTCAAGCAGTCCAAGATCGACGAGGATGACGGCAAAGGCGATGCGCAGGACATGATCCGCAAGATGGCCGAAGCCGAGCGCACGCTGGCTTCGACCCTCACCGCAGCCGCCGCAATTGCCGCAGAAAACGACGATCTGCTGACCGAAGACCTCTGCATCGGCCGGGGCCGTGACCATGAGAAATTCGCCTGGCTCCTCTCGGCGCATCTCGACTAAGCGCCGCGCCAGCGACAGACGAAAAACCCGCCTCGATGGCGGGTTTTTTTAGACGTTTTCAGCCGGGTTCTTTACGCCCTTCTTGGCGCATTTGCGGGCGTAAACCTCCGGCCAGGCGTGATATTTGCCCATATGCGCCTGCTGCGCCGCGAGCATTTCCACAAAGGCGATCTGGAATTTCTTCTTTTTCAGGCTCTTGAACATCGATTTCTGCGCCTTGGTCATGGAGCAGCCGATGCAATGGCCTTCGCGCCGGAATTTACAAACGCTGATACAGGGACTTGGGATCTTGGACATGGGGCAGATCTATCACGGAAGGGCGGCGCGCCGCCAGATGGATTAGAGGGCGACGACCTCGACGCGGCTGCCCTTGGCGGAGAGGGCAATTTCTCCGGCCCGGAGCCGCAGCGCATCGGCGCCGAACACATCGCGCCGCCAGCCCTTGAGCGCAGCCACATCATCATCGCCCGCCGCAATCGCATCAAGATCGGCGCTCGACGCGATGAGTTTCTGCGCCACATCCTCGGCATCCGCGCGGGCCTTGAGCAGGACCCGTAGCAGTTCGGAGAGCGCTTCCGCCCCTTGCGGCTTGTGCCGGGGCGTTGGCGGATTGGGCAACTCGGCTTTCGGAATGGCATCGGCGGCGGCGACCGCGCGGAGGATCCCTTCGGCGATCACCCCTTTGCGGGCGTCACGCAGCAGGAGGCGCGATTTGCCAAGGTCCTCAACGGTTTTGGGGCGGGCGGAGGCGATTTCTAGAAGTGCATCATCCTTGAAGACCCGGCCGCGCGGGATGTTGCGATCCTGCGCAAATTGCTCACGGAAAGTCGCAAGCGCCCGCACGGTCGCGAGGAAGCGGCTCGAACCGGAGCGGATCTTGATGCGCTCCCAAGCGGCGGTCGGATCGGCGCGATAGGTGTCGGGATCGGTGAGAAAGGCGAGTTCCTCCTCCACCCACGCCGTGCGCCCGGTTTTCTCCAGCCGCGCCAGCAGTTTCTCGTAAACGCCGCGCAGATGGGTCACATCGGCCAGCGCGTATTTCTTCTGCGCGTCCGAGAGCGGACGGCGCGACCAGTCGGTGAAGCGCGAGGATTTGTCGATGGTGACATTCGGGACCAGCGCCTTGACGAGCCGTTCATAACCCACCTGATCGCCAAAACCGCAGACCATCGCCGCGACCTGTGTGTCGAAAAACGGCGTCGGGATGAAGCCCGCATCATGCCAGAAAATTTCGAGATCCTGCCGCGCGGCGTGGAAGACCTTCACCACATCGGGGTTGCGGAAGAGGTCGAACAGCGGCTCCAGCGAGATGCCGTCCGCCAGCGGATCGACAATCGCGGCGGTCTCGTCATCCTCGCCGGGCATGGCGATCTGCACGAGGCAGAGCTGCGCGAAATAGGTCCGTTCGCGCAGAAACTCCGTGTCCACCGTCAGATAGGGATGTTTTGCAGCCTCGTCGCAAAATGCGGTTAATGCGGCTCTGTCACGAATAATCTGCATCAGCCCAACTCCTTCCCGAGCGGGGTCAAGATCCGCCCGCGCGCCGACAGCGCGTCGTCCATATCATGCGTCACCATCAACACCGGCAGACCCTGCTCCTGCGCCTTTTGAAAGACAAAATGGCGCATATGTTCGCGCAGATCGGTATCGAGTTTTGAAAAGGGTTCATCGAGCAGGAGCGCTTGCGGCTGCGAGAGCAGCGTGCGCATCAGGGCGACCCGCGCGCGCTGCCCGCCCGACAGGCTCTCCGGGTCGCGATGCTCGAAGCCTTCGAGGCCCGCATTGTAAAGCGCCTCGCCAATCACCCGCCGCCGCTCGGCGCCGCGCAGATCGGCGGGCAGGCCAAAGCCGAGATTGCCCGCGACCGAGAGGTGTGGGAACAGCACATCATCCTGAAAGAGAATGCCGATCCGGCGCTGTTTGGTTTCGAGATTCGTAATGTCGCGCCCGAAAAGCAGCACCCGCCCGCGGGCGATGAAGTCATCCGGCATATTGCCGATGAGGAAATTCAGCAGGGTCGATTTGCCGGAGCCGCTTGGCCCCATGATGCTCAGAATCTCGCCGGGCGCGATCGCGAGGTTGAGGCGGACCAGACTGTCACCGCCACGTTGCGCGAGATCGATATGATCGAGGTGCAACCCCCCTGCAATCTCTTCACCCACGCCGCCAATCAAAGTGTCAACCCTTATTCCTTGAATTCTCCATCAGATACGGGAGGGCGGCGGCGAGCGCAAACCCCAAAAAGGGTAAGAGTGTCTGCCATAATGCCCAAACGCCAATAACTTGCCGATTGCCGCCTGCGCTGAGCGCAACCGCCTGTGTGGTCAGGGTTTCGATGCGTCCGGCCCCGATCAGGAGCGTCGGAAGGTATTGCCCGATGGAGACGGCGAGGCCGATGGCGAAGGCGATCAGGATCGGGCGCAGGAGAATCGGCAGGCGCAAGCGCCAGAAAATCCGCCAAGGGGAGGCGCCGAGCGCCGCGCCGACTTTGTCGATCCGCCGGTCATAGGCCGCCCAGGGGCCGGAGAGCGAGAGCCAGACATAGGGCAGCACGAAAATGAGATGGGCAAAGGCGACCGCGAGGGTCGTTCCGTCGAGGCCGAAGCGGATGAAGCTCGTTTGCAGGCCGAAGAGGAAGGCGAGTTGCGGGACGATCAGCGGCAGGAACATCAGCCCGTGCAGGCGCGGCAGGCGCGCGCCGCGGCGCAGCGCTTCGAGGGACAGAAGAACGAGGATCAGCGCCGCGCCCGCCGAGAGCCCCGCGATCAACACGGTTTCGGCGAGGACGGGCATCAGGTCCGGCATCACGCGCATCCAGCCGCGCAAGGTGAGGTTGGCGGGCAGGATGTCCGGCCAGCGCCACGGACCGGCGACGGACCAAAGGGCGAGCAGGGCAAGGCCCAGAAAGATCGCGGCGGTGCTGGCGAGCATCAGGATCATCGCAAGCAGACGCGCCGCGCGGTCGCGCGGGAAGCGGCGGCCAGAGGCGGCGAGCGGGCGCATGAGGCGCGCGGTCACACGTTCGCCCGCGAGCCAGAGCAGGATCAAAAGCAGCGTCAGCCCCATCAGCAGCGCCGCGCCCGCCGCCGCCATGAAGCGGGCGTCGAGATCGGGGTCGCGCATCAGGTCCAGCACGCAGATGGCGAGGGTCGCGGGCAGGTTCGGGCCGAGGATCATCGCCACATCCACTACGGAGACGGAGAAGGCGAGGACGGCAAAAACGGGCAGGCGGATCTGGCGGTAAAGCGCGGGCAGCACGGCGAAGGTGAAGCCCGCGATCTCGCCATAACCCGCCGCCCGCGCGATGCGCATTTTCCGGCGCGGCATGGTCTGGGGCAGGGCGGCGAGGCTCATCAGGAAGAGGAACGGCACCTCTTTGACGACCAGCCCGAAGATCAGGGCGAGGCCGTAGGGGTCTCGCGTCGTCAGCAAATCCGGCGGCGCGTCCCAGCCAAAGACGGGCGCGATCAGGCGAAAGAGCGGGCCGGAGGGCGCGAGCAGCACCGCGATGCCAAGCGCCGCCGCCGCGTGGGGGATCGACAGGAGGGGGGACAGGAGCGCGCGCAGGCGTTGGAAGGTCTTGCTCTCGCTCCACCCCGCGATGAAGGCAAAGGTGAGGGCGAGGGAAATGACCGTCGCCGCGAGGCCGGTCCAGATACTGAGGAAAATCGCCTCTACCATCCCCGGCTTGCCGAGCAGCATGGCGAAGGGCTCAAGGCTGAGGGCCGTGCCACCAAGCGCGGGCAGATAGCCAAAGGCCGGGAGCAATGTGCCCGCCAGCCCCGCCAGAACCGGCAGGGCGATCACCGCCAGCATCAGCCAGGGCGCAAGGGCGAGCGGGCCGCGCATTTACTGGCCGTAGCGGCGCTGCCACTCCTCCGAAATGCGTTCGGACCAGCTCACATGCGGCTCGGGCAGGGAAGCGCCGAGGTCTTCAGGCGAGAGGGTCGCCGGGCCGCGCTCCACATCGAAAAGCGCGCGCTGATCGTCAGGGAGCGCCGCGACGTCCAGCACCGTGTTGCCGCCCCAAAGATCGCCCTCCTGCTTGCGCGCCTGCGCCTCGGGCGAGAGCAGGAAATTGGCCACGACCATCGCCGCTTCCTTGTCGGGCGAGTTATAGGGGATGGCGACGAAATTGGTGTTGGCGAGGGTGCCGCCCTCCATCACGAATGTCCGCACGGTCTCGGGCAAAATCCCTTCCGCAATCGCCGCCGACGCGCCGCCGGGATTATAGGCGAAGCCAATCTCGATCTCGCCATCCGCGAGGAGTTGGCGGAGCGCCGTTTCATTCTCCGGAAAGGCGCGGGCGCTGCGCCAGAGGTTCGGATGCAGCGCGTCGAGATAGTCCCAAAGCGGCGCGGTGGCGGCTTCATAGGTTTCATCCGTGGCGGGTTCCAGAAACATCTCCGGGCTGTCCGTCAGCGACAGAAGCACCTGTTTCAGGAACGTCTCGCCCAGATAATCCGGCGGCTGCGGATAGGTGAAGCGGCCCGGATTGCCCGCCGCCCAATCGGCCAGCGCGGCGATGCTCATGGGCGGTTCCGGCAGGCTCTCGCTGTCATGCTCAAAGACAAGCTGCGCCATGTCCCACGGGGCCTCATAGCCCTCCACATCCACCCCAAAATCATTCACGGTCGTGGGCTTGCCTTCAACATCGACGAGATCGAAATGTGGCAAATCCTCCGCCCATGGCCCGAAGAGCAGGCCGTTTTCCTTCATCGCCGCAAAATTCGCGCCATTGATCCAGATGAGATCCACCGCGCCATTCTCATCCTGCCCCGCCGTTTTCTCGGCCAGAACCCGGCTCACCGTGTCGGCCGTGTCGGAGATTTTCACATGCTCAAGCGTGACACCCATGGGCGCGACCTGCTCGGCCACCCAGTCGATATAGGCATTGATCCCCTCGGACCCCGCCCAGGCGTGAAACTGCACGGTCTGGCCCTCTGCGGCGGCGACCGTTGCCTCCCAGTCGATCGGCTGGGCATGGGCCAAAGCGGCACTGGCGAGAAGCGCGGCGAGGGTGGTGCGGATCATGAAATCTCTCCTGTTTGCGCGCAACTTAGAGGCCCGCACGGGTTTGGGCAATGACACGCGGGCAGCCGTGCGTAAGACGCTACGAAAAGGGGCCGGAAAGGGTTTCCCTCCGGCCCGTGAAGATTTTGTGAAGAGGGCGGCGCATCCGCCCGCGCCGTTACCGAATCCCGACGGCTTGGCTCTGCTGCTGGCCCAGCACCTGAATTTGGCTGATCCCTGCGAGGTCTTGCGCGTCGAGGAAGACGGCGACGGCGATGGTGCGCGAGCGCGGTGTCGGGCCGGGGCGCGGCTCTTCGGGCGGCAGGGCGCGGAATTCGAGGCGCAGGATGCCGTCCGCCAGCGTTTCGGGCGAGACCGGGCGCAGCTGCGCGTCATAATAGCCAGCGCTCGGCAGGATCGCTTCGGCGCGGATGATGACGCCCGAGGGGGTGCGCTCGGCGGCGGCGGTGCTGACCTGCATGGCGAGTTCCGTCGGATCTTCCTCGACCCGCTCGGCATTGCGGTCGCCCACAATATACCGGTCGAGCCGCTGAAGTTGGCCGCAACCAGCGACCAGCGCCAGGACGGAAAGAGCAAGAACCGCGGATTTCATAACGCACCTATCTCTGTTTGCCCCTTGGATAGCCTCGCGCGCGGTCTATGAAAAGCCCAGATCGTTCGGGGGGCAGACGGCTGGGTCGATCATTCGGTGCTGACGCTGGAACTTGCGCAATGCGGGACCAAGTTGCCGTCCATTCCCACAAACTGGAGGTCTGCTTCAAACAAACAAGATCAGACCGCTCACCGATGCAGCGATCTAGTCGTTGCATTTGCCCCGTTCTTGCAACGTTGCCCGCTGAGATTGTATAATTTGTAACGAACAAGTTTTCCGGAACCGTTTATGCCAGAAGTTGATTTTGAGGAATTTGAATATGCCAAAAACCGGGTTCCAGACAGGCTCTATATTTCGAAGAGTTTCAGCTACGCTGGCAAAGAAACCGTTTACCGGCACGGCTGGAAAAGGTTGGAGGAAGGGCCGTTGAAAGAGCTCGTCAGGGATGGTGATGAATTCGTTCTTCATGAAACCGATAAGGGTATCCAGCAGATAAAGGCCCGGTTCATCGAAGATGGAAGGAGAATAACCCATCTCCACATTCAGCGATGGAGTACCAAAACTGGTAATCCAATGGGTGATCAGGTCGTGTTATATGGTGAGCAAATTTATAGGTTGTTAGAGTTTCTAAACAATATCCAGCGCTTGGAAATTCATGGACCTGCCAAACTCAATGTCAATGAGGCCGATTTGCGCTTAGTCCACATGCCGGACGCTGAGGCGCGCAAACTGCTTAAAGACCGTCCTGATCTCGTTGCCGAATTTGCACGCAGCCAGATCACTAACGAGGATGTCGTGGCGCTGGCATACCGCCGCAAAGAACTGAAAGCTTTCTACGAAATGCTCGACACAGCTAAGGATGTCTCAGAAGGCAGTTGGCAAGAGTTCTTTGAGCGCAATCAGTGGATTTTTGGCTACGGCCTTAGCTACGTTTTCACTACAGGGTTGGATGGACGAAAACTTCAACAAACGATCCGTGGATCCAGTTTGGTTGCGCCGGGAAAGGTTCCAGATGGCATCATGAAGACCCGCGCAGCTATCAGCGCCCTGTGCTTAGTTGAGATCAAGAAAAGCGACACCGGCCTTTTGAAAGATAACGAGTACCGCCGTGGCACGTGGGCACCTTCTGCGGAACTCAGTGGCGCGGTGGCTCAGTGCCAAGAGACGTTGCGTGCCGCGACCAAAGAACTAGACACTTACCATCGCCTTTCCGACGACCAAGGCAACCCGACGGGAGAGGAATTGTTGGCGGTTCAGCCTAGATCATTCCTCGTAATTGGCAGTCTTGGTCAGTTTAAAACCGAGAAGGGTGTGAACGCATCGCGTTATCAGGCTTTCGAGGGTTTCCGCCGAAACCTGCGCCAACCAGAAATTATCACCTTTGATGAGTTATACGAGCGCGCTCGATTCATCGTTGAACATACTGAAAATTCAGGTGTGTCTACTGAAAGCGACGACGAAGACGAAATTCCCTTCTAATTACAACGTGCTCTACAAGGCAGCCCTTTGCACAAAGTGCAGCGTTCGTCAATGAATGTCTCAAACCGGACGTTCACTGTATGACAGGGGCAGCCTCTCATGGGAGGATGCTCACCCGCCGATCTTTACAACTCGATACCACCCGCGTTCTCGCAAAAGCTCGGAGGACCCTCGCACCCACACCACCCCAGCTCGCTCTTGTTGCCGGGGGCGATGATGCCTATTGTCCGCGGCGAAGAAGGAGAGCCCATGGCCACCGCCGCATTCGAAGACATTGTTGCCAATTTTGAATTTCTCGACGATTGGGAAGATCGCTACCGTTATGTCATTGAGATGGGGAAGGACTTCCCGCCGCTCGATGATGCGCTGAAGGTCGATGCGACCAAGGTGGAGGGCTGTGCCAGTCAGGTGTGGCTGGTGCCGCGCATCGAGGACGGCAAGCTGCAGTTCATGGGCGAGTCCGATGCGATGATCGTGGAGGGGCTGATCGCGGTGCTGCATGCGCTTTATGCAGGGTTGCCGCCAGCGGCGGCGGCGGCGGTGGATGCGCCGGCGGAATTGAAACGCCTCTCGCTCGATGAGGCGCTGTCGGCGCAGCGCTCGAACGGGCTGAAGGCAATGGTGGCGCGGCTGCAAGCCTATGCCGCAGAGAATGAGGGTTAAAATGGGACTTTTCAGCGATCTTCTGGCCGAGCGCGGCTTTCTGCTGACCGATGGGGCGACGGGGACGAACCTGTTCAATATGGGCCTGACCGCCGGGGATGCGCCGGAGCTGTGGAATGTCGATAAGCCGGACAATATCCGCAAGCTGTATCAGGGCGCGGTGGATGCGGGGTCGGATCTCTTTCTAACGAATTCCTTTGGCGGGAATGCAAGCCGCCTCAAGCTGCATAATGCGCAGGACCGGGTGTTTGAGCTCAACAAAATCGCCGCCGAGCTGGGCCGCGAGGTGGCGGACAAGGCGGATCGCAAGGTGATCGTTGCCGGGTCCATGGGGCCGACCGGGGATATTTTCCAGCCCGTGGGGACGCTCTCCCACGAAGAGGGCGTCGAGATGTTCGAGGAGCAGGCGCGCGGGCTGATCGCGGGCGGCGCGGATGTGCTTTGGGTCGAGACGATCTCCGCCCCTGAGGAATATCGCGCGGCGGCTGAGGCGATTGGCAATGTCGGTGCGGAATGGGTCGGGACGATGAGTTTCGACACGGCGGGGCGCACCATGATGGGCGTGACCTCCGAAGGCATGGTGGATCTGGTCGAGAGCCTTGGCCACAAGCCGGTGGCCTTTGGCGCGAATTGCGGGGTGGGGGCCTCGGATATTCTGCGCACGGTTCTGGGGATGGCGCCGACGGCGCAGCGCCCGATTGTCTCGAAAGGCAATGCGGGGATCCCGAAATATGTCGAGGGCCACATTCATTATGACGGCACCCCCGAGGTGATGGCGCAATATGCGGTGATGGCGCGGGATGCGGGCGCGGCGGTGATTGGCGGGTGCTGCGGCACCATGCCCGAGCATTTGCGGGCCATGCGCGCGGCACTCGACAGCACGCCGAAAGGCGATGCGCCGAGCCTTGAGGAAATTGCGGCGGCGCTTGGCGGGTTCTCGTCGGACAGCGATGGCACGGGCGATCCGGCGGATGCGCCCAAGCGGCAGCGCCGCAGCCGCCGGCGCGGATAACCGGCCCCGGAAACTCCACAATCGCTCGATCCCTGGCGGTCTCGCTCATGTGGATTTTCCGCGCCCTTGCGTTTCAGAAAAACGAGAGTTGATCTCCGGCCTTTGGCGGCTGCCCGAAGCGGCTGCAATCTAGCGGCGGGTTTCTCGCATCGAGGTGGAAGCGCCGTTTGGCGAGGCGGAAGCGTTGGTGGAGAAGCTCGATTTCCTTTCCCTCACCGCGCATCCGGCTGCCATAGCGCGGATCGTTGTCGCGCCCGCCGCGCATGGCGCGGATGCGGTTCATGATGTGTGCGGCCTTGCCGGGGTGGTGGCGCTCCAGCCAGTCGCGGAAGAGCGGCGCGACCTCATAGGGCAGGCGGACCGGGATCATGCTGGCGCTGCTGGCCCCGGCTTCGCGGGCGGCTTCCAGGATCGATTCCAGTTCCGGCTCGTTCAGCACCGGAATGATCGGCGCGACCATCACGCGGACCGGCACCCCGGCTTTCGTCAGCCCCTCAATCATCTTGAGCCGCGTTTGCGGCGTCGGCGCGCGGGGCTCCATCTGGCGGGCGAGTTTGGCGTTGAGCGTGGTGAGGGAGACCCCGGCGAGGGCCATGTTTTTCGCCGCGAGTTCGCCCCAGAGATCCACATCGCGCAGGACCAGCCGCCCGCGGGTGACGAGGGTGACGGGGTGGTTCCAGTCCGACAGCACGCGCAGGAGTTTCGGCATGATCTCGAATTTCGCTTCGGCGGGCTGATAGGGGTCCGTGTTGGTGCCAAGCGCGATCGGGGCAACCTTGTAGGACGGGCGCGCCAGTTGCCGCTCCAGCACTGCTGCCGCATTCGGTTTGGCGGTGAGTTTGGTTTCAAAATCAAGGCCCGGCGAGAGGCCGATATAGGAATGGCTGGGCCGGGCGAAGCAATAGATGCAGCCATGTTCGCAGCCGCGATACGGGTTGATCGAGCGGTCGAAGGGCACATCCGGGGAGGTGTTGCGAGCGATGATGCTGCGCGGCTCCTCGGTGGTGATTTCGGTGCGCAGCAGCCGCTCTTCCTCGGGAATATCCCAGCCATCCGATTCGCGCTCCCGCCGCTCCTTTTCGAAGCGGCCCGGCGGGCGGGTGTCCGCGCCGCGGGCTTTCAGGCGCTCATCGGGATTGCGTGGTGGAAGCATAAACCGAGACTAGAACACTAAGAGAACATTTACCAGTCCCAAGCCCGCGCCTTGGCGGCGCTCTGCCGCTGGTCAAGCGCCCGCAAATGCAGTATGAAGCGCCCTGATTGAACCCAAAGGCTGGACCCATGGCAGACGACGACGACCTCATTCTCTCCGAGCTCAATGATGAAGAGCTGTGCGAGCAGATGATGGACGACCTTTATGACGGTCTCAAAGACGAGATTGTCGAAGGGGTGAATATCCTGCTGGAGCGCGGCTGGATGCCCTATGACATCCTCACTAAATCGCTGGTGCTGGGGATGAAGGTCGTGGGCGATGATTTCCGCGACGGGATTCTGTTTGTCCCCGAGGTGCTGCTTGCCGCCAATGCGATGAAAGCGGGGATGGCGGTGCTGAAGCCGCTCCTGACCGAGACCGGCGCGCCGAAGCTGGGCAAGATGGTCATCGGCACGGTGAAGGGCGACATTCACGACATCGGCAAAAATCTCGTAACGATGATGATGGAAGGCGCGGGCTTCGAGGTGCGGGATCTGGGGATCAACACCGAAGCCGAGAGCTATATCAACGCGCTGCATGAGGAAGAGGCGGATATCCTCGGCATGTCGGCGCTGCTGACGACCACGATGCCCTACATGAAAAACGTCATCGACGAGTTGAAAGCGCGCGGCGAGCGCGATGATTTCATCGTCATGGTCGGGGGCGCGCCGCTCAACGAAGAGTTCGGCAAAGCCATCGGCGCGGATGCCTATTGCAAGGACGCCGCGGTCGCGGTGGAGACGGCGAAAGAGCTGATCGCGCGGCGGCATAACCAAGCCAGCGCCTGACGTGGTGAATATCTCGACACTCGCCTTTGTTCTCGTGGCTGTTTACGCGGCGCTGATCGGCGGCGTCTGGTTTTTCGGGCTGATCATCGGCATTGGGAGCGTCTCGCCATTGGCTTTGATATTGATTTTAATCGTTCTTTTTCCCATTGCTTACATTATCGGGAAAGTGATTGCCGAACGTCTGACGAATGAAGAGGACCGCAAATATGACGACATCGAAAAATGATATTCTCGTGGTGACGAGCGACATCGTGCCGGGCCGCGAGGTTGACGAGGCGCTTGGCCTCGTGCGCGGCACCACGGTGCGCGCACGCCATGTCGGTGCGGATATCGTGGCGTCAGTCCGCAGCGTTTTTGGCGGCGAGATTTCGGAGTATACGGCTATGGTTGCTGGCGCGCGTGAACAGGCGCTGGACCGGCTGCGCGATGAGGCCCGCGCGCTTGGCGCGAATGCCGTCATCGCGATGCGCTTCGAAAGCAGTTCCGGCGCGAAGGGCGAGGTCGATGTGCTGGTCTATGGGACGGCTGTGCGCCTTAAGTAACCAAAATCGGCAAGTTTTTACTCTAAAATCAAAAAAATGTCACTCCCGGATGACATTGGTTAAAATTTGATGCATTCTCATCTGCGACGCTTGGTGGATCACGCGTCAATGGAATGGGTGAGATATGAAACAGATTTTAGCACTCAGTGCGGCCCTTGCCGTCTTGAGCGCCTGCGCGTCGTCGTCGGAGATGTCCGCAGAGCAGCAGAGCGATTCCTTTCTTGAGGTTCTGAACATCCCGCCAAGCGGGCCGGTGTCGGAAACCGTGATGAAGGACGGGCTGGCCGCGATGCGCGCGGTGCCGCGTGGGTATGATTATGAGGATGTGCTGGTCGAGGGGCGGAGCGAAGGGCGCTTGCTGGTGCTGGTGCGCGCAACGCCGGAGACGAGTCTCGAAGAGGCCGATGCGGTGTATTATCGCGAGCGGGCCGTGCGGGTCTGCGTGGAAGCGGCGGAGGGCCGTCCGGCGCAGGCAATGTTTGCGACCTATCCCGATGGCGGCTATGGTGCGGCTCTGGTCTGCGACAATGCGTTGCCGCTGTCCTATGCAAACGCAAATATTCCGATGATGGCCCCATGATCCGATTTCTTCTTCCGCTCGTCGCCCTTGCCGCCTGCACCGCCCCTGCCGAGACGCCGAATGCCCGGCCGCCGGGCCTGACCAGCGATGCGGCCATTCTCGCGCGGCTTGGCGATGTGTCCGAGCGCCATCCGGAGGTGGATCTTGAAACGGCGCTCGACGAGATTACGCCGAACCGTTTGCTGGTTCTCGCGCGGGCGAGGCCCGACGCGGATGTGAATGAACTCAATGGGTTCCTCAGCGAGGTGCTGTGTATCGAGGCATCAAAAGGCCGTCCGGAGAAGACGCTGCTCCGGGATTACGCGGATGGTGATATCGGTTTGGGTTTGATCTGTGCAGAGACGCTGCCCTATGACGAGGCCGATGCGCGGATCGGGCAGCTCTCGCGCGGCGAAGCACTGGCAGATTAGACGCAGTCGGAAACTAAATCCCGCTTTTCTCCGTTGCATCTGGTGACAGCGCCGTAAGGCTCTGAAAGATTACAGGAGAATTGACGGAGAGATCTCATGTTCAGATTTGCCTTGCCGCTCGCGCTGCTTGCGGGCTGCGCCGCGACCAGCCCCGAAACCCGCGTCGATGATCCTTTGCCCGAAGATGCGAAAATGGGTCTCGATTATTACGTCTCGGGCGGCGGTGTCGTGCTGCTCGAAGCGCGGTTTGCGCGGGAGGTGCCACGCGAGCTTGCGGGCTTCATCATGGCCGAGGATTTGTGCATCGGCACGCTTGGCGGCACGCCGGAAGAGATTTCCGGGATGCCTTTCGAGGATGGCGAATTGGGGGTGCTGGTGATTTGCGCCGAGGTTCCCCAAATCGAAACCGCTAGTGACCGTATTGACGCCTGGGAGCCGGGGGATGGTGTGCAATGAAACAGTTTATGGTCCTCCCGATTCTGGGGCTCGCGGCCTGCGCGGCCAGCCCGAATGCGCCCGATGAGGTGGAGATGAGCACGCGGCTTCTCAGCACCAACAAGATGGTGCTGACGGGCACGGTTGGCCCGTCGGTCGATCCGGTGGATTTGATCAGCACGCTCGGGTTCTCCTGCGAAGCGACCATGGGCGGCACGGTGCGCCTGCTCTCCGTTCAGGAAGAGCTGCAAAATGGCCGCCGGGCGGTGATGATGATTTGCGAGGATCTCAATGATCTGGACCAGATTGGCCAGCTTGCCTCGGAGCTTGACCGCGAATTGCAGGCTCATAGTCAGGGCGGTCAGGCGGGCTGAAGCGCCGCCATCGCGGTGGCGAGATCGCCATATCCGGTGAAACGTCGCTCATAGGTGAGGCCGAGCCGATCCGCCGCGTCGCGCGCCTTGGCATCGAGCGCCGGATCGTCGGTTTGCGCGAGATAGACCAGCTTTTCGTAATTGCCGAACATCATCGGAATCAGGTCAGGATGTTTGTCGAAGCCCATGGGTTTCCAGACAAAGGCCTCGAATTGCCGGGCGAGGAAGTCGGTCAGGTAGAAGCTGGTGACTTCATCGCGCGCGGCGAAGGCTTCGTTGCCATCGAAGAAGGAATAGCAATGCGGGCCGTCGATCCGCGCGACGCCGAGGCGCGCGCAAACCGCGTCGAGTGCGCCCGCCGTGCCGCAATCGCCGTAGAGGACGAACACATCGTCATACTCCGCCCGCCGCGCGAGGATTTCAGCCTCGACGGCGGGCGCGATTTTTTCGGGCCGCAGATGCAGGTCGGCGGGCAGGCAATGCAGGTCGAGATGATCCCATCCATTCGCGGATTTGAGCGCCAGCACTTCACGTGCCAGCGCGCCGCACGCCAGAAGGAGGATCTTCTCGGCCATGGTCAGCCCGTGGTCAGCTTGTCGAGGATCCGCGCCCAGGAGCGGATGCCTTTGTGGAAGCTGCGCAGGTTGTATTTCTCATTCGGCGAATGGATCGCGTCGTCATCAAGCGCGTAGCCGATAAGCATCGCATCCATATCGAGAATGGTTTTGAAATAGCCCGCAATCGGGATCGAGCCGCCCATGCCGGAGAACACCGCCTCATTCGGCCACTCCTCGGAGAGCGCCTCGCGGGCTTTCTCGAATTCGGGCCGGTCGGTGTTCATCACCGCAGCAGGCGCGCCGTCAAGATCGCCGTTCCATGTGACCGACGCATCCTTCGGAAGCTGCGCCTTCACATGGGCGCGGAGATTTTTGCGCACCTCTGTAGGGTCCATATCGCCGACGAGGCGGCAGGTGATTTTGCAATGCGCCTCGGCGGGGATCACGGTTTTGCTGCCCGCGCCCTGATAGCCGCCCCAAAGCCCGTTGATCTCCAGCGTCGGCCGCGCCCATTGCTGTTCCAGCGTGGAATAGCCTTGCTCGCCATGGGGCTGCGAATAGCCGACCGAGCCAAGATAATCCTTTTCGTCAAAGGGGATGCTCTCCCACTGGCGGCGCATTTCATCGGAAATCTCATGCACGCCGTCATAGAAATTCGGGACGGTGACGCGGCCATTTTCATCCCAGAAACTGGCGATGACTTCGGAGATCACCCGCAGCGGGTTGAGGCCGGGGCCGCCGTAATGGCCGGAATGGAGGTCAATGCGCGGGCCGTGGAGGGTGAATTCTTCCTTCAGCATCCCGCGCAATTGCGAGGAGATCGACGGCACATCGGGCGCGACCATGGAGGTGTCGCAAATGAGCGCAAGATCGGCGGTGAGTTCCTCGCGGTTCTCTTCCATGAAAGGCACGAGAGAGGGCGAGCCGCTTTCCTCTTCGCCCTCGAAAAAGAGCGTGATCTTGCAGGGGAACGCGCCGGTCTCGGCCTTCCACGCGCGGACGGCCTCGACGAAGGTCATGAGCTGGCCTTTGTCGTCCGACGATCCACGCCCGCGAATGACCTTGCCGTTTTTGGTCTCTTCGATTTGCGGCTCGAAAGGCGGGGTGTTCCACAGCTCCAGCGGGTCGACCGGCTGCACGTCATAGTGGCCGTAGAACAGGAGATGCGGCGCGCCTTCCCCGGCATGGGCGACGACCATCGGATGGCCGGGCGTGTCCCGCAGCTCCACGTCAAAGCCGATGGTTTTGAGATCCTCGACCAGCCACTGACCGGCTTTGCGGGTCTCGTCATTATAGGCGGGGTCGGTGGAAATACTCTCGATCTTGAGCAGCTCGAACAGGCGCTCGACGGCGGGGTCGAGATCAGCGTCGATACGGTCGAGGATCTTGTCGATACTCATGAAATTCTCCTGCGAATGACTTTGGCAGGACGCTATCAGGGGCGGGCCGGGGGTGCCAGTGCTGTGATTAGGGTGGGCACTGGTGCGGGTTGTTCACGGGCAGCGATGGCGATGGCGCCGGGTCGGCGTGAGCGAAAGGGGAAGCCACGTGCACCCGGCGCGATGCGGCGGCGTGCCGGGCCTCAGCCCTTCCAGATCCAGCCGCCGCCCAAAACCTGCGGGCTGTCGGGGTTGTAGAAGACGCAAGCCTGACCCGGCGCGATGCCTTGCTCGGGGGTGAGCAGTTCGACCTCGGCCTCGCGGTCCGAGAGCGGGCGGATGATCGCGGGCGCAGGCGGGCGGGTCGAGCGGACGCGGACGAGCGCTTCGATTTCGCCCTTAAACGGGCCTTCGCCAAGCCAGTTGATCTCGCGCACCGGGATGCGGCGGGTCGCCAGTGCCTCTTTCGGGCCGACGATGACGCGGCGGGTGTCCGGGTCGAGCTTCACCACATAGAGCGGCTCGCCGCCGCCGATGCCAAGCCCGCGGCGCTGCCCGATTGTGTAGTGGATGACGCCTTTATGCTCCCCCAGAACCCGGCCATCGAGATGTACGATCTCGCCGGGATCCGCCGCACCGGGCCGCAGTTTTTCGATGACCGAGGCGTAATTGCCGTTCGGCACGAAGCAGATGTCCTGACTGTCCGGCTTGTCCGCCACCGCGAGGCCGTAGCGGGCCGCGAGTTTGCGGGTCTCGTCCTTGTTCGGCAGACCGCCCAAAGGGAAGCGCAGATAATCAAGCTGTTCTTGGGTGGTGGAGAAGAGGAAATAGCTCTGATCGCGGTTCGGGTCGGCGGCGCTGTGGAGCTCCGCCTTGCCGTCCACCATCTCGCGGCGGATATAGTGACCCGTCGCCATGCAATCCGCGTCGAGATCCTTGGCCGTTTCCAGAAGATCGCGGAACTTCACCCGCTCATTGCAGCGGATGCAAGGCACCGGGGTCGCGCCCGCGAGATAAGCATCGGCGAACTCGTCAATCACGCTTTCCTTGAACTTGCTCTCATAGTCGAGAACGTAATGGGGAAAGCCCATTTCCTCGGCTACCCGGCGCGCATCATGGATGTCGCGGCCCGCACAGCACGCACCTTTTTTCGCCAGCGCCGCGCCGTGATCGTAAAGCTGGAGCGTCACCCCCACCACGTCATAGCCTTCTTCGGCCAGCATAGCGGCCACGACCGAGCTATCGACACCGCCGGACATGGCGACGACGACACGGGTGTCTTGCGGGGCCTTCGCAAAGCCCAAAGAATTGCGCGCGTGATGGGTCATGATGATCTCCTGAAGCGCGCAATATAAGAAAATTGTCGGTATTCTGAAAGGGGGGGCTTCAAAGGATTTTAACGGACACAGGGTTAACTCGCCCATGGGTAAAACAAATGGGTGAAAAACGATGTATGTCCGTAAAGTTGCGGGCCCGGTCTCTGTGCGCGGGCTCAATGGGGAACTGATCACACGTGCCGATCTGCCGCCGGAGGATACGGTCCGCTGGGTGGCAGGGCGCAAAGCCATTGTCGTGGCCGCCGTTCAGGGCGGAATGTTAACGGAAGAAGAGGCCTGCGAGAAATACTCACTTTCCGCAGATGAGCTGGCAGAATGGATGACTCTGGCCTCGGAACATGGAAGTGCAGCACTAAAAACGACAAAGATAAAAAATTACCGATAATGTTGTTTCCCTCTTCCGGTCCTTTTTTTAAACTTTGCGTTAACCTTATTGCGCAAGGTTAACCGCCATACGGCAGAGTCACCGGAGGGAAATATGCGCATTTTGTTGGTCGAGGACGACCCCGTCACATCGCGAAGCATCGAAATGATGCTCGCGGGGGCGAATTTTAACGTCTACGCGACGGATCTCGGCGAGGAATGTATCGATCTTGCAAAGCTTTACGATTATGATCTGATCTTACTCGATCTCAATCTACCAGACATTCACGGCTATGATGTTCTGCGCCAGTTGCGGCGCGGGCGCATCGAGACACCGATCCTGATTCTCTCCGGCGAATCAGAAACCGAGGATAAAATCCGCGGTTTTGGCTTCGGGGCCGATGATTACATGACCAAACCTTTCCACCAGGAAGAACTGGTCGCGCGGATCCATGCGATTGTGCGCCGCTCGAAAGGGCATGCGCAGTCGATCATCGCGACGGGCCGCGTTAAGGTTAATCTGGATGCCAAGACGGTGGAGGTGGACGGCAAGCCCGTGCATCTGACCGGCAAGGAATACCAGATGTTCGAGCTTCTGAGCCTGCGCAAGGGCACCACGCTCACCAAGGAGATGTTCCTGAACCATCTCTATGGCGGGATGGATGAGCCGGAGCTGAAGATCATCGACGTGTTTATCTGTAAGCTTCGCAAGAAACTGTCTACCGCTCTGGGCGGCGACAACTATATCGATACAGTCTGGGGCCGCGGCTATGTGCTGCGCGATCCGGTGCCGGATGAGGTGCGCGAAGTCGCGCATGTCGCGAACGGGTAAACGGTAAACCATGTTTCAAAAGAGACCGGCCTTCGGGCCGGTTTCTTTTTGCGCGCATGGCAGGGCGGGAAAACGCCGCTTTTGCCAGCGCGCGGGGAGGGTTATGAAGAGGGCAAGCTGAGAGGTTTGCCGATGGAAAAAGAAATCGAAACGCTGTCCGAAGACGCCGCGAAGGCGCGGCTGACGCAGCTTGCGGAGACGTTAAGCCAGGCGGAAGCGGACTACCGCGACGCCGCGCCCGCGCTCACAGATGCGGAATATGACGCGCTGAAGCGGGAAAACGCAGCTATTGAGGCAAAATTTCCGCATTTAAAGCGCGCGGATAGCCCGAGTGAGCGGGTCGGCGCGCCGGTTGCCGCCGGATTTGGCAAGATCAAGCATCCGGTGCCGATGCTCTCCCTCGCCAATGGTTTCGATGATGAGGATATTGCGGAATTCGACGCCTCCGTGAAGCGGTTTCTCGGCCTGCCTGCGGATCAGGATCTGGCCTATATGGCGGAGCCGAAGATCGACGGGCTATCGCTCGCGCTGCGCTATGAAAAGGGCGAGCTGGTCTATGCGGCGACGCGCGGCGATGGGCAGACGGGTGAGGACGTCACCAAAAATGCCTGCACGATCAAGGACATTCCGGCAAAACTTCAAGGCGACGCGCCGGATCTGATTGAGGTGCGCGGCGAGGTCTATATGTCTCACGCCGATTTCGCGGCGCTCAATGCGCGGCAGGAGGCGGAGGGCGGGCAGATCTTCGCCAATCCGCGCAATGCCGCCGCCGGATCGCTGCGCCAGTTGGATGCGAGCGTCACCGAAAAACGCCCGCTGCGCTTTTTCGCCTATAGCTGGGGCGCGCTCTCCGCGCCGCTGGGCGAAACGCAATCGGCGAGTCTCGATGCCTTCGCGGCCTTTGGCCTACCGGTGAACAGTGACTCGAAGCGCTGCAAGAACGTGCAAGAGATCATTGATTATTATAATGAAATCTCCGCGCGCCGTGCTGATCTTGGCTATGATATCGACGGCGTGGTCTACAAGGTGGACGACCTTGCGTTGCAAAACCGCATGGGCCTGCGCTCGACGACGCCCCGCTGGGCGATTGCCCATAAATTCCCGGCGGAGATTGCGGAAACCACGATTGAGGCGATCGACATTCAGGTGGGCCGGACCGGCGCGCTCTCGCCGGTGGCGCGCCTCAAGCCGGTGACGGTGGGCGGGGTCGTTGTTTCGAACGCCACGCTGCACAACGCCGACTATATCGCCGGGCTCGACAGCCGCGGCGCCCAGATCCGCGAGGGCCGCGATATTCGCGTTGGCGATCAGGTCACGATCTACCGCGCGGGCGATGTGATCCCGAAGGTTCTGGACGTGATCGCCCATAAGGACGGCGCGGAACTCTATGAATTCCCGACCGAATGTCCGATCTGCGGCGCGCCGGTGATCCGCGAACCGGGTGAGGCGGTCCATCGCTGCACGGGCGCGCTCTCCTGCCCGGCGCAGGCGGTGGAGAAGCTGAAACACTTCGTCTCCCGCGCCGCATTCGACATCGAAGGGCTCGGCGCGAAGCAGGTGGAAAGTTTCTACGCTCTCGGCTGGATCACCTCGCCGGTGGAGATTTTCACCCTCGAAGAGCGCCACGGGCCCGCCACCGCACAGCCGCTCCGCGCGCTCGAAGGCTGGGGCGCGCAGTCCGCGAAGAACCTTTTCAAAGCGATTGATGATAAACGCGAAATCCCGTTCGCGCGGTTGATTTTCGGCCTCGGTATTCGCCATGTGGGCGAGGTCACGGGCAAGATGCTCGCGCGGCATTATGGTGACTGGGATAGTTTCCGCAGCGCGCTTGATGCTGCGGCGGAGGACGAGACGGCGCGGGCGGAACTGCTGGCGATTGACGGCGTCGGCCCGGTGATGGCCGAGGCGCTGATTGATTTTGCCAAGGCTGAGGAGGCGCGCAAGATCATGGACCAGCTTGGCGAGATCCTGACGATCACGCCGGAGGAAGCGCCGCAGACCTCCTCGAAGATTTCCGGGAAGACGCTTGTTTTCACGGGAACATTGGAGGAAATGACCCGCTCGGAGGCCAAGGCGCGGGCCGAGGCGCTTGGGGCGAAGGTATCCGGTTCCGTCTCCGCGAAAACCGATTTGGTCGTCGCCGGGCCGGGCGGCGGTTCCAAGCTGAAAAAGGCGCAGGAACTCGGCATCGAGACGGTCGATGAGGCGGGCTTTCGCGCGCTGATCGAGGGCTGAATGGCACGGCCCGAAGCGCTTTTCCCCCTCTTCGGCGATCTGGAATCGCTGCCGGGGATTGGGCGCAAAACGGCGGAACATCTTGAGAATCTGGCGATTTTCAAACCCGCCGATCTCGCGTTCACGCTGCCTGCGGGCGTGCATGACCGGCGCTTGCGTGAGAGGCTGGCGGACACTCCGGCGGGCATGGCGAGCTTCCGCGTGATCGTGCTGGCCCATCAGAAACCGGCCAGCCGGAGCCGTCCCTGGCGCGTTGATTGCGCGGTCGGGCCGGACCGGCTCCAGATCGTGTTTTTCCATGCGCGTGGAGACTGGGTGGAGCGGCAGCTTCCGGTGGGCGCGGAGCGGATCGTGTCGGGGAAACTGGAGTGGTTCGAGGGCCGTCCGCAGATCGCGCATCCTGATTATATTACGGAAAACGAAGGGGAAATTCCTGCGTTTGAGCCTGTTTATCCGCTGACGGAAGGAGTGACGCAAAAGACCATGCGCAAGGCGGCGGAGGGGGTTTTGGACTTGCTGCCGACGCTGCCGGAATGGATCGCGCCGTCGCTCAAAGCCAAGGAAAACTGGCCGGATTGGGATGCGGCGCTCACCGCTGCGCATCATCCGAAAAGCACGGTGGCGCTGCAGGCGAAGGACCCGGCGCGGCGGCGGCTGGCCTATGACGAGGTGTTCGCGCATCAATTGGCGCTGGCCATTTCGCGGCAAAATCGGCGGCGGACGCGCGGGCGGGTGACGGTTGGAGATGGGCATTTGCGCGGCAAGGTGATCGCGGCGTTGCCCTTCGCGCCGACGGGGGCGCAAACGCGCGCGGTGGAGGAGATTGCCGCCGATCTCGCCGCGCCGCAGCGCATGTATCGGCTGCTTCAGGGCGATGTCGGCGCGGGCAAAACGCTGGTCGCGATGCTGGCGCTTTTGACGGCGGTTGAGGCGGGCGGACAGGGCGCGATGATGGCCCCGACTGAGATCCTCGCGCGGCAACATGCGGCGGCGCTGGCGCCGCTCGCGGAGGCGGCGGGTGTTCAGATGGTCACTTTAACAGGCCGCGATAGTGGGCGGGACCGGCAGGAAAAACTGGAGCGGATTGCGAGCGGTGAGGCACAGGTTATCCTCGGCACCCACGCCCTGTTCCAGCGCGATGTGAGCTTCCACGACCTGCGCCTTGCGGTGATTGACGAGCAGCACCGTTTCGGGGTGCGTCAGCGGATGGATCTGGGCGCGAAGGGCGCGGCGGTCGATATGCTGGTGATGACCGCGACGCCGATCCCGCGCTCGCTCGCGCTCAGCCAATATGGCGAGATGGATGTGAGCGTGCTGGACGAAAAGCCGCCGGGCCGCCAGCCGGTCGAGACGGTGCTGGTTTCGATGGAGCGCGAGGCGCAGGTGGTAGAGAGGCTCCGGGCGGCGATCTCCGGCGGGGCGCAGATTTACTGGGTCTGCCCGCTCGTCGAGGAGAGCGAGGTGATGGACCTCAAATCCGTCGAGGACCGCGCGCGGGTGCTCCGCAAGGCGCTCGGCGAGGAGGCGGTCGGCCTCGTTCACGGCCAGATGCTGCCGGAGGCGCGGGATACGGCCATGGCGGATTTCAAGGCCGGGCGCACGCGGCTTTTGGTGGCGACGACGGTGATCGAAGTGGGCGTCGATGTGCCGAATGCGACAATCATGGTGATCGAAAACGCCGAGCATTTTGGCCTGGCGCAACTTCATCAATTGCGCGGAAGGGTCGGGCGCGGCTCGGAAAAATCGACTTGCTTGCTGCTCTATGCGCCGCCCCTGGGCAAGACGGCAGAGGCGCGGCTGAAGGCGCTGCGAGAGACCGAGGACGGGTTCCGCATTGCTGAGACGGATCTCAAACTGCGCGGTGCGGGCGATCTTTTGGGCGTCGCGCAATCGGGCCTCCCGCGCTTCCGCATCGCCGATATCGAGGCAGATGCGGCGCTGATGGCGCTGGCCCAATCCGATTCTCGCGCGCTCCTTGAGTCGGACCCGAATCTGACCTCGGACCGGGGCGAGGCGGCGCGCTATGTTCTTTACTTGTTCTCACATGATGAGAGTTTCCGTTTCCTTTCAGTGGGTTGAGCGTTCACCCTTAATGTTCCGATAATGTTCTTGACTGACCGGGTCATTAATGAGAACAATTGGTAAACATCAAAGGAGAACGCCATGAAACATCTGATGAACACCGCACACACGGCCCATCACGTGGCACGGATGAACAAGGAGCTGATTGCCGATGCGTTCGGAATGAGCGCCGTGGCCGTCCTGATCCTCGGTGTGTTTTTCCTGCCCAGCCTCGTCTGACGGCCAAAGGTTACGCCTCGGGTTCAGGCGTGTCGGGGACACCTCTCTGCCCCGCAACAAATGCTGCCGAACTGCCTCCGGCTGCTTGCTCTGAAGAACCCCAACTGCCCCGCCGAAATGGCGGGGTTTTTTTGTGGCTATGGCGCGGAAGTTTGCCAATTCGATTTAAATCTTCCCGATGCGGAATTTTACCCTTCATCTCCGGCCCAAACCGATTAGGGTGCAAAGTGCAATTCTTTAATTTACGGGGTGGATCCATGATGACCAAAAGCTTGAGAACTCTTCTGACCATTGCGGTGCCGTTGGTCTTTTCTGCACAGGCGGTCGTCGCGCAAGATAATGGCCCGATCGCGACCGGCCAGCATGCGAGCGGTGAGGTGGTGGCCGAAATTGATGGGATGGTGCCGGAGACGGACCGGGTCACGATCAAAATGACCCTGCGCCCGACCCAAGAAGGCAGCCGGGTATCGCCGAAGGTGATTTATTCGGGTCTCAATGGAAATGTCTATGAGGAGATCTATCTGCTTGCTGGAGATACGAAATACATGCTCCTGCGTGACGACGGAAACAATGTGATCGCGTCGCGATCCCTTGTGGCAAGCGGTTCAGGCCCGTCGCTTGGCGTTTGGTACGGTGTGTTCCCGATGCCCGATCCGGGTGAGGCGATCATGCTGTTCATGCCGAATATGCAACCCATTGGTCCCTTCACCATGCAGGCGCGATGAGCTTCTCGATGCGTCTTTTCATGATCGCCAGTCTTGCTTGCGCCATGCCGTTTGCGGCGCAGGCGCAAGACGCGGGCGAGGATCTGTCGCCCTTTATGCGAGATCTGGTCTACGATACACGCATGTTGATGCTGCCGGCCGCGGATTTGCCGGACAGCCTGCGAGCGGTTGCCGATGAAACCGACGGGATGGCCCTGCGCGAGACCGAGGACAGCTTCATCCTGTCGGTGACAAGCGACGTGCTTTTCGCCTTTGACAGCGCGGAGTTGTCAGAGACGGCGCAGACCACGCTCAGCGATATCGCGGCCTTGCTGAAGGCGAATCCAGGTCCGGCGGTCAATGTTGTCGGCCATACGGATTCCAAGGGTGAGGACGCGTATAATCAGACCCTCTCCGAAGAGCGCGCGGCGTCGGTCATGGCGTTCTTGCAGGAAAATGACGTGGCCGCGGAGCGATTGAGCGCGAGCGGTCGCGGGGAGGCCGAGCCGGTTGCCCCGAATGAGGTGGACGGTGCCGACAACCCCGAGGGCCGCGCGCAAAATCGCCGTGTGGAATTTATTCTGCCCAAAGAAGATTAAGGCAACCTTTGGTGCCGCCTTACCCCTCCCACGCCTCCAGCACCGCCTCGGGCGCCAGCATGATCGAGGCGTGGCGGTTGGCGTAGTCGCGGGCGGGGAGCAGGACTTCGTAATCGGCGAAGGGGGCGGTCGGCACGGGGCCGTCCTCTTTCAGCATGGCGCGCAATTCGCGTGCGAGCGCCTCCACCTCGTCTCGGCTCCGGCCCACCACTTGCGCGGCGAAAATCGCGGCGGAGGCGGTGCCGAGGGCGCAGGCGCGCACGGTGTGGCTGTAATCGGCGATCACCCCGTCCTCGATTTTTAGCGCCACTTCCAGCGACGAGCCGCAAAGGGGGGAGCGGCGGCTGGCGGTCAGATCCGGGTTCGCGAGCGGTTCGGTCTTGGGCAGGTTCTGCGAAAAGGCCAAAATCCGCTCGGAATAGAGCGACATGAGGTCGGTTTTGTCCTGATCTTGGCTCATGGTCTTTTCCCGCGCAGTGCTTCGCTTTACCTAAGGCGCATGAGAGGGAAAGGGAAGGGCATGGGTTTCGACATTGATGCGCTGAAATACACCGAGGCCGGGCTGATCCCCGCCATTGCGCAAGCCGAAAGCGGCGAGGTGCTGATGATGGCGTGGATGAACGCGGCGAGCATTCGCGAGACGCTGGAGACGGGGCAGGTCTGTTACTGGTCGCGCTCGCGGCAGAGTTTCTGGCGCAAGGGGGAGAGTTCGGGCCATGTGCAGAGGCTGATCGAGATGCGCGTCGACTGCGATGCGGACACGCTTTTGCTGATCGTCGATCAAAAAGGCCCCGCCTGTCACACGAACCGGCGGAGCTGTTTTTATCGTGCCGTTCGGGACGGCGCATTTGTCGAGCTGATGACGCCTGAGAGTTAACCGGCCATCGCCGCCTGCTCGCGTTCCATGACGCGGGTGAGGGCGGGACGGTCCGCGCAGCGGGCGACCCATGCGCGGATCACGTCGCTCTGCGGCATGAAATCCGGGAAGAAAATGAAGGGCGAGGCGCAGAGCAGGTCGGCGGCGGAGTAGTCCTCGCCCAGAAGATAGGGCCCGTCCTTCAGTCCGTCTTCCAGCGTGCTGACCATGGTGTCGACCGTGCCGAAGCTTTTGGCCATCGCCGGATGGTCGATCTGGCCAAAGACGGAGGTGAGGATCGGCTCCATAACGCCCTGATAATAAAACAGCCATTTGAGGTAAGCGCCGCGTTTTGGGTCGCCGATGGGGCGGCCAAGCGGGCTGTCCGGCACCATGTCGGTGAGATAGAGGATGATCGCGCCGCGCTCGCGGATTTGCTCGTCCCCATCGACCAGCAGCGGCACTTTCTTTTCGGGATGCGGGTTCTTCGGGTCCGGCCCGCCGGAGCCGTCCTGACGGGGGATGGACACCGTCTCGATCTGCACCTCTAAGCCCATCTCTTCAACGAGTTGGAGGATATTGGTCGAGCGGCTCATGGGCGCGTGGTAGAGGGTCAGCATCGGTTTCTCCTTGTGTTTCGATGGGGGCAATCTACGCTTGGCCTGCTGACAATTTGCGTCAGGAGGGAGCGATGGCCCGTACAGATCGTTTGATGCGTCTGATGGACGCGCTGCGCCGCTTGCCCGCGCCGGTCACGGCCGCGCGGCTGGCGGCGGAAACCGATGTCTCGCCGCGCCAGATTTACCGCGATATTGCGACGCTTCGGGCCGGCGGCGCGCTGATCGACGGGGAGGCGGGGCTTGGCTATACGCTCACCGAGGACCGCGCGCTGCCGCCGCAATCCTTCAGCCGGCTGGAGATCGAGGCGCTGATGCTGGCGGTGAACGGGCTCGGGGCGCTTGGCGATCCGCGCCTGAGCCGGGCCGGGGCCGACGCGCTCGCCCGGATCATCGCGACCCTGCCGGAGCGGCAATCGCGGCAGGCGGCCCATGCGATTCTGCGCTCGCATCGCGCGCCGCAGATCCGGCCCGAGCCGCAGGTGGATATGGACCTCATCCACCGCGCCTGTTGGGAGGAATTCAGCCTGCACTGCACCTATCGCGACCTCAAGGGGCAGGTGACGGCCCGCGAGATCTGGCCGCTCGCGCTTTCCTACACCGAAAGCAGCCTGATGCTGCTCGTCCATTGCAAGCTGCGGGAGGATTTTCGCACCTTCCATGTCAGCCATATCCTGAGCATCGCCGAGGGCGGTACCAGTTTCCGTCCGCGCCGGGTGGGCCTGATCCGGGACTATGTGGCGGCGCTGAAGGCGCGCCCGCCCGCGCCGTCCTGCCCGATGATCGACCGGATTTCCGAGGGCGATACCCCGTCCTCGCGGTAAAGCCGGATCGCCCGCGCATCGTCGCGTTTGGCGAGGCGTTTGCCGTTTTCGTCGCGGATCAGCCGGTGGTGGCGATAGATCGGGGTGGGGAGGCCGAGCAATTTTTGCAGCAGCACATGGATCGCGGTGGCCTCGAAAAGATCGGCGCCGCGCGTGACATGGGTGACGTCCTGCGCCGCGTCGTCCAGCACGACCGAGAGGTGATAGCTCGTGCCCATATCCTTGCGCCCCAACACCACATCGCCAATATTTTCAATAAGATGCGCGGGCGTGATCTCGTGACGCGTGCCCTCCGGGGTGCCATGGATCTCGCCGATTTCCGTGAACGCGACCGGCCCGACCGCCTCCGCCGCCTTGCGCATATCGAGGCGGAGGGCCATGCCGCCCGGCATCGCTTTAGGGCGCGGTTTGTCGCGACAGGTGCCGGGATAGACCGGCCCGTCTGGCCCCATGGGCGCGCCCTCCTGCGGGGCGGAGAGGGCGGTAGCAATGTCCTTGCGGTTACATGAACAAGGGTAAATAAGCGCCCGATCCCAAAGGGACTTTAGCGTCTCGTGATACACATCCAGCCGCTCCGATTGCCGCATCACCGGCGTCTCCCACGTGATCCCGAGCCAGGCCAGATCCTCGTAAATCAGCGCTTCCCATTCCGCCCGCGCGCGGCCTTGGTCGATGTCCTCGATGCGCAGGAGAAACCGCCCGCCTGCGGACCTCGCGGCGTCATAGGCGGTGAGGGCGGAGAAGGCGTGGCCGAGATGCAGCGGCCCGGTCGGCGAGGGCGCGAAGCGCTCGACGGTCACCGCTTGCGCATCACATAAACATCCGCGCCCATATCCAGCCCGGTCAGATGCGGCCCATGTTCGCGGAAGAGAAGCTCGGCCCGCCCGCCATCGATCAGATTGTTGATCTGGGCGAGATAGGCATGATGCTTCATGGTCAAGTCATTCTGCGTAAAGGCAAAAAGCCCGCCGGGTTTGACCAGCTCCATGGTCCGCACAATCGTTGCGGGCGGCGCGTGATGGGGGGTGATGACGCCAATCGCGGTCACATAGTCCCATTGCCCGTCGATGTTAAAATCGCTGGTGAAATCGGTTTGGATGAGGTTGCGAAAAAAAGGCTTCTTGCGGGCTTCGGCGAGCATGGTCTCCGAGCGGTCCACCCCGTCAATCGTGGTAAACCCGGCCTCGGTCAGCGCTTCGGCAGAAAGCCCGGTGCCGCAACCGAGGTCGAGCAGCGGCAGCGCCTTGTCTTCGGCAAATTGCGACAGCGCCTTGGCCGTGCGGTAATGGCTCTGATAGCCGTATTCGATCAGATCCGCGTCGTAACTCGGGCCCCATTCTTCGGTGAGGGGCAGGCTGTCGTCAGGGTCCTGCGCGAAATACCGGTTGAGAAATCCGAGGGCGGTGGAGAGTGGGTTGTTCATAAGGACCATCATAACGGTCCTGTGGGGCGTGTCAAAAGCCGCCCGCGCGGGTCAGACGCCCGCGAGCCAGTCCGTGAAATCCGCCTTCGCCCGGTCGGTATAGGCTTTGTAACGGGTCTTGCGGCCCTTCCGCCCGCCGCGTGCATCCACGGGCGGGAAGAGTCCGAAATTCACGTTCATCGGCTGGAAGGTTTTCGCATCCGCGCCGCCGGTGATATGGGTGATGAGCGCGCCCATGGCGGTGGTGTTCGGCGGCGCGCCCGCGGTTTTGCCAAGCGCTTCGGCGGCGGCGAGACGGCCCGCAAGCAGCCCCATTGCGGCGCTCTCCACATAGCCCTCCACCCCCGTGACCTGACCCGCAAAACGCAGATGCGGCGCGGCTTTGAGGCGCAGCTGATCGTCCAGAAGTTCCGGCGAGTTGATGAAAATATTGCGGTGAATCCCGCCGAGCCGGGCAAAGCGCGCGTCCTCAAGGCCGGGGATCATCCGCAGCACATCCGTCTGCGCGCCATATTTCATTTTCGTCTGGAATCCCACGATGTTGAAGAGGGTTCCTAAAGCGTTGTCCCGGCGCAGTTGCACCACCGCATAGGGCTTGTTCGTCGGGTCATGCGGGTTGGTGAGGCCCACCGGCTTCATCGGCCCAAAGCGCAGCGTATCGCGCCCGCGCGATGCCATCACCTCGATGGGCAGGCAGCCGTCGAAATAGGGCGTGTCCTTCTCCCAATCCTTGAACTCGGTCTTTTCGGATTCCAGCAGCGCGTCGATGAAGGCCTCATATTGCGCCTTGTCCATCGGGCAGTTGAGGTAGGCCTTCTGCTCCGCCTCCGTCTCGCCCTTGTCATAGCGGGACTGGAACCAGGCGCGGTCCATATTGATGCTGTCATGGTAAACAATCGGCGCAATGGCATCGAAGAACGCCAGCCCGTCCTTGCCCGTCGCGTCCAATATCGCATGGGCAAGCGACTCCGAGGTTTGCGGCCCGGTCGCGATGATCGTCTGGCCCCAGTCCTCAGGCGGAAGACCCGAGATTTCGCCATATTCTACAGTAACTTGCGGATGATTCTTCAAGCGCGCTGTCACCGCTGCGGAGAAGCCATGCCGATCCACCGCCAAAGCGCCGCCCGCAGGCAGCGTGTGCTGATCCGCCATCGCCATGATGAGGCCATTCGCCGCCCGCATCTCCCAATGCAGAAGGCCAACCGCGTTCTGCTCATTGTCGTCCGAGCGGAAGGAATTGGAGCAGACCAGTTCGGCAAAATCGCCGGTCTGATGGGCAAAGGTCGGCTTTTCGGGGCGCATTTCATGCAGCACCACGGGCAGGCCCGCTTCGGCGATTTGCCAGGCGGCTTCGGAGCCCGCGAGGCCCCCGCCGATGATATGGATCGGTTTGGTCATGGCGCGGATGTAAAGCGATTGCGGGGCGAAGGGAAGGGGCCGGACGGCCGGCGGCGTGCGTCACATAGGTTTTATTTTCGCTCCGCCGACAGACATGGCAGCGTGGCGCGGCAAATGTCTTTATAAAGGATAAAGCTATGTTCAAGCCCCTCGTCACCACCGCGATTGTCGCCCTTGCCGGGACCGCTTTTGCGCAAGAGTCAGGCAGCCAGAACGCCATGGAAGAGATGACCAGCGACATGCACAGCGCCATGGATGTGCCGCTGACGGGTGATCCCGATATCGACTTCATGCGCGGGATGATTCCCCACCATGTCGGCGCGGTTGATATGGCGCGTTATGTGCTTGAAAACGGGGATGATCCCGAGGTTCGCGCGCTGGCCGAAGATGTGATCGAAGCGCAGGAAGCCGAGATCGAGATGATGGAAAGCTGGCTGGCCGAAAACGATCCGGATTACGAGGCCGATATGGCCGCCTTTGAAGCCGAGAAGGGCGAGATGGATCACGATATGAGCGAGATGGACGGCATGGACCATGGCGACATGGAAGAGGGCGACCATGCAATGTCGGATGGCGAAAACGCTGATGACGGCGCCGAGGCGGAGAGCCAGTAAGATCTGGCGGCGGTCTCAGGTGTTGGTGAATTCCAAGAGATCCCAGCGATTGCCGTAAAGATCCTGAAACACAGCCACGCGGCCATAATCCTCGCTGCGTGGCTCCTCCTCGAAGGTGACACCCGCGGCCTGCATCCGCCGGTGCATCGCGTTAAAATCCTGCACATCGAGAAAATAGGCGACGCGCCCGCCCGCAGCCTTGCCGATAAAGGCTTTTTGCTCGTCTGTCGCCGCGCGCGCGATCAGAAAAGCCGTGTCCGCAGTGCGGGTCGGGGCCATGCGCACCCAACGTTTCCCCCCCCCCTGATCGGTGTCTTCCAGCAGAACGAATCCCAGGGCGCGGCGGAACCACGCGATGGCTTCGTCATAGTCGCGCGCAAGATAGGTGGTGAGGGCGAGTCGATTGGGCATAATGGTGAATAATGAACGGGTTATTTTGCTTTCGATCGGGCGGGGCCTGTGTAACATCGTTAAAAATCATGAACACTTATTAAGGTTAGCACTTTGCGTAACGTTACGGTAGCACATGACTACACAGTTCCGCCCGATCGGTTGTGGCGCATGGTTACGGATTATGGCGCGCTGGCCCGCTCGATGCGTGGCGTTGTCCATTTCGAGGGGTTTCCCGAGGGGCGACTCACCACCGGGCAGAAAATCGATCTGAAAATCTCCCTGCTCGGCGTGTTGCCGAAACAGGATTACCATATCGAAGTGCTGGAACGCAGCGACAGCCCGCGCATCATGCGCACCCTCGAATGGGGCGCGGGCGTGAAACGTTGGCAACATCTGATGACGGTAGACGAGATCCCCGGCGGCAGCCGCCTCACCGACAGCATCGACATCGGCGCGGGCCTCCTGACGCTCCCCTGCGTCTACTGGGCCCGCTACATGTATCACGCACGGCACAAACCCCGGCTGGACATGCTGGCGAGCGGGGCGTTTTGAGGAGCGGGCCTAGCTGGCCTTCCCTCTGTTTTTGTGATCGAGATTGGAATGCGTCGGGACGATTTTCGCAATCTCAAGCCTGCGCATGAAGAGTGGCCACACAAACGCCCGACCTTCACGTGCATAGGCTTTTAGCAGGTTTTTCTTATCATTTCCGGCGGCGCGCAGAGCGAGCAATGCGAGATAGGAGGTCTGGCGCCAGATCCAGCGCCGATATTCCGGGTGTTGCTTGCTTGTGTATTCGGCCATCGCCATCAAGCCGCTCATAATGTCGACTGCGGGGACGGGTTGGAAAAGAAACTGCGCTTGCCGATAAGGTTCGAGCTCCTCATAGACGTCGTCTGGAAAGACATCACGTTGAAAGGATTTGCAAATTTTCAACGACACTTCCCGCTGAGCGTGCAATTTCGCGCGTGAGGTTGCGGCCGGGTGACTGCGATATTTGACGAGATTGTCCGGAAGCGAGACGACTTTGCCAAGTTTGAGCGCGCGATTGACGAAGTCATGGTCCTGCGACATCGGAAATTCGGGGTTATACCGCAATTCCGTCCCGTCATGTGCGATGCGCCGGAAGAAAAAGGTCGGGTGGATCAGCGCGCATTGAAAAGGTTGGAGCCATGCGCATTGCACATCATCTCGTGTTCTTGTGCTGGCGCGGATCTTTTCACCATGCTCATCAATGGTCGTCACACTCGTGCCGCAGAGATATACGTCTGGATTGGCGTCCATGAATGCGATCTGCACCGCCAGCCGCTCCGGGTCCGAAATATCGTCTGCATCCATCCGTGCAATGTATTCGCCACGCGCATGGTCAAGCCCGTAGTTCAGAGCGCGGGTGATCCTGAGGTTGTCTTCGCTTCGCAGAACACGGATTCGCGAATCCTCTTTTTGAAACTGTTGCAGCATATTTGGCGTGTTGTCGCTGGAGGCATCATCGACCACCAGAATTTCAAAATCCTCGAAAGTTTGCGTCATCATTGAACGCATCGCCTCTTCCAGATAGGCCTCACCATTATGCACAGGCATGAGCACGGTGATCCGGGGCGATTTGAAGGTTTCTGACATGATATAGCTGCTCTGTGTTCGGTCTTTTCTGTCACCGAATCCTGTCTACAGTGTTAATACGCAAAGGAAAATGCGGAGGTAGCATTGAGCAATCAAAAAATTCGGAGCTGGACGATCCATATCGGCGCGCACAAGACAGCAACGACGCATTTTCAGGATACACTCGAGGCGATTCGTCCGCAGCTTGAACGGATGGAGATTGACTATTTGCCGCGACTCCATGCGCGCGGAGCGATACAGGAAATGCTCCGTCGCAAGAATTTTCGCACCTATATTCGCGGCCCTCTGATGGCGCGGCAAGTCAACGCGGTTCTCGCGCCGCTGGGAACGGGTGCGCCGCATATGGTGGTGTCCGACGAGAATATCATCGGTTTTTGCGAGTCCGCGATCGCGCATCGCCCTTGGCCAAAGCTGGAACGCACAGTCGGTGCGCTTGCAAGCCTGCGCCGCGACGCAGAGCTGTCGTTCGCGCTGTCTATTCGCAACTTCGCGGACGTCATCGCGGGCTGCTATGCGGAGTCGCTTCGCTACCACGATATCGCTCCCGAAGAATTTCAAAAATTTTGTGATGAAATGGAAGAGCACCCGTTGAGTTGGCGACCGGTGATTGAGCGGATTTCGAAGGTCATCGCTAATACGCCTTTGCGTGTCTGGCGTATCGAAGATTACAGCCGAGATCCGGGCGCAATTATTGCCGCCTTTCTGAACATCTCGCGCGATACGATCGAGATTCCAGCGCTTGCCGCGCCAAAGCGGACGAAGGCGCCATCTCGCGACGCTGTCAGAGAGGTCGAGGTGGCTTTTCACGACCCCGCTTATCAAGAGGGTTGGCGCGACTATGTGAATGCGGTTTTTGAGCAATCCCCTGCAAGCGAGACGAGCGCGAAGTTCGCCCCGTTCTCGGAGGCGCAACATGCTGCGCTCACGCAGCAATATCAGGACGATCTTCGTTGGATCGAAAAGAACTGTCCCGGCTATATTCGCCTATAAAATAAAAAACCGCCCCGGAGGGCGGTTTTTTTATTCTTCGCTGGGCGCGTCCGACGTTTCGATCCCCTCGGCCTCGCCGTCCTCATCACCGGGATCGGCGATCCAGGCGACGGAGACAACGTGTTCGTCTTTGCCGGTGTTGAACACTTTCACGCCGCCGGCGCCGCGGGAGCGGAAGGAGATGCCGGCGACGGGCACGCGGATCGACTGGCCGGCATCGGTGACGAGCATCACCTGATCGTCGAGGCTGACCGGGAAGGAGGCGACGAGATCGCCGCCGCGCATGGCCTTGTCCATCGCCTGCACGCCCTGGCCGCCGCGCCCGCGCACGGGGTAGTCGTGGGAGGAGGACAGCTTGCCGGTGCCGCCATTGGCGAGGGTCAGGATCAGATCCTCCGCGGCGGACATTTCGGCGTAGCGTTCCTGGCTGAGCGCAATATCGGCGACCGCATCCTCGTCGCTCTCGCTTTCCTCGCTGCTGCCTTCGACGGCGCGGCGCATCTTGAGATAGGCCTGCCGTTCCTCGCTCGTCGCATCGAAATGGCGGATGATCGACATGGAGACGACGCCGTCCTCCTTGCCAAGCTTGATCCCGCGCACACCGGTGGAGCTGCGGCCCTGGAAGAGGCGGATTTCCTCGGTCGAGAAACGGATCGCCTTGCCTTTGGCGGTGACCAGCATCACGTCATCCTCGGGCGAGCAGATGCGGGCGTTGATGAGGCTCATATCGTCCTCAAGCTTCATCGCGATCTTGCCGTTGCGCATGACATTGGTGAAGTCCGACAGCGCGTTTTTGCGCACCGTGCCGCGCGAGGTGGCGAACATGATATGCAGGTCGTTCCAATCCTCTTCGGGGCGGTCCACCGGCATGATCGCGGCGATGGAGACGCCCTGATCGATCGGCAGGATGTTCACGATCGCCTTGCCGCGCGCATTGCGCCCGCCGACCGGCAAACGCCATGTTTTCAGCTTATAGACCATCCCGTCGGTGGTGAAGAACAGGAGCGGCGTGTGGGTGTTGGCGACAAAGAGCGTCGTCACCACATCATCGTCCTTCATCGCCATCCCGCCGAGGCCTTTGCCGCCGCGTTTCTGCGCGCGGTAGTCTTCGAGCGGGGTGCGTTTGATGTAGCCGCCTTGGGTGATGGTCACGACCATTTCGGCAGGCTCGATGAGGTCCTCGTCCTCCATATCGCCCGCATAATCGACGATCTCGGAGCGGCGCGGCACGGCGAATTCCTCGCGCACCTCTTTGAGTTCATTGGAGATAATCTCCATGATCCGCTCACGCGACGACAGGATGGCGAGATATTCCTTGATCTTGCCTGCCAGCTCTTCGAGCTCGTCCGTCACCTCTTTCACCCCAAGCTGGGTGAGGCGCTGGAGGCGCAGCTCAAGAATGGCGCGGGCCTGCGTTTCCGAGAGGTTATAGGTGCCGTCATCGTTGATCGGATGGGTCGGATCGTCGATGAGGCGGATAAAGGGCGCGATCTCTTCGGCGGGCCAGGCGCGGGTCATCAGCTTCTCGCGCGCTTCGGCGGCGTCGGCGGAGGCGCGGATGGTTTGCACGACCTCATCAACATTCGAGACCGCCACGGCGAGGCCGCAGAGGATGTGGCTGCGGTCGCGCGCCTTGTTCAGCAGGAACGCCGTGCGGCGGGCCACCACCTCTTCGCGGAAGGCAACAAAGGCGGTGAGAAAGCCCCGGAGCGTCAATTGCTCGGGCCGCCCGCCATTCAGCGCCAGCATGTTGCAGCCGAACGAGGTCTGCATCGGGGTGAAGCGGTAAAGCTGGTTCAGCACCACATCGGGGGTCGCGTCGCGCTTCAGCTCGATCACCACGCGCACGCCGAACCGGTCCGACTCGTCCTGCACATGGGCGATGCCTTCGATGCGCTTGTCGCGGGCCATTTCGGCAATACGCTCGATCATGGTCGCCTTGTTGACCTGATAGGGGATCTCGCTGACGACAATCGCCTGACGGCCCGCGCGGATTTCCTCCACATCGGTTTTCGCCCGGATCACCACGGAGCCGCGCCCTTCGAGATAGGCCTTGCGCGCGCCGGAGCGGCCAAGGATCACGCCGCCCGTCGGGAAATCCGGGGCGGGGATATACTCCATCAGATCTTCGCTGGTCAGATCCGGGTTCTCGATGAGGGCCAGCGTGCCATCGACCACTTCGCCAAGGTTATGTGGCGGAATGTTCGTCGCCATCCCGACCGCGATCCCGCCCGCACCATTGACGAGCATATTGGGGAAGCGCGCCGGAAGCACCGTCGGCTCGCGGTCCTTGCCGTCGTAATTGTCCTGAAAATCAACAGTGTCGGATTCGATATCCGCCAGCAGCGCACCGGCGGGCTTGTCCATCCGCACTTCGGTGTAGCGCATCGCCGCCGCACCGTCGCCATCCATGGAGCCGAAATTGCCCTGACCGTCGAGGAGCGGCAGCGACATGGAGAAATCCTGCGCCATCCGCACCAGCGCGTCATAAATCGCCGAGTCGCCATGGGGGTGGTATTTGCCCATCACATCGCCCACGGGCCGCGCCGATTTGCGGTAGGCCTTGTCATGGGTGTTGCCGGTCTCGTGCATCGCGTAGAGGATGCGGCGGTGAACGGGCTTCAAACCGTCGCGCAGATCGGGGATCGCGCGGGAGACGATCACGCTCATCGCATAGTCGAGATAGGAGGATTTCATCTCCTCTTCGACGGTGATCTCCGGCCCGCTCGGCGGGGGCGGCGGCGCATCGCCAGCCTCGCCCGGACCATGGGGCGGCAGCGAATTTTCGGTCTCGGTCGGATTGTCGTTTTGCTCGGGCGTGTCGCTCACGAAATGGCCTCAATTATTACCTTCGGCGCACCTTATCCAAGGGGGGCGGCAGGTGCAATCAAAAGGGGCAGGAGGGGGGTGGGGCGGCCAAACGGGCGCGCCGCGCCGCTGTGTCACGATTGCGAGAAAATAACTTGTTTATAGCAACAACTCTGTCACCATGACCGTTAATGAAGAGCCTGGGCAAAGGGCCAAGGTATGAGACCAAGGGCGACAACAGCGTCGCCGGAACGCGCGGCGCGCGCGGCAATTGGGCCGACGCAGCGACCGCGAGACAAGGGAGAACCCAGATGAAATATCTGACTTTAGCCGCAAGCCTGATGGCCGGGACCGCGATGGCGGGGGAGGCCGTGACTTACAGCGCCGAAGGGCGTGATTTTGAAGGCTATATGGCCATGGCCGAGGACGCCAAGGGCACGGTGCTGATCGTCCATGACTGGGACGGTCTGACGCAATATGAAAAGGACCGCGCCGATATGCTGGCCGAGATGGGCTATAACGCCTTTGCGGTCGATCTTTACGGCGCGGGTGTGCGGCCGGACAGCGTTGAGGGCAACCGGGCTGAGACGGAGAAGCTCTATAATGACCGCGAGATGATGCGGGCGCTCACCCTTGCCGGGCTGGACGCCGCGAAGGAACAGGGCATGGGCGATGCGATCCTTGCGGGCTATTGCTTCGGCGGGGCGGTGGCGCTCGAAATGGCGCTGGCGCAGCCCGAGGGGATCGTTGGCTATGCCAGCTTCCATGGCAGTTTCGGGGATGCGGTGAATCAGGATTACGCCGGAGTCGATGTGCCGATGCGGATCTATCACGGCGGCGCGGATGAGGCGGTGCCGATGTCCGATCTCGCCGCGCTGGTCGAGGCGTTCGAGGCCTCCGGCACGCCTTACAAGGCCGAGGTGTATTACGGCGCGCCCCATGCCTTCTCCGTGATCGGGTCGGATCGCTATAACGAGGAAGCCGACAAGCGGAGCTGGGCCGATTTCGACGCCTTCCTTCAGGAAGAGTTTGGCTAACGTTTTCTTAATCTGTTACGGCCAAAGAGAAGGGGCGTAACGATGACAGAATTCTCGATGATGGTTGTGGCGGTCAGTTCTCTGGCCGCCCTTCTTTTTGGCCTCCGCTATGCGGTGGCCGGGCCGAGTGCGGCGAAAAGCATGGTGAAAACGGTCTCCACCGCCGGACTGGCGCTGGCGGGCGTCTTGGCGGATGCGCCGCCGCTGATCGTCGCGGGGCTGGCCTTCGGCGCGCTTGGCGATCTGGCGCTCTCGCGTCCGGGGGAGCGGGCGTTTCTGGCGGGCATGGCGGCCTTCGCCCTCGGCCACCTTTTCTATGCGGTTGAGATGATTAACCTCTCCCGCGGCGTCGCGATTGCGCCTGCTGCGGCGCTGCTCCTCCTCGCCGCCTCCACCGAGTTTTGGCTCGCGCCCCATACCGGCACAGTCCGCTGGCCCGTGCGCCTCTATGTCGCCGTCATCACCTTGATGGGCCTCGCCGCGCTGACCTTGCCGCTCGGGCCTATGCAAATCGGGGCGGCGCTCTTCATCCTCTCGGATCTCCTGCTCGCGCTTCATCTCTTTGTGATCACGGAAGGCGCAAGCCACCGCCGCCTCGCGCTGGCGCTCTGGCCCGCCTACTGGCTCGGGCAGGCGCTCATTCTGATCGGAGGCTTAACTGGTTAATACGACCACACGTCATTCGCTCTTTTTCCTGTGCCTCAAGATGGTTATTGTCGCCACAAATCTTAATGGAGCGGTGTAATGAGCGGACTTTTGGCTCTTCTCGATGATGTGGCGGCAATTTCCAAAGTGGCGGCGGCCTCGCTCGACGATGTGGCCGGGCAGGCGGCCAAGGCGGGCTCGAAAGCCATGGGCGCGGTGATCGACGATGCCGCCGTGACGCCGAAATATATGAAGGGCTTCGATGCGGCCCGCGAATTGCCGATTGTGTGGAAAATCGCGCGTGGCTCGATCTTCAACAAGCTGGTCATCCTGCTGCCGATCGCGCTCATTCTGGCGACCTTCGCGCCCTGGATGATCCCGCCGCTGCTGATGCTGGGCGGCGCCTATCTCTGTTTCGAAGGGGCCGAGAAGGTCGCGCATCTCTTTGTTTCCAAAGACAATCACGAGTCCGAAAAGCACATTCACCCCGAGGGGGACGGCGCGGCGCTCGAAGAAAAGCGCGTCGCCGGCGCGATCAAGACCGACTTCATCCTCTCCGCCGAGATCATGACCATCGCGCTCTCCGCGCTGCCCGATGATCTGCCGCTCTGGGAAGAGGCGCTGGTGCTGGCCGTGGTCGCGATTGGCATCACCATTCTCGTCTACGGCTCGGTCGCGATCATCGTGAAGGCCGATGATGTGGGCGTGCATCTGGCCGCGAAGGAAAGCGGTTTCCTCTCCAGTCTCGGTGAAGGCATTGTGAGGGTCATGCCGGGCTTCATGAACGCGCTGCTGGTGATCGGCACCGCGGCGATGATCTGGGTCGGCGGGCAAATCATCCTGCACGGCGCGCATCAGATGGGGATGCACGAGCCTTACGAGACCATCAAGCACCTCGCCGAGAATGCCGCCGCGGCTGTGCCCTCCGCGCCCGGCCTCGTCAACTGGCTCGTCACGGCCTTCTGCGACGGTGTGATCGGCCTGATTATCGGTCTGATCCTGATCCCGATTGTGGAAAAAATCCTCGTTCCACTCTATGGCGCGACCATCGGGCGGATGCGCGGCAACGCATAAAACCGCGTAAAAGCAAAAGTTTCCATAGCATTGAAAAACCCGGCCACACGCGCCGGGTTTTTTGTGGCCTGCCTTTGCTGCAAATGCTCACGATTTTAATTTTTTTATCAGTAAAGACACGCTGACGCAGCGACAATCCGCCGCTAAGGTGATTTTGGAAGCGTGGGGGTGCGCAGATCTGAGAAGACGCTGCGTGCATCTTGGTGTGGCCTGCTTCGAAAGTTGGGTGAGGGAACATTGTCGAGTTGATTGCGAAGCAATGTCCAGAAGCAGGCCACACCAAGATGCACATCTCATTTCGCCCGTCTGCGTGTCCTAAAACTTGGCCCTAACGTAAGCGTCATTCAAGTCACGCCATTGAGAATAGGCGGAGAATTGCCGTCGTTTGTTGCTGCGCTGCGGCATGGGCGTCGCCAAATTGTGACGTTTCAATCCCGGCGCGCTCCTGTAACCTCCGCCTGTGAGTTGGCAGGGGATATTTATGAGTGCGCCATCGTTTGAAACCGTCGCCGCAATCCGCTTCGGCTATGGCTTTGCGCCGGATCGGGGTGGAGCCACGCGGCCCGAGGACCTGCTTGCCGATCTCGCCGGCCCGGATGAGATGGCAGCGCGGTATCCGTCGGTGGATACGAAGCGGGCGCTGCGGATGTATCGGCGTGCGCAAGCGTTGAGCCAAGCGCGGCGAAAAAGCGGTGATGGTGCAGATCAGAAAGCCTATCGGCAAAAGGCGATCAACAATGCACGCCAGAGGCATCTTGCGTTGCGGACCGCGGTCGCCAGGATCGCGGCGGCACCCAATGGATTTCGCGAGCGTCTTGTAGCCTTCTGGATGGACCATTTCACAACACGTGTCAGTGGCGCGATACGTCAGCCATTTTTACCGGCTTTTATTGAAGACGCGATCCGCCCAAATATTTCCGGGTCCTTTCAGGCGCTGCTTCGCGCGGCCACCCTCCATCCGGCAATGTTGATCAGTCTGGATCAGGGAAGTTCGATCGGACCAAACTCGCCCGCCGGGGTGCGAGCGGATGGACGCGGTCTCAACGAAAACCTTGCTCGGGAGTTGATGGAACTTCACACGGTTGGCGTTGGCGGCAGCTACTCCCAGACGGATGTGCGCGAACTCGCCAAGCTGTTGACGGGGCTCATCGTCGATCCCAATGGAGAGCGCCAATTCGCACCGAACCGGGCTGAGCCGGGGTCCGAAACCGTGCTCGGGCAAAGCTATGGCGGCGGCGAGGCGGATCTGTCGCATATTCATGCGGTTCTCGATGATCTCGCCATTCATCCTGAAACCGCCCAACATTTGGCGCGCAAACTTGCTGTGCATTTCATATCAGATACGCCGCCTGAGGATTTGGTCAGCGCACTTGCCGCGCGTTTCACGGAGACGGGTGGGGATCTCATGCAGGTCTATCACGTTCTGCTGACCCATCCCGCTGCGACCGAGACATTCGGCGAGAAAGTCAAACAACCGTTTGATTTCGTGGCCTCTTCTTGTCGAGCCTTGGGGATGAGTGCCGATGCGCTCAATGCTCTGTCTTTTAACGACGTCAACCGACGCCTCTTCATCCCGGTTCGCAAAATGGGTCAACCGTGGCTCAATCCCGCGGGCCCCGATGGCTGGCCCGAAGAGGCCGATTACTGGACCGCGCCGCAGCTTCTCTCGGAGCGGATCACGTGGTCGATGCAGATGCCGCGCATCATGTTCGACCAATTGCCCGACCCGCGCGCCTTTGTCGAAACCGCCCTTGGCGAGCTGGCCAGCCCGACGCTGACCTTTGCCGCGCGCGGCGCGGAGACCCGCCGGGACGGGGTCGGCGTCATCCTCTCCTCACCACAATTCAACCGCCGCTAGGGAGCGTAACATGCTGACACGACGGTCATTTCTGGGACAGGCGGCCCTCTCTGCCTGCTCGCTCGCCGCGATGCCGCTGATCACGCCGATCACGCTAGCGGCGACGCCGGGCGAGAAGCGCTTCGTCACCATCATTCTGCGCGGCGCGATGGACGGGCTCGACGTGGTGCGCCCCTATGGCGACCCGCTGCTGGCCCAATACCGCCCCAAAATCCTCGGCGCTGAAGCGGGCGCGACTGATCTCGATGGGTTTTACGCCCTTCATCCCGCGCTGAAAGATCTGCGCCCGCTCTGGGACGCCAAGGACCTCAGCTTTGCCCATGCGGTGTCCACGCCTTATCGCGACAAGCGCAGCCATTTCGACGGGCAGGATCTTCTGGAAGCGGGCACCGGGATGGACGCGCCGCGCGAGATGGCGCGCAGCGGCTGGCTCAACCGTCTCATCCAGACCATGCCCGATGCGACCGCCGCGACCGGCTACAGCGTCGGGACCGACCAGATGCCCATCATGGCGGGCGATGCCAAGCTGCTGAGTTGGTCGCCGCAAACCCGGCTCGTGATGTCGCCGCAGGCCGAGTTGCTGCTGAACGCCGTCTATGAAGAGGACCCGCTCTTTCACAGCGCCGCCGAACAGGCCTTCGCGATCAGCAAGGGCGAGGCGGCCAATAGCGAGAGCGAGGCCAAGGGTGTCGCCGCCCGGATCGCGGAATTCGCGGGCCAGCGGCTCAATGAGGACACGCGGATCGCCGCCTTTTCTCTGAACGGTTGGGACACGCACCGGGCGCAATCGGGCGGGATCAAACGCGCTCTTGCCGGTTTGTCCTCGGCGATTCTGACGCTGAAACAGACGCTTGGCCCGAATTGGGAGAATACCGCCGTGATGGCGATGACCGAGTTTGGCCGCACCGCGCGGGAAAACGGCTCGGGCGGCACCGATCACGGGACCGGCGGCGCGCTCGTCATGGCGGGCGGCGCGATCCGGGGCGGACAGGTCTTCGGCGACTGGCCGGGCCTTGCCGACAGCGATCTTTTCGCGGGCCGCGACCTCATGCCGACCGCCGATGTCCGCGCCTATGCCGGCTCCGCGCTCCACGCGCTTTACGGCGTGACGGTGGAGGATTTGGAAACCAAAATCTTCCCCGGCCTCGACGCATCAACCCTGCCGAATGTGATCGGTTGATTGCAGGCCCGCGCCCGTCCATAGTCGGGCTTTTACACGGTGTGGCGAGACAGTATGGCGCGGTTTGATGTTGTCAGCATGATGCGGGAAGATCCTGAGATCATTGCGCATTTCATCGCCTATTATCGGGGGCAAGGGGCGGCGAAGATCCATCTGTTCTTTGATGCGGAGACGGTGCCGGACGCCGTCGCTGCGCTTGCCGAGGGAAATGTGACGGTCCGGGCTTGCGATGCGGCGTTCTGGGCGTCGCTCGATATGCCGCGCCCCGAAGCGGTGGAGCCGCGTCAGATTGCGGTGTTTCAGCATGTGTTCCGAGGTCTTGAAGCAGATTGGGTTTTGCCCTGCGATGCGGACGAATTTCTGAACGGCCCCAAGCCGTTGGTCGAGATTTTTGACGCGGTGCCGAGGGAGGTGGACGCAGTTCTCTTCCCGCCTATCGAAGCCGTCTGGGGGCCGGGCGAGGGCATCGACACACCTTTCGGCTCACACTGGTTCCGCGTTCTCCGCCCCGAAAGCGCGGACAGCCGCTGGCGCAAGGCGCTTCGCGCGCTGCGCCTTTACGGTCCCGCCGGGTTGATGATGCGGCGTGGGTTTGTGGGCCACACCAGCGGCAAATTCATTCTGCGGCGCGGTGCGGTGTTCGACGAGTTTCGCCTTCACACCGTGCGGCGGGACGGAAAGCCGATCACAACATCCGCCGAAGACCTCGGAGCGCCGCTTTCCCAGACCTATCTCGCCCATTTCGACGCCATCAGTTTCGACCGCTGGGTCAAGAAATTCCGCGTCCCGGCATTGGAGACGCCGAGAGCGCTCCTGTCCCGCCGCTCGCGGCAAAGACGCTGGCAATTCGCGCAATTCCGGCGGGCTTATAAGGCGGGTTCAGAAGCGCTGCGGCGCTTGTTTCGCGGGCTTTACACGCTGGATGAGAAGCAGATCGAAACGCTGCGAAGCAAGGGCCTGCTGATCTCGCGAGATATTTTCGGCGAGGGGGATCGCCAAGAATGAAACTGCATTATTTCAAAAGCGACCCGACCAATTTTGGGGACGAGTTGAACGCCTGGATGTGGCCGAAACTGCTGCCGGAAGCGTTTCTCGACGAGGATGGCGAGACGCTGTTTCTCGGCATCGGCTCGATCCTCTCGAACGCTCTGCCACCCGCGCGGCGCTACATTATCGCGGGGTCCGGCTATGGCGGGTATCGCCCTCCGCCGACGATGGATGAAGGGCAGTGGGAGACGCTGTTTCTACGCGGTCCGCAGACCGCCGCCGCACTCGGTCTGCCCGCCGATCTTGCGATCACCGACGGGGCTATTCTGGTGCATGGCCTGCGGGATCAGATCCCGGCGCCGGCAACCCCCGGCGGGATCGGTGTCATGCCGCATTATGCTTCCCTTTACCGGGCCGACTGGGAAGCCATCTGCGCGCGCGCGGGTCTCATTTTCGTCGATCCACGCCACACGCCTGAAGAAATTCTCAGCCAGATTAGCGGGTTGGATTTGCTTCTCAGCGAAGCGATGCACGGCGTGATCCTCGCCGATATCCTGCGAACGCCTTGGCGTGCGCTGCGCCCGCTTTTGGTCGATCATCGCGGCAAATGGGAGGATTGGGCGGCATCGCTCGGTGTGGATATCGACTGGGCCGACCCGCGCCCCGGCTCTGTGCATGAGGCGATCACCCATTACGGCAAACGGCGGCTTTTGGGGCGGCAATCGGTTCGGCTCCTGCAATCTCCGCCCGCGCGGTGGCTTTCTGTCCCTTTCGAGCGCACAGCCGCGACACGTCTTTCGAAGATTGCCGGGGAGGGCGGTGGTCAGCTAAGTGATCCTGAGCGATTAGAAACCGCCGCAGCGAAGGCGCAAGCGGCGCTAGACGCGTTCATCACCCGCGAAACCGCGTCCGCCTAACGCGCCGCCCGCCGCGCCAGCCATTGCCGCCCGAGTTTCAAAGTCGCGAGTGGCGTTGGATCGAGGCCAACCCGCCGCCACGCCAGCACGGTCATGATGATGTTGATAACCGTCATGGAAATCGTCGTCGCAATGGCCGCACCATTCAGACCGAGCCAGCTAATGAGGATGTAGTTGAGGACGATATTCATCACGATGGCGAGGAATTGGAGGTAAAGAATGTCGCGCTCGTAGCGGTAGATCATGAGGATAACCCCACCTGCACCTGTGACGATATTTACGAACTGGCCAATCAGAAGATAGCGGAGCGTCGCCGTCCCTGCGGTGAATTCTTGGCTGAAAATGGCCAGAATGCTTTCGCCCCAAAACCCGATAATGCCCCAGAGCGGCAAGCCGAAGAGTGCCGACATCCCGGCTGTCATGGCCAAGAGGCGCTGCGCTTCCGGCTGATTGTCCTGTGCCGCCGCCCGCGCCAGCATCGGGCGCAGGACGCTCACCGCGATCAGCGCGCCCAAGGTGCCGAGGCTCGCGGCCCGGAAGGCGGCTTTGTAGAGCCCGACCTCGTAATCCGTCATCATATTGGCGAGCATGATGATGTCGATCTGGCTGCTCAAATTCTGGCTGAACAGTTGCAGGGCAATCGGGAGCGAGGAGAAGAGCCAGATCCGCGTCTCGAACACCGGCTTGTCGAAGCGCTCGAAACGGGCGCGAAGATCGCGGTAGGCGATGCGCAGCATGCTCAGGATCATCGGCAGGGTCAGAACCGCGTAGAGAATAAAGAGAGTGCGCGGCGTAAAGTCGAAGCCGAAGAGATACAGCACATAGATCGCGATCATATAGCTGAAGGCGCGCGGCAGGGTGGAGATCCATTGCGCGGTGTTGATCCGCTGCATGCCACTCAGAAGCTCCGACAGCATATTCGTCAGCGCTTGCGTCAGGATCACCGCCAGCACCAGCGCCCAACCGGGCGCGAGCGCCATGCGCCCGCTGACCTCGCCAAAATAAAGACCGGTGCCGAGGATCAGCGCCGTCAGCACCATGGTCGCGAGCATCACCGTGATATAGCCGCGGAGCCGTCCGCTGTCGCCGCGGGTATAAAAAGCCGCAAACTCCCGCACGGAAATCGCGCTGAGCCCGAGCGTGCAGAACGCCACGAACAGGGTCACGATGGTCATCGCATAGCTATACGCGCCGAAATCCGCGACGCCCAGAATACGGGCGATCAGGATGGAGGTCAGGAGCTGCGTTGCCAGGCCGCTGAAGCGGATCGGGATGAAGATCAGCGCCTTCTTCACGATATCTGGCAGTCTGTCGAAAAGCGCGCGCATGGTCCCTGTTATCCCTGATCGCACCTTAAGGCGCGGTTGATTGAGCGCTTCTATCCGATTGAGGGAATGGCGCAAGGGCGCGGATGCGCCCAAGTGTCGCGCCGCCACTTTTCATCAACGTTTTTGGCTTATTTTCAAGGGTTTCATGAGTTTTTACCTTTCCGTGAACTGTCAGTCGCGTTAGGCTCCCGCTCAGGGAGATGACATTTGACACAAGACAACCACCGTTCGACGCATGATGCGGCGCATGATGCGCGCAATGACGATCTGAAAATCTGGCTGAATGGAGACCTGGTTCCGAAGGCGGAGGCCAAGGTCTCGGTCTACGATTCCGGCTTCATGATGGGCGACGGGATCTGGGAGGGGCTGCGGCTCTATCAGGGCGACTTTGCCTTTCTCGATCAGCATATTGCGCGGCTTTTCGAGGGCGCGAAGGTGCTCGATCTCGACATCGGCATGACACCGGAGGCGCTGAAAGCGGCGCTTTTTGAGACCGCCGAGGCGAATGGGATGACAACCGACGCCCATGCCCGCCTCATGGTCACGCGCGGGCCGAAAACCCATCCGTTTCAGGATCCGCGCCTGTCGCAATCGGGGCCGACGATCTGCATCATCATGGAACATTCCGTGCCCGTGGACCGGATGGCGCAGGGTATTCGCCTCGCCACCGTGCCGAATGTGCGCGGCATGCCGATGGCGCAGGATGCGAAACTGAATTCGCATTCCAAACTCAACTGCATCCTCGCCTGTATCGCCGCGCAAAAGGCGGGGGCGGATGAGGCGCTGATGCTGGACCCGCAGGGCTTTGTCTCGACCACCAATGGCTGCAATTTCTTCATCGTGAAACATGGCGAGGTTTGGACGTCGAATGGTGATTATTGCATGAACGGGATCACCCGCCAGGCGGTGATCGACATTTGCCGCGAGAACGGCATTCCGGTGCATGAGCGCAATTTCTCGCTGGTCGAGACTTATAGCGCGGATGAGGCGTTTCTGACCGGGACCTTCGGCGCGCAGACCCCGGTGAGCGAGATTGACGGGCGGCAGATTGGCGACGGCACGGCCGGGCCGATGACCCGCAAAATCAGGGATTTATACAAGGAGAAGGTTCATGGCTGACACAATTCGCATCGCAATGTGGTCCGGCCCGCGCAACCTCTCTACCGCCATGATGCGCAGTTTCGGCGCGCGCGGCGATACGGCGGTGATCGACGAACCGTTTTATGCCCATTACCTCGCCAAAACCGGGTTCGACCATCCGATGCGCGAGGAGATTTTGCAAAGCCAGCCGCAGGATTGGCAGGTTGTTGCCGGGGAGCTCGCGCATGGTCTCGTGAGCCAGCCGATCCAGTATCAAAAGCACATGGCGCAGCATATGCTGGACGATATGAGCACGGCATGGATGCGCGGCGTGAAAAATGTGTTCCTGATCCGCGAGCCGGAGCGCGTGGTCGCGAGTTTTTCGGACAAGCGCGGGCTGCCGGATCGCTGGGAGCTTGGCTTTGACCGGCAACTGTCGCTCTTTGAGGAAATGGCGAGCCGTTCGGGCGATGCGCCGCTGGTGATCGACAGCGCGGACATTCGCGAGGACCCGCATATGACCCTCCGCGCGCTTTGCGAGGCGCTGGAAATTCCGTTTTCCGACAAGATGCTGCGGTGGAAGGAAGGGCCGATGCCGGAGGACGGAATCTGGGGCAAGGTCTGGTATGGCTCGGTCAACGCGTCCACGGGATTTGCCGGTGCGGAAGGGCCGTTGCCGGAACTGAGCGGGGAATTGGCCAAGCTGGCCGAGGCGCTGCGCCCGGCTTACGAGACCTTGGCGGCGCATAAGCTGAAGGCGGCATAAAGGGGGAGGCGACATGGCGGAGCGCTATGATTTCATCATCATCGGGGCCGGGAGCGCCGGATGTGTGCTCGCCAATCGCCTCTCCGCCGACCCCGCCAACCGCGTGCTACTCATCGAGGCGGGCGGTCGCGACAATTACCACTGGATTCACATCCCGGTCGGCTATCTCTACTGCATCGGCAACCCGCGGACGGACTGGCTCTACAACACCGCACCGGCGGAGGGCCTGAACGGGCGGAGCCTGAAATTCCCGCGCGGCAAGGTTCTGGGCGGCTGTTCCTCGATCAACGGCATGATCTATATGCGCGGTCAGGCGCGGGATTATGACGGCTGGGCGGAGGAGACGGGCGCGACGGAATGGGGCTGGGAGGAGACGCTGCCCGATTTCAAGGTGCATGAAAACCACTACCGGCTCGACGACGGCGATCCGGCTTCGGGCAATACGCGGTTTTCCGATATGCACGGGACGGGCGGAGAGCTAAGGGTCGAGAAACAGCGGCTCAAATGGGAAATTCTGGACGCGTTTGCCGAAGCCGCCGTGGAGGCCGGGGTGCCGCGCAGCGAGGATTTCAACGCGGGCGACAATCTCGGCGTCGGCTATTTCGAGGTGACGCAAAAGGGCGGCTGGCGCTGGAGCGCGGCGCGGGCGTTTTTGAACCCGGTGAAGGGGCGCGAGAACCTGACGGTGATGACCGGCGCGCATGTGGAGCGTTTGGTGATTGATGACGCCAAGCGCTGCAACGGGGTCCGGCTCCGGCGCGGCGGTGAGGGGGTCGAGATCAGCGCGGAGCGCGAAGTCATCCTCTCCGCCGGCGCGATCGGGACGCCGCAGATTTTGCAGCTTTCGGGCATCGGGCCGGGGGCGCTTTTGCAAAAGCACGGGGTGGAGGTTCGCCATGATCTGCCGGGGGTCGGCCAGAACCTGATGGACCATTTGCAACTGCGCACGATCTTCAAGGTCGAGAATGTGCCGACGCTCAATATGCGGGCGCGGAGCCTTTGGGGGAAAGCGAAGATCGGGCTGGAATATGCGCTGACGCGCTCCGGGCCGATGAGCATGGCGCCGAGCCAGTTGGCCGTGTTCTTGCGCTCCAGCGCGGCGCAGCCCCATGCGAATATCGAGTTTCATGTTCAGCCGCTCAGTCTCGACAGTTTCGGGGGCGATCTGCATGACTTCCCGGCCTTTACGGCGAGCGCGGTGCCGCTCAACCCGACGAGCCGGGGGAGCGTCGAGATTGCTGGCAATGACCCGATGGCCGCGCCGGTGATCCAGCCGAATTATCTTGCGACGGATGCGGATAAACAGGTGGCGGCGGATGCGATCCGCCGGGCGCGGGAGATTGCCGCGCAGCCCGCGCTGGCGAAATACCGGCCCGAGGAGTTCAAACCGGGAGCCGAGTTGCAAAGCGATGAAGAGCTTGCGAAAGCGGCGGGAGAGATCGGCACGACGATTTTCCACCCGGTTGGCACGGCGAAGATGGGGCGCGACGATGACCCGATGGCGGTGGTCGATCCGCATCTGCGGCTGCGCGGGATTGAGGGGCTGCGGGTGGTCGATGCGAGCGTGATGCCGAAGATCACCAGCGGCAACACCAATGCGCCGACCATGATGATCGCCGAGAAAGCCGCGCGCTGGATTTTGGCCGGGGTGTGAAGCCGCGGGCAGGGGTCCCAATGGGACCGCCTTGCCCGCGGCTCATGCCGGTTCGGCATGGGCGCTACATCTGCGTCGGCAGCCAGGTGACGATGCCAGGGAAGATGCAGATGAGGGCCACCCCTAGCAGCAGCAGCAGGAAGAAGGGCAGCGCGGCGCGGGCGACATAGAGGATGTCGCGCCCGGTCTGGCTCTGGATCACGAAGAGGTTGAAGCCGACCGGCGGGGTGATCTGGCTCATCTCCACCACCACCACGAGGAAGACGCCGAACCAGAGCGGGTCGATCCCGGCCTGGGTGATCATCGGCATGATGACGGAGGTGGTGAGGACCACGACCGAGATACCGTCGAGAAAACAGCCCATGATGATGAAGAAGATCGTCAGAGCTGCGAGGAGGCCCGCATTGGAGAGGCCAAGCCCGCCGATGGCGTTCGCCAGTGCGCGCGGCAGGCCGGTGAAGGCCATGGCGGTGGTGAGGAACCCGGCACCCGCGAGGATGAAGGCGATCATGGTGGAGGTGATGAGCGCGCCCATCAGACCTTCGCGGAAGGTCTGCCAATTGAGCGAGCCGCCTGCCCAGGAGATCACCAGCGCCAGCACCACGCCGACGGCGGCGGCATCGGTGGGTGAGGCGAGGCCCGCATAGATCGCGCCAATGACGCCGATAATCAGCAGCATCACCGGGATGAGGCGGCGGGCGGCGGCGAATTTCTCGGCCCAGGTGGTAGTGGGCATGTCGGGCAGGCTTTCGCGCTGTGTCAGCGACCAGAGGACCACATAGCCCACAAAGAGCGAGACCAGCAGCAGGCCCGGCCCGATCCCGGCGATAAAGAGCCGCGCGATGCTTTGCTCGGTCGCCACGCCATAAACGATGAGGATGATCGAGGGCGGGATCAGCAGGCCGAGCGTGGCGGAGCCCGCGAGGGTGCCGAGGGCCATGCGTTCGGGATAGCCGCGTTCTTTGAGCTCCGGCAGGGAGAGTTTGCCGATGGTTGCGGCGGTCGCGGCGGAGGAGCCGGAGACGGCGGCGAAGATGGCGCATCCGAAGATGTTGACGTGGAGGAGCCGTCCCGGCAGGCCGCGCATCCACGGGGCGAGGCCGCGGAACATGTCTTCGGAAAGGCGAGAGCGGAACAGGATTTCCCCCATCCAGATGAAGAGCGGGAGGGCGGCGAGGGCCCAGTCGTCGCTGTTGCCCCAGAAGGTTGTGGCGAGGACTTTGCCCAAGGGGGCGGGTGAGAAGAGCGCCATGGCGACGCCGCCCACAAGGGTCAGCGCGATGCCGACCCAGACCCCGAGGCCGAGAAAGCCGAAAAGGACGACGAGAACGGTGAGGGCGGGCAGAAATTCAGACATCGCGGCCGTCCTCCTCTTTCTCGAAACTGAAATGACCCGTGCGCAGGACATGCAAAAGCTCGTCGATCAGCGCGAGGGTGAAAATGGCGAGGCCGAGGATCATGGCCGCTTGCGGAATCCAGATCTGCACCGGGATCATGCCGGAGGATTTGTCCCCAAAATCATAGCTTTGCCAGCAGAGGCGCGCGGCGAAGACGGTCGCGCCGCCCGCGACGAACACACCGGCGGCGGCGGCGATAGCGCGGGTCCAGCGCTGAACCGCGCTTGGCAGGCGCTGCTCCACCAGCGTCACGCGGATATGCCCGCCATGGCGCAGCGTGTAGGCGAGCGCGAGGAAGGTCGAGGCCGACAGCATGAAGCCCGAAAAATCGGCATAGGAGGGGATGGTGAGGTTCACGATCCCGAGTTTGGAGAGGGTGTTCAGCACCACCTGCGCCGTGATGAGCGCGCAGATCAGCACCAGCAAAAGGGCCGCCAGCGCACCGGCGACCCTGTAAAGCGTATCAAGCGCGGACCTCATTCCGCCTCATAGGCGTTCAGAACTTCGGTCAACTCGTCGCTCGGCTCCTGCGTGAACTGCGTGACCACAGCGGCCCCGGCATCTTGCAGCCCGGCCAGCAATTCCTCGCTCGGCTCATGCACTTCCATGCCGCTTTCCTTGAGCTGTTCGACCATTTCGGTGGTCTCGGCCTGCGCCATCTCCGCGCCCCGTGTGGCGGCTTCGGCGGCGAGGGTCATGACCGTCTCCTTGGTCGCGTCATCGAGGCTGTCAAAGGCGCGCTTGTTGGCGACGATGATGTTTTTCGGAATCCACGCCTGAATATTGGTGAAATGGCCGACATAATCCCAGGCTTGCGTGTTCACGCCCGTGGTTGGCGAGGTGATCATTGCCTCGACCCGGCCGGTGGAGAAAGCTTGCGGAATATCCGTGGCTTCCACCTGCGTGGGCGCGGCGCCAAGGGCCTGCGCAAAGGCATCCAGCGTCGGGTTATAGGTGCGGAATTTCAGCCCTTCGAGATCGGCGACCGTCTCGACCGGCTCCTTGGTGTAAAGGCCCTGCGGCGGCCATGGCACGGCGTAAAGCGCGACCAGCCCTTCCTCCTCCAGAAGCTGCTCAACCACCGGCTTTTGCGCTTCCCAAAGCTTGTCGGCCTGCTCGAATGTGGTTGCGAGGAACGGCCAGCTATCGACACCGTAAACCGCATTGTCATTGGAGGCGGTGGACATGAAGAACTCGCCCGCCTCCGCCAGCCCGTCGCGGACCGAGGGTTTGATGTCCGAATGCTCGAAGAGCGAGCCGCCGGAATGGACCGTGATATTCAGCGCGCCATCGGTTTGCTCTGCGACGGCTTCGGCGAATTCGCGGATGTTTTGCGTGTGGAAAGTCGCGTCCGGATAGGGCGTGGCCATGTTCCAGTCCGCCGCGACAGCGGGCGTGGCCAGCGCCGCCAGAAGCGATGCGTATAGTCGTTTCATAAAAAGACTCCCTGTTGTGGCAAGAAGCCTAGTCAGCGCCGCGCCCTTGCGTCAATGCTGTTGACGGGTTTGCCCCATGACATCCGTGAGCGTTGTCAGGGTGATGCCCTGATCTTTCAGCGCTTTGGCAACGGCTGCGGCGAGGGCAACGGCTTCGGGTTTGTCCCCATGCACGCAGACGGAATGGATTTGGGTCGGCAGCGGATCCCCCTCCAGCGGGATGATCGCGCCCGCCTCCAGAAAGCGCAGGATCTGATCCGTCGATTGCGCCGGGTCCTTGATAAGCGCATTCGGCTGGCTTCGCGGCGTCAGCGTGCCATCCGCCTGATAGGTGCGGTCCGCGAAAATCTCGCAGGCGACCGGCAGACCCGCCGCGCGCCCGGCGTTTTCGAGCTCCGATGTGGCGGTCGCGAGCAGGATCAGATCCGGCGCAACCCCCTTGATCCCGGCTGCAATCGCGTCGGCCATGGCCCGGTCCACCGAGGCCATATTGTTGAGCGCGCCATGGGGTTTGACATGCGTCACCGTCCCGCCCTCCAGCGCCGCGACCGCCTGAAGCGCGCCGATCTGCGCGGCCACCAGCGGGGTGATTTCCTCCGGCGTGAGCGCCATATTGCGCCGCCCGAAGCCCTGCAAATCCGCAAATCCCGGATGCGCGCCGATCTCGACACCCTTGGCGACGCAATCCCGCACACTCGCCCGCATCACCACCGGATCACCCGCATGGGCCCCGCAAGCGAGGTTCGCCGCGCGCACAATCTCCAGCATCTCCGCATCGCGCCCCGTGACCCAAGGGCCGAAACTTTCACCCAGATCGGAATTGAGATTGAGTTTCATCGCGGCCTCCTTCGTGTCTGTCGACACCGTGCCAGCCCGCCTTGCCGCGCACAAGCCGCGAAGTGACGCCACGAAACGATGTCAAATATTTTATACGTTTTGACTCGAATCGAAAATTCTTAATGAATTGTTACACTATATTAAAAGTTGGGAAACATTATGAAAACTATATATCTTTTCGCGACCGCTGTTGTTTTGGCCATGCCTGCCTCGGTCAGTTTTGCGGCCATGTCGAGCGCGCCGATTGTGGTGTCGCAGGAAACGGCGCATGGCGGCGGATGCCGGAAAAGCTCGCCTCAGGGCCAGTGCTGCCATGCCGGGTCGGAGCCTTATCACTGCCACTAAGGTAGCTATTTCTTAGACAAGAGAGGCCGCTCACCGCAGCGGCCTTTTTCTATGCCTCGCCCAAGTGATGCAGGACCATCAGCTTGCCGTTTATGGTCGTGACCTCCACGTCGATGCCGTAGAGGCCGTGGATATTGGCCTTGGTCAGCACCTCTTCGGGCGCGCCCTCATGGCGGACCGCGCCGTCTTTCATGGCGATGATATGGTCGGCCCAACAGGCGGCGTAATTCACGTCATGCAGCACGATGACAATGCTTTTGCCCGCGCGGCGGAGCGCGTCGAGCTGGCGCATCAGTTTGCCCGCATGGGCCATGTCGAGATTGTTGATCGGCTCGTCGAGAAAGAGCCAGTCCGTGTCCTGCGCACGGGCCATGGCGAGGAAGGCGCGTTGCTGCTGCCCGCCGGAGAGCGAGTCGATGAAGCGGTGGCGCATGTCGGAGAGGTCCATCTCGTCCAGCGCCTGTTCGATCATCGCGTGATCGGCGGGGCCGGGGCGGCCCTTGTGATGCGGCCAGCGGCCGAACCCGACCAGCTCGCCCACCCGCAACCGGCTCCCAAGATGCTGTTTTTGCGTCATGATCGCGACTTTGCGGGCGAGCGTGTCCGTCGGCGTCGCGCTCACATCGAGATCGTCGATGGAGATCGCGCCCTCACCGAGCGGTTGCAAGCGGCCCATGAGGCTTAAGAGGGTTGATTTACCCGCGCCATTGGGGCCGATCAGCGCGGTGATCTTGCCCGCGGGGATCGCAAGAGTGGTCTCGCTCAGGATCTCGGTGCCCTGAATGGCGTGGCGGACATTGCGGATCTGGATCATTTGAGATGTCCCCTTAGCAGGAGCCACAGGAAGAGCAGCCCGCCGATAAATTCGATGACGATGGCGAGGGTGCCGGCCTGTCCCATGATGCGTTCAAACAGGATTTGCCCGATCAGCAGGATCATCCCGCCAAGGAGCGCGGCGGCGATCAGCGTCTGGCGGTGGCGGGCCATGGGCGCGACGCTGTAAGCGAGCGAGGCGACGATCAGGCCGAAAAAGGTGACGGGGCCGACGAGTGCGGTCGCGGTCGCGACCAGCAGGGCGATGATGGCGAGGGCTTCGAACAGGAGCCGCTCATAGCTGAGGCCGAGCGAGACGGCGGGATCGCGCCCCAGTTGCATCACATCGAACTGGCTCGCGCGGCGCAAGGCAAAGCCGCAGGCCAGCAGCGTGATGATGACCGTGGGCAGAAGCAGCTCCGCCTCGATCTGGTTGAAGCTGGCGACGCTCGCATATTGCGTGACGATGAAATCATTGGGCGAAAGGATGCGCGACAGGAACTGCGAGAGCGCCCGAAAGAACAGCGCCAGCACGAAGCCGGTGAGGATCATCCGGTGCAGATCGCGCTGACCTTTGCCAAGGAGGGTGCCGAAGAGGAGGCCCGCGGCGAGGGTCATCAGGGCCGTCTCGCCGATGAATTTCGCGACCGGAGGCAGGGTGGTGAAACTGGTTGCGCCGAGGGATGCGACCAGCGCCGTCTGGATCAGCACATAAAGCGCGTCGAACCCCATGATCGACGGGGTCAGGATGCGGTTGTTGCTGATCGTCTGAAAGAGGATCGTTGCCACGCCAAGCGCCGCGCCGACCGTCAGCATGGCGATGGTTTTCTTCAGCCGCAATTCCAGAATGAACCCCTTTGGCACGCCGCCCCAAAGCATCGCCAGCGCGATTACGGCAATGAGGGCGAGGGCGAGCAGGGCGAGGCGCGGGCGCCAGGGTTTCGGCATCGGGGCGAGGGCGGCGTCAGACATAGCGGCGCCTCCGGTAGAGCAGCACGAGGAAAATCGCCGCGCCGATGACCCCGAGAATGGAGCCGACCGGGATCTCGAAGGGCGGGCGGATGGTGCGGGCGAGCAGATCGCAGGCGAGCGTCAGGCAGGCCCCGAACCACGCGATCACCGGGATGGAGCGCCGCAGATTGTCGCCCATGAAGCGCACGACGATATTGGGCACGATCAGGCCGATAAAGGGAATCGCGCCGACCGTGGCAACGATCATCGCGGTGGTCACGGCGACCACGATCAGGCCGAGCCGCACGATGCGGTCGTAATTGAGGCCAAGCCCCGTCGAGGCTTCGCGCCCAAGGCCGAGGATGGCGAATTGATCGGCGACGAACCACGACAGCGCCGCGCCGATCCCGGCGATCCACAGCATCTCATAGCGCCCGGCGAGCACCCCGCTGAACTCGCCGGTCATCAGCCAGATGCCGATATATTGCACCAGATCCGTCTGCCAGGCGATGAAGCTGACCACCGACTGCACCACCCCCGCGAAGATGATCCCGACGAGCGGCACCATCATGAAATTATGCGGCGGGATGCGGCGGGCTATCTGGACAAAGAGCGCGGTTCCGGCCAGCGCCGAGAGGCTGGCGCAGAGCATCTTGCCCCAGATCGGCATGGTTGGCAGGTAAATGGTGACGAGGAGCAAGCCAAGCGCCGCGCTTTCCGAGGTGCCGACCGTGTCCGGCCCGACGAAACGGTTCTGCACGATCTGCTGCATGACGACCCCCGCCACCGCCAGCGCCGCGCCGGTGAGCAGCACCGCGAGGGTGCGCGGGATGCGGCTTTCCAGCAGCAGCATCACCGAGCGCGGATCGTCGAGCGAGACCGACATGCTCGCGGCGCCGATCAAGAGGCTCGCGACGATCATCGCGGCCATCAGCAACAGGGCAAGAAAGATCCGGGTGCGGGACATAAGGGCGGGTCAGACAGCGGGGGCGGCAGAGTGGCGGTGCAGAATGTCGATGCGCGCGAGCCCCATACAGCCCCTCTTAGATGAGTATTTCGGTCGAGATTCTTTCTAGTCAAGATTCCGCCAAGGGTCCAGAGCCGAAAGAAATCTTTTGAGATCAATATATTGCCGTTGATTATCAGAGCGTTAACGCCACAGTTTATCGGTTAACTTGATGTTGACTAAAACGATAAGGTGTTCAATACACGACTATAGGAGTCGGGTTTTCGCGCTGGCGAGCATCCGGCCGTTCATAAGATAAGAAAAGGCCCTGCCATGCGTTTTTCCCTTCGCGCGCTCGCACTTTCCAGCTGCGCATTGACCACGCCCGCTTTCGCCCAGTCCGAAGAGCCCTTCATGCTGGACGAGTTGGTCATCCAGTCGCGCGCGGCGCAGGAGCTTCTGGGCAATACCGAGATCACCGAGGAAGAGATCGAGGGGCTGAACCCGCGCACCATGCGCGATGTGTTCGCCGGGGAAAGCTCGGTCACGACGGGCGGCGGCGCGTCGATTGCGCAAAAGGTGCTGGTGAACGGGATTGAGGAGAGCCTGCTCTCGGTCACCATCGACGGCGCGCGGCAGAACAAATCGGCCTTCCACCACACCGGCAATGTGCTGATCGACCCGGCGCTTTTGAAGCGGGTGGAGATCAGCGAGGGCATTGCGCCCGCCGATGCCGGGGCGGGGGCGCTCGCCGGTGCGATTGCCTATGAGACCAAGGATGCGCGGGATTTTCTGCTGGGTGGTCAAAGCTTTGGCGGCTCGGTCCGCGCGTCTTACGGTACGGATGACAGCAAGCGCGGCACGCTGATCCTCGCCGGGCAGTCGATGGGGTTCGAGTGGCTTTTGAGCGGCACCCGCCACACCAGCGATGATTACGAGGATGGCGACGGCGAGACGGTGCCAGGCACCGCGGCGGACCTGACCGATTACATCGGCAAGACGGCCTATACCACGCAAGCGGGCCACCGGTTCGAGCTCTCCGCCTCGCAAACCGAGGATACGGGGCTGCGCCAGTCGCAGGCCGGGTTTATCCGCCCCGATTTCGCTGCCGTCGTGGGCCGTGACGCGGTGCTTTATGAGGCGCTGTCCAAGCGCCAGTCTTACACGTTCAGCTATACCGATGAGCAGCCCGAAGGCTGGTTCGCGCCCTCCGTGCAACTGACCTATAACACGCAGGAAATTGACGCCGGGACCGCCGCATGGGGCGAGAATACGAGCCTGTCGGGCGTCGCCAAAAACGAATGGCGGCTGAGCAACGGCACGCTGACCGCCGGGGTCGATTTTTTCGACGAGGATGCCGAGGGCGAGCAGTATAATGAAGACGGCTCCATCGCGACCTCGGGCGAGGAATCCATGCTCGATATCGGCGCCTTCGTTCAGGTGCGTCAGGATCTCACGAGCCGGATTTCGGCGTCCTATGGCGCGCGGGTCGATTGGCAGGAATTCGAAGCCGCTGATGGTCAGGAGTTTGACGACACGGGCGTGAGCGGCAATGGCTCCATCGACGTGGCCCTGACCGATGCGCTCCATATCAACGCCGGCGTGGCGTCAAGCTGGGGCGGCTATGAGCTCGGCGAGGCGGCGATCATCAATTTCCGCACGCCGTGGCTCTATGACGGCTTCACCACCTCGCGCGCCAATTCGGGCCGGATCGGTCTGCGTTACGAGCAGATGGGCTGGACCGCCAGCGCCGCGCTTTTCCGCACCGAGGTTGAGGACATCAACGCGGTTCTGCCCGAAGAGGGCGCGCGCGGTGCGACCAATGACGTGACCAGCTCGGGCTTCGAGCTGGCGCTCGGCTATGCCGGGGAGCGCGGCTTCGCGCAGATCAGCTACACCAATGCGGATGTGGAACTCGACAGCGATGTCATCACCACCACTTCCTATTATCTCGGCCGTCCGGTCGGTGAGATCATCGCGATGGAAGCGGGCTATGCACTGACCCCGGAATGGCGTCTTGGCGGCTCGGCGGAGATCGCGCTGGAGAATGACGACACCGATCCGAGCCTGGATTCTTATGAGGTTCTCAACGCCTTCGCCGCCTACACCCCGCAGGCTTATGACGGCCTTGAGGTGCGGCTCGATGTGCGGAACATCTTCGACGAAACCTATGTGAGCCGCGGCTCGGACGGGATCAATTTCGAAGGCGTCGTGCCGCTCAACGAGCCGGGCCGCAACGTGCAACTCACCGCAGGCATGCAATTTTAACGAAAACGGGGCTGGGCTTTTTCGCGGCCTGGCCTCACCGAAGACATCCGGGCGCTCGCCAAACACAGCCGCGCCTACATAAGAAGGAGGCAGTTATGCGTCATTTCACTCTCACAGCCATCGCCGCGCTCAGCGTCGGCTTTGCCGCGCAGGCGGCAGAGGTCACCGTTGCGACCGCGCAGGGCGAGCAAACCGTGGAGACCTTGCCGGACACGCTGGTGGTCTACGATCTCGCGGCCATGGACAGCCTGAACGCGCTTGGCGTGACCCCCGATGGCGGGCCGGACAATCTGCGTCTCGACTCGCTCGAAGGGCTGGAGGTTGAGGCCGTCGGCACGCTTTTCGAGCCGGATCTCGAAGCGCTCGCCGGGATGGAGCCGGATCTGATCATCGTTGGTGGCCGCTCGCAGGCGCAGGCCGAAACCGTGGCGGAGATCGCGCCGACCCTCGACATGACTTTGGGCGAGGATCTGATCACCGACGCCAAGGCCCGCATCACCGCTTACGGCACGCTCTTTGAGCGCGAAACCGAGGCGGAGGAGCTGAACGCGGCCCTCGACGAGAAAGTCGCCGCCGTGCAGGCCGCCGCCGAAGGCAAGGGCACCGCGCTCGTCGTGCTGACCAATGGCCCGAAAATCTCCGGCTACGGCCCCGGCTCGCGCTTTGGCTGGATCTATGATGTGACCGGCATGGACGCGGCCATCGAGGATTTCGACCCCGAGGCCGGCCATGGCAACGCGATGAGCCATGAGCTGATCGCCGAGGCCAACCCCGACTGGCTCTTCGTGCTGGATCGCGGCGCGGCGATTGGCGAGGAAGGCCAGAGCGCGGCGCAGACGCTGGACAATCCGCTGGTCGCCGAGACGAATGCGGGCCAGAATGACCAGATCGTCTATCTGCCCGCGGGCGAGCTTTACATCGGGGGCGGCGGCTATGCGTCGCTGACCAAGGTGATCGACAGCATGACCGCCGCGCTGAGCGAGTAAACCGCCGGCATCACGACCCAACGGGCCGGGCGCCAAACCCGGCCCGATTTTCTTTAAGACTTCAGGATAACGCCATGAAAGCCAAAGCCGTTTACGAGACCGCCCATGCGGCGAAATATCTCCAGCAACTCGCCAAGCACTTCGCCCATAAAATCGAGGTGGAGCTGACCGACACCCGCGCCGCAATGACCCTCGCCGACTGCGAGGTGGAGCTTCTGGCCGACGACACCGCGCTGACGATGAGCGTCACCGGCATGGAGCCGAAAGACGTCATCAACGCGCGCTACGTGATCGACAAACACCTCGTCACCTTCGCCTTCCGCGAGGAATTTATCGGGATGAATTGGGTGTAGGAAAACCGGCCCGCGCGATAGCGGGCCGGGTGGTTGATCCGGTCAGTTTTCCAGCAGCGCGTTGAAATCCTGATCGAGTGTCGCAAGGGCGCTGTCGATCGCGTCGCGTTTTTCGGTGATCCATGCGGCATTTCCGGTCAGCGTCTCGCGGGCCTCGCCAATCATGCGCTCGACCTCCGCAGGCTGCGGGCCGCCCGAGGTGGCGCGGTTCTGCACAATCGCCACGGGATCGAGGGCCGCGCGGAACGCCTCTTCGCTCAGCGGCAATTCCTGCGGATAGTCGCTCCCCTCAACGGTTTCCGCGTAAATGCGCTGCGCTTCGGCATAGGGGAAATCAAGCGGGCCGATCCCCTCATTGCGCGCATAGCTGACGATTTCTGAGGCGACATGATGGCCTTCGCGGAACGGCAACCCATGGTCGCGCATCAGAATATCGGCGATCTCCTGTGAGGCGGTCCAGTCGCTGTTCAGTTCCTCCAGCGCGCGCTCCGGGTTGATCCGCAGCGCGTTCAGCACGCGCTCCAACCGCGAGAGCGCGCCGATCCCGGCCTCAACCACCGCTCTGTTTTCGTCCACGTCTTTGGGATCGCTCATCCCCGGTGTGATGTTGTGGGTCTGCATGATCGGCCCCATGGCAAGGGCGATGGCTTGCGAGGCGTCACTGCGAGCGGAGTTCAGGATGCCCGGATTGCGCTTTTGCGGCATGGCGGAGGAGACATACGTGTTGTCGCCGCCCTCTTCGAGCAGGATCCACGGGCGGCTCTGCGCATATTGCGTCATCACATCCTCGACGAAATTGCCCGTGTGCAGCGCGACCGATGTGACGATCGACCCGACCTCAACCGGATGTTCCATCGACGAGATTTGCGAGGCGTCATAGGCATTGTCCACCACCGCCGCGAAGCCAAGATAATCGGCCATGCGCTGACGATTGAGCGGCCAGCTTGTGCCGTTCAACACCGTGGTGCCCATGGCGGAGCGGTCGATGCGGGCATAGGCCTCACGGATCCGCTCGGCATCACGGTTCAGCCCGGCGACATGGCCGAGCAGGTAATGGGCGTAGCTGTTCGGCTGCGCGGCGACGCCATTGGTGTAGTTGGGCACGATGGTGTCCACATGCTCGGCGGCGAGGTCCAGCATGGTCTGCGTGGTGGTGTTGAGCTGGTCCGCCATTCTGAGAAGGCCGTCGCGCAGGATCGCGGCGCGGTAGGTCGCGTGCATGTCCTGACTGGAGCGGCCCGCATGGATCAGCGTGACCTCTTGCCCGCCTTCCTCGATCAGAAACGGCTCGAAGCGGATGACGGCACTGGGACGCTCCCCGCCCTCGGCATTGCCGTTCTCGATCACGGTGTTCAGTGCCGCGGCGATCTGTGGCGCGAGTTCGGGATCGAGCAAGCCTTCCTCGCTGTTGATGATCGTTGTCGCCTTGTTGATTTGCCCGAGCCAGAAAAACTCGTCCCGCTGGGGCGCGTCCTCATCCTGCGCGGCGGCAGTGGTCGCGATGATGAGCGCGGCACTGAGAGCGGCCAGGCGGGTGGTGGTTTTGGCAAGCTGGGTCTGTTCGCGGCGGCGATGCGGCCGCGCGTGTCCATGATAGGTCATGGTGTCCTCCGATGTTGATGTTCTTTTTTTATTGCGTCCCGCCGAATTTGAGACTCAAAACCGGCGGGACGAGTGTCGAGAGTTACCCTGTCATTTGTTTCGGCCCCGTCCCCCGCTGCAGCAGGAACAGGCCGCCGGCGACGGCGAGGCCGATGATGTCGCTCATCCAGCCGCCATCGACCATGGCGAGCGCGGCGGCGAGGAGCACGGCGCGCAGGATCATGTTGAGATGGCCGAAATAATAGCCGATCACCGCCGCCGAGAGCAGGAACATCCCGAGCATCGCCGACACGAACACATGCAGGATGTCGAGCCACGCGCCTTGCATCAGAAGCTCATGGGACGAGAAGAACATGAACGGCACGATGAAGGCGGCGAGGCCGAGGCGGAACGCTTCGAACGAGGTCTTCATCGGATCGGAGCCCGAGAGGCCCGCCCCGGCATAGGCGGCGAGCGCCACGGGCGGGGTGATCGCCGACATCACCGCGTAGTAGAACACGAAGAAATGGGCGACGAGGACCGGGATGCCGAGCGAGATCAGGCCCGGCGCGACCACCGCGGCGGCGACCGCATAGGCGGCGGTTGTGGGCATCCCCATGCCGAGCAGCACCGAAATGCACATGGCAAAGAAGAGCGCGAGAAGCTGGCTCTGGTCCGCAATGGCAAGCAGCAGGGTGGAGAAGCGCGCGCCGACGCCGGTGAGCGCAATCACGCCCACGATGATCCCGGCGGCGGCACAGACGGCGACCATCTGGATCGACATGCGCGCGCCGAGATCGAGGGCGCGCAGCACCTGGCGCGGGCCCATTTTATGCGGGGTCAGCCAACTCACCACCGCCGCCGAGACCATGGCGAGCGTGCCCGCGCGGATCACCGAATAGCCCGCAAAGAGCGTGTAGATCAGGATGATGATCGGCAGGAAGAGATAGACCTGGCGCACCAGCACGGCGAATTTCGGCAGCTCGTTGCGCGGCAGGCCCTTCATGTTCAGCTTCAGCGCCTGAAGATCGACCATGAAATAGACCGAGATGAAATAGAGGATCGCCGGGATGATCGCGGCGACCACGATCTCGGTGTAGGGGATGCCGGTCACTTCGGCCATGATGAACGCACCCGCGCCCATGATCGGCGGCAGAATTTGCCCGCCCGAGGAGGCGGTCGCCTCGATCGCGGCGGAGGATTTCGCCGGATAGCCGACGCGTTTCATCAGCGGGATGGTCAGCGAGCCGGTGGAGACCACATTGCCCGCCGAGGTGCCGTTGATCATGCCCATCAGGCCCGAGGCGAAGACCGCCACCTTGGCCGGGCCGCCGCGCGCCTGACCCGCCGCCGCAAAGGCGAAATTGACGAAATAATCGCCGACCTTGGAGGCTTGCAGGAAGGCGGCGAAGACGATGAAGAGGATGATGTAGGTCGAGGAGACCGCAATCGGCGCGCCCAAAATCCCCTGATCGGTGAAGATATAGGTGAAGAAGCGCGAGGCGTCATAGCCGCGATGGTTGAGGAACCCCGGCAGGAACGGGCCGAGGAAGGAATAGGCGATAAAGACGCCGACGATGATGACGAGGACGAGGCCCGTCAGGCGGCGTGTGAGTTCGAGGATCAGCAGCACCCCGGCGGCGGCGGCGTAAAGATCGCCCGGCTGCGCCATGGCGGTGCCCGCGCGCAGGCGCAGGGCCCCGACGACGAAGAGGATATAGCCGAGCATCGCGACGGAAGCGATGCACAGGAGCCAGTCCGCGGCATAGACCTGACCGCGCGCGCGGTCCGAATAGAGCCAGCCCGCGATGATCGCGGCGATGGTGCCGACGAGAAGCGGGATGCCGAAGCTGGAGAAAACGAAAGGCGGCGGGTTGGCTGCGCCCGCCACCCACCAGCCGAGCCAGGCGTAAGCGATCATGGCAAAGCCGTAGATGGTTCCAGCAGCGGCCACGGCGAGCAGGGCCTTTTCGGCCACGCTGCGCTCGCCGAAACTGCGGCGAAGGCCGTCGTCCTCATCGGATTGAGAAAGCGCCGAATAGCCGAGGAACCCGATGACCAGCCCGCCGGTGACGTGGATCAGACGGTACGCCCATGTCTCCAGCGGAAAGAGGTTCATCACGAGGATATGGAAGAGGGTGTAGGCGATACAGAGCGCGGCGAAGAACAGGCCATAGCGGCCCTGAAGATCGCGCTGTGTGGCCATCAAGGGCTCATCATCGACGCCTTGCGCAATCACGGCGCTGTCTTGGCCGGTCTGGGCCTGATCGGGGGAAGTGGACTGCGACATCGCCGTCTCCATAAACTGCGGGCAGGGCTGGCCGCCTCGGGGCGTCAGCGCTGATCTTTAACGGGAAAAACGCGGGGCGGTGGATGCGCCGCGCGGGATCGTGAAGAAAAAATCGCCCCGACCATGTGGCCGGGGCGTATGCGCGTTTATTCGCCGCGCAGCTCTTCGGGGATCTCAATGCCCGCTTCGTCGAAATAGCGCACCGCGCCCGGATGGTAGGGCAGGAAGGTGTTCTTATCGACATTCTCCGGCAGGGTCTCTTTCGCCGCCGCGTGGATCTGCACCATCGCCTCATTGCCTTCCATCACCATCTTGGTGATCTCATAGGCAAGGCTCTCGGGCATATCGACCGATGCGGTTGCGAAATTCCACATCGCCACGGTGCCGTGACCGGCCACACCCGGATACATATCGTCGGGGATGTCGTAAGCGGCCACTTCCGGCATCGCTTCGAGGATCTGGTTGCGCTGCTCCTCGGTGAAGCCGAAGATGTTCACGTCATTCTCCGCCGCGATCTGCGAGAAGGCCGAAATCGGCACGCCCGCAGCGAAGGTGAACGCGTCGATCAGCCCATCCTTGACCTGACCCGTCGAGTCGCTCGCGCCCGCAAAGCTCACATTGGGGCTGATGCCGAGCACTTCATAGAAACGCGGCCAATAGGTCGCCGCCGTGCCGCCTGCCGGGCCGACCGAGACGCGCTGGCCGTCGAGTTTGGCCACATCGTCAATGCCGGTCGAGGTCAGCGCCACCGCTTCAAACGGGGTCTGATACATCGGGAAGAGCGCCCGCAGATTGGTATGCTCGACACCCGGTGCCAGTTCGCTGTTGCCGCTCCACGCCTCATAAGCCGGACCCATGGTGACGAGCCCGATCTGGTGATCGCCGGTCTGCACGAGGGTCGCGTTCTGCACCGGGCCGCCCGTGACTTCGGCCGACGCGTTCACATCGAGATTCTGGCTGATCATGGCCGCCAGACCGGTGCCATAGATAAAGTAGGTGCCGCCCTGGCTGGCGGTGCCCACGGTCATGCTGGACGGCCATCCCTCGCGGTCTTCCTGCGCCATGGCCGGCAGAGCGAGAATGATGGCCGAGGTCGCGGCCGCGATGAATTTGAAACTACGCATTTATGTCCTCCCTTAAATGCTTGTCATTCTGCGGGCCTGGGGCCGCGCGAATGGCGTCAGAAAAGCAGTTTTAACCATGCTTTCCAAGAGGCGAAGCGCAGATGTGATGCAGAAAATACCGCGCCGCATTGCAGCAAAATTGCGGGTGTCGCGGACCGGGAGGCGCGCTGCAAATCATGCTGCACTGCATGATTTTGGTAATCCGCCGTTAACCCGCAGCCCCTAAGCGTTCCTTCGCAAAACTTTGGAACGGCTGGACCGGGCGACGGGAACCAGCGCAATTGGAGATGAGGCTATGTGTGCAGTGCGCGTTGAGAGCGGCAGTTTGAATGACGGGCTCGCCCCGGTGGAGAGTTTTTGGGACAAGACGGGCCAAAGCATCGTCGATGGCGTGCTTTACGGCGTGAAATGGACGGATAGCCATCTGACCTATTCCTTCCCGGCGAGCCTTGACGATTATCCGTCCTACGCGGCGGGCAAAGAGTTTGAGCCGGTCAATCTGCGTCAGAAGGCCATGTTCACCTCCTATTTCGACGAGATCTCCACATTCGCGAATCTCACCTTCAGCGAGTTGAATGGAGAGGCGGGCACTCCCGACGCGGCCAGCCAAGCGACGATCAAGATCGGCATTGGCGAGCAGGGGCCGGACGCCGCCGCGACGACCTATTATCCCTTCCCCCATGCGGCGGGCGGCGATGTGTTCATGGGCGCGGACACGCTGAACCCCGTCTTCGGCAACTGGGATTCGAAAGTCTCGATGCATGAACTCGGCCACGCGCTCGGCCTCTCCCATGCCTCCGAAAGCAAGCGCGATTTCGGCAATAGCGGGCCTTATGACGGCTATGAATATACGGTCATGACCGTGAATGCCTATGGCGGCAAAGACACCTACACCGCGAATGACAGCTTTCCGCAATCCTATATGATGTCCGACATCGCGGCGCTGCAATTCATGTATGGCGCGAATTTCGAGACCCATGCCGAAGACACCGTCTACAGTTTCGACGCCAGCGGCCAGCTCTTCATCAATGGTGAGCGTGAGGGTCCGCTCAACGAGACGGGCAAAATCTTCCGCACGGTCTGGGATGGCAACGGGGTCGACACCTATGATTTCTCTAATTTCGAGAGCGATCAGGCGATTGATCTGCGCGCGGGCGGCTGGAGCGATCTCACGGCAGACAGCAACGGCATGAACGCGCTGCTGGACATGGACGAGGGATACTACGCGCGCGGTCATGTCTATAACGCGCTGCAATATAACGGCGATGCGCGCTCGCTGATCGAGAACGCCGTGACCGGCGCGGGCGATGACGTCATCACCGGCAATCAGGCGGATAACAGCCTGACCGCCAATGTTGGCAATGACCGTCTGGACGGCCTCATTGGCAACGATACGCTCGACGGCGGCAGGGGCAATGACACCCTCAACGGCGGCGAGGGCGACGACCGGCTCGTCGGCGGCGCGGGCAATGACGAGATCAATGGCGGCGCGGGCGATGACCTGATCCTCCAGCACGTCCTCTGGAACACCGATGTGATCGACGGCGGCGCGGGCAATGACACGCTCGACTACAGCCAGATGAACACGCCCTCGGGCAATATGGCGAAAAGCTACGGTGTGCAGGCATTCTTGCATCGCGGGATCGTCAACAAGGCCCCCTATTACGACAAGATCCCGGACCGCGTGGCGAATATCGAGAATGTCACCGGCACGGCTATCCGCGACCATATCGGCGGCGATCACCGGGCCAATGTCCTGCGCGCGCTTGGCGGCGACGATTCCCTGCGCGGCCGTGAGGGCGATGATCGCCTTTATGGCGACGGCGGGAAGGACTGGATCGACGGTGGCACCGGCAACGACATTCTTCATGGCGGCGACGGCAATGACGGGCTGATCGGCGGCGCGGGCAATGACGAGATCCATGCCGGGGCGGGCGATGATCTGATCCTGCAGCACCTCCTCTGGAATAAAGACGTGATCGACGGCGGCACGGGCATCGACACGGTCGATTACAGCCAGATGAACGCGCCCTCGGGCTATATGGCGAGCAGTTTCGGCGTGCAGGCTCATCTCGACCGCGGCATCATCAACAAGGCGCCCTATTACGACAAGATCCCGGATCAGGTGTCGAATGTCGAGAATGTCACCGGCACGAAGATCAACGATTATCTCGGCGGCGACAAAGGGGCCAACGTGCTGCGCGGCCTTGCCGGAGCAGACAGCATCCGCGGCCTCGGCGGCGATGATCGGCTCTATGGCGATGGCGGCAAGGACCGTCTCGACGGCGGCGCGGGCGACGATCAGATCCATGGCGGCGGCGGCGATGACCTCATCAGAGGCGGCACAGGCGATGACCTGATCACCGGCGGCGCAGGTGCCGACGGCTTCATCTTCACGACGCCGGGTCACGGCACGGGTGTCGACAGGATCGCGGATTTCGAAACCTCGGTCGACACAATCATGATGCGGGGCGTGGAATACGCCGATGGCAGCGCGCTGACGATCCACACACTCGACAGCAACGATGACGGCCGCGTCGATGCCGCCGACAAAGGCTGGAGCCTTGAGGGTGGCAACCTGCATTTCGACGGCTATGGCGAAGACCTCATCCTCGACCATGTGTCCTGGCTGGAGTTGACCGACTTCGCGTGATGGGGCGCGCGCGGCGGATGACCGCGCGGGGATGCAAGGAGAGCCTGCGGCGGATCATCCGGCGCAGGTTCGACGCGGTCTGGCCGGATGTTGAGAATGCTTTGGGAAAAGGGATGTGGTGTGGTTTGGTCGACGGATGACTTCGCCACAGCAATGCTATTTGATAACTCAAGAATATGCCGTGCGGGCGCTCGTGATGAACCCATTTTGGGCGGCGTTAGGCGGCTTGAGATCTCTTCTACGCGTTTCAAGATCGTCATGGGGACCTTGCTCTTCGGTGAAAAACTCAATTGGGATCGAAACTGGCTCTAAAGTTTGTTGCCATCAGCGAAACATGTCGATCAAGCGGCGATTGCAATTCGAATGCCTTCGGTTCACGCGCAAAATTCCACAGCCTCAAAATGCGCCATTCGTCGCGATAATGCTCCGACGCAGCCAATTCATTGTGTGAAATATGAAAAGGCGTGCGCTCCCAACCATTGGTTGTCTTCATCTCGATAAATTTGCTCTCTCCGCTCGGATGGTAGCTTCGGATATCATAGCCTGCGCCGTCGCCATCCTCCTCAGCGACCCAGCGAACTTTCTCAGACAGATCGTCACGCCCCAAACGCTTCAACGAAAAGCGCTCGTAATCGAAAACGTATTTCTCACCGGCTTTTCCAAGCCGTCTATTTCGCTCGTCGCGACCCGCAACATCAAATTTGCGCGCGATAAACTGCATCTTCTCGATATCGAGGGGCGGAGGATGATTTGAGAGCGTCGGAGGCGGTGCTATGTAAAGCTCGGAGGCCTCAAGCAATGCTCCCGTGTCTCTTTCAGATGTAGCATCCTCTAGCCAATCTGGATGACGCTTCAGCCAGCGGATGACGGCGTCAATCAGCGATGTTTGAAAATTGGATGCTGGTTTATAGCCGAAAATCCATGGTTCGCCGATGGTCTGTAGAACAGCGCTGATATTTTGATGCTTAAACTCAATGGAGCCGTCAGTTCGCGCGTTCAGGCGAGCGCGTAAGCCGCGACGGTGTGCGCTTTTGCTGTAAGGTTGCCCAGAAACGTCCTTGCCAAGCATCGCAAAATAATCTTCGACAATCAGATCATTTTCATCATCGGTCCATTGAGCGCTCGGCATATAAAAATGGTTAAATATGGCAAATGGATAGCACCAGCAAAAAATGAACCGCTGTGATAAAACCTGTCCGTCGATGACGGATCATCTCGCTCCATAAAAAATAAATAAAATTAAAACCCTTTAAAATCAGACGCTAACCCCAAAAATCCCCCATCCCTTCCGCCATTTCTGAAACTCTTCCCACCCCCTTGCGTGAGTTCAAGCATGGTCGGCAACGGCCCCAATTTGACGCAAGGAGTTTCTATGACACGCGCTTTCTTTACCGCATTCGCGCTCACCGCAGGCACCGCGGCTTTTGCCCAGTCGGACGATATGGCACCGGGGGTCTGGGCCGTGGATCAGTCGGTCACCAATGGCGTGGTCAGCGCCGATAAGGTGGTTGCCGGCGAAAATGGCTGGATGGTCGTCCACCGCACCGATGCCGAGATGAAGCCGGGCCCGGTTGTGGGCTATGCGCCGCTGCGCGCTGGCGAAAACATGGATGTCGCCGCGATCCTGACCGAAGAGGTCGCCTCGGGCGATATGCTCATGCTGATGGTCCACTCGGAAGCGGGCGGCACCGAAACCGGGGTCTTTGAATACACCCTCGGCGCCACCGAAGACGGCCCGATCCGCATCGACGATCAACTCGTGATGAAAGTCGTCTCCGCCGAATAATCCGGTTGTGTAACCAGTGTTCTTGTCACCATTGGGTCCGCCCGCGCGTCTGTACTGGGAAATGGGGGCGCGCGGGCGGATTGATTTGACAAGGGGGCAGGCGATGCGTGTAGGCTCACATTTGACACATAAAGATTGAGCCCTTGCCATGACCTCCCGCGCAGAGATTGAAGAGATGGTGGCGCGGGTCGCCATCAAGGATAAGGCCGCGTTTTCAGGTCTTTATGATGCGACCAGCGCGAAGCTGTTCGGCGTCTGTCTCAGCGTTCTGGGCAACCGGAGCGAGGCGGAGGACGCGCTTCAGGAAACCTATCTGCGCATCTGGAACAAGGCGGACAGCTATGCTGTGACCGGCCACAGCCCGATGACCTGGCTCATCACCATTGCCCGCAACATTTCGATTGACCGGCTCAGGCGGCGCAAGGCGCCGACGCAGGATATTGAGGACGCTGTGGAGATCTCGGACAGCACCCCCGGCCCGGAGGCCTTCGCCATCGCGCAATCCGAGCGCGCGCGGATCGAAAGCTGCATGGACGAATTGCCGCCGGACCGCGCCAATGCGGTGCGGCGTGTGTATTTGAAAGGCCAGACTTATCGCGAGCTTGCCGCCCATTATGAGGTGCCGCTCAACACGATGCGCACATGGCTGCGGCGCAGTCTGCGCACGCTCAAGGACTGTTTGAGCGCATGAGCGGGGGCGAGGATATCGAGCGCGACGACGCGCTGCTGGTGGCCGAATATGTGCTGCATCTTCTGGACGATGACGCGCGCGCGGCCTTCGAGGCCCGGCTGCGCGCCGAGCCCGCGCTTCAGGCGCAGGTTTACGCATGGGAGGCGCATTTCGTGCCGCTTGCCGAGCCGATTGCCGCCGTCGCGCCGCCCGCTGCGCTCAAGACCCGCGTGATGCAGGCGATTGGCGGGGCAGGGGACAAGGCGCAGCGGTCGAGATTTGGCTGGCCATGGCGTCTCGCCGGTCTCGCGGTCGCGGCGCTGGTCGCAATCGTGCTTCTGGCGACGCCGCTCTTGCGCGATCCTTCGGACGGCCCTGCCTTGCAGGCGGAACTTGTCTCTGAAGATGAAGCCCTGATCCTCGTCGCGGGCGTGTTCCCGGCGACCCATGAGATCGTGATCGAGCAGCAGGCCGGCAGCGCACCGGAAGGCCGCGCCTTGCAGCTCTGGCTGATCGCGGAAGGCGCGGACACCCCGGTCTCACTCGGCGTTCTCGACGCGGACGGCTCCACCGTGATCCGCGTGCCCGACGCCATCGCGCCAGGCGTGCGCACCGGCACCATCGCCATCTCCGACGAACCGCTCGGCGGATCGCTCACGGGCCAACCCACCGGCGAGATTCTGGCGACGGCGCAGTTTACGGAAACGTAGTGGGCGTGGCGTTGGGCGGTTCCGGCTTAAGAGGGCGGGGGCGATGCTGGAGAAACATACCAAGCGGTATGTTGGGTTTCTGTGCCTAAAGTAGCGACATGAAAATGTCGGGCCGAAGCCGATGATGCTAAACGCAGATCCACGCTATCGCCTTACAAAAGACGGAACCGTCTAGATGCGGAATAGCACAATAACAATCCAAACCCTCGAAGGCACCGTTCATTCAGCGCGCAGCTAGGGTGCGACTCTAGCCCTTATTGACCAATGCCACGCCTTGCGTGACTGTCCATGTCGCAATCTTCCGCGTTCGAGAGTGCCAACATGCAATTGATGAAACCAAGCGTCGACCACATTCCGGCCTATGTTGCGGCTCTGCAAAATGGCTGGTCGCCGGACAACTTGCGGCCCGGTGCCGCAGAAGAGCAGATCAAAAGCATCGAGCGCGATCCCGCCGCATTTGTGTCGCGCCTTGATGACCCGACCGCGGCGGCAGGGCCCGTCATCTTGCCGGATGGCTCGACAGTGCCGCGTTTGCCGAGCCTTCGGCGGTGGATCTGGGATCGTGAGTTCTGCGGCCACATCAAGTTGCGATGGCAGCCGGGCACAGAAGACCTGCCGCCCACCTGTTCGGGCCATATCGGCTATGCCGTTGTGCCTTGGCGGCAGGGCGAAGGTCTGGCGTCCGCCGCGCTCGTTGCGATGCTTTCTGAGGCGAAATCCGTTGGATTGGCCTATGTGAAGGTCACGACCAGCCCCGACAATCCCGCATCGGTGCGCGTCATTGAGAAGGCTGGCGGTGTGCTGACAAGTACCTACACGGCCGAAAAGGCCCTTGGCGGCCATGAGACCTTGGAGTTCAAAATTTCGCTTTCATCCTGAGCGATTTTTGACCGCGCAGATCGTGCGTTCAGGATGATGAAGCACCGCTTGCTGCTGCGCAACTAAGGTCGGGTTTGCGCCCATAGCCCTTCATACTGCAGCGTGCGCGCACGGCGGCGAAGCCCAGGGAAGCGGACTGTGCAAGATCGGTTGGCAAACTCCCAACTGAAGCGAAAATCATCGCGAGCTTCCGAAAGGAAAGCCGCGCCATTTGCGCTTTCAAATCCTCTCAAGCTGTAGCGTTCTGAGCCAATGCACGCTACATAAGTGCCGAAGACTAAGGTGAAGATACATGGAAGAAGACCCGGTAACCGAAAAAAATATGCTGATTGAAGAAATGAAGTCATCTCAAGAATTTGAGAGACTCAAGTCAGATTTCGAGATGCGACTTGTGGAACAGGAGCATCGGGTTTTCTCAGTTGCGTCAAACTTCTGGAGATATAGGAGCGGTCCAGAAATCCTCCGCAAGGCTTCACTAAGCGCGGTCACGTCCCTTGTGATACGATTATTGTTCGCGGGAGGGATAGTTGGTGGTTTCAGCATCGTTGCGATATTGGGCCTAGTGGTTGCAATTCGCTCAAATGACATTCTCGAGCAACAGAATCTCAGGCTAGATCAGCAGAATCTATTGGTTGAAGCGCAGAGACGCTCATCGCTCAATGTAGAGCTTTCCAGTCTTTGGGATCAACTCAGAGATGAAGTTCCTCCAGGTGCCAGAACGACTGCATTTCAGCCAAGCGACGTCCTTGCTGCAAGAGTTGTTGTACTGACCCGAGCGTTCACGCCATATTTCTATCTTGAGCACAACCAAGGCCTCTCGAATAGCGACACCATAGACGCGGATTTCTTTAGACGAGTGCTACCTCTGGAAGGTGAGCGTCGCCTTGTAATGAGGGAAACCGCACTTTCACCTGAGCGTGGTCATCTTCTAATTGCGTTGACCTCAGTTGGTGCTGATGTCTCATTCATTTCGGCTCGAGGCGCTACGTTCGCGTATTCCGATCTTAGGGGTCAGATCTTATCATTTCCGAAGACCTATCTCTTTGATTTAACTGGAGCTAACTTCAGTGGCTCTATTCTGTGGCGTACAGACTTTTCTGGATCAACGCTTACAAACGCTAGTTTTGACTGTTCATACTTTGAACATGTAGTTTTTGGATTTGGTGGATCGCCCTTTTTTGCAGAGAATGCAACGTTTCGGTATGTCGATCTTGGCGAGTTTATAGTGTCGCGCCACCAACTCCCTGAAAAAGCTCCTAGTACTTACTTCTTTCATGACGCGATTTTTCAAGACATCGACTTGTCGGACAGTTTTTTGGGAGGTCTTACTTTTTCCGGCTATGAATCTACTGATGATCTGCCTTTGCCGGAGTCGTTCGATCGTCGTCGCTACGGCTTGGAGCGCGCCGAAGGGGGCTTCGTGGTCGTTGTGAATGACCCGTCTATTGAAGCCCAAGAGCGTCAAGCAGCTCGAGAGCACTGTATAGATTATTACAATCTCCCTGACCCCAGGCTTGCACGGGTAATGTGGGGCGGAATTCTCGATGGGGAATGGAAGCACTGGTGAATGCTGGTGAGCGTCGAGCGTCTCGTTCGGGCAGACAGCAGCCTGGACGAGTTAACGTAGATGACAGCAAAGTCAGCAAAGCGGACGTCTGCCGTATAGCCCGCGCATACCGACTTAGCTGCCAACGCTGGCGAAACCGAGCGGCAGACAACCGCTCGCGCCGTGCGGCAAATCACGGTTCATCGGCAATTTTCAACGGCAATCAAAGGAAAATGGCGGACAGTGAGGGATTCGAACCCTCGAGACGGTTCCCCGCCTACACACTTTCCAGGCGTGCGCCTTCGACCACTCGGCCAACTGTCCGTGGGGCGCTGTTTAACTGCAAAGCACCGGGGAGGGCAAGGGGGATCGGCGCGCAAAATCCGTTCCCTTCGGAAGCGCCCCGTGATAACCCGCGCAGCATGGATATTCGGCTTTACAACACGCTCTCGCGCCAGACGGATCTGCTGGCCCCGCTCGACCCCGACAATGTGCGGATCTATGTCTGCGGGCCGACGGTCTATGACCGCGCCCATATCGGCAATGCGCGGCCCGTGGTGGTGTTTGACACGCTGTTTCGCCTGCTGCGCCATGTCTACGGACCGGATCACGTGACCTATGTGCGCAATATCACCGATGTGGATGACAAGATTAACGCGCGGGCGGCGGAGTCGGGGCGCTCGATTGCCGAGATCACTGAGGAGACGACGGGGTGGTATCACGAGGATATGGCCGCCGTGGGCGCGCTCCCCCCGACCCATGAGCCGCGGGCGACGGCCTATATCGACGAGATGATCGCGATGATCGAGGTGCTGATCGCGCGCGGTCACGCCTATGTCGCGGATGGTCATGTGCTCTTTGATGTGAAGAGCTACCCGGCTTATGGCGCGCTGTCCCGGCGCTCGCTCGACGATATGGTCGCGGGGGCGCGGGTTGAGGTGGCGCCCTACAAACGCGATCCGATGGATTTTGTGCTGTGGAAACCGGCGGGGCAGGGTCCCGGCTGGGAGAGCCCGTGGGGGCAGGGGCGGCCGGGCTGGCATATCGAATGCTCGGCCATGGCGAAGGCGCTGCTCGGCCCGCGCTTCGACATTCATGGCGGCGGGATCGATCTGCAATTTCCCCATCACGAGAATGAGGTGGCGCAAAGCTGCTGCGCCAATGCCGATGACCGGATGGCGTCGATCTGGATGCATAACGGGTTCCTACAGGTCGAGGGGGAGAAGATGTCCAAATCTCTGGGCAATTTCTTCACCGTGCGGGATTTGCTCGATCAGGGCATCCCCGGCGTGGTGCTGCGCTTCGTGCTGCTCTCGACCCATTATGCCAAACCGATCGACTGGACGGCGGAGAAGGCGCGCACGGCCCATGAGAAATTGCTCGGCTGGTCGCGGCTGGTCGAGGGCGCGGAAGCGGGCGCACCGGCGGAGGAGGCCGTGGCGGCGTTGGCCGATGATCTCAACACGCCGCTGGTTCTGGGCAAGATCCTGTCGGACCTCGCCAAGGATGACAGTCCTGAGGGGCGGGCGCGGTTTGCGGGCACGCTGGGTCTGGTGGGGCTGGACCTGTCGGGGCTCGCGGCGCGGGATACCCGGCTGGCGGCGCTTGAGGAACGCATCCTAAAGGCCCGGCAAGACAAGGATTATGCAGCTTCCGATCATCTGCGGGACGGGCTGACGGCAGCGGGCTACCGCGTGCAGATCGGCAAGGACAGCGTCGAGATCACCGCAGGGCCGGAGGCGGATGCGGCCAAGCTCGATGAGCTTTGAGCTGTGCGCCGCGCAGGTCGAGCGCGGCGACCCGGACCGGTTTTTGTCCGCGCAAACCGCCGAAGGCGCGGTGCGGGACGGGCTCATGGCGCTCTATGCGTTCAATCTTGAGGTGGCCCGCGCGCCCTGGGTCACGAATGAGCCGATGATCGCAGCGATCCGCTTTCAGTGGTGGCGCGATGCGCTGGACGAGATCTATTCCGGGAAAACACCGCGCAAACATGAGGTTGTCGAGCCGCTCGCCTTCACCATCGCCGCCCATGATCTGCCGCAGGCGGATTTCGCCGCGCTGATCGACGCGCGGGAGGCGGATGTGGAGGCGGCCCCCCATGAGACGCGGGCGGCGTTCGATCACTATATCGATGCGACCTCGGGCGGGCTTATGGCGCTGGCGGGCAAGATTTGCGGCGCGGATCACCCGGCGATCCGGCGGTTTGGCTGGGGTGTGGGCGTGGCCAATCTGCTGGCCGCGCTGCCTGCGCTCCGGGCGGCGCATAAGGACCCGCTGCCGGGGGAGGCCGCGCCGATCATCGCCGATGCGCAAAGCGCGCTGAAAGAGGCGCGGGCGCAGCGCCGCGCGGTCCCGGAGACGGCGCTCCCGGCGCTGCTCGCGGGCTGGCAGGCCGATGCGATTTTGGCGAATGCGGCCAAGGGGGCGGAGGACCCGCGCCCCTCGGAATTCCGCCGCCGCGCGTCCTTCGCCCTCAAAGCCGCAAGTGGGAGGTGGTGATGGACCCTGAGAAACTGCATTATGAAGGCCGTGTGTTCAGCCGGATCGTGATGATCTGGTGTCTGATCGTTCTCGTCAAAAGCCTCCCATACGCCGGACTTCACTGGACCGTAATGCAGCGCCGGATCGGGTCGCGAACCTACAGCTATTACACCTACGGCCTCTGGCCATACCGCGATCTTTCCGAAAGCCTGATTGCGATGGAGGCCGAGGGCCGTTAGCGTGCGCTCCGAAAAGGAGACCACATGACGACTTTGACTGGCCCCATCAAACCCGCCGCTTCGGGCACGGCAACATCGCTGGTGATTTTCCTCCATGGCTATGGCGCCGATGGCAATGATCTCATCGGCCTTGCGGACCCGCTCTCGACGCAGCTGCCGGACACCGAGTTTCGCGCGCCGAATGCGCCCGAGCGCTGCACCGGCAATCCGATGGGCTATCAGTGGTTCCCGATACCGTGGATCGACGGCTCGACCGAGGAGCAGGCGATGGCGGGGATGGACCATGCGGCGGACCTCCTGAACAGCTATCTTGATGATGTGGCCAAAGAGAGCGGCATCGGGCCGGAAAACACGGTGATCATTGGCTTTTCCCAAGGCACGATGATGGCGCTGGAGGTGCTCTATCGGCGCAAGGCGGCCGTGGCGGGCGTTGTCGGCTTCTCGGGCCGGCTGATGCGCCCCGAGGCGACGGGTGAGTTCACGGCGAAGCCGCCGGTGATCCTCATCCATGGCGACAAGGACGATGTGGTCCCGCCCGCAAGCCTGCCCGAAGCTGCCGATGCGATGGTCCAGGCGGGGGTCGAAACCTATGCCCATGTGATGGAAGGCACCGCACACGGGATCGCGCCCGACGGCCTCGCCATGGCGCTGCAATTCATCAAGAAGGTTTTGCCTTAACCTGTCGCAAAAGCGTCAAGGGCTTGCGCTATAACTCCCCCAGGGGCGCATCATCTAGAGTGTTGAAGGAATCGCCCCCGCAGATATAGTGGAGAAAAGGGCGGGTGCGCCCGCTCTTTCGCAAATGAGGCGGCAGAGCAGGGAGCCCTTTTGACATGATGAGTGCGAGTGACATCGAATACAGGACAAAGTTCGTCCGAAGTCCGGCATCGCTGAAACAGCATCCGGCCCTTGTTTTGAACGCAGATTTCAGGCCGCTTTCCTACTTCCCGCTGTCGCTCTGGCCTTGGCAGGAAGCGGTGAAAGCGGCCTTTTTAGACCGGGTCACCATCGTCGCGGAATATGATGAGGTGGTCCATAGCCCGTCGATGGAGATCAAGATCCCCTCGGTGGTCGTCCTGCGCGATTACGTCAAGCCCGCCCATTCGGTGGCCTTCACCCGGTTTAACCTCTTTCTGCGCGACGAATTCACCTGCCAATATTGCGGCGCGAAGGGGGAGATGACCTTCGATCACATCATCCCGCGCGCCCGCGGCGGTGTCACAAGCTGGGAGAATGTCGTCGCCGCCTGCGGGCCCTGCAACCTGCGCAAAGGCTCGAAAACCCTGCGCCAGGCCGGGATGGCCCTGCGCAAACCCGCCCGCCAGCCCTCGACCATGCAACTCCAGAACACCGGCCGGAAATTCCCGCCGAACCATTTGCATGACAGCTGGATGGATTTCCTCTACTGGGACGCCGAGCTCGAAGCGTAATGGCGATCGGCTGGCAGAAATGCGAAGGCGCGTTGGTGCTGCTCGCGGCGATGCTCGTGATTTTTCACCTCGATCCCGACCTGCCGATCTGGGCCATGGCGCTGATCTTCTTCGCCCCGGACCTGAGTTTCGCGGGCTATCTCGCCGGGCCGAAAATCGGGGCGATCACCTATAACACGGTCCATCTCTACGCCGGCGGCGCGCTGCTCACCGCCCTCGCTCTGCGGATTGGGAGCAGCACAACCCTCACCCTCGGCCTCCTCTGGCTCGGCCACGCAGGCTTCGACCGGATGCTCGGCTATGGGCTGAAACTGCCGAGCGGGTTCAAACACACGCATCTGGGGGAGCTTTAACCTCGCTTGCCAGAGAATAGCCGCCGCGTTACCCCTTGTTCATTCACCAGATTGTAATGTGATGATTTGCAGAGGCGGCGCCCCGTGAGCGAAGACAGCGAAGAGAGCGATGAGATCCAGAACCCCGACACCGCGCCCGAGTGGTTGATCGGCTTCCGGCGCTCGGCGCATCAGAAGGGCTTTTACATCTCCGGCGAAGGCTATGGGGTGGTGTTTACCGATCGCGGTGAGGACGTGTTGATGGTGAGCTGTGACAACCTCTCCTCGGCGCGGGATGACACGATGGACCGCTCGCCCTGGGGCTACGCCTTTGTCGCCAAGAACGGCTGGTCGCAACTGGGCATCATGACCTACAACGCCGACTGGTTTCGCAATGATGATCTTCTGACCTATCTGGCGAGCCTGCGCGACAGCGGTTTTTTCCACAGATTCAAAAAGATCGTCATGACGGGCACCTCTATGGGCGGTTATGCGGCCTGTGCTTTTGCATCGCTCGCACCGGGCTGCACGGTGATTGCGTTCTCACCGCAATCGACCCTCGATGAGCGTCTGGTGCCTTGGGAGGAGCGCTTCAATTCCGGGCGCAAGGCGAATTGGGATGGCCTCTTTCGGGACGGCGCTGTGGAAGCGAAGGCGGCGAAAGAGGTGTTTCTCATCTACGATTCCGAGTTCCCGCCGGATGTGCGCCATGTGGAGCGGTTCGACTCGGCCAATGTCACGCGGCTTCCGGCGCGCTATTCGGGACATAAGACAGCGCTTTTCCTGCGCCGGGCGGGCCTTCTGTCCTCGGTGGTGAAAGCGGCGGTTGCAGGGGAGTTGACGAAAAAGACCTTCGATCAGATCTATCGCGGCGGGCGCGAGATGCCGTGGTATATCAACGCCGTGCAGCGGAAGTTGGTGGATACGGGACGCCACCGCCATTTGCCGAGATTTGCGGCGGCGGCGCGCTCCATGGGGCGCGAAGCGATTGCGCGTTCGGCGGAAGCCAAGGCCGTGAAAGCCGGGGTTCTCGCCCCGCCGACAGAGCCTGACGAGAAATCCGCGCAAAAAGCGCAGGGCAAACAGTCTGGTGCGCCAAACACCCGCTTCGGTCCGCATGAGCAGCGGCTCGCTGCGCGCGCGGCCAAAGAGGCGGCAGCCAAATCGGAGCCTGCCGAGGGCGAAGCGCCCAAGGCGGCGCAGCAACCCAGAGCGGTGCAACAACCCAAAGCGGCGCCGGAACCCGCGCCGGTTCAGGATTTGGAAAGCGTTGATCTCTACCATGAAGATCCGTCGCTTCCGCCGCTCGAAAAGGTCGGCACGCTGCCATGGCAACAGGCGCAATCGATGCGCAAATCGAACAAGTGGACGCGCGGCACGTGATCTTTTCGCCCATTCCGAAAAGGCGATTGGCAAAAGAGACTTGCGAGCTTTTGGGCGGCCCCATAGACGGGGAGGACGGCGCAAATGCTATTTTATGAATGTTGGACAAAACTGAGGGGCCCGGCAAGATGACAGAGGAGAGCAAGGACAGCGAGATCGATTACGAGTCGAAACTTCTCGCGAGTGCGCAACGGTTGCTTGACCATCTCGACCAGCAGATCCAGCTCATGGGGAACCCTGTGGACGGCACCTGTGTCGTGTTCCATGAGGATGAGAGCTTCAACATTGCCTTGCCTTGGGCGGCCTTTGAGGATCTCCATTTCCGGATCGCGCATCGCCACGCCGCGCCGGATCTGGTTTTTTACAATCAGCTTTTCGACTTGCTGCCCAGTCTCGACGGCAAGGCGATCCTCGATGTGGGCGCATTTACCGGGCTTCAGGGCCTGATCCTGCGGCGGTTTCTCGCGCCGAGCCATGTCTATATGGTTGAGCCGCTCAACATGGTGCAGCCGGTGCTTCAGCGCACGATTGAGGCCAACCCCGAGGGCTGCCCGATTTCGCTCCATCAGGAGATTATCGACGACGGCACATCGCCGATGACGCGCTCGAGCATGCCGCCGAAGAAAACCTCCGCCATCGCCTATCTGCGCCGCAAGGATGGCAAGCTGACCGCGACGACGATTGATGCGCTCGGCTTCGACAATCTCGGGCTGATCAATCTCGATATTCCCGGCACCAAGCTCTACGCGCTGAACGGCGCGAAGGAGACGCTGGAGACCATGCGCCCCGTCGTGACGGTCAATCTCGCCGGGCGGGATGTGCCCGAGATGAAAGAATTTTTCGAGCCGCTCAACTACCGTTTCGTCGCCATTGGCCGGCATAGCGGTGTGTTCCTGCCCGAATAAGAGCCGCGCCGATGTCCGTTGCCTTTGTCACAATGGTCTATGACGACGCATTTTTTCTGAAGGTGTGGCTGCGCTATTATCGCAGATTTGCCGCGCCCGAGGATATCTATGTGGTCACCCATGGCCCGCAGCCCTATGCGCATGAGATGGCGGAGGGATGCAATGTCATCGAGATCGAGCGGGACCCGCGCAATCGCCGCCTCGATCAGGATCGCTTTGCCTATCTGAGTCAGTTCTGCTCCGAATTAACCGCGTCCTATGACCGTGTGATCTGGAATGACGTGGATGAGGTGATCATTCTCGATCCCGACCATGGCGATGATCTGATCGGCTATATCGAATCCGTCCCCAAGCGCCATGAGGTCATTACCCCGCTCGGGCTGGAGATCGTCCACCGCGCGGATCTGGAAAGCGATTACGATTACGACCGCGATATGTTTTGCCAGCGCAAATTCGTGCGGTTCAACGGGTGGTACTCCAAACCCAACACGACGAGCGTGCCGATTGTCTGGGGGCCGGACGGGCATGGCTCGACCCATCATGAGCTCTATCTTGATGAGAAGCTTTATACCTTTCATCTCAAATGGTTCGATCAGGATTTTCACATCCAGCGCCATATCGACCGGCTCAACATGCGCTTTGTCGATGATGACGGGAACGAGGTCCATATTGGCGGCGGGACCTGGGGCTGGTCCTCGGCGACTTATAAGGTGATGTCGAACAGTTTCCTACGGATGCATATCCTGCCGGAGGACGCGCCTTTTGAGTTTCCCGCAGAGCGCGAGCGCTCGATCCGCAGTTTCCGTGGCTCGCCCAATGGCAAATACCGGATGGACTGGGCCGTCAGCGGGCAGCTTCACCACCTGCCGGAGCGGTTTATCGGCTTGATCTGACGGGGTTAGCCGGTCGGTGCCGCGTGGGTGTTGATGAAATTCGCGATCTGGAAATAGCCCTTGCGGGTGTAGTGATCGCTGTCAACGAACTCCTCGGGCGGCACCAAGTGATCGACATCGATGAAATGCGCGCCGTCATGGGCCTCGCAAAAGGCGCGGCACATCGCGTTATAGGCCACGCGCGGCGCGCCGTTGCGCTCGGCTTGCGGGCCTTGGCTTTCGGTGGTGCCGAGCAGGAACAGCGTCGCCTCGGGGCGCTTGGCGGCCAGCGCCTTTTCAAAACAGGCCCGGACGAGATCGAGATGTTCGGACTGTTCCAGCCGCAGATGGTGCAAACCGCGCAGCATCCGGATCGCCATTTTCGGATCGCGGACCAAGCCATTGAGGCGACCCGGCGGGATGGTCATAAGATAGCGATCCGCATCCCCCTGCGCCTCATAGGTGAAGAGATTGGACGTCAGGAACGCGAAAAGCAGCGACAGGATGATGACATCGGCGGAGGCGAGACTTTCATCGAGCGCCTCCATTTCCGAAAGCTGGTGCCCCGCGATATTGCGCAGCACCCAGTTATTGGCCAGTGACCGGTCGCGCGGGTTCAGGAAAAAGCCTGCATCATCATAACGCACGATCAGGCCGTGATCGTCCGGCTTGTTCACAAACTCGTCACGCTTCACCCCGCAATAAAACGACACCTGCTGCAAATCGCAGCCGCCGACGAGGCAGAGGTGACGGTCCATCCCGGCTTCGGCATCGCCGCCAAATTCATCGACCTGCATGATCCAGTCCGGCGCGGCGGGATCGGTCAACTCGCTCGCGACAGGGCGGGCGATCGGGAAGTCTGGCCGCTCCAGATAATTCCACACCCATTGCTCAATCCCCATGTTGAGCGTGCGGCACGAAAAGGCGAAATGCTGAACGGTGGTGCCGTTGAATCGCCGCCTGAGGCAGAAGAACCCGACAATCCCGTAATCGCCATATTTGTCTTTGACATGGACGAGGCCCGCATGAACGCCGGGGATCCGCAATGTCTCCTGAAGCTCGGCTTTTTCCGCCTCGCTATGGACCCGGTTTTTGGTGAAATTCAGCTGATTGGTGCGGTTGATCAGTTCGAACACCCGGTCCATCTGGTCTTCGAAATTGGTGATGATTTTCACCTGAATGCCGGACTGCTGGAGAAATGCCTCGTTGGAGAGCCCGCCCGCCTTTTGCTCGCTCTCTTTGGTCTCCAGCACGCGATATTGCTTGAGGCGGGAATGCTTTCGGTCGTCCTTGCCCTTGAATTGCGGAAGGTCTTTCAAACCAGAGAGATCCGGTGCGCTGCCATCCGTCACGCCCGACGCATCGACACAGGCGATCTCAGGGCAGAAGAATTTCACCTCTTCGAGATTGAGGTGATTGTCGTCGAGAAAAACCGCGTTCTCTTCGCGAAGCTGCATCCGTTCGAGGATGGATTTGACCGCCTGACCCTTCGCCGTCCAGTCGATATGGGGAAAGACGAACTTGTCCCATATCCCCAGCTCCACGAGCTTGGCCTTGGCCGTCTCAAAATCATTCTTCGAGCAAATCGCGCACATGATGCCGCGATCCACCATTTCGTTGACCAGGTCGATATGGGCCTCGACCGGGGTGATCCCGCCCTCGGACAGCGTGCCGTTCCAGAAAGTGTCATCGAGATCCCAGATCAGGAGTTTGACATCTTTCTGAATGTTGCTGAAGCGGTCGTCGGGCATGAGGGCTCACTCTGTGTCGGCGTTTCCTCGCAATCTATCGTTTTTGCCAGAAGATGCCAGTGTCGCGGGCGGGTGTTTATGCCGATAAAAATCCGCGGCTTACCTTCAGAAACCGTTAACGTGCCTCATCCGCCGGGAAGGGCAGGCAGGGGTCGAGGATGATGCGCGGCGGGTCGGCCTCCATCAGGTGATAGCCGCCGGCGAAGACGACTTCGGTGCCGATCTCGTATTCGATGGGGTGATAGGTGATGCAGGTGGCGGGGAGGGTGTCCTCGCACATATGCAAGTAGACCAACGCGTCGTCGCTATCGATGCCGTCGATCACGCCGCGCAGGGCGAGGGAGATGCGGCCTTGATCTTGCGGGGCCTCATTGCTCCAGCCTTCGATGGTATCGCAGCTTGCGGGCGGGCCGGTGTTTTCGCCAAGTCCGAAGGGGCTGTCTTGCGCGAATAGGGCAAGGGGAAGGACGCTGAACATCAGCGCGCATCGACGTGTCATCTGCTGCCTCGTTTTTCCTTCAGCTTAAGCCGAGATCAGGCAGCACACACGCACATTTCGGTGAGCGTTTAGCGGCGGACGGCCCAGAGGGCGGCAAGCACTGCGCTCCAAATGCCGTTCCACGCGGCCATGGAGAGCCCGAGGAAGCGCCAGGCGACCTCGTCGCAGCGAACGATCGCGGTGTTCTGGATCTGGTTCAGCAGGTCATCGGCGCTCATCGCCGAAATATCGCCGCCGCCCGAGCAGCTCGCCGGGCCTTCCCACCAGCCATATTCGACGCCGGTGTGATAGCCCGCGATCCCGGCGCAGATCACCATGGCGGCAAAGCCGATCCAGCGCCATTTGGCCGGCGCGCCTGCGAGGATCGCGACGCCGACGAGGATCGCCGCCACATGGGGCCAACGCTGCCAGATGCACATTTTGCAGGGCGCGAGGCCCATGACATATTGGAAGAAAAACGCGGCCAGCAGCAGGCCGAGCGAGCCGAGGGCGGGGAGGGGGAAACGAGAGATCATATGAACTTCAGGGCCACAAAACCGCCAATCAGCGCCGCCATCAGGACGGAAAAGACGAGGCCGAGACGGTGTTCGATGAAATCGCGGATCGGCGCGCCGTAGCGCCAAAGAAGGGCCGCGATGATGAAAAAGCGCAAGCCGCGCGCGATGATCGAGGAGATCATGAAGGTGCCGAAATCGAGCGCCACCGCGCCGGACGCGATGGTGATGACCTTATAGGGGAACGGCGTGATCCCGGCGACCAGCACGGCCCAGGAGCCATATTGCGCGAACCAGTCGGAGAAATGATCGAATTTCTCCATCTTGCCGTAAAATTCGAGGACCGGCGCGCCGATCACGTCGAAGAGTTCCGCCCCGACATAATAGCCAAACGCGCCACCCAAAACCGACGCAATCGTGCAGACGCCGGCGATCAGCCAAGCACGGTGCGGCGCGGCGAGGATCATGGGCAGGAGCATCACATCGGGCGGGATCGGAAAGACCGAACTTTCCACGAAACTCACCAGCGCAAGGATCGGCAGTGCATAGCGGCTCTCGGCCATGCGCAGCATCCAGTTGTAGCAGTCTCTGAGCATCCGCCCTCCTTGGTCCCGGCTGACATGACCCGCGCGGGCGCATCCGTCAAGAGGCTTGGCGCGGGTGATGCAATCGCCTATCGTTGCCCCCTGTTTTCAGAGTGTTCCATAAAGGAGATGGGCCGATGAAGTGGCGCGGACGCAGACAAAGCGGCAATATTGAGGATCGGCGCGGGCGCGGTGGCGGCGGCATGGTCCGGATGGGCGGCGGAGGCGGCTTGCTGCTTATCGCAATTGTGATCATCGGCTCGCTGCTCGGCTTCGACATGCGCGGGCTTTTGAACGGCATGATGGGCTCGCAGATGACCGGCGGCAGCAGCACCGAGATCACCGAGCAGGATCAGGTCGAGGGCGAGTTTGTCGCGACGGTTCTGGCCGAAACCGACGATCTCTGGACCGAGATTTTCGCCGATCAGCTCAATGCCGACTACCCCGAGCCGACGCTGGTGCTCTTCAAAGGCGTCACGCAATCGCCCTGCGGGAACGCCTCGGGCGCGACGGGTCCGTTCTATTGCCCCGGCGACAACAAGGTCTATCTCGATACCAGCTTCTTCACGACCCTGCGCAACCGGATGGGCGCGGGCGGCGATTTCGCGGCGGCCTATGTGGTGGCCCATGAGGTCGCGCATCATGTGCAGAATGTGACCGGCACCTTGCAGCGCGCCAACCAGCAGCGCGCCCGTGTCTCCGAGCGCGAGTCGAACGCCATTTCCGTGCGCATCGAGCTTCAGGCCGATTGCCTGTCGGGGGTCTGGGCGCGCCATGCGGAAGATCGCGGCCTGCTCGAAGAGGGCGATCTTGGCGAGGCGATCAATGCGGCGAAACAGATCGGCGATGATGTGCTTCAGGCCAATGCCGGCCGCACGCCGAGCCCGCACACCTTCACCCACGGCACCTCGGAGCAGCGTCAGCGCTGGTTCGCCCGCGGCTATGAAGAGGACGATATCCGCGCCTGCGACACCTTCTCGCCGGGCTATTCGCAGCTTTAACCCCCCGCAGCTGCGCCCGCCTGCGGCGCAGTTGCAATTGACGGGGCCGGGAGGGCGGTGTATCGCTCCCCCAATCCCCCTCAGGCCCGAGTGGCGGAATTGGTAGACGCAGCGGATTCAAAATCCGCCGGAGCAATCCTTGCCGGTTCGAGTCCGGCCTCGGGTACCATTTGAAAGCGGTTCACCGCGGGGGAATGGTTCTTATCCCCTTGAAAAGAATGATTTTGCGATTTTTGATTGACGATTTTTTCCGTCTTTTCGGAAAATCCCGTAACAAATCCCGTAACAAATCCCGTAACAAAAAGCCCCCGGACCATGGCGGACCGGGGGCTTTTTTACGCAAACGATCAGCGTCGGGCCGATTCAGCGGCGCTCAAAGGATCGCGCTGAATTGCGGGTGCTGCACGATGGCGAGGATGGTCGCGCTCAGCGCCCGGTTAAAGGCCATCGCCGTGTTGTTGCAGGCCGCCGCCCCAGAGAAGCTTGTGCTAAATTCGTTCACTTGCACCACGTTGAACGCGCCTTTGGACGATGCGATATGCAGCGCGATGGTCCAGTCTCCGGTGAACGAATCCGGTGTCAGTTCCGTCACGGTCACGGTGAGCGGCGTGCCGTCCTGGCTGTAGACGCCTGCGGCCAACAGCTCGGCCTGAAGCGCTTGTTGGATCACAGCAGCCGCGTCCTTGCCGCCAAGATCGAGCGGGCCCGCGAGGCGGCAGGTCGGCGTGCCATCGACACCCTCGGCGAGCGTCACCGGAACGACCGAGGCACGTTTGCCTTGGGCCGCGACATTTTGCAGGGCAATCGTGTTCTGCGGGTTCGTCTGATATTGCTGCGCGGTGTAGCTGTCACATGCCGCCAAAGATCCCAAAACCAAGGCGCTTACCAAAAGATTTTTCATAGTCCCTCACTTCTCTAGAAATTAAGGAATAGAGAGGCGGTAACGTTGAGGTCAAAGGTAAATTTTTGTTTTGGTTAAAGTGACTTAACGTCACTTTGGCTCGTAGGCGAATGGGGCGTCTTTTGTCGGCGCGGTTAACAACCTTCTACCCTCCTCAGGGTGCCGAGTGTGTCGTGAGCGAGCATGTTACCTGAAAATCTCATACGCCGCTTTGAGCCGCAGCGCCGTCGTCGTCACCGTCAGGGCGGCGAAGGCGAGGGCGAGGGGGGCGAAGGCGGTTGGGAAGATCAGGATGACCGCGAAAAAGAGAATGGTTTCGGTGCCTTCGAGGAGGCCGTTCGAGTAGAAGAGGGTTTTTTCGCCTTGGGCGGTGGTCTCCATTTTGCGCTTTTCGGCGAGGATGGCGAAGCCGAGGAAGCTGGCGCCGTTGACGTAGAAGGCCGTCAGCAGGAGCGCACCGGCTAGGCCGTTTCCGGCGGGGTCATAGGCGACGAAACCGGCGGGGATCGCGCCGTAGATCAGGAAATCCATGGTGATGTCGAGATAGCCGCCGAAATCGGTTTTGCCCTGATGGCGGGCGATGGCCCCGTCGAGACCGTCGGCGAGGCGGCCGAGGAGCAGGAGGATCAGGGCGGGCAGGAAGGCCCCGAAGGCGACCAGCAGCGCGGCGAGAAGGCCCACGGCGGCCCCTGCGAGCGTGACCTGATTGGCGGTGAAGCCAGCGGCACTCAAACGGCGCCCGAGACGGTTCAGCGGCGGGTCGATCAGCGGGCGCATGAAGCGGTCGAGCATGGCGGTCTCCTCTCTCGCGCGGCACTCTAGGCCGGGCGGGGAGGGAAGGCTAGTCCGCGCGGATCAGACGATGGGGCGGCCCGAGAAGATGTAATCCGGCACGTCCTGCACGAGATCTTCGAGACCCTTGCGGTCCAGAACTTCCAGCGCGCTGTTGCGCCAGTGGATCAGGTCCTGTTCGCGGAGTTTGCGCAGGCTTTTATTGGTGTGGACGAGGGAGATCCCGAGGGCGGCAGCGAGGTCCGACTGCTTGATCGGCAGGCGCATCGTGTTGCCATCGGTGAGGTTCGCGGCCTCGGCCCGGCGGAAGATGTAATAGAGCGTCGCCGCGAGGCGGTCCGGCCCGCGCCCATGGCCCGCATTGGTGCCAAGCCGCGCCATGATGTTCAGCTCCAGCGCCGACAGCCAGGACAGCTTCTGCACATAATCGGGCACCAGCGCGGCGAGCTGCGGCAGGGCGGAGCGGGGCAGGGACAGCACTTCAAGCCGGGTCAGCGCGGTCACCGAGTAACACATCGGATCGTCCGACACATATTGCAGCCCGGCGAGATCGCCCGGAAACAGCAGACCCAGAAGCGTGCTGCCTGCCGGGCTTTCCATGCTGGTTTGCGCCACACCGGAGATGATGGTGTAATAATTGGGATCGGCCTGACCCTGTGTCAGAAGATCGCTGCCGGGGTCGATGGACAGGGTTTCGCGCCGGCATTTTTCAAGGAAATGTCGCGCCGAGGGCGGCATTGTGGCGAAGGGTGGTGAAGTAACCATCCGGTCATATTCACTTTTTAAGTCCATCATTATCTCTTTAAACGCTCCAATGGTTTCAGAGTGAAACCGTTAGCAAACTCCCTTAACAACTGACAACAATGTTAACTAAAGGATGGTTAAAATTTTAAGTGACGTGGCGTCACTCTATGGAGAAAAGCTCACATTTGCAACAAATTTGCCGATGCAGATCAAAATGTTCAGGTTTTGAACAGTTTTGGAATTAAATTTTTTTCATTGCGCGCTGGCGGGCCATTCCGCTGTCCGGATCTGACACACCCAAGAGGCTGACAACGAGTCGCAGGAAGCCATCTTCCTCAGAATCGCGATTCCCGTCGGAGAGCGCCACCGTCCAGAGCGATTCGACGAGATGGATTCGCTCCTCATAAGGCACGGCCTGTTTCAGCCGGTGGGTGAAGCGCTGTGTGTCGGGCGCTTCGGTCTCGAACCGCTCGCCTTCGGTCAGCAGATCCTGCGCGCCAGCGGCGTCCAGATCGTAATTTTCCCGCAAGACCCCGAGGATCGAGCGTTTTTCAGCCTCAGCATAATGTTCATCCGCGCGCGCCAGCCGGACCAGAAGCGCCGCAAAGGCGACTTTTTCATCCGCCACATCCAGGCGGTCTTCGGTGTCATTGGCCAGCATCCGGCGCAGCGCTTCAAACATAAGGTTTGCCCACAGTAATAATTCTACATCATAGTTACGCTATAACTTGTTCGTTTCAATATCGATTGTGAAGACACCGCGCTAAACGAAACGATGATTTATGAGAGGAGAAAAATTGCCTATATTGAAAATGCAAAATCAGAAAATATGATAATCGAATTTGGTGAGACGTCCCCTAGGAGGAATGATGAAAAATAGATTACATGCAGCTTTCGCGGCAATTTCCCTAGGATTGCTTCCATCGAATGTCCATTCGCAAGATGTTCAATTGGATTGGTTAAGAACCGCTGGCGTCGCCTGTGGTGGGGGTCTTGAGATTCAAGCCCAGGGAGAAATCGAGGCCTTCCTACTCAAGGGTTTACGTGCTGCGAATGTATCTGGTGAAGGTAGATACAGACAAGCTGATGTAGAAGCGCTCCTTAAGCAATTTGAGGATGAAGAACGGCAACCGATTTATGGACAATACGTGAATTGTTTGCTCACTTTAATGCAAACAGCAAACGATGTGACCGGCCTTCCACCACGTGAAATTACGCTAAGTAGTCCTATTGCAGTTGCAGAGCTTGAAATTGTGTCACGCGGAGATCGGTTTGTGATGGGGGTGGGAAACACGATAGCACTAAAAGATTATTCGCTAATCATGTCACTTGATGAGGTGCGAAATTGGAACGACAAAAGACGTATTGACGGCGTCATTTCAGATTCGCAGTCAGGAAAAAATAGTCATTTTAGTGTCAATCAAGGCGAAACAATTAAGCTGTCAGATACCTGTGTTTTGGTTCCGTTCTCTGTGGATATAGAAGAACAAAACGCGTCATTTATCTCAAATTGCTAGAGGTTTAGAGGGCAATATTAAACCAGTCTCGATTGTTCCATGGCAGCCCGGACAAAGTCGCGGAAGAGCGGGTGCGGGTCAAAGGGTTTCGACTTCAATTCCGGGTGAAACTGCACGCCAATATACCACGGGTGATCGGGCAGCTCGACAATCTCGGGCAATTTGCCGTCGGGTGACATGCCGGAGAAGGCGAGGCCGCTGTCTTCCAGCTTTTCCGCATAGCGCTTGTCCACCTCATAGCGGTGGCGGTGGCGCTCGGAAATGGCGGTGTCGCCGTAGATTTCCGCCACTTTGCTGCCATCCTCCAGCTTGGCGTCATAGGCGCCGAGCCGCATGGTGCCGCCCTTGTCATCCTTGACCGTGCGCTGGACGGTGCGGTTGCCCTCAAGCCATTCTTTCAGATGATACACCACCGGGGTAAAGCGCTTCGCGCCCGCCTCATGGTCGAACTCTTCGGAGCCCGCATCTGTGATCCCGGCGAGGTTGCGCGCGGCTTCGATCACCGCCATCTGCATCCCGAGACAGATGCCGAAATACGGCACCTCACGCTCGCGGGCGAAGCGGGCGGCGCGGATCTTGCCTTCGGTGCCGCGCTCGCCAAAACCGCCGGGGACCAGAATGCCGTGATAGCCTTCGAGCAGCGGCGCAATGTCCTCATGGGTGTCGAAATTCTCGCTGTCGATCCACTCGGCGCGGACCTTCACGCGGTTCGCCATCCCGGCATGGGTCAGCGCTTCGGCGATGGATTTGTAAGCGTCCTCAAGCTGGGTGTATTTGCCGACAATCGCGATGCGAACCTCGCCATCGGGGTTCTCGATCCGGTCGGCCACATCTTCCCACATCTCCAGATTGGGTTTCGGGGCAGGGGCGATCCCGAAGGCGTCCAGCACCGCCTGATCCAGCCCCTCGGCGTGATAGGCGAGCGGCGCTTTGTAGATGCTGTCGAGATCCATCGCGGCGATCACACTGTCCGGGCGGACATTACAGAAAAGCGCCAGTTTCTCGCGCTCTTTCTGGGGGATCGGTTGCTCGGAGCGGCAGACCAGCACGTCCGGCGCGAGGCCGATGGACCGCAGCTCTTTTACAGAGTGCTGCGTCGGCTTGGTCTTCAGCTCGCCCGACGCTTTGATATAGGGCAGCAGGGTCAGGTGCATGAAGATACACTGCCCGCGCGGCTTGTCCTGTGCGAACTGGCGGATGGCTTCGAAGAAGGGCAGGCCCTCAATGTCGCCGACGGTGCCGCCGATCTCGCAGAGCATGAAATCCACCTCATCCTCGCCGATGGACAGGAACTCTTTGATCTCATTCGTGACATGCGGGATGACCTGAATGGTCTTGCCCAGATAATCGCCGCGGCGCTCTTTCTCCAGCACGGTGGAGTAGATGCGGCCCGAGGAGACGGAATCGGTCGCGCGGGCCGGAACACCGGTGAAGCGCTCGTAATGGCCGAGATCGAGATCGGTCTCCGCGCCGTCATCGGTCACGAACACTTCGCCATGCTCAAAAGGGCTCATCGTGCCGGGATCGACATTGAGATAAGGGTCCAGCTTGCGCAGGCGGACCGAATAGCCGCGCGCCTGAAGGAGCGCACCGAGCGCCGCCGAGGCCAGACCTTTGCCCAAGGAGGAGACCACGCCGCCGGTGATGAAAATATATCGTGCCATCCGGAAAACCCCGCGTAAAAAAACTCTATTACCACGGGACTCAAGACATAAACCGCCCCCGGGCTGGACGCAAGGTCCAGCCCGCCCGTGACGGGACGTTTGCTGTCGATTTAGTTGGTGGTGGTCTCACCGGGTGCCGGAGCGGCGGCGTCATCGGTCGCCGGAGCGGCCGCATCATCCGCTGCCGGAGCGGCCTCCGTTGCCGGGGCTTCAGGCGCGGCGGGCGCGTCCTCAACCGCCGGGGGCGGGGCCACCGTATCGGCGCCGGTTGCGGGCGTCTCTTCTGCCGGTGCGGTGGTGTCGCCAAGCGGCGGCGGTGTCAGAAGATCGCTTTCCGAGCCGCCCCCGATGGGCGTTTCCGCCGGGGTGCTCGCGCCCTGATCGATGATCGAGCCGCCATTCGAGCCGGTCGCCGCCAGAATGGTCAGCGTCACCGAAGTGCAGAAAAAGCCTATCCCGAAGATCCATGTGAGCCGCGTCAGCGCCGAAGCCGCCTGACGGCCCGACATCACGCCGCCGCCCGCGCTGCTCGACCCCATGCCAAGCCCGCCGCCTTCGGAGCGCTGCAAAAGCACCACGCCGATGAGGCAGAGTGTCAGGATCAGATGGATGATGAGGATGATATTCTGCATCGTCGGCCCTTATTTCGCTTTGCGCCCCAGATAACGATGCGGGCCGCAAATGAAAAGGGCCATTCACAATTGCGGCGCGCTTGAATGACGCTGCCCAAAAATTCGCCAATGATCCCAGCGGTTTCGTGCCGATACCGTGACGCGTGCGTCAAAACTCACAGCTTCGTTGCTTGTGTTCATCACACGTTAACCTTTATTAAGTGTTTAAGGGTGAGAGAAATCAGACACTCCGTCCAGCGGGGCGGGGCATTTGAAGAAAGTTATAGGTGGAAGATATGATGCACACTCTGAAAGCTTCCGTCGCCGCGATTCTCGTCGCGGGGTCAGCTTCGGCTGCGACGGTTGATTTCGAATCTCTGGGCGCTGAACTGGGCGAAACCGGCACCATTACCGATGCCGCGCTCGCGGATTACGGATTCACGCTGCGCATCAACGACAGCGAGCTGGCCACGATTGGTCAGACCGGCGGTGAGCGCACCTCGTTCTATGGCGTGAACAGCATCGATAATGGTCATGACAGCCTTTACGGCATCTATGCCCGCAATATCGGTGACTATTTCGTCTCCAGCACCGAAGCGCTGACACCCGATGATGGCGTGACCCTGTCCATTCTCTACGATGACGCGCAGTCGTTCTTCGGCATCGACGTGATCGACGTGGATATGGGCGAGTCCTACGAGATCAGCTTCTACGACGCGGCGGGCGCTCTGCTCGGCTCGCAAACCGTGGATGGCGGCTCGGCAGGCGCGGGCAATGGCGCGGCGGTGAGCTTCAGCGAAGTTCGCGACACGGCAGACATCGCACGGGTCGATATTCTCGGCCAGCGCGGGCGCAACCGTCTCTTCGGCTTCGGCTTTGACAATATCAGCTATGATTTTGGCTCGGTCGCACCGGTTCCGATCCCGTTCTCGGCAGCGCTGCTGCTCGGCGGTCTCGGGGCGCTCGGTGTGGCGGGACGTCGCCGCAAAGCCTGAGATTTGCACAGATAATAAGAGAAGGGCGCCCGTTGCGGCGCCCTTTTTCATAGGCGCATCCCCACGAAAAAGGGGCGCATCGCTGCGCCCCTTTCGGTTAGCTGGATCCCTCGCGCTCAGTTGCGCGACTTGTCCACCATCCGCTTATCCGAAATCCACGGCATCATGTCGCGCAGCTTCTCGCCGACCTGCTCGATCTGATGCTCGTCGTTCAGACGGCGGGTTGCCTTGAAGAAGGGCTGACCCACGGCGTTTTCCTGCATGAAGTCACGCACGAATTTGCCGTTCTGAATATCGGTCAGAACCTCTTTCATCCGCGCCTTGGTCTCCTCGTAAGGCAGAACGCGCGGGCCGGAGACATATTCGCCATATTCCGCCGTGTTCGAGATCGAGTAGTTCATATTCGCGATACCACCCTCATAGATGAGGTCCACGATCAGCTTCACCTCATGGAGACACTCGAAATAGGCCATTTCCGGCTCGTAACCGGCTTCCACCAGCGTCTCGAAACCCATGCGGATCAGCTCGACAAGGCCGCCGCAGAGAACCGCCTGCTCGCCAAAGAGATCGGTTTCGCATTCCTGGCGGAAATTGGTCTCGATGATGCCCGAGCGCCCGCCGCCGATGGCCGAGCAGTAGGAGAGGCCAATGTCTTTCGCCTTACCGGTCGCGTCCTGATGGACCGCCACGAGGCAGGGCACACCGCCGCCTTTGACGAACTCGCCGCGAACGGTGTGGCCGGGGCCTTTCGGGGCCATCATAATGACGTCGACGCCTTCTTTCGGCTCGATCAGGCCGAAATGCACGTTCAGACCATGGGCAAAGGCAATCGCCGCGCCGTCTTTCAGGTTGTCATGGACATATTTCTTATAGGTGTCCGCCTGAAGCTCATCGGGCATGGTGAACATGATGACATCGCACCATTTCGCCGCCTCTTCGATGCCCATCACCTGTAGGCCTTCGCCTTCGGCCTTGGCTTTCGAGGGCGAGCCGTCACGCAGCGCCACAACCACGTTTTTCGCGCCGGAATCGCGCAGGTTGAGGGCATGGGCATGGCCCTGCGAGCCATAGCCGAGAATGGCGACTTTGAGGTCTTTGATGAGGTTCACATCGCAATCGCGATCGTAATAAACGCGCATGGTCGTCTCCTTATTTGATGAGGGGACCATGACAGGCGCGGCAGGTCTTGGCGATTATGGATCTTGCATAAATTTCGGCAATATGCGTAAAAATCATTCGTTATTTATCGGCAAGTGAGAAAATCTATGCAAATCGACTCGTCGGACCGGCATATCCTCCGCCTTTTACAGGCCGATGCGGGGCGCTCCAACCAGGATCTGGCGGCGGAGACGGGGCTCTCGGCGGCGCAAATCTGGCGGCGGATCGAGAAGATGGAGCGGGCGGGCGTGATTGCGGGGCGCGAGATCACGCTCTCGCCCGCCGCGCTTGGCTATCCGCTGGAGGTCAGCTTGCGCATCACCCTCGACAAGACCCGCCCGCGCGCCTTTGACGAATTTCTCGCCGCCGCCCGCGCCGTGCCGCAGGTGGATATGATCCAGACGCTGCTTGGCTCCGTCGATCTGCGCCTCTCGGTCCGCGCCCGCGATCTGGCGGATTACCAGCGCATTTACCGCGAGGAAATCCTGTCACTTCCGCATCTGGCGGAGGTCGAGGCGCTGATGTCGGTGGCGGATGTGAAGCGCAGCGAGGCGCTGCCGCTATGACCGATCTCGACGATCTCGACCGCGCGCTCTTGCGCGCCGCCCGGTCGCTCGGCTCGCTGAATGCGGGGCAACTGGGGGAGAAAGTCGGCCTCTCGCAACCCGCCGCATGGCGGCGCTTGCGGCGGTTGCGGGAGATCGGGGTCATCACCGGCCAGCATGTGCGGGTCGATGCGGAGAAGGCGGGGTTCGGGGTGACGGTCCTCGTCGGCGTCAAACTCGCCGCCCGCGGGACCGCCGTGATGGGCGATTTCGAACGGGCCGTTCAAGCCATTCCCGAAGTGCTGGTGGTCCAGCACGTCCTTGGCCTTTTCGATTACCGCCTGCGCATCGTCGCCCGTGATCTGGAGGATTTCGAGCGGATCCTGCGCCGCCGGGTCATGACGCTGCCGGGCGTCGGCGCGGTGGAATCCAACATTGTTTTGAGCGAGGAGCGCCGCCCGCTGCCGATCTAACGCGCCGGGTCAGCCGCGCGCTTGCCCGACCATTCCGCACCCGGCGCGCTGCGGTGTCTCGCCTGGGATCACCCGCGCCCGAGGCGCATGACGAGCCGTTTGAGCGGGGTCACACTGTCGAGCAATTTCAGCCCGCTATTGCGAAGATCGCGCAGGGTTTGGCTCTCGGCCATGGAGGCGCGGTTGAGCATGTCGATCCCGGCGACGCGGGCGCGCAGTTCCGGCCAGCGCTTCATGTGATAGCGGCGCAGGAGAGCGGGGCTGCCAATGTCCTCGCCCGCCTCCCGCGCGGCGAGGGTGAGATCGAGCAGCACTTCCACATCGCCAATGCTCATATTGAGACCCTGCGCGCCAATGGGCGGCACGGCATGGGCGGCTTCGGCGATGAGGGCGACGCGCGGGCCGTCGAGCCGGTCCGCAAGGCGGCTGATGATCGGGAACTGGCCGCGCGCGCTCGTCACGCGCAGCGGTCCGAGGACGAGGCAGGAACGGGCGTTGACGGCCTCCTCAAAGGCCGCGTCGTCCATCTCCATGAGCCGCGCCGCTTCCGGGCCGCGCTCCATCCAGACCACAGCGCTATGCGGCACCCCGTCCTGATCGCGCATCGGGACCAGCGTGAACGGCCCGCCGGAGCGGTGAATCTCCGTCGAGCGATTGTCATGGGGCAGCTCATGGGCCACCGTGAAGACCAGCGCTTTTTGTCCGTAATGCCAAGTCTTTGCGCCGATGTCTGAAAGCGCGCGCGTCGTGGAGTTCCGGCCATCTGCGCCGATGACGAGGCGGGCGGCGATTTGCGTCTCGCCGAGGCTGGCGATCATGCGATTGCCTCGCGGGGTGAGGGCGCTGAGACCCGCCGTGACGAAACGGATGTCGGGCAGATCGGTCAGCGCCTCCTTCAGCACCTTGTTGGGAATGTTCCAGCCGAAAGGCTCGTCGCCGATCTCACCGGAGTCGAACTGCGCATCGGTGCGGCGGATATTCTCCGCGCCGCCCGCATCAATGATCCGCATCTCATCGAGCGGCGCGGCAATCGGGGCGAGACGGTCCCACAGACCCGCGCGTTTCAGAAGGCCGACCGAGGGCGCGAGAAAGGCCGTCGAGCGCAGATCGCCCGGCGGCGGCGCGGCGTTCGGGTCCGCCAGCGTCACGTCGAAGCCCTCGGCGTGGAAGGCGGCGGCGGCGATCCGGCCCGCCGGACCCGCGCCGCAGATCAGAATATCGGTCTCGATCACAGCAAAGCCTCCAGAAAGCCGGTCAAATCATCGGTATGGGCGGTCAGAAACGGCGGATGCGCCGCCGGGCCGACCAGCACGGTTTTCATCCCCCGCCGGTCCGGCTCGACGAGGTTTTTGGGATCATCCTCAAACATCGCGCCCGCAGAGGTGTCGATCCCGGCGGCGCCGAAAATCGCGTCATAGGCGGCGCTGTCGGGCTTGGGGCGATAGGCCGCATCCTCAAGGGCGTAAACGGCGTCGAATGTCTCGCTCAGCCCGCGCGCGGCGAGAACCCGGCCCGCATGATAACGCCCGCCATTGGTCATGACGATCTTCTGGCCGGGCAGGGCGGCAATCGCGGCAGCAAGGCGCGGCGCGGGCGCGAGACCGGCGAGGTCGATCTCATGCACATCGCGCAGGAAATGATCGGGATCGACGCCGTGATGCATGACGAGACCCGCGAGCGTCGCCCCGTGATCGCGCCAGTAGCGGGTGCGCAGATCCATCGCCTCGGTCGCGGCGATGCCGAGATGGCGGACCATATAATCGGACATGCGCGTCTCGATCTGGTCGAACAGCCGCGCCTCGATGGGGTAGAGGGTCTGGTCGAGATCGAAGACCCAATGACGGATGGGGGCAAACTCCTTACGCATGGATCAGATGTAGGGATGCGCGGGCGGCGGGTCCAGTGGCAAAGCAGCGGGTCCGGCGGTAGCGTGCGGGCGGGCCCCCGCATGCCCGCTGCGGTGTAGGCGGCGGCGCGGAACGCGGGCGCGCGATAAATTGCTGGCGCTTTGCGGCGGTTCCGGTTTAGCGTCGGGATATGATTGTCGACCATCGTATCCCGTTATGAGCCAGACCGACGCCTATAGTCTTGTCCTGAGCCTCATCGAGCGCGGCGAGTTTCAGCCCGGCGACCGGCTTGTGGAGTCCGAGCTGGCCGAGCGTCTCGGGGTCTCGCGCACGCCGATCCGCGAGGTGCTTCAGCGGCTGGAGACGCAAGGGATGCTGCGCCGGGACGGGCGCTCTCTGGTGGTGGCTTCGCTCAGCCATGACGAGCTGGGGGAGCTTTACACGGTGCGCTCGGAGCTGGAAGGGCTGGCGGCGCGGCTCGCGGCCCGTCATGCTGCGCCCGAGGAGATGCGGGTGCTGCAACAGCTTGTCGATGAGGACCGCGCGCGGGTGGATGACCCGATGGCGCTGGCCCAGTCGAACCGTCGCTTTCACCACCAGATCCATCTGGCGAGCCATAACCGCTTTTTGATCCGGCAGCTTGAGATGATCCGCCGCTCCATGGCGCTGATGTCGAGCACGTCGCTCTCGGCGGAAGGGCGCGGCGCGGCGGCGCTGGCGGAGCATCAGCGGATCGTCGATGCGATCACGGCGCGGGATGAGGATGGGGCGGCGAGCGCCATTCGCAAGCATCTCAGCACAGCATTCGAGACACGGCTTCGGCTGGGCACGGAGCCTTAAGCGGGCTCAGGGCTCGTCGAACCCGGTGCCGAGACTGCGGCCATGCTCGGTTTTGTCCCAATAGAAGGGTTTGGTGAAAAGCTCGAACAGGGCCTTGTATCCGGCGAGCGCGCCGAGCGGCCAATAGAACGGCAGCGAGAACACCCATTTGACGAGATGCCGCCGCTCCTTGGCCCAGACGGCGCGGAGCGCGACGCTGACCATGGTGATCTGTCCGGCGAGGAGCGCCCCGTAAAAGAATGCCAGAACCGGGCCGGGCAGATGGTCCCACGGGACGAGGCCAAGGCCGAAAAACCCGGTCCAGAGCACCCAGAAGAGCGGCGTTGCGAGATAGGCGGCGATTGCGCCCATGAAGAGGATCTGGAAGGCGCAGAACCCCTTCGGCCCGAGATCATGCCAGAGCCGCGCCGGGTCGCGCATATGGGTGGCCCATGTCATCGCATAGCCCTTGAGCCAGCGGGAGCGTTGTTTCACCCATGGAAGCGCGCGGCAATTGGCTTCCTCAAAGGTGGTCGTCGGCAGCACGTCGCAGCGATAGCCGCGCCGGACGAGGCGCATCCCGAGATCGGCGTCCTCGGTGACGTTATGGGCGTCCCATGCGCCGATCTCCTCCAGCACGGTGCGGCGGAAAAACACGGTGGTGCCGCCGAGCGGGATTGGCAAGCCGAGGCGTTGGCAGCCATGCAAAAGCACCCGGAACCAGATCGCATATTCGATGGTGAAGCAGCGCGAGAGCCAGTTTTGCTTGGTGTTATAGAAGTCGAGAAACCCCTGCACGCAAGCGACTTCCTCATCCGCATGGGCGAGATAGGCGGCGACGCGGCGCAGTTGCGAGGGCTCGGGCCGGTCCTCGGCGTCATAGATCCCGACGATCTCGCCGCGGCAGAAATGAAGCGCGTAGTTCATCGCCCGCGGCTTGGTGCGCAGCGTGTCTTCGGGCACGGAGATGATTTCCACCCAATCGGGCAGCGGCTCGCCCGCCAGCGCCGCATGGGTGATGTCGTCGTCATTCTCCAGCACCAGTTTGATGTCGAGCCGGTCCTTGGGATAGTCGAGCGCGCTCACCGCCTCCAGAATTTGCGAGGCCATGCGCTCCTCCCGCAGGAGCGGGATCAGCACGGAGATCACCGGGACATCCTTATAGCCTGCGATCATCGGCACATCTTCGGGCAAATTCGCGTCCCCCGCCCAGCCAGCGATGAGGGCGGTGCCGCGCATGAGTGTGGTGGCGAGGCTCAGGAGCGCCAGCACGATCAGCATGGCGGAGATCACCGCATAGGGGAGGGCGTAGAAGAGAACCGCAAAGCCCGCCACGGCCAGCAGCCCCTTGCCCCGAGACAGCCCGCCCTGCAGGCTGCGGCAACTGTCCGCCTCGGGGCAGCGCTCGCGGGCGTTTTGGGCCAGTTCCGGGCCGAAGGCGAAATGCAGCACATGGCGCAGATCATCCGGCGCGCAGCGGGTAAAGACGAGATCGTCGCGCCCGTAATGGGCCTGCGCCGCGCGGATGCCGGCGGGACGGTCCACGCTGACGACCAGCTCGCCGCCGAGTTTGCGCCAGGGTGTGAAGCCGTTTGCGAGCAGATGATAGGGGTCTTCCGCCGCCAAAAGCGCGCCATCGGGCGGTACCATACCAAGCGAGACAGCGGTCAGCCCGTCCAGCGGATCATCGCTTGGCGGCAGGTCAGGGGCGCTGTGCAAAGGCACGACCGTGGACATGGGAGCCTCCCTCGGGTTCCCATGATCCATAACCCACTTAGGGTAAACAGAGTTTTAACCGAATCGCGGTCAGCTCAAGGACTGGACGAACTTCTCGAAGAGGTAAAAGCTGTCCTGCGGGCCGGGGCTGGCCTCCGGGTGGTACTGCACCGAAAAGACCGGACGGTCGGTCATGGCGATCCCGCAATTGGTGCCGTCAAAGAGGGACACATGGGTTTCGCGCACGTTTTCAGGCAGGGTTTGCGCGTCCACGGTGAAGCCGTGGTTCATCGAGGTGATCTCGACCTTGCCGCTTTCCAGATCCTTCACCGGATGGTTCGCGCCGTGATGGCCGTGGCTCATCTTGCGGGTTTCGGCCCCAAGGGCGAGCGCCAGAAGCTGGTGGCCGAGGCAGATCCCGAACACCGGCATCTGCGATTTTTCCAGAACCTCGCGGATCGCCGGAATGGCATATTCGCCGGTCGCCGCCGGATCGCCGGGACCGTTGGAGAGGAACAGGCCATCCGCCTCTTCCGCCAGAATATCCGCCGCCGTGGCGGTGGCGGGCAGCACTTTGACCGCCACACCCGCCGAGGTCAGGCAGCGCAGAATGTTCCGCTTTGCGCCGTAATCAATGGCGACGACTTTCTTCGTGGTCTGAGGCGCGGTGAAGCCCTCCGGCCAATGCCAGCGCCCTTCGGACCAGTCATAGGCGCTGTCCGTCGCCACTTCTTTCGCAAGATCCGCCCCCACAAGCCCGTTAAAGCCGCGGGCGCGTTCCTTCAGCGCCTCAATGTCGAAATTCCCGCCCGGATCATGGGCAATCGTCACATGCGGCGCGCCCGCAAGCCGGATCGCACGGGTCAAGCGGCGCGTATCGACACCGCCAATCCCGATCCGGCCCCATTTCTCCAGCCAAGCGGGCAAATCGCTCTCCGCCCGCCAATTTGACGGTTTGGTCGGCAATTCGCGGGTGATCATCCCGAAGGCAAAAGGCTCATCCGCCTCCTCATCCGCCACATTCGCACCGACATTGCCGATATGGGGGAAGGTGAAGGTGATGATCTGGCCCGCATAGGACGGATCCGTCATCACTTCCTGATATCCGGTCATGGCGGTGTTGAAGCAAAGCTCCCCGGTCGCCGTGCCCGCCGCGCCGAAGCCATAGCCGTAAAAGACCTCTCCGGTGGCCAGAACAATTGCGCCGGTCGCTGTGTCGCGGCCGGATTTCGGGCTTGTCGTCGCCATGGCTGTGCCTCTCTCTCATCGGGATCGGATGGGTCATAGGCGAGGCGGGGCTGCGGGTCAAGCATAACGGTTATGCCGCATGGCCAAGCTGTCACGGGCTTGTCATAATGCGATTTGATCCCTATATCGCCCCCCTTGAAAGGATCATGCCAATGCGTAGCCAGATCAATACACAGATGAAAGAGGCCATGAAGGCCAAGGACAGCCACCGTCTCGGGACGCTGCGCCTGATCAATGCGGCCATCAAGGATCGCGATATCGCCGCGCGCACCCATGCGTGTGACCGCGACGGTGTGTCCGATGCCGAGATTCGCGATGTGCTGGCCAAAATGATCAAACAGCGCCGCGACTCGATCAAGGTCTATGAGGAAGCGGGCCGTCTCGACGCCGCCGATCAGGAAGCGCGCGAGATCGACATTATCGCGGAGTTCCTGCCCAAGCAGCTCTCGGAAGACGAATCCGGTGCGGCCATCGACGCCGCCATCTCGGAAACCGGGGCCAGCTCGATCCGCGATATGGGCAAGGTGATGGGCGCGCTGAAAGAGAAATACGCGGGCCAGATGGATTTCGCCAAGGCCGGCGCGACGGTGAAGCAACGCCTCGGCTGATTTTTGCCGAAATGCAGGTTTAAAGCCCTCGGAGACGGCTCTCCGGGGGCTTTTTCTTGATTTTATTAAAAATATATATTTCGCTCACATCCATGAGAGCATGGATCGCACCCCTCCTGAGCCTCGCGGGCCTCGCCGCCTGTGCGCAACCCATCGGCAACGCGCTTTACGCCGAGGACCGGTTGACCCGTATCCACGACGAATTGTTGGCGTATTACCCCAGCCGCCGCAGCCCGTCACAACTGGGTGCGCTCCGCGATTTCGCCGCTCGCTTCCCTGATTTCTGCCGGAGCGATGAGACCATGGTCGCCTGCACTATCGCCCGCCCGGTCACGCTGACGGTGGCGGGCGAAGAGGAACCCGGCTGGCGCATCGTCGGCGCGATGGAAACCACGAATGGCCTGCGCTGCGGCCTCGAAGGGCAGGGACCGGACGCCAAACCCGACGCCTATATCCCCGAACTCGCCTTCCTCAACCTCGACATCTCCCCGCCGGGCTGGACCACCCAATCCGACACCACCCGCATCATGATCCCCGCCGAAACCAAGCGGATCCGGCATCTGGCCGAAGTGGGGCATTTTGTGGATGGGTGTGGGTGATCTTATTGACATTAGCTTAATTAATATCAAAAGTTCAATTTGTTAGTCATTAGTGATTGGAGTTGTTGAATATGTATTTGCTCGCACGTGTTGAAAATTTTTCTCGTTTCGATGGTGAAAGTCTGAATGCTGAGCCTGTGATGAGATATGGGCAGCAGGGGAACCCTCCACATGAATTATATAATTTTTCAGTCGCATCAGACGGATATATTTATGGTTACTTACCCAAAGATGGTGGTGGTAAGCTTGCTCGGTTAGGTGGAGCCGCTGAAGACAAGAAAATTTCAGGAGTAACCATTATATTTATCAGCGATGGTACCCTGTGCGGATACTATCGAGAGGCGACTGTATTCGCGGACACTATCCGTCATCCTGACAAACTACGTGCCGGAAAATCGAAAATTTTCTGCAGAGTGAGAGTGCGTCCGGAAAATGCATATCTGATCCCTGTTGACGAAAGGATTCATAGCTTGGAGCCTAGGCCTAAAGGTCAGTCTCCCGTTCTATATGGAGATGCAGACAACTATTGGATCGCTTGGTTTGAAAAGCTAATCAGCGATGGAAGTGTTTCGAGTATAAGTGAGAAAAAGCGGAGAAAATGGTCTAGAAAGGTCGAGCGGAGCTCGGATGCGAGAAAAATTGCGATTAAGGAATTTGGTCTCAAATGCCAATGTTGTGATCTTGAATGCGGCGACAAAATTTGTTCCGCTGTATTCGAAGTTCATCACAAAATACCTTATGCGAATGATTTTAAGGACCGTAAAATTACCTCAAATGACTTATCCGTACTTTGTGCTAACTGCCATCGAATGATCCATAAAATGCCGGACCTTGCCGATATCGACGCACTTAAAGCATATGTTAGAGTAGTTGGTTTACATACTTAAATTCTTTGAAATAGGAGTGATTTCTTTGATAAAAATTTGGGTTCAAACCTTTTCGGTCAACGCCCCGCTCACCTTCTCATAAACCTCCACCCGTTCCTCCGGCGATAAAAACGCCCCCAGCTCTATCTCGCGCCCATCCTCGCCGCGCATCGTCAGGTAATTCTCCGGGCGGGCTTCGGGGTGGAGGGTGAGGCGGACCCAGTAGGGGTTGGCTTCCCAGGTCTTTTGACTGCCATCGGGGGCGGTGCGCTGGACCGCGATAAAGTCGTCAAGATCGGACTAACGCGGCGTCTGGAGCCGGATGACCGTGTTCGCGAACTCGGCGGTGCGAGCGTGCCATTCGGTTTCGACATCCATGCGATGATTTATTAGTTCGCCGTGAATGTCCTACGCGAAATTTGCTGGGTAACGGCCCTGGCTTAATTTCGCATCGCCCGTGAGTTTCGCAAATTTATCCTCTCACCGGCTTGGCGGAGCCAGGCCCGGCAAGGGCGCTCGATCAGCCAATTGGCGAGTTGAGCGAGCAAGAGGGTCAGGAGGAGCTTTGGGAGAAAGCTCGCGAGAGCGGAAGGCTCCCCCGGCCAGACTGCGTCGACCGCGTGTTGTACGTGGCGGTGCAGAAGGTAGACCCCGAAGGAAATTTCGCCGAGCCAGACGGGGAAGGGATGGCTGAGAACGCGGTTGGCGAAACAGTTTCCGCCCACGACGGTGGAGATGACCAGGCTGGCGCAAATCGCGATCGTCACCGGGTCGAGGTAAATCCAGCGTGGTTGGTAAAGCTGCGGCACGAGAAGATAGGCCGCCATGTAGGCGACGGCGCAGAGCGGGATCGCGAGCGCGGCAATGTTTTGGTATGTCCCGTCGTCTCGCCCAGCGATGATCGCGAGAAGGACGCCGACCAGAAAGATGTGCAGATAGCCGAAAATGCCGTTCCGGCTCGCCTCGGTGCCAAGCAGGACGGCGACAATGATGAAAAGAGCAAGCAAGGGAAGGACGGCGGCAATTGCCGAGGGGAGCCGCGAACGTAGGGCCCATACGACGACGAACAGCGCGTAGAATTGAAATTCGGTCGAGATCGTCCAAACGGTGCGCGCGTCTCCGGCGAAGAGAAGGTGGGAAGGCACGTCGCGAAGTTGAAGCCCGAAAATATCCAGCGATGTTGACGCGTTGATCAGCGCGGTCGCGATGATGACGATCGCGAAGAGCGGATAGACCCTTGCGAAGCGTGCGACGACGTAGCGCCAGATATTCTCGACGGTAAAGTCTTTCTCCATGTAAAGTTTGCCGATCAGAAAACCGCTCAGGACGAAGAAAAGGACAACGCCGAGACTGGCAGCGCCCTTATATGTGAAATGACCGACCACCACGGTCAGAGCGGCGATCCCACGGAGGCCGTGTAAAGGTTTGATCATGTTGAGGCACCCCACCGTACCTTTTCGTCCCAACATGAAACTACCAGTTTTGACCGTTCCGCGATATTGGCGTTTTGTTTAGAGGTTGGCCAAGCTTGGTGGGGTAGTGCGGTTGATCTACAGCGAGGTCTTTAGGATTACTTTAGTGCCCCGCTCACCCGCTCATAAACCTCCACCCGCTCCTCCGGCGACAGGAACGCCCCGAGCTCTATCTCGCGCCCATCTTCGCCGCGCATCGTCAGGTAGTTCTCCGGGCGGGCTTCGGGGTGGAGGGTGAGGCGGACCCAGTAGGGGTTGGCTTCCCAGGTCTTTTGACTGCCATCGGGGTCGGTGCGCTGGACGGCGATGAGGTCGGGCCAGAGGCGGAGTTCTTCGACGATGCGGCCGTCGTAATAGTTCCGTTCGATGAAGAGCCAGAGGAGGAACAGGGTGAGCAGCAGGAACGGGACCACGACCAGCCAGACCCCGAGGAATCCGGCGACGGGCAGGACCGGGATGAAGATCAGCACGCCGGTGAAGATCATGAAGTGCCGGAAGCCGCCGCGGGTGAGCGAGCGGTGCGGCCAGAGGGTGAGGGCGAGGGTCGGCTCATCCTCTCGTTGAATGAAAAAGGCCGGAGCGTGCACCCCGGCCTTTCCGTGTTTCAGCCATTCGATCATGGGGCCAGCTCAGTGCGAGGGCTTGTCCCACATGTCCTGCGTCGGGAGCTGCTCGAAGGTGTGCTCCGGCGGCGGGTTCGGCAGGGTCCATTCCAGCGTGTCGCCATGCTCCCAGTAATTCGGCTCGGTCACTTTGCGGCCGAAGAAGAGGGCGTGGAACATGATGCCGAAGAAGAGGATCATCGAGGCCCCAGCGATGAACGCGCCATAGGACGACCACTCGTTCCAGAGGGCGAATTCCGGGTTGTAGTCGATATAGCGGCGCGGCATGCCCTGACGCCCGAGGAAGTGCTGCGGGAAGAAGGTCAGGTTGGCGCCGATGAACATCATCCAGAAATGGATCTTGCCCCAGAACTCGGAATACTGGCGGCCGGTCATCTTGCCGAACCAGTAATAGATCCCGGCGAAGATGGCGAAGACCGCCCCGAGGCTCATCACATAGTGGAAGTGGGCCACGACGAAATAGGTGTCGTGATAGACGCGGTCGATGCCAGCCTGCGACAGAACGATCCCGGTCACGCCGCCCACGGTGAAGAGGAAGATGAAGCCCATGGCCCAGAGCATCGGGGTTTTGAACTCGATGGAGCCGCCCCACATGGTCGCGATCCAGGAGAAGATCTTCACCCCGGTCGGCACCGCAATGACCATGGTGGCCATCATGAAGTAGCTCTGCTGTGAGAGGCTCATCCCGACCGTATACATGTGGTGCGCCCAGACGACGAAGCCCAGAACACCAATCGCGACGATCGCCAGAACCATCGGCAGATAGCCGAAGATCGGTTTCTTGGAGAAGGTCGAGACGACATGGGAGATGATCCCGAAGCCCGGCAGGATGATGATATACACCTCGGGGTGGCCGAAGAACCAGAACAGGTGCTGGTAGAGAACCGGGTCACCGCCGCCTGCGGGGTTGAAGAACTGCGTGCCGAAATTGCGGTCGGTCAGCAGCATGGTGATCGCGCCTGCGACAACCGGGAGCGAGAGGACCAGCAGGAACGCCGTCACCAGCACCGACCAGGCAAAGAGCGGCGTCTTGAAGAGCGTCATGCCCGGCGCGCGCATATTGAGGAAGGTGGTGATGATGTTGATCGAGCCGAGGATCGAGGACGCCCCCGAGACGTGGATCGCGAAGATCGCCAGATCCGTTGAGGAGCCGGGCTCATTGGCCGACAGGGTTGGATAGAGGAACCACCCGATCCCCGAGCCGTTCTGCCCGTCGCCCCCCGGTGCGAGCAGCGAGGCAAAGGCCAGCGCCGTGCCGGCCACATACATCCAGTAGGAGAGGTTGTTGAGGCGCGGGAAGGCCATATCCGGCGCGCCGATCATCAAGGGCATGAAATAATTGCCGAATCCGCCGAACAGGGCGGGGATGACGACAAAGAACATCATGAGGATCGCGTGATAGGTGATCAGCACATTCCACAGATGCCCGTTCGGCGTGCCATCCGCCTTGAGCATATACTGAACGCCCGGCTCCATGAGCTCGAGGCGCATATACATGGTAAAGGCGACCGAAATCAGGCCCACAATCGCCGAGGTTACGAGATAGAGAATCCCGATATCCTTGTGATTGGTGGACATGAACCAGCGAACAAAGAAACCCGGCCGGTGGTGGTCGTCATGCGAATGATCGACGGCGTCTGCCATGCCTTCCCTCCAAAGAAATAGATCAAAAGGCACGTCCAGCGCGCCTATGCTGGACCATTCTTAAAGCGTCTCGGCGCGCGCGTCCATGGCGGAATTGTGATGGGGAGGGATAAGCTTGCACCACGATTTTTCTAAAATGCACCTAAGAGCTGATCTTACCGTGTGGGCTTACTTTTCGAAGTGCCAAAATAAACGGAAACGAGGATCACAATCAGCGCCAGTGATCTTTGGAGTGTCATGACTTCTCCTAAAAGGATCCATCCGAAAACCGCTCCACCGACCGGTATAACGAAATTGACTTGCGACATACGTGTCGCACCAAGCCTTGGAACCAGATAAAAATAAATAAGGTTGGCAAACGCAGTCGAGAAAATACCCAAATAAAGTATCGCCCCCAAGGACGGTAGGGTCGGATTAACCGAAGAAAGACGTCCGCCTGCAAAGAATGATATGACCAACAAAAAGATCGTCCCGACAATAGCTGCGCCTGTCGCCATTTCTAGAGGGGGTTTAGTCACGAACAGTCGGATGTAGATCGTCGATGCAGCATAGCAGCAAGCGGCCGCAATGATGGACGATTGGCCAAGCAATCCATCTCCGAGGCCGGACATCGCTGATGGCCCCACGAGCATGGCCACGCCAACAAAACCACCGACTACTGCCAGAAATATACGCCATGTCAGCGGTTCGGTTGGGATAAAACACGCAGCTAAGAAAACTGTCGCGACAGGAGCGAAGGCAATGAGGATGGCCGCAAGGGCGCTATCTACCGACTGTTCACCATAAGTAATAAACAAAAATGGGAGCGCGCTGCCGAGCAGTCCCGTGATCGCATAGCTACGCCAATCGCTTGGAACACGCGAGAGCGACATGCCCCGGATTTTGAGTGCGATTAGAAGAATACAAGCGCCTATCATCATGCGCCCTGCGACAAGAATAACTGGATCAACCGTCTCGATGCCGCTTTTTATGACCGCATAGGAGGAACTCCAAAACAGCGCGAGCAAAATCCAGAGGGTGATCTCGCTCCATGTTGCCTTTTGCATTGCACATCTCCGATAAGGCGCTACGATATTCAAAGCAATAGATTGCTACTAAAAATGTAGCAAGAAAAATCTAATGATGGATTTGTGGTGACCGAAGAAAGCAAACCATTGGCCAGATACGGTAAGGCGGTCCGCGGCTCGGCGAGCGGCCAACCTATCATGGTGTTATTCGACCTTCTCAGCCGTCGTTGGGCAATGGGAATTCTCTGGAATTTAAGCGATGGAAGCCGGACATTTCGCGAGTTGCAGGCGCAATGCGGTTCCGCTTCTCCCAGCGTCCTCAATACACGTCTGAAGGAGTTACGGAGTGTCGGATTGGTTGAAAAAGCTACGGACGGCTATGTGTTGACACAGACAGGTCGTGACCTTTTTAACCGTCTGGAGCCGCTTGGGGATTGGGCAATGGAGTGGGTTCCAAAGGTTCTCAAGTAAGACATTGAGACGCGACTATCTCCCAAACACCTGACCAAACTCCTCCGCCAGCACCACGTCCAGATCCGCCATCGTGACCGGCAGGCCCAGATCCACCAGACTCGTCACCCCGTAGCCGCGAATCCCGCAAGGGACGATGCCGCCGAAATGCGACAGGTCCGGCTCGACATTGATCGAAATGCCGTGGAAGGACACCCAGCGGCGCAGGCGCACACCGATGGCGGCGATCTTGTCCTCGGCCGGGCTGCCATCGAGCAGGGGCGGCTTTTCGGGGCGACGGACCCACACACCCACGCGGCCCTCCCGGCGCTCGCCGGTGACGCCAAAGGCCATGAGGCTGCGGATCACCCATTCTTCGAGATTCCACACAAAGGCCCGCACATCGCGCCCGCGCTGGTTCAGATCAAGCATACAATAGGCGACCCGCTGGCCCGGTCCGTGATAGGTATATTCGCCGCCGCGCCGCGCCTCATAGACGGGGAAACGGTCCGGCTCGATCAGATCCTCGCGCCGCGCACTGGTCCCGGCCGTGTAGAGCGGCGGATGCTCCAGAAGCCACACCTGCTCCTTGGCCCGGCCCTCGACAAGGCCCGCGACACGGCGCTCCATGCCCTCAAGCGCGGTTTCATAAGGGGTCAGCCCCGGCGAGATCGTCCATTCAACCATGAAATCAGCAAGTGGCGATATTTCTCGCGACATTCAAGCGATTTTGCTCTTGTGGCCTGCGACGGGCGTTGCTATACGCCGCCCACACGACAAGAGTGCGGCTGTGGCGGAATTGGTAGACGCGCAGCGTTGAGGTCGCTGTGGGATAACACCCGTGGAAGTTCGAGTCTTCTCAGCCGCACCATTTTCCTTTTTTTCTGGACGATCCGATGAGCGACGTGACCCTCGATTTTCGTGAAATTACGCGTGATCATCTCGACGATCTCTTCGCGATCCGTCTGACCGACGCGCAGGACAAGCTGATTGACCCGCCGGTCTATACGCTCGCGCAGGCGGCTTATGAGGACGGGATTTATCTGCGCGGGCTCTGGCTCGGGACCCGCGCGATTGGCCTTCTGGCGATGATCGACCCGCAGCGCTATCTCGACCCCGAGGATATTGATGATCCCGACGCCGCCTATCTCTGGCGCATCTCCATCGACAAGGAGGCGCAAGGGCAGGGCCATGGCCGCGCGGCGATCGCCCATTGCATCGAAGTGGCGAAAGGTTGGGGCCTGCCGCGCCTCGCCCTCGGCGTCCATGACAAGCCCGAAAGCGCGCTCGGCTTTTACGAAAAACTGGGCTTTCAGCGCACCGGCGCCGTGGATGAAGACGGCGAAGTTGCCATGGTGCTGACGCTTTAGCGCCTCACGCCGCCCCGCCCAAAATCATGAGCCACACCGGCACCGTCAGCACCGAAAGCGCCGTGCCGAGGCAGACGATGCTGGCTGCCTCCGTCTCCGCACGATTATAAAGCGTTGCAAACACATAAGTATTCACCCCCGGTGCCATGGCGGCGGTGACGATGATGCCGCGGAGCATGGCGTCGTCCACATGGAAGACTTGCGTTGCGAGGAGATAGGCGATGCCGGGATGGACGATGAGCGAGAGGACCGAGATCACGCTCGCCGTCGGCACGCTCGCGGCGATCCCGTAGGTCGCCAGCACGCCGCCGAGGCCGAACAGCGCAGCCGGCAGGCCCGCGCGGGCGATGAGGTCGATGGCGTCCTGAAGCGGGGTGGGGAGGGTCAGGCCGGAGAGGTTGACCGCGACGCCGATGGCGATCCCGATGGTTAATGAGTTGCGGGTCATCGCCTTGATGACCTCGCTCATGGTCGCCCCAAGGCCGCGGCCATCGGCGCGGGAAAACTCCATCGCCGTGATGCCGACGAGATAGCAAAAGGGCGCATGGATCGCGATGATCCCGAAATTCGGCGCGAGGCTGTCCGGCCCGTAAGCGCGTTCCATCACGGGCAGGCCGATCAGCAGCGAGTTGGAAAAGAGCGCGCCGAACCCAATCGCCACGCTTTCCCCCGGACGGCGCTTAAAAATATGCCGCGCGGCGAGGATTCCGAGGAAAAAACAACTGGTTGAACCGACATAGAACGGCACAAGCAGCGCCGGGCCAAACACGTCGCCAAATTCGAGCTGCGAGATGCCGTTAAAAAGCACGCAAGGGATGGCGAACCGCTGGGTGAAGCGCATCAGCCCGTTCACCCCATCTTCGGAGAATTTCTTTGTGAAGACCGCGATGTAACCGGCGAAGATCACAAGGAAAACCGGGATAATCGTGGCCAGAACGCTGCTCATCGGCGTGATCCTTTTGCGTTTGTGATCACAACCGTGCCGCTCATGGCAGTGTGATCACAAGCCCGTCATAGGCGGGCTCGACATGGGCCGGGGTCTCCGCCGCCAAGGTCTCGTAATCAAGGTCAATATGCATGTTTGTCAACACAGCGCGGGCGGGCTTGAGGCGTTCGATCCAGCCGAGCGTGCGCTCGACATGGGCATGGGTCGGATGCGGCTTGTAGCGCAGCGCGTCGATGATGAGGCAATCGAGCCCCTCCATCAGCGCCAGCGTGCCCTCGGAAATCTCCACCACATCAGGCACATAGGCGAGATTTTTGATGCGGAAGCCGAGCGCCTCGATGCTCCCATGATCGACCGGGAGCGGCGTGAACGGGATCGGCCCGCCATCGCCATACACCTCGAATGGGCCGGTAATTTCCTGATGGTCGAGAATGGGCGGATAGGCCGAGCCGGGCGGCGTCTCGAAGACATATCCAAAGCGGTCGAACAATGCCGTGCTCGTCCGCGCATCGGCCCAAACCGGGAGCCGCGCCGCGAGCCAGTTTTGCCCCTCGATATAGCGGTTCATCACGATCATGCGGAGGTCGTCAAGGCCGTGAACATGGTCCGCATGTTCATGGGTCCAGACCACGCCATCAAGATAACCTGTATTCGTATCAAGGAGTTGCGCGCGCAGATCCGGCCCCGTGTCGATCAGAACGCGTGTGGTGCCTTGGGCGCTTTCCTGTTCGACCAAAAGCGAACAGCGGCGGCGCGTGTTCTTCGGATTGTCCGGATCACACGCCCCCCAGACCCCGCCGAGACGCGGCACGCCCCCCGAGGACCCGCAGCCGAGGATGGTTGCTCGCAAACTCATGCGGCCTTCCAGAACAAGCGTTCGAAATTCGCTTCGGTCTGCGCGCAAAAATCCTCATAAGAGAGGCCAAACACCTCCGCGCCGACCTTCGCCGTATGCGCGGTATAGGCGGGCTCATTGCGTTTGCCGCGATAAGGCGGCGGCGCGAGATAGGGGCTGTCGGTCTCGACCAGCACGCGATCAATCGGCGTTTTGGCAAAGATATCGCGCAGTTCCGTTGATTTTTTGAAGGCCGCGATGCCGGACATGGAGAGGTAAAACCCCAGCTCCAGCGCCGCTTCCGCCAGCGCCGGACCGGACGAGAAACAGTGCATCACGCAGCTATATTCGCCCTTGGTAAATTCGTCGCTGAGGATCGCCGCCATGTCCTCATCCGCATCGCGCGCATGGATAATGAGGGGCAGGCGGGTCTGCCGCGCGGCCTCGATATGGATGCGCAGCGACTCCTTTTGCGCCTCCGCGCTCTCGGCGGTGTAGTGGTAATCGAGCCCCGTCTCGCCAATCCCGACGAATTTCGGATGCTGCGCCAGCGTGACGAGATCGCTCACGGACACCATCGGCTCCTCCGCCACGCTCATCGGATGGGTGCCGCCCGCGAAGAACACATTGTCAAATTCTTCCGCAATCGCCTGCACTTGCGGGACGTTCTTCATCTTGGTGCAAATGGTGACCATCCGGTGAACGCCCGCCGCCTGCGCCCTTGTGATCACATCCGGGCGCTCGGCGTTGAAGGTCTCGAAATCCAAGTGACAATGGCTGTCGGTCAAAAGCGCGGTCATGCGGCCCTCACGGAAATGCGGCTTGCGGCCTCGTCTAACCTGCGCCCGGCGTCGAGGACAAGCTGCGCCGGATCAAGATTTACGGCGCGGCCCGCCTCAAGGCGCTGGCGTAGCGTGCTTTGCAGATCTGCCCAGATTTGCGCGGCTTGAAGATCGGGCGAGAGGTGATTGAAAAGACGTGCTTCTCCCTCCGATAGCGGCGCGGGCGGCGCGCCAGCACCGGCGCGGGCGAGGCGGGTCAGCAGGATCGAGAGGAGGCGGATAAAGCCGGAAAACCGCTCCGGATTTTGCCGGTCGGCGCAATACTCGGCGATCTCGCTCAGCATCGCGCGGTCCATCGGGCGACGGTCGAGCAGCCCGACCAGCTTGTCATAGAGCACCGCACCGCCACCCGCGCCAAGTGCGATGGCGAGACCCGGCGCACCGCCCGAAAGCGCCGCGAGTTTACCATCCTGCGCATGGCCCGCCGCCTCCAGCGCGGCATTGAAATCCGCCTCCTGAAGCGCCGACAGCCGCAGCTCCCGGCAGCGCGACCGGATGGTCGGCAGGAGTTTCGCAGGCTGGTGAGAAATAAGGAAAAACAAGCTCTTTGCGGGCGGTTCTTCAAGCAGCTTCAAGAGTGCATTGGCCGCCTGCACATTCATATCATCCGCCGCGTCGATGATCGCGATCCGCCAGCCTTCATCGGGGGAGGACAGGGCGAAACGCGACTTCAGCCCGCGAATGTCGTCAACCAAGATATTGGCCCGCTGACGCCCGGTTTTGGGGTCCGCCGAGGGGGAAATCGCAGCGATCTCCGGCCGCTCCGGGCTGACATCGCGGCCCAGAAGCTCCCGCGCCGCGGCCCAGGCCAGCGTCGCCTTGCCGGTGCCGCGCGGGCCGGTGATCAGCCAGGCATGATGCAGACGCCCGGATCCAATCGCGGAAAACAGCGTCTCGCGCGGGCCATCCTGCCCGAAAAGCGTTTTGGTTTCAGAGGGATGCGGCGCGTCGCTCATGCGCCCTCCAGATGCGGCAAGAGGCGTGCGAACACCTCATCCGCGCTGCCTTGCCCGTCGATCAGGCGGAAGCGCGGCGCGGTTTGCGCCAGCGCCCGAAAGCCCTCGCGGAGCGCTTGCTGGAAGCCCAGACCGAACTCCTCGAACCGATCCTCGCCGCTTTTGCGGGCCAATCCGCGTTCCAGCGCGATCTCCGGGTCGAGGTCGATCACGAAGGTCAGATCCGGCTCGCGGCCAATCATCAGGCTGTGCAGACGGTCCACCATGGGCTGCAGGTCGGAGCGCGCGACGCCCTGATAAACCCTTGTAGAATCAGCAAAACGGTCTGTGATCACAGTCCGCCCGGCGTCGAGCGCAGGCTGAATCGTTTTCTCCAGATGGTCGCGCCGCGCCGCCGTGAAAAGCAGAATTTCCGTCTCCGGCGACCAGCGCGAGGTGTCGCCCGTGACCAGAAGCCGCCGGATTTCCTCCGCGCCTTCGGACCCGCCGGGCTCGCGGGTCAGCACCGCCCCGAGGTGATCGGCGAGACGGCGCGCGAGCGTGGATTTGCCCGACCCGTCGATCCCCTCAAAGCTGATAAACATGGTTTATTCAGCCTCGGCCGAGGCCAGTTCCGCGTCGCCGCGCCCGATCACCTTGTCGAACAGCACCGCGCTCGCGGTTTTCAGGCGCTTCACATAGCCGCCGCGCGGCACCGCGTCACCGGCGACGAGCGGCAGGGTCTGAACCGTGTCCTCGCCGGTGCGAATGTCGAGATTGGCGATGTGCTGACCGGCCTCGATCGGCGCCTCGATGGGGCCATTATAGCGTACGGTCATGCGCAGATTGTCCTGATCGGCGATCTGAATGAGCGGCTCGACCGGGCTTTCGGTGACCAGCGGCACGCGGTCAGACGACCCCATCCAGACCTCGGCGGTGGCGATGGTCTCGCCCGCCTCGAAAAGCTGTTTCGTGGTAAATTCGCGAAAGGCCCAGCCCATCAGACGCTCGGCTTCCTCGGCGCGGGCGGCATCGCTCGGCAGGCCGGAAATCATCAGCGTCACCCGGCGCTCGCCCTGTTTCGCGGAGCCGACAACGCCGTAGCCCGCTTCCTCCGTATGGCCGGTTTTCAGACCATCCGCGCCCATGCCGATGCCAAGCAGCGGGTTGCGGTTATTCTGCGTAATCCCTTCCCACGTAAAGCTTTCTTCGGCGAAGATCGGGTAGAAGTCGGGGAATTCCTGCATCAGCCGGTTCGCCAGAAACACCAGATCCCGCGCGCTCATGAGCTGGTTCGGATCGGGCCAGCCGGTGGCGTTGCCGAAGGTTGAATTGGTCATGCCAAGCTCTTGCGCGCGCTCGGTCATTTGCGCGGCGAAGGCATCCTCGGAGCCCGCCAGCCCTTCAGCCAAAACGATACAGGCGTCGTTGCCGGACTGGATGATCACGCCGCGAATGAGGTCCTCGACCCGGATGCGCGAACCCGCCCGCGTGAACATTTTCGACCCGCCCTTGGCCGCCGCATTTTGCGAGACCGGCAGCTCCGTATCCATCGACAGACGCCCCGCCTCGATGGCCTCAAACACCATGTTGAGCGTCATCAGCTTCGACATGGAGGCGGGCGGCAGCGGCTCATCCGCGTTCTTTTGCAAAAGGATCGTGCCGGTCGCCTCGTCCACCACAAGCGCCGAGCGCGCGGCGGTGTCGAGGGCGAAGGCCGGAAGCGCCAGCATGGTGCTGGCCAGGAGGGCGAGAAGGGGCTTACGCATGATTTCTCTCACTTATGGCGTGATTTGACTGCTTTGGCCTTAGCTTTAGCTAATGCGCGCTTTGGGGAAAAGGAAAAACCCGGCCCGCGCATGTGATTTGACGCCATTTCCCTTGACCCGGATCGGTCTTCGCGGCAAGGGAGGAGCCCAGCGGAGGAGTGGCAGAGTGGTTTAATGCACCGGTCTTGAAAACCGACGTGGGGGTAACTCCACCGTGGGTTCGAATCCCACCTCCTCCGCCAGACATCATTGAAATAATAGAATAAAATCCAATCACGTCGGAACTACCCACCATTAGACCCACCTAACACCATGCGCTTGAAATCAACGTCATACATCGAATTTTGTTTCGTTGAGCGACGAGCATGCCGAGTGGATTTCCGCGAAAGGGACCGTCAGTAGAAAGCCTGATGTGACGCTCGAGACTTGGAGCGCAAACATCAGGTCGCACCTCTGGCTTCCGCCAATGTCGGCAGGCAAAAGGTTGGTCCGGATTGCCTCGCCCCCCTATTGCCCTCATTGGGCAAACGAACTTTTCCGGGCGATGCTTGATCGACCTTCGCCGCCTAAAGCATTTCGATTTTAACTTGATACATATCCGGCGGCGGTGAAGTAGTTTGAGCATTCGTCAGGCCCGTAGAGGTCACATACCTGACCGATGGCGTTGAAGACGCTCGTGAAGCTGCGGGCACCGATCTTTCGCAAGTGAGCTTTCAGCTTGGCAAATGCCATCTCTATCGGGTTGAGATCTGGGGAATAGGGCGGCAGGTAGAGAAACCAGCAGCCATGAGCGTGCAAGGCCTCTGCCGCCTGCCTGTTTCGATGTGTGGCGAGGTTATCGAGGATGACGACCGTTCCGGGCTCGATCTCAGGGATCAGGATTTCGCGGATGTAAGTCGCGAAAGCCGGACCGTTCATCGCCCCTCTGATGACCCATGGCGCGATCAGCGCGTCGTGGGTCAGACCCGCAATCAGCGTCTGCGTTCCCCAGCTGCCGAACGGTGCGTCCATCTCCAGTCGCGCGCCGCGTGGGGCACGGCCCCGCAGGCGGGTCTTCACTGCGGTTTCATCAAGAAACACAACACGTTCCGGTTTGTCAGCGATGGCAGGCAACCGGTGTCCGAACCAATCCGCGCGCTGCCGCCTTATCCTTGCACTGCGGCGTTCGGTGGCCACCAGAGATTTTTTTTGTAGCTGAAGCCGAGGCGGGACAGCAGGTTGGCAATGGACGAATGATGGACATGAACACCTTCCGCCTCGGCCAAAGCATCCCGCAATTCGAACAAGGTGATATCGGGTTCCTGCGCAACCAGTTCCTCGAAAAAGGCCCGATACGGTGCAAGCTTGCCCCGCCCTTTCGGCCGTCCCTGGGGCAGTGGTTCAGCGTGTCCCCGTGTCCGGATTGCACGTGACCAGCGCGATCCGGTCGCCGCAGATAACTGCAACCGCGCCGCCGCCGCACGGCCACTGAAACCGTTCTCAATCAATCGCTGGAACCGAACCCGAAGGGCCGCCGGCAAAGGTGCTGACATGACCAATCCTCCCTGATCGCAGGGAATCACGCTCAAAGCTTGAGAGAAAGGCCAAACGATTCAGAGTTTGAACGAAATGCTTTAGGCACATTCGAAGTTGCCGAGCGTTCCCCCCCCACCGGTCAAGCCTGCTGTCCCCTTCAATTGAGCAAAACCTCGACCAACCCATCCAGATGGTGCTTGGCCTTCCGCCAATCGACAGCATGCATGTCGATCAGTTTCCAGAACTCAGGACTATGATCTTGGTACTTCAGGTGAGCCAGTTCATGAATGAGTACATAATCGACGCACTGCCGCGGTGCTTTGATCAGATGTCGATTGATGATGATCTCGCCGGATGGTGAACAGCTTCCCCACTGGCGCGACATCTCTAGCAGGCGAAAGGGTGGTGGTGCATCCACCCAAGGGAGAGTCTTAACCAAGGCATCAATGCGACGACTGAGGTAATCGCGACCTCTAACACGGTACCATGCACCGAGACGGCCTCTGATGTCGTCTGCCATAGAGGTGGTCGCAAGATTTCGGACCAGTTGCTAAGCTGTAGCGACTGACGAAGGAATACCCCAGATGACGAAGCGGAAACGCTATTCGGCGGAGTTCAAGGCCAAGGTTGCTCTTGAGGCCATCCGTGAAGAGTTGACGACGGCCGAGCTGGCCAAGAAATACGGCGTCCATCCCACAATGATCAGCGGCTGGAAGAGAACGGCGATTGAGAACATGGCATCGGCGTTTGGCGGTGCCACGTCGGCCGAGACGGTGATTTCCGAGAGGGATGTCGAGAAGCTGCACGCCAAGATCGGCCAGCTGGTCGTGGAACGGGATTTTTTATCGGAAGCCTCCAGTCTCATCCTCGGCACTGGAGGCAGAAAGCGGTGAAGCGGGACCATTTCGATCTCAGTGTCCGTCGCCAGTGCAGCCTGCTGTCGCTGGCGCGTTCCAGCCTCTACTATCACCCGCGCGGGGAAAGCGCCGAGAATCTGGCCTTCATGGAAATCATCGACCGGCAGTTCCTGGAAACGCCCTGGTACGGCTCGCGGCAAATGGCCCGCCACATGCAGCGAGAGGGGTACAGATGCGGGCGTCATCGCGTGCGGCGGCTGGTGAGGCTCATGCGGCTGGTGCCGATCTACCAGGAGCCGAAAACCAGCAAGAAGCATCCCGAGCACAGGATTTACCCGTACCTTCTCAAGGGGCTGTCCATAACCCGCCCGAACCAGGTCTGGTGTACCGACATCAGCTATATCCCGATGCGCCGGGGCTTCTTGTATCTCGTGGCGATCATGGACTGGCACAGCCGGAAAGTGCTGAGCTGGCGGCTGTCGAATTCGATGGATGCCGGGTTCTGCGTCGAGGCGCTGAAAGAGGCGCTGGCCCGATACGGCCCGCCGGAGATATTCAACTCCGCCCAAGGCTCGCAGTTCACCAGCACCGACTTCACCGATGTACTGCATGACGCCAAGGTGAAGATCTCGATGGACGGCCGCGGGCGCTGGATCGACAACCGGATGATCGAGCGCTTCTGGCGATCCCTGAAATATGAATGTGTCTACCTGAACGCCTTCGAGACCGGCTCTGAAGCCCGAGAGGGGATCGGCGCCTGGATCACCTATTACAATGAAAAGCGCCCGCACTCATCCCATGGGCTGCTGACGCCGGGCGAGGCATATGATAGTCGGGCCCCGAACCTGAAAGCCGCCGCCTGAAATGAAACAAATGCTATAGCTTAGCCCGGCGGCAAACTGGTCGAAAATTCAGGACCACCTCTGCGACCTCGGCGTCGAACTTGAGGATGCGCTCGCGATTGCAGAGTCGGTAGAGATTTGAGCGCCAGGGGCAGGTCCGTCGCGGCCGGCCCAGACCGGACCTCCGTGAAGACAGACCTCGCTGCGGAGCAGCTTCCCCGAAGCAGCCGTCTGCACTTGCGTGCAGCAATGTTCAATAGGTCAAGGCGTTCGAGGTTGCGCTAAGTCCGCTGGGCCCGGCTGATATCTACGTCTGCGCAGGAGGAGCACTTGCGGCGAGAAGCGGCGAGAAATCGTTTGCCGCGACAGCCTTGCGAACGTGCGACGGATAGCAGTTCCCGAGCCCCTTCGAGAGGCGGTGCGTGGCGCGTGCCTGTTCGTTCGTCAAGAGATAGAACGTCGGTGAGAGTGTTCGCAGATCGAGCTCAACAAAGAGGAAAAAGTCAGCGTCACCTTTCGTAGCCATGTCGACCGGCCAGCGCGAAATCTCGGTTGGCCTTTCGAGGAACTGACGGGTCTTCACCTCGATCCACCACCGCCATCAGGTCGTGCCCCGGCGCCCCCTCGGGGCTGGCATAGGCCGCGATCCCTAAAGAATTTAGCTTCGCGAGGGCGAGGACCTCGCCGAGATTGCCGGATTGCTGGTGGGAAAGCTTCTGAGTGCGCCGAGCCATTGCATTTCAGATATTTCGGCGCGCGCCCTCATTTTCCACTATTGTGCAACGAGCGTGACGATCCCTGCAAGATGCCCGTTGAGGGAGAGGCGGGAGTTGCCGACGTGGGGCGTCGGTCCGTTCGGCCCCAAGCAGTCATTCAAGCCATGCGCAACGAACGGCTGGTCCCAAGTCAACTCATCCATAACCGAAAGGAGTTTCTAAACGGCATCACCGGCCTTCGACTGTTCACATTCAGCCCAAAGATTGCAACATCCCGAGCGGCAACCGAGGTGACTGCAGGTCTTGCTTGATGTTAATTTTTACCCCATCATATGAGGTGTGGAAAATTAACATGAGAGACAGAATGGCCTCTATCGCTACGTTGATCCTGAAAGAGCAGGACCATATCGAAACACGCCTTTGCCAACTGGCCCTGGAGCGGCAACGCCTCATATCGGCGGGGGCATCCGCCATGTCTGGTCGTGGTATGGCCGGTGCCATGCATGGCAAGACTTCTGCTGGACAGTACACCTTCCATGAATGCCTCGCTGGACTGCGTGCCGAGTACATCGGCGTCAACGGCTGGGAACTCTATTACGACGGAGGACTGGAAGGCATCGTCAATAATGACCTGAACGTCATTGTTCTCGTCAAGACAGCAGATAGATGCTGTTCGGACTTCCGTCGGCCCAAGACAGGCGACTTCGGCGCGAAATCTGAAAAAGTATGCGAGGGTGCAAGCCTGTTCGATCATGCCGGGGTGGCTCTTCCTGCGGTCGTCACGCTGCCGTCACCGAAAAGTTCCAACCTGAGGACCAAGCGATTCTCGGTGTTCTACCTTCTGCTCGATCCCGACGGCCGCATGGAATTGAGCATGCCCGTGATCGAGGACAGTAAAATCAGGGGGTTCATCGAAAGGATCTACCTTGTTCAGGACAGCGATCTTGACCCTGTCTCGGTATTGCCAGAAGACGCGCCGAAAGATGATGATCTTATCATCGAAGTAAAGCGTAAGAATGGGAAGTGATGCACAACGGAAAGAGGCTGGCCGCGGCGCGTAAGCGGCGCAAGATGACCGCCAAGGGTCTTGCCGGACTGTGTGGGCTCAGCCCGGTCACCATCACGCGACTGGAAGCGGATCAAAATGACGCGGATCCTGCCACGATCAAAAAGATCGCCGGGGTCCTCGACTACCCGATCGACTACTTCACCTTGCCCGATCCGCCCGCCTTGTCTGCGGAACAGGTCAGTTTCCGAAGCCTAACCAACATGTCGGCGAAAGAGCGTGACGCCGCCTTTGCCGCTGGCGGCGCGGGTGTTGAGATGTTCCGATGGGCAGAGGAGGTGTTTAACCTGCCGGGGCTCGACCTGCCGGACTTGCGTGCCGACGCGGAGTATTCGCCGGAAAGCGCCGCCGAGGCGCTGCGTGCTCATTGGCAGCTTGGAGATCGCCCGATCCCTTCGGTCCTGAAGCTGTTCGAAGCCAAGGGTATCCGTATCCTCGGACTGTCTGAGGATACGAAGAACGTCGATGCGTTCTCCTTCTGGATGGATGACGTCCCGTATATGTTCCTGAACTCCTTCAAGTCGGCAGAGCGCAATCTCTTCGACGCCTGCCACGAGCTCGGGCACCTTGCCATGCATCGTCATGGGACAATGGGCGGTGGTAGGGAAGCCGAGAATGAGGCAAACGCCTTTGCCTCGGCCTTTCTCATGCCAAGGTCTGACGTAATGGCGCATGTCCCGCGGTTTATCGACGTGAAGGTCATCCTGCGACTCAAGCGGCGCTGGAAAGTCTCCGCGATGGCGCTGGCCTATCGTCTGCGCCAGCTTGGTTTGCTGACAGAATGGCAGCACCGCACGATCTGCATCCAGCTGGGCAAGCTGGGCTATCGAAGTGGCGAGCCCGAAGGCATCGAGAGGGAAACCTCGGTTGTCTGGTCTCAGATCCTGGCGGACCTCTGGTCCAAGCGCGAGACCAAAGAAACCATTGCCAAAGTGATCCAAATACCGCTTGATGAGGTTGAAGGTCTTCTCAAAGGTCTGCTTGCGCCAAGTAAACATACTGACGCCCAACTTGCCGTTGCGGATACCAAATCTGCGTTGAGGCTGGTTAAATAGAGTCGCTAAACGACCGGAGGCTCAAGAAACACTGGCTGCGGCGCATGCCGCGGCTTTTTGCCCTCGTGATCCGTAGGTTGCAACATATTAGGATTGTAAGGTGCGGTTGCTCGCGGGACATCCCGTTTGTTGATTATAGCTTTTCTCTGAGTGCTTCGTAAGGCGTCTTTCCGTTGTGTGCGCCGTGCGGTCTGTGGAAGTTGTAGAAGCGCTCCCATTCGCCGAGCTTTACTTCAAGATCGACATCGCCTTTGTAGCTGAGCAACTGGTAGAACTCCTGCCCATCCGACCTGTGTGACCGTTCCACCTTACCGTTCAGCTGCGGCGTCCCGCGTTTGATGTAGGCGTGGCGGATACCAAGGTCCTCGACATGCCAATGGAATTTCGCCTGGAACTCATGGCCATTATCCGTCCTGATTTCACGGATGCGGAATGGGAACTTTTCAACGACGTGATCAACAAAATCGATCGCATTGGCTTGGGTGTGCTTTTCGTAAACCTTCAGCGCCCGAACCCTCGTCGCGTCATCGATGGCGGTGTATTGGAAACGGCGTATCTTCTCACCTTTTTTATCAATGAAGGTCAGGAACTTAACATCCATCTGAATGTGATGTCCGGGTACCTGCTTCTGATAGCGTTTGGTGTGGACCTTGCGCATGCGTGTGCCGCGAGGGAGGCGGTTCAGCCCATGGCGGCGCAGGATGCGCGAAACCGTGGCGTCTGACAATTTGATGTCGTGATAGCGCTCCAAGTACCAGACGATCCGCATCGGGCCGAGATGATACTTGCGTCGAAGATAAAGCACCTTTTCCTCGCGCTCAGGCGGCGTCCGATTGGCATGCCACTTGGGAATGGGCGGTGCGTTGATCAGGCCAGCTTCGCCTCGCTCCGCATAGGCTTGACGCCAACGGTAGAAGCTGGATCGACCTATCCCGAAATAGCGGCAAGTCCTCGCGACGTGACCGGTCTCCTCCGCATGTCGCAGTATCCGCAACTTGCGCTGAATCTCGCGTTGATCCTTGTTCATGAACATCTCCTTCTTCCCACAGCTGGGAGGTTAAAGAAAATGTCCCGCGAGTAACGGCATATCTACAGTTTTTCGTTTGATCTCCTCTCGCTGTTTCAGGATCTGCTCTGCGCGCCCGTAATAGACGTCAGCGGGCGTCATGTTCCCAAGGCTCTCATGGTAGCGTTGGTTGTTGTAGTATTCGACGAAGGCCCCGATCTGGCGCTCGAGATCACCGGGCAGAAAGTAATGCTCCAGCAGGACACGGTTCTTCATGGTCTGGTGCCACCGTTCGATCTTGCCTTGGGTCTGTGGGTGGTAGGGTGCGCCGCGGATATGATCCATGCCCTTTTCGTCGAGGTAATCCGCCAAGTCCCCCGCGATGTAAGAGGCACCGTTGTCGCTGAGAAGTCTTGGCTTGGCGACCACGGTTGCGCAGTCACATCCCGAGGCCTCCAGCGCAAGGTCGAGCGTGTCGGTCACGTCTTCGGCTTTCATCGTGGTGCAGAGCTTCCAGGCGATGATGTGACGGCTGTAATCGTCCAGGATGGTGCTGAGATAGAACCAGCCCCAGCCCAAAACCTTCAGATAGGTGAAGTCAGTTTGCCACAGCTCGTTGGGGCGCGTGGTTTTATCCCGGAACTCATTGGCCGCCTTCATCACGATATGCGCCGGTGCCGTCACCAGATCTTCCGCCTTCAGGATGCGGTAAACTGACGATTCCGAGACAAAATACTGCTTCTCATCGGTGTACTTCACCGCCAGCTCACGGGGCGTCAGATCCTCATGTTCGAGTGCAAACTCGATAATGTCCGCCCGGGTCTCATCCGGGAGGCGGTTCCACACAGACCCCGGATGGGACGGCGTGTCCTCAAGCGCGTCAAGCCCACCCTCGGACCAGCGGTCATACCAGCGGTAATAGGTCGTGCGTGGAATGCCGAGCATGGCCAGCGTCTGACGGGCGGGCAGATGCGAGGCTTCGACGGTGCGGATGATCTCCAGCTTTTCCGATGCAGGATACCTCATGCCTCGTACTCCCCATCCCCGATCATGCTTTTTTTGAGCAGACGGTTTTCCAGAGTCAGATCAGCAACGGCTTCCTTGAGCGCGGCCGATTCCGAGCGCAGCTCCTTGACCTCAGGCGATGTCGCCTGGCGGGCAGTATCCCCGGCCAGGCGCTGCTTGCCCGCCTCGAGAAATTCCTTCGACCAAGTGTAATACAGGCTCTCGCTGATGCCTTCCCGGCGACACAGCGCGGCGATACTCTCCTCGCCGCGCAGACCCGCCAGCACGATCCTGATCTTCTCTTCAGCAGAATAATGCTTGCGCGTCTTGCGCTTGATCCCTTTGACCAGCTTGTCGGCCGCGTCCTTCGATGTTCCGGATTTCTTGTTCATCTTCGCCTCTTGATAGCTGCGATGAACCAGAAATCCTCCGTTACGAAAACCTCAAATCTGTCCCATAGGCGCTGACGTCAGACAGAATCGCATTCGAGCGCGCTGCTCTCGTCGCTGCAGCTCCCGACCACGACGTATCGATTCCTCGACATAGTCCATGTGGTCGCGCGCAGCCTCCTCGGCACGTACAGGATCAGCGGACAGAACCGACTCAATGATCTCTATGTGTTGATCGAGAAGCTTGCGTCCGCTGTCATCGATACTGCGGAGAAGGTCATGATTGTAGAAGATTCCGCGACGTGTCAGGTCATAGACCGACGCCATCATGTGGATCAGCGTTGTGTTGTGGCTGGCATCGACCACAGCACGGTGAAGCCGGAAATCAGCTTCGCTTTCCGCCTCTGCGTCCTGACCAAGCCAGGCCGCTTCGAGTTCTTCCCTGATCGCGGACAGACGCTCCTTGTCCGCAGCTGTCGCGCGCTGCGCGGCAAGGCGGGTCGCGAAGGCTTCCTGCTCGCGCCGGTATTCGAGATAGTCGTAAAAGGCTTCGCCATGGCGCGAATAAAGCGCTAACATGGCCGGCGACATGGCCCTGCCGGTCAGTTCGGCAATGTAAGTTCCGTCACCGTGGCGGACATGCACGAGGCCGCGAGCCTCTGCAGCGCTTCACGCAGCTTTGGCCGCGACACCCCGAAGGCGTCGGCCATTTCGCGCTCCGACGGCAAACGAGCACCGTCCTTCAGAACCCCATCGAAGATCATCGTTTCAACCTTGCCGACAACCGTATCGACGACTGATTCGTGATCAATCGGCTCAAAAATTTCCGCGGCAATCATGGGCGGCGATCTCCTTAGGGGTGCCGATAGACAGACATCAATATTATTTACCTCATCGGAGTCTGATTTCAAGGACAGAATCTTCTCCAGTCGTGTATTTTTCTGTCTGAAAATCAGTATTTTCTTGATATCCATGGGGTATCCGGTGAACCTCACAACGCTGAGCGCGCTGCGTCAACCGACGATCACTTTTCACGGCGCCTGAATTAAAGGTAAATAAACTTGTTGACTAAGATAAGTGGTAAAGTTTATATATCTGCTATGACGTAGGCGGGACGCTGAGCGCTCCGAACCAACTCTGGGAGGGGCGTCCATGCTGCAGCACGAGGCGGTCGGGCCGGACCGCAGGCCTGCTTGGCCGGTCAGTTGCTCGGGTTGTCTCCGCCATGCCTGTCCACTGTGCCGCGCCGCTGACTTTTTGGGCGAGGGGCCAGCAAATCGGCTATGTCGAGCCGCGTTGCTTTGTTCTGCCGATGGCACTTCCACAGCAAACTGAGCGCCTTTCAAACGACCTTAGGAAAAGGTTCGATGCTATGACGAAAGCCGTTATCGTTTCTGCCGCGCGCACGCCGGTAGGCAGTTTTTTGGGATCTTTCGCCAATGTGCCGGCGCATGACCTTGGTGCGACCGTCCTGAAGGCCGTGGTCGAGCGCGCCGGCGTCGACCCGGCCGAGGTCAGCGAAACCATCCTCGGCCAGGTGCTGACCGCGGCGCAGGGCCAGAACCCCGCCCGTCAGGCCCATATCAATGCGGGACTGCCGAAGGAATCGGCGGCCTGGGGGCTCAATCAGGTCTGCGGTTCGGGTCTGCGCGCGGTGGCGCTGGCGGCCCAGCAGGTCAGCCTTGGCGATGCCGATATCGTCATCGCCGGTGGTCAGGAAAGCATGTCGCTGTCGCCGCATGCCTCCTATCTGCGCGCCGGTGAGAAGATGGGCGACATGCAGGCCATCGACACGATGATCCGCGACGGGCTGTGGGACGCGTTCAACAATTACCACATGGGCCAGACCGCCGAGAACGTTGCCGAGAAGTTCCAGATCACCCGCGAGGCGCAGGACGAATTCGCCGTCGCCAGCCAGAACAAAGCCGAGGCGGCGCAGAAGGCTGGCAAGTTCGATGATGAGATCGTCGGCTATACCGTGAAGACCCGCAAGGGCGACACGATCGTCGACAAGGACGAGTATATCCGCCATGGCGCCACGCTGGAGGCGATGCAGAAGCTTCGCCCCGCCTTCACGCCCGACGGCTCGGTGACGGCCGGCAACGCCTCGGGTCTGAATGACGGCGCTGCCGCCGTGATGGTCATGTCCGAGGAAGAGGCCGCCCGCCGCGGCCTGACCCCGCTGGCCCGCATCGCATCCTACGCGACCGCTGGCCTCGACCCGGCGATCATGGGCGTGGGCCCGGTCTATGCGAGCCGCAAGGCGCTGGAGAAAGCCGGCTGGAAGGTCGGCGATCTGGACCTGATCGAGGCGAACGAGGCCTTTGCCGCGCAGGCACTGGCTGTGAACAAGGAGATGGGCTGGGACCCCGAGATCGTGAACGTGAACGGCGGCGCCATTGCCATCGGCCACCCGATCGGTGCCTCGGGCGCGCGCATCCTGAACAGCCTGATCTTCGAGATGGGCCGTCGCGACGCCAAGAAGGGCATCGCCACGCTCTGCATCGGCGGCGGCATGGGCGTCGCCCTCTGCCTCGAGCGCTGAGGCGCCAGGCCAGAATCGACACAGCATCAGAGGAGGGATCAATGTCGAGGGTTGCACTAGTTACTGGGGGATCGCGCGGAATTGGCGCCGCCATCTCGAAGGCGTTGAAGGAAGCGGGTTATACCGTCGCCGCGAACTATGCCGGCAATGACGAGGCCGCCAAGGCCTTCACCGACGAGACCGGCATCAAGACCTATAAATGGTCGGTGGCCGATTACGATGCCTGCACCGCCGGCATCAAGCAGGTCGAGGACGAGCTGGGCCCGATCGCCGTTCTTGTGAACAATGCGGGCATTACCCGCGATGCGATGTTCCACAAGATGACGCCGCAGCAGTGGAAAGAGGTCATGGACACCAACCTGACCGGCCTTTTCAACATGACCCATCCGGTCTGGACCGGGATGCGCGACCGCAAGTTCGGCCGCATCGTCAATATCAGCTCGATCAACGGCCAGAAGGGTCAGGCGGGTCAGGCGAACTATTCGGCGGCGAAGGCCGGGGATCTGGGCTTCACCAAGGCCCTGGCGCAAGAGGGTGCCCGCGCCGGCATCACCGTGAACGCCATCTGCCCGGGCTATATCGGCACCGAGATGGTGCGTGCCATCGACGAGAAGGTGCTGAACGAGCGGATCATCCCGCAGATCCCGGTCGGTCGCTTGGGTGAGCCCGAGGAAATCGCCCGCGCCGTGGTCTTCCTGGCCTCGGGCGATGCCGGCTTCATCACCGGCTCCACCATCTCCGCCAATGGCGGCCAGTTCTTCGTTTGAGGGAAACACCCATGAGAGACCTCGGTCCCGATATCGACCCGATCGAATCCCGCGAATGGCAGGACGCCATTGCCGACGTGATTGAACGCGATGGCCCCAACAGGGCTCATTTCCTGCTCGATAGAGCCGTCGCACAGGCCCGCGCCGCCGGGGCAACGCTGCCGTTCTCTGCAACGACCCCTTACCAGAACACGATCCCCGTGGACGATCAGTATGAGTTTCCGGGCGATCTGGACATGGAATGGCGCATCCGCACCATCAACCGCTGGAACGCCATGGCGACGGTCGTGCGCCGCAACAAGGAATCCAGCGAATACGGCGGGCATATCGCATCCTTCGCCTCCTCGGCGGTGATGTATGACGTCGGGCTGAACCACTTCTGGCGCGCGCGGTCGGCGATTCACGGCGGCGATCTGGTATTCTTCCAGGGCCATGTGGTGCCCGGCATCTATGCCCGCTCCTTCATGGAAGGCCGCATCACCGAAGAGCAGATGCTGAACTTCCGGTCCGAGGTCGGGGGCGAGGGGCTGTCGTCCTATCCCCATCCCTGGCTGATGCCGGACTATTGGCAGTTCCCGACCGTCAGCATGGGACTTGGCCCGCTGATGGCGATCTATCAGGCGCGGTTCATGAAATACATGCACAACCGCGGGCTGATCGATATGGCCGACCGCAAGGTCTGGTGTTTCCTGGGCGACGGAGAGATGGACGAGCCGGAAAGCCGCGGTGCCATCGACCTGGCTGCGCGCGAGGGTCTCGACAACCTGATCTTCGTCATCAACTGCAACCTGCAACGCCTGGACGGCCCGGTGCGCGGCAACGGCAAGATCGTGCAGGAGCTGGAAGGCAATTTCCGAGGCGCGGGCTGGAATGTCGTCAAGCTGCTCTGGGGCAAGGGCTGGGACGATCTGCTGGAAAACGACACCAGCGGCCGGCTGCGCCAGTTGATGGATGAAACGGTGGACGGCGACTATCAGACCTTCAAGTCCAAGGACGGCGCGTTTATCCGCAAGCATTTCTTCGGCAAGTATCCCGAAACTGCAGCCCTGGTCGACGACTGGTCCGACGATCAGATCTGGTCGCTGAGCCGGGGCGGCCACGATCCCGAGAAGGTCTATACCGCGTTCCGCAAGGCGACCGACACCAGGGACCAGCCGACCTGCCTGCTCATCAAGACGGTCAAGGGCTATGGCATGGGATCCGCGGGCGAAGGGCAGAACACCACCCACCAGCAGAAAAAACTGGCAGAGGAGCAACTGCGCGCGTTCCGAGACCGCTTCAAGATCCCCGTGTCCGACGAGGATTTGCCGAAGGCCCCCTTCGTCGCGTTGAACAACGCCCAGAAGGCCTATCTGGCGGACCGGCGCAAGGCCCTGGGTGGCGCGTTCCCGCAGCGTGTCAGCACCTCGCCCAAGCTGGCAATCCCGCCGCTCGAGGCGTTCAAGGCGCAGCTTCAGAACACGGGCGAGCGCGAGATTTCGACCACGATGGCCTTTGTGCGCATCCTGACCACACTTCTGCGCGGCAAGGAGCTGGGCAAGCATATCGTGCCGATCGTGCCGGACGAAAGCCGCACCTTCGGCATGGAGGGGCTGTTCCGATCCATAGGGATCTACAATCCCGCCGGCCAGCACTATACGCCCGAAGATCGCGAGCAGATGTCCTATTACCGCGAAGCAACGGATGGGCAGGTCTTGCAGGAAGGCATCAACGAGGCCGGTGCCATGGCCGACTGGATCGCGGCGGCGACGTCCTATTCCAATCACGGCGTGCCGATGATTCCGTTCTTCATCTACTATTCGATGTTCGGTTTTCAGCGGGTGGGCGATCTGGCCTGGGCTGCGGGCGACAGCCGGGCGCGTGGCTTCATGTTGGGCGGCACCGCCGGGCGCACAACGCTGAACGGCGAGGGTTTGCAGCACGAGGACGGCCACAGCCATATCATCGCGGGCACCGTCCCGAATTGCATCAGCTACGACCCGACCTTTCAGCACGAAGTGGCGGTGATCGTGCAGCACGGCATGACGCGGATGTATCAGGATCAGGAGGACGTGTATTTTTACATCACCCTGATGAACGAAAACTATGCCCATCCCGACATGCCGGCAGGCTGCGAGGCGGGCATCATCCGCGGCCTCTATCGCCTGAAAGAGGTCAAGAAGCCGGGCAGGAAGCACGTCAATCTGCTGGGATCGGGCACGATCCTGATCCAGGCGATCAAGGCCGCCGAGATGCTTGAGGCCGATTACGGCATTACCGCCGACATCTGGTCGGCGACAAGCCTGAACGAACTGGCCCGCGACGGCCAGGACGTAGAACGTTGGAACCGCCTGAACCCGATGGAACCCCCGCGCGCCGCTTTCGTCACGCAGGCGCTGTCCAAGGCCAAGGGACCGGTGATCGCCGCCACCGACTACATGAAGAACTATGCCGAGCAGATCCGGGCCTTTGTGCCGGGCCGCTACACGGTGCTGGGGACCGACGGGTTCGGTCGCTCCGACAGCCGGGTGAACCTGCGGAGGTTCTTCGAGGTCGATGCCAACCACATCGCCGCCGCAGCCATGGTGGATCTGTTCCGTGACGGTGCGGTCGACGAGGCGACGCTGAAGGCTGCCCTTGCCAAGTATGACATCGACGGCGCCAAGCCGAACCCCCGGCTGGTCTGAGCGGGAAGAAGGAGGAGACACATCATGCCTGTTGAAGTGAACGTTCCCGACATCGGCGATTTCAAGGATGTCCCGGTCATCACCGTTCTGGTGAAGGTGGGCGACACCGTCGCCGCCGAGGACCCGTTGATCGAGCTTGAATCCGACAAGGCCACAATGGAGGTGCCAAGCCCCGTCGCAGGCCGCATCGCCTCTATCGTGGTGAAGGAAGGCGACCGGGTCTCCGAGGGATCGGTGATCCTGACGGTCGAGGCCGAGGGCAGCGACGCCGCTGCCGCCGCATCGGCGCCTACATCGGCGCCCGCCGCCGCGCCTGCCGCATCGGTTCCGGCGGCGGCAGCCCCCGCAGCTCCCGCCGTCACAGATTCGGGGTTCAACAAGGCCCATGCTTCGCCGTCGATCCGCGCCTTTGCGCGGCAGTTGGGGATTGATCTGGCCAAGATCAACGGCTCGGGCCGCAAGGGGCGCATTCTGCGCGACGACGTGACGGCGGCGCTGAAGGCCAGCGCAGTCCCGGTCGCTGCCGCATCGGGCGGCGCGGCGCTGAGCGGCGGCATGGGCATCCCGCCGATTCCGGTTGTGGACTTCTCGAAGTTCGGTCCGATCGAAAACGTGGAAATGTCGCGGATCAAGAAGATCTCCGGCCCCGCGCTGCACCGGTCCTGGCTCAACGTCCCGCACGTCACGCACAACGACGAAGCGGACATCACCGAGCTCGACACCTACCGCAAGGAAATGGACAACATGGCCAAGGAAAACGGCTATCGCGTCACGCCTCTGAGCTTCGTGATCAAGGCCTCCGTCAGTGCGCTCAAGGAACATTGGGAGTTCAACTCCTCGATCCACCCCGATGGCGACAAGCTGATCAAGAAGTCCTACTACAACATCGGCTTCGCGGCCGACACGCCGAACGGCCTCGTCGTTCCGGTGATCAAGGATGCCGATCGCAAGGGTCTGGTCGAGATCTCCAAGGAACTGGGCGACCTGTCCGCCAAGGCCCGCGCAGGCGAGCTGAAAGGCCCCGACATGCAGGGCGCGACGTTCACCATCTCGTCTCTGGGCGGGATCGGGGGCACGAGCTTTACCCCTATCGTGAACGCGCCCGAGGTGGCGATCCTCGGCCTCACCCGGTCAAAGATGGCGCCGGTCTGGAACGGCTCGGAATTCGTGCCGCGCCTGATGCAGCCGCTGTCGCTGTCCTACGATCACCGTGCCGTCGACGGCGCCTTGGCCGCGCGCTTCTGCGTGACGCTCAAGACGCTGCTTGGCGATATGCGCAAGTTGATGTGGTAAGGGGGATCATCTGATGGAAGTCAAAGTCCCCGATATCGGCGATTTCAAGGACGTTCCGGTCATCAGCGTTCTGGTGAGCGTCGGCGACACAGTCGCTGCCGAAGACCCGCTGATCGAGCTGGAATCCGACAAGGCGACGATGGAAGTCCCGTCGCCCTCCGCCGGAAAGATCAAGGAAATCAAGGTCTCCGAAGGCGACAAGGTGTCCGAAGGCACGGTCATCATGGTGCTTGAGGGTGCGGATGCAGGTGATGCGCCCGCTCCCGCCAAGCAAGAGGCCCCCGCCGCCGAAGCGCCGAAATCCGTCGCCGCCACCGGCACCGCCTCGGGCAAGGGCGACATCCACGCCGAAGTGGTCGTTCTGGGCTCCGGCCCCGGCGGATACACCGCGGCCTTCCGCGCCGCGGACCTGGGCAAGAAGACCGTCCTGATCGAGAAATACCCGAGCCTCGGCGGTGTCTGCCTCAACGTCGGCTGCATCCCGTCCAAGGCGCTCTTGCACGTCGCCAAGGTCATCACCGAGGCCGTGGAGATGGGCGCGCATGGCATCAGCTTTGGCAAGCCCAAGATCGACCTCGACGAGTTGCGCAGCTTCAAGGACAGCGTGATCGGTCAGCTGACCGGCGGTCTCGGCGGGTTGGCCAAGGGCCGCAAGGTGCAGGTGGTGCAGGGCTACGGCACCTTTACAGGACCGAACATGATCGAGGTGATCGGCGACAACGGCCGCACCACGGTCAGCTTCGACCAGTGCATCATCGCCGCCGGGTCCGAGCCGGTGAAGCTGCCCTTCATCCCGCATGATGATCCCCGCGTGATCGACTCGACCGGCGCGCTGGAACTCAAGGACATCCCGAAACGGATGCTGATCCTGGGCGGTGGCATCATCGGTCTGGAAATGGCCTGTGTCTACGACGCGCTCGGCTCGAAGATCACGGTTGTGGAACTGATGGACCAGATCATTCCGGGTGCGGACAAGGACATCGTCAAGCCGCTGCACAACCGGATCAAGGGCCGCTACGAGAACATCTTCCTCAAGACGAAAGTCACCGGGATGGAAGCGCTCAAGAGTGGTCTGAAGGTGACCTTCGAGGACGAGAAAGGCGAAACCTTCACCGACACGTTCGACAAGGTGCTGGTCGCCGTGGGTCGCAAACCCAATGGCAAGCTGATCGACGCCGACAAGGCCGGTGTCGCCGTGGACGACCCCGGATTCATCGCCGTGGACAGCCAGCAGCGTACCCATGTTCCCCATATCTTCGCCATCGGCGACGTGGTGGGCCAGCCGATGCTGGCGCACAAGGCAGTCCATGAAGGCAAGGTCGCAGCCGAGGTCGCGGCCGGGCACAACCGCCACTTCGACGCCCGCGTGATTCCCTCGGTCGCCTACACCGACCCCGAAGTTGCCTGGGTCGGCGTGACGGAAGCCCAGGCCAAGGCCAGTGGCCTGAAGGTCGGCAAGGGCGTTTTCCCCTGGGCTGCCTCTGGACGGTCGCTTTCACTTGGCCGGTCCGAGGGCATCACCAAGCTGATCTTCGACGAAACCGATCAACGCGTCATCGGCGCTGCCATCGTCGGCCCGAACGCCGGCGATCTGATCGCCGAGGTGGCCTTGGCCATCGAGATGGGGGCCGATGCGGTCGACCTTGGCCACACCATCCACCCGCATCCTACTCTGAGTGAGACGGTCAACTTCGCTGCCGAAATGTTCGAGGGCACGATCACCGACCTGATTCCGCCGAAGAAGCGTCACTGACCGTGATCGGGCGGCCACAGCTGATCGCCCGATGCCTTCCGTCAGCACAGCAACAGGAGCCTGCAATGACCGACAAGAAGCCCACCATGGATTTCAATGAAGCGCTCAAGGCGTTTGATCCGACATCCCTGTTTCCGTTCATGAACTCTCAGGGCATGGCGGACTGGTTCCGCCGTCAGAATGTTGACGGCCTCGATCCCGCCTCAATGCTGAAGATGTGGCAGAAACGGCTAGATGCACTGGCCAGTGCCAACGAGCACGCAAGATCCCTCTACCGGTTGCAGATCGAGCGTCAGTTCCAGATTTTCGACGAGATGACGGCTGCCGCAACAGACAGCATTAAGCGGCTCGACACATCCGTCCGCTCCGAGGCGTCTGGGAACAATATCAAGGTTCTTTCGGACGCGGCCGACAAGGCTCTCGCGCTGATGCAGCGGCTTTCGGAGGAATCGCTGGTGGCGATGACCGAAACTCAGAAACGGTTTGCAGTTGAGGTGGATGCGGCCATAAAGGACTTGCGCGGCGCTTGGGCGACGAGGTCGGGTGACCCCATCCTGTACCGCGACGCGCACAAGAGCATCGGCGCGGGTCCGCAGGTCATCGACCATTCGACCCCGACCATGGTGCGCCACGAAGCCGGCACGCCCGAGAATATCGGCTGCGTTGTCACAGACCCCCACACGGCCGGATCGGCCCGACGCTTCTGAGGAGGAAAGATGTCCCAAGTCTTCACATTCGTCTTGGCCCTGCTGCCAATCGCCACAGTGTTTCTGCTCTTGGTGGTGCTCGCACGCTCGGCCAAGCTTTCGATGGGCGTTGCCTATCTGGTCACGGCCGCGACCGCGCTTTTGGTCTGGGGCACGGACCTCAACAAGATTCTTGGCGCCACCGTGAACGGTGCCGTGACCGCAGTCAGCCTGCTCTACATCATCTTCGGTGCGATCCTGATGCTCTACACGCTGGAGGAAAGCGGCGGCATCCGGTCGATCCGGGCAGGGTTCACCAGCATTTCGCCTGACCGGCGGGTACAGGCGATCATCATCGCCTGGTTGTTCGGATCGCTGATCGAGGGGGCGTCCGGGTTTGGCACGCCCGCGGCCATCGCTGCGCCACTGCTGGTTGCCATCGGCTTTCCGGCCATGGCAGCGGTGCTGGTATCGCTGATCATCCAGTGCACGCCTGTGTCATTCGGGGCAGTCGGCACGCCGATTCTTGTCGGTGTCAATACCGGGCTTTCGGGTCAGGCGATTGTCGAACAGACCATCACACCGATGGCCTTCGCTGACTATCTGGTCGAGATTGCTGTCAAGGTTGCCACACTGCACGGCCTGATCGGCTTTCTGATCCCGTTGATCATGATCGGCATGATGACGCGGTTCTTCGGTTCCGCGCGGTCCTTCACCGAAGGGTTCCGAATCTGGAAATTCGCGCTGTTCGCCGGGCTTGCCTTCACCGTTCCGTACTGGATCATTGCCAGCCTGCTTGGCCCGGAATTTCCGTCCCTGGTGGGAGGCATCATCGGGCTGCTGATCGTCGTTCCCGCCGCACGGGCCGGCTTCCTGATCCCGAAGGAGTCCTTCGACTTTCCGCCCCGCGAACAGTGGGACGGAAAATGGGTCGGCAAGCTGGACGATCTGGAGGATCACCGTGCCGGGCTTGAGGTGATGTCGTTGCTCAAGGCCTGGGCGCCCTACATATTCGTGGTTCTTCTGCTGGTCGCGACGCGCACGATTCCCGATTTCAAGGCCTGGCTGACCGCCCCGGAACGGACCATGGCCTTCGATGATCTGTTCGGGTCGGGCATCAATGCCCGCGTGCAATGGCTGTATCTGCCTGGAACGGTGCTGATCCTCGCTTCGCTGTTCACCTTCCTGTTCCATCGAATGCGTCCGGCCGATTACGGCAAGGCATTGCGTACGTCGGGATCGACAATGATCGCGGCGGCCCCGGCACTGCTGTTGGCGGTGCCGATGGTGCAGGTGTTCATCAACTCTGCCTCGGACACGATGGCGTCGATGCCGATCGTGCTCGCCGAAAGCGTCTCGGCCGTGGTCGGCAGTGCCTGGCCGATGTTCGCGCCACTGATCGGGTCGATGGGCGCCTTCGTCGCCGGATCGAACACGATTTCGAACATGATGTTCTCGTTGTTCCAGTTCTCGACCGCTGAACAGATCGGTCTGGGCGCAGCCGGGGCCGGTTTGGTTGTTGCGCTGCAGGCCATCGGCGGTGCGGCAGGCAATATGATCTGCGTGCACAACGTGGTGGCAGCCTCGGCCACGGTGGGACTTGTGGACCGCGAGGGCGAAATCATCCGCATGACCCTGATCCCGATGTTCTATTATATCGTCCAGGGCGGCTTTCTTGGTCTTGCTATTCTGGCGGGCGGGCCGAACCTGTGGTGGATCGCCGTGCTGATCTGGCCGGCCGCCGTGCTGTTCCTGATGTCGCGCAATCGCGGGGCTGTTTCCGCCACCCAAACACGCTGAGGTCGTCATGTCCGGACAACCAAATCCCCGCGTCGGCCTTTTCGTGACCTGTCTCGTGGATGCAATCCGCCCCAGCATCGGGTTTTCCGCCATCCAGCTTCTGGAGGAGGCCGGATGCCGGGTCGAGGTGCCGCAGGCACAGACCTGTTGCGGGCAACCGGCCTTGAACAGCGGAGACGAAAAGGATGCAGCAGCACTGGCGCGACAGACCATCGCTGCTTTCGAGGGCTTCGACTATATTGTGCTGCCCTCGGGATCCTGTGCGGGAACCATCGTGCACGGCTATCCGGACCTGTTGGCCAAAGATCCGGTCTGGGCGCCCCGCGCCCGGATCCTCGCCGCGAGAACCCACGAGATCACCAGTTTCCTGGTTGATGTGATGGGTTTTCGGCCAAAGGGCCGTCGCCTGTCAGCGACGGCCACCTACCACGACAGTTGCGCAGGGCTGCGCGAACTGGGCATCGCCGCGCAACCCCGTGCGCTTCTGGCGGAGGTCGCGGGCCTGGAGATGCGGGGATTGGAAGGCAATGATGTCTGCTGCGGCTTTGGCGGCACGTTCTGCGTCAAGTATTCCGACATCTCGAACGCGATCGTCACCGAAAAGGCCGAGGCGATCGAGCGCACCGAGGCCGACCTGCTTCTGGCGGGAGATCTGGGATGCCTGATGAACATGGCAGGCAAGCTGAACCGCCGGGGCGCAAGGACGCGCTGTTTCCACACCATCGAGGTTCTGGCGGGCAGGGCCGACGGTCCCGCCATCGGCGAGGAGGGCTGAGCATCATGAGCGCACCAGAGGCATCTGTGCAGGTTTCGTTCAAGAACCGTGCCAAGACGGCACTGGCGGACAGAACGCTGAAGACCGCCATCGACCGCACCACCGGCACGGCCGAGGCCAAGCGCGCGGTGGCAGTGGCGGCGTTTCCCGAATTCCAGGCCGCCCGCGCACGCGGACGCGCGATCAAGGATCACGTGATCGCCCATCTGGACCATTATCTCGAACAGTTCGAGCGCAACGCCACCGCATCTGGTGCTACGGTCCACTGGGCAGCCGACGATGCCGAGGCGCGAGCGATCATCACCCGCATCTGCCTGGATGCCAAGGCCAAGTTGGTGACGCGGTCGAAATCCATGCTGGGCGAAGAAATCGGCCTGCCGCATGCTTTGGCCGATGCCGGGATCGAGCGGGTCGAGACCGACCTGGCCGAACACATCATCCAGCTTGCCGGAGAGGCCCCCTCACACATCGTCTGGCCCGCGATGCACCGCACCCGCGAACAGGTGGCCGAACTGTTCAAGATAGCTCATCACCCGCCGCCCTCGGCCGACGATCCGGCCACCATGGTGCAAAGCGCGCGGCGCGAATTGCGCGCCAAGTTTCTGGGGGCCGACATAGGCATTTCGGGGTCGAACTTCCTGGTGGCCGATACGGGTGCCACCTGCACGGTGACGAATGAAGGCAATGCCGAACTGACCACCACGCCGCCGCGCATTCATATCGTCACGGCGGGGATCGAGAAAATCGTGCCCACCACCGCCCATGCCCTGTCCCTGCTGCGCCTGCTGGTGCGGTCGGCCACGGGCGGCGAACTGACGCAATACACGACATTCCACTGCGGACCCAAACGTCCTGGCGATGCCGATGGTCCCGAGGAGATGCACATCGTGCTGGTGGACAACGGCCGCACCAGAATGCTGGACAACGAGTTCCGCGAGATGCTGCGCTGCATCCGCTGCGGGGCCTGCATGAACCATTGCGTGGTCTATCGCCAGATCGGCGGGCACGCCTATGGCGGCACCTATCCCGGACCGATGGGTTCGGTTCTGACACCCGTGCTGAACGGGCTTGCCGGTTCACGCGACCTGCCCAATGCCTGCACCATGAACGGCCGCTGCGCCGAAGTCTGCCCGGTCGAGATTCCCATCCCCACGCTGCTGCGCGCCTGGCGGATCCGCAGTTGGCGAGAAAAGCTGGAACCGGGAAGCCTTCGCGCCGGCATCGGTATCTGGGCCGTTCTGGCCCGGCGTCCCGGTCTTTACGGGCTGGCCAGCCGGATCGGCGTGCGGGCCCTCCGGTTGTTCGGCAAGGGAGGCTGGATCGCGCGCCTGCCGCTGGCGGGCGGATGGACGGCCCATCGCGACCTGCCGCGCCCGGCGGGCCGCACCTTCATGGAACAGTATCGCGCCCAGCAGGCACACAAGGGGAGCCGCCCATGACCGCCCGCGACCGCATCCTGTCCGCAATCCGCGCCGCCCTGCCACAGGAACGCCCGGCGCCCGACGCCATCTCCGCCGAGGCCAAGGCCCTGCTGGCCGATCCCGACACCAGCCGCCCCCGACTGGTCGCTGAGGGGCTGTTAGATGCCTTCATCCTGAAGGCTGAGGCGATCGGCACGACGATTGACCGCGTTGGCGGCATGGAAGCCGTTCCCGACGCTGTGCGGCGCTATCTGTCGGGACACGGCCTGTCACTGTCCCTGGCCGTGGAACCGACGCCGGCGCTGACCGCACTCGACTGGACGGGCCTTGACACCGGCACCACTCTTGCCCCGGACCAGCCGGCAGCGCTCGGAAAGGCGCTTTGGGGTATCGCCGAAAGCGGGTCCATGATCGTGCATTCGGGCGCCGATACGCCGATCTTGCTGTCTTTCCTGCCCCTGCATCATATCGTGGTGCTGCAGGAATCCGATATCCTGTCCCATCTCGAGGACTATGCTGCGCAGCTGGCCGAGCGGCCCCATCCGCGCAACGCGATCCTGATCACCGGACCCAGCGGCACGACCGATATCGAGGGGAGCTATGTGCGCGGGGCGCATGGGCCGGGCTTCCTGCATGTGATCCTTGTTGCAAGCACAGACTGACAACCTGCCGGTTGCCAGTCCCCACCACCGCCGGCCGTTGCCAGCAGAGCCGGTCGTCCTAGCTACCCCCAAGGAGACCCGGAATGGACCAAAGCGAAATTGCCGAACAGACCGCCGAATTCGCCAACCTGATGCAGCGCGCGCAGGGGCTGGTACAAGACAGCACCGCGAATGCGATGGCCAAGGCGACAGGGAAAGAGTTCTCGGTGCTGGATTCCGGGACGGTGGCACAGGCCTATGCGCGCGCGGGGATGAAGCTGGCGCAGAACCCGTTTGCGCTGGCGCAGTTCCAGATCGATCTGTGGTCCAACAGCGCCAAGGCCTGGGCCGGGGCCTGGGCGGGCGAGGGCGAGGACAGCAAGGACCGCCGCTTCCGCGACGGGCGCTGGACCAGCGATCCGCTGAGCCGCAGCCTGCGCGACGTGCATCTGGCCATCGAAGGCGCCGCCGACCGCCTGATCGAGACCCTGCCCGAGGGTGACAAGGACAGTCTGCGCGTGCGGTTCTATACGCGGCAATTGCTCAGCGCGCTGTCGCCCAGCAATTACCTGGCGCTGAACCCTGCCGCGCGTGAGCGTTTCCTTGAAACCGATGGCCGCAGCCTGCTGGACGGTTTCCGCAACCTTCTGGACGATCTGGAACGCGGCGGTGGGCGGCTGGACATCAACATGACCGACCGCGCGGCCTTCGAGGTCGGGCGCGATCTGGCCACGACGCCGGGGCAGGTGATCTATCAGAACGAATTGATCCAGTTGATTCATTACGAAACGCTGACCAAGACCCAGTTCAAGCGCCCGCTGCTGTTCGTGCCGCCCTGGATCAACAAATACTATATCTTCGACATGAAGCCCGAAAACAGCCTCGTCCGCTATATGCTGGAGCAGGGCCACAGCGTTTTCCTGATTTCATGGGTCAACCCGACCAAGCAGCACGCGGCGCTGAGCTTCGAGGATTACATGCGCCTTGGCCCGCTGACCGCGCTGGACGCGATCACCGATGCGACCGGCGAGGAAGAGTTCGACATTCTCGGCTTCTGCATCGGCGGAATTCTGGTGACGGCGACGCTGGCCTATATGGCGGCCAAGGGCGACAAGCGGGTCAAGACCGCGACGACGCTGGCCACGATGGTCGATTTCACCGATGTGGGCGAGATCGGCGTTTTCATCGACCGTGACCGGCTGAAGGTGCTGCGCGACCACATGGCCGAAAAAGGCTATCTGGAAAATCACCACCTGCAGGACATGTTCTCGATGATCCGGGAAAATGACCTGATCTGGTCCTTCCACGTGATGAATTACCTGATGGGCCGCAAGCCGCCCGCCTTCGATCTGCTGTTCTGGAACGGCGACAGCACTCGCCTGCCCGCCGCGATGCTGCTGTGGTATCTGGAAAAGATCTATATCGAGAACGGATTGCGCAAACCGGGCCATCTGACGATGGACGGCGTGCCCATCGATATCGGCAAGATCGATATCCCCTTCTATGTCTTTGCGACGAAAGAGGATCACATCGCGCCCTGGAACTCGATCTATCCGACGACCGGGCTTCTGGGCGGTGAAACGACCTTCGTGCTGGGCGGATCGGGCCATATCGCGGGGGTGATCAACCCGCCGGCGAAACGGCCGAAATACGGGTTCTGGACCAGCGCGGCTGCCTATCCGGCCGATCCGCAGGACTGGCTGACCAAGGCCGAGGCGCATCAGGGGTCGTGGTGGCCGAACTGGGCGAAGTGGATCGAAAGCCACAGCCAGGGCAAGAAGGTTCCGGCCTATGTGCCTGGTAGCGGAGCGCTGAAACCGATCGAGCCGGCACCCGGCAGCTATGTGCGGGCGGGATAATCACCTTCAGCTTCGGTCGAGATCGTTTGGGGGTAAGCGCGACGGCGTGACCCTATGCAGAGATGCTTGACGGCTGCTGGTTTCTCCATCTTTCCGCCCTACACCCTGATCGAAACGGTCAAGCTCAGCGGAGCCGATCTCAACGCTTGGCTCGCCGACACCCTCGCAAGCAACAACAGCGGGAGGTGACCTGGGCAACGACAGGATCCCGGTAAAGGCCGAGGAAGGACATGGCCGTGGAGAGCACGCCGGAGCGTTCATTGTCCGACTTGTTGAGCAGTTCGCGCGCTGTCGAGGCAACAACCGGATGCGGCCCGGCCTCGCCCAGATGGTTGGTGGCCATCATGCTGTCCAGCGTCGCTTCGATTGTGCGGCGGGGGTCGGACAGGAAGGCTGCGACCCCGGCCAGTGTCTTGTCCTTCTCGGCATAAAGGACATGAAGGATGGCGCCGACCAGCAGGGAATGGGAGGTCTTCTCCCAGTGATTGCGGCGTTCGAGCGACCCTTCGGGATCGACCAGAACATCGGCGATGTTCTGGACGTCGCGAACCTCCCATTCTCCGCGCCGGACTTCGAGCAGGGGATTGTAGGCTGCCGACGCCGCATTGGTCGGGTCGAAGAGCAGGACGCGGCCATGGTCTGCACGGAAGCCGCTGGTGAGCTGCCAGTTCTCGCCCTTGATGTCGTGGACGATGGCCGAGCCTGGCCAGGGGGAGTGGACAGAACATGGGGGTCGTCGTCGGTGATCTGGCCTGTGCTAAGGTAAGCTCTTTGTATGGGGGGCTGCCATGGACGTACGGATTACAATCGAAACGACCTTCGACAACGGGGAGAAGCGCACTCATCAGCTTGACGGCATTTCTCGACCATACCGGGTGACCTGCCCAGACGGGATCGGGCTGCGCCTCGAGGATGGGAAAAGGATCCTCGAACAGATCCAGAGGGTAATCCTTTACGATCAGGTCGATGAGATCATTCGAGAAAGCCGCGTATGCCCGGATTGCGCCTCGGTTCGTGCCATTCATGACTATCGCACGCGCGATCTCGACACGCTCTTTGGGCGGGTTCGGGTCAAAGCCGCGCGCATGCGCCGCTGTTCGTGTGATGCCAGGTCAGCGGCGATGCCCGGTGGACCTATTTCTCCGCTGGCCTATTTCTTTCCAGACCGGGCTACCCCGGAGCTGCAACGGCTACATGCGGACCTTGGTTCCCGGCATACCTTTCGCGAAGCGGCGCGGCTGATGAAAAGCTTCCTCCCCTGCCATCCGCCCCATCACACCACGGTGCGTGACCGGTTGGGAAGAGTAGCCACTGGGCTCGAGAAAAGTCGAAGGGCATCAGGCGATCCCGTTGAAGCCCCGCCCAAAGGTGGTTTGACGGTTTTTCTGGACGGTGCGCATATCCGCTGTCGACCGGAGTATCAGCAGCGACACCTGGATCTTGTGGTCGGCAAGATTGAAAGTCGCAATATGTGCCGACGATTTGGCTTGGTCGCCAATGCGACGGCATCGCCAAGCAGCCGCATGCGAGAAGAGCTGTCCGACTATGGATGGAAGCCAGGCCGTCTGTTGACGGTAATCTCTGATGGCGAGCTTGCTCTCCCGAACCTCATACGGAATGCCGTGGGTGGCGACGGTCAGGTGAAACATATCCTCGACTGGTGGCACATCTCGATGCGCATTCAACATATCGAGGCCGCCGTTCAGGGTCTGGTCCAGACACCGGGGTTCACTGGAATTCCGGTACTGTTCCAGCGCCCCGCGAAAAGCCTCCGTTGGCGGCTTTGGCATGGCAGAGCACGGGTGGCGGAAACATATCTGAAGGCGCTGATGCATGATTGCGTCGGCCTCGGGGAAGAACCTCTGGCTGTCCGCACCGCTGCCGCTCGTGTGCAGGCCCGCTGCGAGACACTGTACACCTATCTCGCGAACAACATGGAAGCCCTTGTCGACTATGGCCGACGGTACCGTAACGGGCTGCCCATCTCGTCTTCTCGTGCCGAAGGATCAGTTGATGACATTGCCAATGCCCGCATGGGAAAGCGCAGGAGGATGCGTTGGTCGCCCAAAGGGGCTCACCGAGTAGCCGTCACAAGGGCCGCAGTTCTCGATGGTCGGCTGACCGTCGCAAACAGAAAACGCCCCGCATGACCCCCATGTTCTGTCCACTCCCAACGTCAACAGGCCCTAGACCCATCCGAGAGCATCCCTAGTTCTTCGGCCGCGCTCGCCGACCTCGCTGGTGTACTCCGCTACGGGCGGAAAGGCGGTGGTGATGGGCGTTTCCAAAACCGCTGCCGCGCAACTAGCGCGCCGCGGTGGAACATGCTCCACCAATGTATTGGCAACGTTGCAATGCGCGCTTTGCTGCCATTGGCGCACTTGCAGCGAAAGCTCACTTTGTCGGCACACCGGACATAAACCTCCTGCCGGAAGGTATTCGCCAAAAACGGTCGATTTAGGTGAAAAACTCGACCTACTACATCTTGTGTTTCGCCGAGACGCTTCCGCTCAGACCGCTGTTATCGCGGCCAAAGGCAGTGTTTTTGGATGGTGGCCGTTCAGCTCATTTC
>NZ_JBLEFH010000008.1:0-216720 GCF_047345645.1 Jujubicoccus corallicola | reverse complement strand
ATAAAAAAGGTTCTCCTGCGCCTCCAGACGTCCCATCATCGCCTGATCCTCCCTGCCGATAAGGCAAGTGAATCAGTCGGTTGGGTCTCGATCAAGGTCAGAGTTTTTCACCAGCATCGACCGTTTTTGCCCTAGACCGGAAGCTGCCGTTCGTCGAAAGTCAACTTGATCCGCAACTCGCTCGTCTAATGGACTTGGGATGCAGGTCCGCTTCCCCTTGCGGGTCAATTCGAAAGAAATGTCGAGTTTGGGCTGTAACCGGTCATGCGGTAACGCGGCGTGCTGGGCGCCCAGGTCAGCGGTCTGCCCTGCAGAGACGGCCCAGAGCGGACTTTTGCGCTCAGTTCGGCGCTACATTGCAGCAATCACCAGACCTGCCATTGCATGCTTGGCGCGGCATTTTACGTTGGCCCGTTGACGGCAAGCGGCAACCACTTACTTCCGACCACGATTGTTGGTCCCCCAGTGGCAGGAACCGCTCGCGTGGGTTCTCGATCCGGCGGCGTAATCCCGATGCCGAATTGTCCTCACTCCAGCCCAGCTTTGCGCATAGGTGAACATCTTTCGGAGCACCTCGCCGACCCGGTTGGCGCACACCGGCGTTGGTTTCGATCCCTGCAGCTTGCGGGCCCGTCCCTCCCGTCTTCGTTCACGCCCAGCGGGTCGCCACCGGCATCGATGTTGCGGCGCAGCTCCTTTGCCCGTTCCCGCGCCGCTGCCGTCGACCATTCCGGCCAGCGCCCCAGCGTCATCCGCCGCTGCCGTCCGGCATGGCGGTAATCCAGCGTGAAGGCCCGGTTGCCCGAGCGGTAGATGCAGATGGCAAATCCCCGCACCTCGCTGTCGAAAATCTGATAGTCCCGGCCCGGTTCCGGCACCGCCTCCCGCACCGATTTCTCGTTCAATCTCAGTCTTTTGACCACGCCCAGCGCCTCCTTCTTGCATCCCACACAAGGCTCAGCCTCGCGCTCATCGCGAGTCATGCATCGCCGGTCGGACCGGCGGGGAGGCGGAAGGTGGCAGAACCTAGGGGGAGGGCTGCCGGTCAATGGCTCAGAAGGGAAAAACCTACACCCTCTGTTGACTACTCCGTGAATTGCAACGAGAGTCTGTCCTGCTTATTGTCAAGCTAGTTTCATAGGTTCCAACTCAACCACATGATGTGCCGCGCGATATGTTCTCTGCTTGTTGTCCTGCTCGTGTTCGCGGGCGTGACGCAGCATGGGCAAAGTACTGGCACAGCCGGACTGTCGGCCGATCAAGTTGTCGCTTCGATCAGCCATCCCGGTGACAAAGGCGGGCATGAGCACGGCTCTTCGGGGGAAACCTCTCGGCACGATATGACCGATGCCTGTGCGATTTTATGTGTCGGCACACCTACGCCCTGGCTTGCTGCCGCGCAACTTGCGCCTGTTGAGACCGAGCATTCGCTGAAATGGCACTCTATAGCGGTGACACGTGATGGCCTTCTGGTCGGCCCCGGATACCGCCCTCCGAAATCCATCTGAACACTTGCTTTGCCGCACCTTTCAAGGTGCCGAACATGGTTCGCCCTACGGGGTCTGATGGATTATTCATATGACTTGCACACTGAATCGCCGCGGCTTTCTGGCCGCATCCGCTGCCATGGCCGCAGCTTTTGCCATCCCACGCACGAGCATGGCGCAGCCAGCCGCGCTGGCATTGCAGGCAACGACGCGCACGCTTGACATCGATGGCCGCGCCGCCACGGTTTTCGGGCTGATCAACGGCAACGGAACGCCCGGTCTGGTTCTGGATCCGGGCCAGCGTTTCCTGCTGGACCTGACCAATGATCTGACCGAGCCGACGATCATTCATTGGCATGGACAGATCCCGCCGAACGCGCAGGACGGCGTTCCCGATATGCCGATGCCGCTGCTGCAGCCAGGAGAGACGCGTGCCTATGATTTTGAGGCCGCCGCAGGCACGCACTGGATGCACAGCCATGTGCCCATTCAGGAGATGCAGTTGCTGGCCGCACCCCTGATCGTCCGCCGCCCTGAGGATCTGCGAGTTGATCGGCAAGAGGTCACCATGTTCCTTCACGACTTTTCGTTCCGCTCGCCGGAAGAGGTGCTGGACGAAATCCGCTCGGGAAAGGGGCATGATGAGGCCGCCGAAGCCGAAATGTCGCAACCAGCCGATCCTCATGCCGGTCATGACATGGGCGATGGTATGGCCATGAATGGGATGTCGGAAATGGGCGGCATGTCCATGCCCGGCATGACCGGGATGCAGATGGACCTCAACGATTTCGATTTCGACGCTTATCTGGCGAATGACCGCACCCTGGGCGACCCCGAGGTCGTGCAGGTGGAAAAGGGTGGCCGGGTCCTGCTGCGGGTCATCAATGCGGCTGCGGCCACGGTGTTCTGGCTCGACAGCGGCGAGGTTCCGGGACGGCTTGTGGCGGTGGATGGCCAGCCGGTGCAGCCCTTTTCAGGAACGCGCTTCGGTCTGGCCATGGGGCAGCGCCTTGATATCGAGCTTGACCTGCCCGCCGAAGGCGGCGCCTGGCCGATCCTTGCGCTGCGTGAAGGCGCGCATGAGCGCGCCGGCCTGATCCTTGCGACCGCTGGCGCCAAGGTGCCGGTCATGCTTGGAATGGCAGACGAGGCCGCACCTGCATTCGATATCGACCTTGCACAGGAAGCCGCCTTGCGGGCCGTTGCTCCGCTGACGGAACGAGTTGCCGATGCATCACCCATGGTGATGCTGGGCGGGCAGATGCAGCCCTATCGCTGGACCATCAACGACCGCGTGTTCGAGGATCGGATTCCGGTTACGGCCAAAACAGGCCAGCGGGTCGAGATCATGTTCCACAACATGTCGATGATGGGCCATCCCATGCATCTGCATGGCCATCATTTCCAAGTTGTCGCGATCAATGGCAGACGGTTTTCCGGTGCATTGCGCGACACGGTCTATGTGCCGCCCATGTCGATGGTCACGGTGGCGCTGGATGCGGGCGAGGCGGCGGAATGGATGCTGCATTGTCACCACATGCCGCATCTTGCCAGCGGCATGATGACGACGTTCGCGGTCTCGGCGTGACGGGAGTGACATGATGTTTCAGCGACGCATGATCCTGACCCTGGCCCTTACCGCCCCGGCGATGGCCATCGCACCGCGCCTATCTTGGGCTGGTCATTCGCTTCCACCCGAATTCCGCAGGCAGCTTGAACATGACGCGAATGCGCCGATCTTCGGCAATCCTGACGGCGATGCGACTCTGATCGAGTTCTTCGACTATAACTGCCAGTTCTGCCGTGCGATGATGCCAGTGGTGGATGCCGTGTTAGGAGCCGATCCCGGCTTGCGGATGGTGATGCGGGAATGGCCGGTCTTTGGCGAGGGTTCGGTTTTCGCGGCCCGCGCGGCGCTGGCGTCGCGCAAGCAGGGGCGCTACGCCGACTTTCATCGCGCCTTGATGAGTCAGAAACCCCGGGCCGAAAGGGCCAGCGTCCTGCGTGTTGCGCGATCCATGGGTTTAGACACTCAGCAGTTGCAGCGCGATATGGGCGGCCCGGAGATTGCCCAACATATCCAGCAGTCCAATGCGCTGGCCGATGCCCGCCGCAAGCTGGCCCTCTGGCGCTATGACTACAACAACGTCAGGCCCCATTCCTCGCTGGGCAACAAGACCCCGTCCGACGCGCGCCGGGCGCTTGAGCAATCTGAGGGCGCCGCGCCCGGCGCGCTTGCCCAACCCGAAACCGACCACTATCAACACCAAGGACTCTCGTTATGAACGAGGGACGACTGGGGGGCACCCCCACCTTCATCGCCGGATCGGATTCGCGCTTTGGTGCCATTTCTTCATCCGAATTGGCCGAACTGGTCGCGGCCTCGCGCCGGAACTGACAAATTTCAAGAAAGGACAATGCTATGGATCATTCTGATCGACACAAGAGCCACGGAAACATGAGCGGCGGAAGCTATGGCCGCTTTGCCGCGATGATCGTTACCTCGACGGTGGTCATGTTCGGGTTGATGTATCTGAACACCTGGGCAATGGATCACGTCTTTTTCAGCCAGACCCGGATGTGGATGGCGCTCTACATGGGCGGCGCCATGGCGCTGATCATGCTGGCTTTCATGCTGGGGATGTACCGCAATCCGCGTGCCAATTTGATCGTCGCGGGCCTTTCAATTCTGGCATTTGCCCTCGGCCTGTTTCTGGTTCGCAGTCAGGCAACGGTCGACGACACCGCCTGGATGAAGGCGATGATTCCGCATCACTCGATTGCGATCCTGACATCCACCCGTGCGGATATCTCGGATCCTCGCGTCCGGGCGCTGGCGGACAGCATCATCGAGGCCCAGACACTGGAAATCGCGGAGATGAAGGCGCTGATCGCCGATCTGGAAGGCGGACCTGCGGCGACGCCAGAGGTTGACGGGCGCTGAGACGATACGTTCGGCAATCGCGGCTTCCGCTGCGCTTGCCGCAGTCATCTGAAGGTTAAACCATTACGGGGAGCAATCACATGCTGACACGCAGACATTTCATCCGAACGACAACCGCGCTGTTCTCGGCTGCCGCCGCCAGCCCGCTGATGGCCTCGTCCTGGCCCGATGCGGCGCAGAAGGCCGCCTGGGATGCCGAGGTGGAAGCCGGTGGTCCCAATCCATGGGGCCTGCACCAGCGTTTCCTGCCGCAGCGGATTGTCGCGAATGACGGTTTGGTGCCGGGCGATATCCACGTCGATGCCGTGGCCCGATACCTCTACCACATCGAAGAGGGCGGCACGGCGATGCGTTACGGCGTGGCCATCGGTCGGGGCGATCTTTACGAGCCGGGGACCTATACAATCAAGCGCAAGGCCGAATGGCCGCACTGGACCCCGACCCGGAACATGATCGAGCGCGAACCCGAGGTCTATGCGCAGTATGAAAATGGCATGGAGCCCGGCCCCCGGAACGCGCTGGGTTCGCGAGCGCTCTATCTCTATCTCGGCGAGCGCGACACCTATCTGCGCATTCACGGCACGCCATTTCCGACCTCGATCGGCAGCCGCGCCAGTTCCGGCTGCGTCCGCATGGTCATGGCCCATATCAACGGACTCTATCCACGCGTCCAGATCGGCGCGACCGCCTATCTCTATTCGCCGGAGGGCAGCGTGACGGCCATCAGCTGAACGGTCGCCCTCTGGCGAGGCCGGGCGTCAGGACGTACGCGCGTTGCAGATATGGTTGCCGTTGGCCGCCCGCAGCGGCACCAGCGTCGTTTCGACCGGCCCGGCATGATAATACCAATAGCAATCATCCGCCGGGTCCAGCCGCGCCGTTGTCAGGTCCTGGTTGGGGCCGGCGATGGCGACGACCTCGTTCGGAATGGGATACGGCGAGGCCGCTTCGGCAGCGATATCGGGCGCCTGGGCCGCGCATCCGGCAAGGACGAGCAGCGTCAGGGCGATGGCGGCGGTTCTTTTCTTCATGGGAAACTCCTTGGGTGGGGTGGTGACGCGCGGGGTGTTAGGACGCGCTGTCCTTGGTCATACGGCTCTGGATTGCGCGCTCGCGTTCCGGCCAGGTGGATTTGATATAGGCCAGAACGGCGGCGATCTCGGCGTCGCTCATGACATCAGAAAAGCCGGGCATGTCGCTTTCATAACCATCCCCGACCACGGCGGCGGTGCCGTCACGGACGATCTGTTCCAGAAGCGCGTCGGCGTGATGCCATGTGTGGCCGGTCTCGTTATGCGGGGGCGCCGGATAGCGGCCATTTGCGAGTGGGGTCTGCCAGTCCGGCTGCCCTTCCAGATCGGCGCCATGGCAACTGGCACAGTTGTCGGCGTAGAGCCGCTGGCCAAGCGCGATGACGGCCTGATCCTGTGCGGCTGTCTCAGTCGCCGCGCTGCCGCGCCAGAGGATCAGGATCGCAGCGGCCAGACCGACCGCCGCGATGAGGATGAGTGCGTTGCGCGTCATCTGTTATCCGTCCAGCGGAAAGGCGCGCCCGTCACCGGCAATGCCGCCCCAGGCGATGACCTCGGCGGTGGCCTCGACCCCGCCGCCCATGCCCGGAGAGCCGGCGGGCATCCCCGGCACGGCGATCCCGGAGATGTCGGGACGCTGATCCAGAAGCTGCGTTATGGCCGCGAAGGGCACATGGCCCTCGACGATATAGCCGCCGATCCGGGTCGTGTGGCAGGACCACAGGTTTTCGGGCACAGCGGCGTCGCGCTTCATGCCGACATAGTCGCTGGCCTCAGTGATTTCGACCTCAAACCCCGCCTCGATGGCAAGGTCGGCCCAGGCGCCGCAGCAGCCGCAGCCGGGGTCCTTGGTGACACTCAGCAGGTTCGGCTTTGCATCCGAGCTGGTGGCGGCGAAGGCAAGGGTAGAGGTTGTCGACAGTATCGCCGCGACCGCAAGGATCGCCCTGCGACGCGAGAAATTGGGGTTGCTCATATCTGATGTCCTTCGGGATGTTGCGCGCCGTAGGGTCATTCATCCCTGTCATGGCGCAGTTGATCGACTTGTGGCCACTCGGGCCATGTAGCGTCAGAGAGCAGCGGATCGCGGAGGGGGCAGCGGCAAACGCGGCCTGGCGGATTTCATATCCTGCAGCGGGGGAATGTGCCGGATTCGGCGTGGCAACCGGGCCGCGTTCGCCGTGACTTCGGCATGGCCGATGGCGGCACAGGCCGCACAGTCGCCATGTGGAGAATCCGGCTGCGTGGTGCAGCATTCATGCGCGACTGGCGACGCGGATGTTTCGGCCATCGAGGCCATCGGCGATGCCTCCGCCGAGGCGGCGCCGGTCAGGGCCAGCGGCATCGTCACCGCCAGCAGGGCGGCAAGCACGACCGACAGCAGCAGGCGCATCAGTCGCGCACCTTTTCCATCAGCTCGACGACCTCGCGGAACATCACCCGCTGCCGGTCCTGATCGCCGGATTGGATCGCGTCTTCCATGCAACTTCGCGCGTGATCCTCGATCAGCAGGCGTTCGACGCCGCGCAGGGCAGACCGGATGGCGGCGGTCTGGTTCAGGATATCGACGCAATAGCGCCCATCCTCGACCATACGCGAGACGCCCTGCACCTGACCGTTCAGGCGGGAAAGCCGCTTCAGGATCGCGTCTCGGTTCTGCTTGTCATGCGCCAAGGAGGGCTCCGAACTTCAACATCTGCGGCTTGTGCTATACCCTCAAGGGGTATAGAGCAAGTCTGATATACCCCCTATAGGTATCTGCCGGGAGAGAGTCATGGACCACAAGCACGATCATTCGCATGGGCATCACGATCACGGGACACACGGTGGCGCACCGGCACAGGCTGATCCCGGCAAGGCCATCGACCCGATTTGCGGGATGCAGGTGACGATCAAGCCCGAGGCCCGGCACCGCGACTATGAGGGACAGACCTTCTATTTCTGCTCGGACGGTTGCCAGTCGAAGTTCGACGGCGATCCGTGGTTCTACGCCTCGGGCGCGGCGGCCAAGGTCGAAAAATCCGCCCCGGCAGGCACGCAATGGACTTGTCCGATGCATCCCGAGATCGTGCGCGATGAACCAGGCGCCTGCCCGATCTGCGGCATGGCTTTGGAGCCGATGATTCCCTCGGATGAACCCAGCCATGAACTGACTGATTTCACCCGCAGGCTCTGGGTCAGCGTGGCCGCTGCGGTGCCGTTGTTGATCCTGACCATGGGCGAGATGGTGGGCATCCCGGTCCGTGACTGGATCGGGCACCGCACCGCCGTCTGGCTGGAGTTCCTGCTGGCCACGCCCATCGTGCTCTGGGCGGCGCGGCCCTTCTTTCAGCGCGGGTTGGATTCCTTCAAAAACCGCTCACCGAACATGTGGACGCTGATCTCGCTGGGTGTCGGCGCGGCCTATCTCTATTCGCTCTTCGCCACCTTCCTGCCGGGCATCTTTCCCGAGGAATACCGGATGGGCGGCATGGTTGGCACCTATTACGAGGCCGCCGTGGTTATCGTCGCCCTGGTCTTTGTCGGGCAGGTACTGGAATTGCGGGCGCGGGAACGCACCGGCGATGCAATCCGGGCGCTGATGGATCTCGCGCCCAAGACCGCCCGGCGCATCCTGCCCGATGGCGCGGAATATGACGCGCCGCTGGAAAACATCACAGCGGGCGATCTCTTGCGCGTGCGGCCGGGCGACAGCGTGCCGGTCGATGGCGAGGTGGTCGAAGGCCGTTCTTCCGTCGATGAAAGCATGATCACGGGCGAGCCGGTGCCGGTCGAGAAGGTGCAGGGCGACCGCGTGACCGGCGGCACGATTAATAAGAACGGCACGCTGGCGATCCGCGCCACCGATGTCGGCGCCGATACGGTGCTGTCGCAGATCGTCCAGATGGTCGCCGGCGCGCGACGCTCCAAAGCGCCGATTCAGGGGCTGGCCGACCGGGTTTCGGCGATCTTCGTGCCGGCGGTGGTGGTGATCGCCATTCTGGCCTTTGTCGTCTGGCTGATCTTTGGCCCCAGCCCGTCCTATGTCTTTGCCATTGCCTCGGCGGTTTCGGTGCTGATCATCGCTTGTCCCTGTGCGCTTGGGCTGGCGACGCCGATTTCCATCACCACGGCAGCGGGGCGCGGGGCGCAGGCCGGCGTACTGGTCAAGAATGCCGAGGCACTGGAACTGATGGCCGATGTGGACACGCTGATCGTCGACAAGACCGGCACGCTGACCGAAGGCAAGCCCGCGCTGACCGATGTGACCAGCTTCGGCGACGTGTCCGAGGATGAGTTGCTGGCCGCAGCCGCCGCACTGGAACGCGCCTCCGAACACCCGCTGGCCGAGGCGATCGTCGAGGGCGCCAAGGCGCGTGGGCTCAGCCTTGGCAATGGCGAGGAGTTCGAGGCCGTCACCGGCAAGGGTGTGATCGGCAAGGTCGATGGCCGCGATGTGGCGCTTGGCAATAACGCCATGATGACCTCGCTTGGTATCGACTGCGACACCGGGGAGGACACTGCGGACCGTCTGCGCGGCGAGGGTAAGACCGCAATGTTCTTGGCGCTGGATGGCAGGCTGGCGGGGCTGGTCGCCGTGGCCGACCCGATCAAGCCGGCCGCAGAAGCCGCGATCCGTGACCTGCACGATCTGGGCATAAAGGTAATCATGGCAACCGGCGACAACGAACGCACGGCGCTGGCCGTGGCAAGCCGCTTGGGCATTGACAAGGTCCGCGCCGGAATGCTGCCCGAGGGCAAGAAGGATCTGATCGACGGGCTGCGCGGCAAGGGGGACAAGGTCGCCATGGCGGGCGACGGGGTAAACGACGCACCAGCGCTGGCTGCGGCGGATGTCGGTATCGCCATGGGCACCGGCGCCGATGTGGCGGTCGAAAGCGCCGGGCTGACCCTGCTGGGCGGCGACCTGACCGGCATTGTCCGCGCCCGCAAGCTCGCCGTGGCCACCATGCGCAACATCCGACAGAACCTGTTCTTTGCTTTCATCTATAACGCAGCCGGGATTCCGGTGGCGGCAGGGCTGCTCTATCCGGTCTTTGGCCTGCTGCTATCGCCGATGATCGCGGCGGCGGCCATGTCGCTGTCCTCGGTCTCGGTCATCGCCAATGCGTTGCGGCTGAAGCGAGTGAAGCTATAGGGTTGAGGGAGCGGTGTGTGGGTTTGAAATTTCGGTTTCAGCCCGATCAGGGTAGTCCCAAACAGAGGTCGCGGCTTTCCATCAGGGCGACGACATTAACGACGACCGTTGGCAATGTGAGTTTTCTTCTCAGCGAGCCCTCTCTTACTGGCAACGCATGGGCCGCACTTTTGTTGTCAGACTTACGATGCTGGAAAAATCATCTACCTCAACGCCACCTCAACCCTTGGCTGCAGTTCTCGTGCAGGTTGTTCCGTCAGATGTCGCTCAATGCAGTTGAGCGTCGGCATGGAAATCGCAATAAATCAATCGATTGTCCCGTAACATACTGAAATTACGGGGTGCCCGAATTTCGCCTCTGATCTGCTCATAACCTGAAGGTCGTAGGTGCAAATCCCGCCCGACCATTAGCTCGTGCCGGTCTCTCGTGATCTTGCCCCTGAATGTCGGCTTATACAGATTGTTGCCAATGCTGCGCCGCACTGCCGCAAGTCGGCTCTCCGCCCGATGGGCCTGCGATGGTGCGAATTTCGCTGCGCTGAGAACGAATGGCGGTTATCGCCGAATTTCTGCAGTCGCAACGCCGCGCCGCCGCATGTCGGCTTCCCGCCCTTTAAAACCATTGAGTATGCGAAGGCGAGAACCGCTACGATAGCCGAAGTCTTCGCGGTTCTCGCCTTCGCTCCCATAAACGTGCGGACACTCAAAGTTAATGGGCCTAACCTTAACGGATCCGTTGCCGCAAATGCTCCTAGGCATTTATGATATACAAAAACCTGCGCGTTCTTAATAAGAATAGTCGGCAGAGTTGTTGAGATTTTACCGACAATGTGGCGAGAATACGCAGCAGGCGTTCTTTCCGCAAAAGCACGTTCAGGGACAAAGCTATAGATGAAAGTCCTTCGGGGTCGCCAACTCAGGCCTGTCCTTTCCAGATCCCACCGCGATGCCAGGTTGACTACCCGTGTCTTGGCAGGGATCTTTTGCGCTTCAGGATCTTCTTCGGTAACCTGGAACGCTATCGCAAGCATGTGGCTACTCGTTTTGCTGGCTCCGACCAGGCATCCCACACGTCAATCAGGCATCCGGATCGGGGACTGGAAAAAGATCGAAGGTTTCGATCATAGAATTGTTGGCCGTATACCGTTTCGCACACGGCCACGCGGCGCGGCCTTGATGCTGGCGAACCGGCGAACATGACGCCCCAAGCATGATGCTTATCCGCTAAGACCCCATGACCGCAGAGAAAATATCTCCGTTCGGTTAGCAGCGAATATGCTTGTCGGCCTTCTTCTTGTTATGTTGTTCCCAACGCTTTCTTTGAGCAGCCGCGATCTTCTTGCGTCCTTCCAGCGTTCTCGGCCCCGTCGATAATCCACCATGAAGCCGGCACCGAGATTTTCCAGGCTCACTTTTTGATCGACAGAGCGTACCGTTGCGCGTCCGAGCGTTGCAAGACTTTCGCGCCAGCCCATCCAATGTCTCCTTTCGGACGGTCATCGCATCGGAGATCAGCTGTATCTCCTGTTGCGTGACATTCTGGTTGAAACTCAAGGTCATGAAGCCCAAGCCGTGCCGAGAAGAAAGGAGCCGACAAGCATCATCGGGGCAAAGCATGTTTGCGATCTGTTGAAGCATGGGCGACCGGCCGTCCAGAGCCGGTCGTTGTTCCCAATAGCTTATGGTCTGGTGCGACACGCCAAGACGCTGTGCGAGCGCGGACTGTGAAAGTCGCGCCCGGCGGCGCAGAATAGCGAGTTCCTTTCCCGTCATGGCGTTCGGACCGACTTGATGAACTTCATGGAAATCGATTGCGCGGGCAGTTGATGCCGGGCTGAACCTGCGCTCGAGCCGTAGATCACCATGCGCGCTTTGATCAATCTGGCCCCTGCAACGAAGTCAGCGTGATCGCTTTGTCGAACTGACGTACTGACAAAACTGACAAAACCCATGGCGGCTTTCCACGAAGCTGGTAGTGGTCGGGGAAGACAAGGTTTTGTCAGTTTTGTCAGTGCGTCAGTTCGGCACGCGGGCTTGCGTGGATATGTCATTCGTCATTCTCAAAAATCACTGGATTGACGGAATATAAGCGTTTTGGCGCGCCACCTTTAGGATTAGCCTGACAATCGACGGGCCGGATAAGGTCGTCAGTTTCCAAGATTTTTAGGGCCTGATTGATCACCTCCATACTCTGCAGGTGGCTACGCTGCTTCCGGCGAACCTCACGTGCAGCGAAACTTTTCCAGGCCTCTCCGCGGATAAGCGCGACGAGCGCGCGTGCGGATTTTTGTGCCGGGCCGCCAGACTGTTCCGCATAGGCGCGACGGGTCATTGGAACAAGATACGACTCAACCAAGAGAGCAGCCCGTTCAAAGTGATCGAGCGTGACTTTATCGGCGAGAGAAGTCTCGCCGCTGGCCCATTCCATCAGGGCTATTACCAGAGACAGACGCACGGCAATACCTGGCAACTTGCCTAGATACGACAGCAGGAGGCCTTCCGCCTCTACTTCCCAATTTCGTACAGACTGACGAAACCTATCAACGGCGTCTTGGGCTGAGTTCTCGAAAGGGACCATCCATGGCTGCTGGTGTCCCTGTCCATCGGTTGACATTTCTAGCGACAACAAACGCGAGATGGCGTCTTCGAGAAATGCTTCGTTGTGCGTGCTTTCAGGCCGCTTAACCGGTGCGGGGTGAGGCCAAACGGGAATAAAACGAGCGAGCAATCCGTCGTCGTCGGATTTCATCAGCAGGTTTCGCAGTCGGTCAGGCTGAATGCCGCCGAGAACCCCGATGGTAAGACGATCGACATAAACCGGATCTCGGCCCACGCGTTCAACCGAGAAAGAACGCCCGCCGTACGCTTCAAGCCAGAATGGGCGATCTGACCCGCCACCAGCATAGCGGGTCATGCTTTGCAGCCAGCCCGCCAATTCATCCCTCGCCAGCAGAGTGCCGCGCGGCTGCCCCGCAACGATTCCCGCTAATTTTTCAATGGTTGCATCGGAAAGTGCCAAGCAGGGCATGACCGGTTGCGGTCCAGCATTTGCGGCGTCGGGCCGTGCTGGCGGTTCTTCTCCCGCCTTGATTGCGGCCTTAACCTCTTCTTTCCATGCGCGCTCTGCCAGATGCGCAATCTCGGCCTTTTCGCTCCACGCGGCTACATCTTCTCGCGCCGCCTCCCTCAGTTTTCGTTCGGCGCGCCTAAGAGGCACCAGTACAGCATCTATGGCAGGGCTCTTTCCGGCACTCGGGTTACCTATGTTCATTGCCCAGATTACCGGAGGCTCAGCCCAGCTATTCCATGGCGATGTCCAACGAGTATTCCCTATGAGGGTGCTGCAGACCACCAGCAGAGCGGCCATGATGTAATCGGGGGGTGCCCCTTTTGATGCGGCAGCGCCGCGCATCCAATGTGCCCAACTTGGGGAGAAGACATCATCAAGTGGCAGAACTGGCGGCTCGGGCCGATCTGCGCGCAGAAGACGCAGATCTGCATCAGGCCATTCTGGCTTGAACGGAATCGGCTCTGGCATCACGTTCATGCTCTCGTATCCTTCATCATGAGAATGTCGTTCCAGTCCTTGCCCTCTGGCGCGGGCAAGAGTCTGACATTCCAACCCAAAGAGTAGGCGCGTTCGGCCAGTTTGTTGGACGCGACCATGCCAGTAGCGTCTCCATCGATGGCGATCGTCAGCCGCTTCGGCTGATCTGGTAACCGCAGCGCGGCGATGCCGGGCGCGGATAACGCTGCCCAAATCGTCGCTGGCCTATGCAATAGGCCGCTGCAAAGGCTCAAGGCGGTTTCGATGCCCTCAGCCACCACAAGCGGGCCATCGGCTCTCGCAAGACGTACTGCGCCACCAGCGCATGCACCCTGCATCGCCTTCTGGGGGTGAACGTCTGCTTTACCCTCGCCGTCGGGACGCAAATAGGTTCGATGGATCGCTGTGAGGGGCAAGCCCTCGACTAGTGCGATCATAGTCGGAAACCGCTTGGCGGATGGGTGCCAGCATTCTGGATGGAAGCGTAAAGTTGCGGGTAGCGTGCAGGTTATGCCGCGATTGCGAAGATAGGTCTCGGCGATGGTGCCAGCTATTGGCAGCGCTTCCTTCCACGTTGCCAGTGCCTTGCGTGCCGTCCGTTCAGCTGCGGCACGTTCTTCGATTTCACGCTTCGCCATTTCGATAGGATCAGTGGGTCTTAAGCCCTCCCGACCATTCATGATGCCCAGGCTACGCAAAGCATTCAGTACTGCAAGGAAGTCGCAGCCGGCCTTGCATGACAGGAGCAAACGACCTTCGTTGCCATCCGCGAGCGTTAGCGACGGCTTGCGGTCGCCATGAGCTGGGCAGCAGGCAATACCATAGCGCCGATACCATTTTCCGTGAAGAGCCATGGTAATCTCACGTGCGTTCATCGTCAGCCTCCGCATGTATGAAGGCTCCCGTGTGCGCGGTGAGGTCATCGTTCGACCCGTGCCGAGAAGGCAGATGCACAAAGCGCAGATCTGTGGCGCCAAAATGCGTTGCGGCTTGAGTCGGACTACCGTAATGTTTTTCAGAGAAACGGACCGTTTCGATAAATGCCCCGGTGGCGCCCGCCAGCGCGCCGGGGATTACAATTTCAGCAATCATGTCACTTCCCCTCAATCGACGGAGCGCTTTGCTTCCCAAGCCTCAAGCTCGGAAAGTTTCCAGCGCGTGCAGCCTGGTGTCAGGGTGATAGGCCTCGGAAAGTCGGGAAGTGTCTTGACCCACCGCCACGGTGTCGTGCGATGCACGTCATAGCGTGCGGCAACTTGGGTGTCTGAAACAAATATTTCGTCCATGCGACGCGCTCCAATGTTTTACGATTGAAACCGTCATCTCACGAAGCCAGCCCCCAGGCATGACGGAGGTCAGCGAAACTCGCTCACCCGACGTGGGACTGCGCTGGAACTGCTAGGGATGTTTCATCGAAGCGAGAAACGGAGAGCCGTTTCGGTGGATCTCCTCAATCTCGTCCGCGATTTCACGAACCCGGAGGCTGCTTTTGTGAACCAAGAGATCCTTTATGGCGCGAGGCGACATAAAAATATCAAGGTTTTCTAGGGCATCAGATATCGCGTCACAGGCCGAGACACCGCTTCCTCCGCTAGAATCGTTACGAGTGAGCGCAAGTCCAAACAATCTCGAAATACTTCTCGCAAGATAGACAAGGTGTAAGTTTCTGGCAAAAGTTTTGGAAAGTCGTTGTGACTCAGGTGGCGGTGACTTCTTAAGCCCTGCCAAAACCATTCCCGCGAATAGGCTGACAGACATGGAGAGCGGCTCGTTACGGAGAAGTTTGCTTATCGCGATCCGACGCACTAGCTCGAACGCCCCCTTATCCCGCTCAGCTGTCATGCACAGCCAATTCAGAGCAATATCGGAAATAACGTACTTTGATGGGCAAAATTGATGATCGTCGAACTGATGTTCTAACCCAACGCCCAGCGCATACACGATTTCAGTCGGCTCAAGCTCATAAGAGATGACTTGTGGCCCTTTGGCATGCTTCTCAAGCCATCTCGTAGCAAATTCAACGGCCTGTTGGTATGACATTTTCCTCCGCCTCGGCTAATCTAGATTCTGACTGGATAGTATTGGATAAATACCCAGCCCACGCATTCATCATTGCTCGCCGCTTTTCGACCATGTCACCACGTCGATAGGAGGCTTCGACCGCATTTCCGATACGGTGAGCCAAAGCCACTTCTGCCATATCTCCGGGAAAGTGGGTCTCTTCAGCTACCCAATCGCGAAAAGTCGAGCGTAGTCCATGTGGAACAGCGGGACGCTTGCTGACGCGATCAACGAAGCCGCCAGCGCCCGCTGTCACATCGGCAGCGTGTAGTCGCTTCATGGCCGCGCTCAATGTCATGTCCGACATTTCACCGCCACGCGGGGCGGGAAACACCAGCGGGTTGTTGTCAAAACGTGGCAGGGCCTTCAGTAGTGCCACCGCATCCGCGCTGAGCGGAACACGATGTTCACGATCCATCTTCATGCGCTCGGCAGGAACAATCCACATTTGGGCATCGAAGTCGATTTCATCCCAGCGCGCCCCGCGAACCTCCTGAGAGCGGGCAGCAGTTAGAGCGACAAACTCAAGTGCCCGGCTGCCGATGCCCTCCCGTTTGCGCAAGGACGAGAACCAACGTGGCGCATCCGCGATCTGTACAGCAGGGTGATTTCCTTCCTTCGCCACTCGCGAAGGAGCAGGAAGAAGTTCCTTGAGATTTCCAGCCCATCGCGCGGGATTATCACCTGAGCGATGCCCGGCAACGGTTGCCCAGGATAGGACAGCCTCAATTCGACCGCGTACGCGCGATGCGGTCTCCGTTTTGGCGTGCCAGATCGGTTCCAGCGCTCGCAGAACGTCCTGCACAGTGATGTCCTGCACCTGCATCTTGCCAAGCTCCGGTAGAGCGTAAGTTGTGAGGGTGTTGCGCCATTGCTGGCGATGCTTGGCATTCTTGAAAGCACCCAATTTAGCCTCAAGGTAACGCTCAGTTGCCTCCGCGAAAGTTAGCCCCCGCGCTCTTGCCGTCGCCAAGGCTGCGCGAAGCGCGCGCCGTTCCTCGACAGGATCGATACCGTTCCTAATCTTGTCCTTTGCCTCGCGGGCTCGATCACGAGCCATTGCAAGCGTCACGTCAGGATAGCCACCAAGGCCAATCTCTCTGCGCTTGCCGCCTACCTGGACGCGCAGCAGCCAAGACCGCCCACCGTTCGGCGTAATTTGTAGCAATAGACCGGATACGCCACCGACAGGAAACTTTGCGTTCTGCCCCTTTCCCGAGTGCTGTAACCGCTTCAACTCGATTGCCGATAGTTCCTTCGCAACGCGTGGCATCATCAACCCCCCAAAATACCATCCATAGAGAATGGCTCTGATAGAGATTGAATGCAACAGCTCACGACACCGTTTCGCCATAAAAATCTGTGTTTGCTAAGTAATCTGCTACAGATCGAAACATTGGGCATCACTAGAATGGCGGGCACCTCCTCCGCCAAAAACTGCGGTTTGTCGCCGATCATCTTACGCGCTAGGCTGTTAATCATCGCGGTTCAGGTTCTTCGCAGTGTAGAAGGGTGCGTGCGGCGCAGTATATGTCTGCTTTGCGGACAAAGCGCCATTTTGCTGCGGCTGCGCAAATTGGCTGCTTTAGGCCTGGCGCACCAATAGAACATTGCAGCAGGACACGTCGGTTAATCCGTATAGCTTCGGCAGGCATCGACCCCTACGGCTGTCGAGGCAAGTAGTTGATCTGCGTCGCGGATGAGATCAGCGATCCGCCTGTCCGCAAGGCGATACCGGACGAACCGACCTTCGTTCCTGCGACTGACCAGACCGCAATCCAAAAGGCAGCGCAGATGGTTCGAGACATTGGGCTGACCAAGCCCTGTTTGGGTAACGATTTCCTGCACGCTGCGTTCGTCCGACAGTAGCGCATCGAGGATCGCAAGACGGCTGGGGTCGCCGAGACCCCGGAAGAGCTTTGCCCGCGGCTCAAGGGTGTCAGCTGCCGAAAGATCGTCTTGAATGTTTTGCAATGTCATATCATTATCCACTGATACGTTAGCGGCGACTTCTTTCGCACGCTACCTTCAAGAGGATCGCATATGAGCCGAGCAGATAACACCACATTGCCTACAACGTCTTTGCCGATCCGGATGCGGGTGCATGGCATGGACTGCGCCAAGGATGCCGCCGAGATCGAACGGGCCGCTCGGTCTGCGGGCGTGGCTGAAGGCGATGTGAAGGTGTCTGCCGCAACCCATGTCATGACATTGCGGATCGCCGAAGACGACTTGCCGAAAGTGCGTCCAGCACTGGACGCAACCGGCTATGGCTTTGAGCTGATCAAGAGCGGGGATACATCGTCCGATCCGGCTTACAAAGACCCGAGCTATCGCCGCGCGCTCTGGATCGTGGTCCTGCTCAATCTCGGCTACGGGGTGATCGAGATGTTCGGCGGGTTCCTGTCCGGATCGCAAGCTTTGAAAGCAGATGCCCTGGATTTTTTGGGCGACGGCGCAATCACCTTTCTGGGCCTGCTCGCTATCGGTTGGAGTCTGACATGGCGGGCGCGGTCGGCGATGATCCAGGGCGTGTTCTTGGGATTTCTGGGGCTTGGCGTTGTCGGCAGCACAATCTGGCGTGTCCTGAATCAGACGACACCAGAGGCCGGGTTAATGGGAGCCTTCGCCGTGGGCGCGCTGATCGTAAACATTCTTGCGGTGCTGCCGCTGCTAAAACACCGCAAGGGCGACGCCAACATGCGGGCCGTATGGCTGTTCTCCCGGAACGACGCCATCGGCAACCTCGCCGTGGTGATCGCTGCCGGACTGGTCGCCTGGCTCGGCAGTGCCTGGCCTGACCTCATCGTTGCTTTCGCCATCGCAGGGCTGTTCCTGCATTCGTCATGGATGATCATCCTGGATGCGCGGAGTGATCTGTCAGAAACCGAGTGATCTGGCGGAAAAGCTGACGTGCGAACCGGAAACCGACATTCGCCACTGCGCAGCGAGTCCGGAACTTTGGGCTCAAACCCGACCTTAGTTGCGCGCTGAAAGGCGGGCCGCTGCGGGAGTTTTGCCTACCGTGAGCCCCTAAGCGATTAAGGCACTCAAATCATTGTTTAGGACGATGGCTGAGGTGTCATCCTCATCGCATTCGAATCGAAAATTGATCCGCTTCCGCAAAGTCAATGCGTAATGTCGCCGCAGACGATGCTGTCAAAACATTGTCACAGTTTTGCCGCATCTGCCTGACCGATATTCTCGAAGAGGGGCCGGTCGGGCGCGTTTCTCCTTTGCAGTATTTCTCCTAGCGATTTATCAAAGTTTATATCATTTACATGTCGTTTTTAAAGTTTTCCCGATTTTCTTAAGGGTTAATATTCATAGCCGAATAGGTAGAAAGCAACTGAAGAAAATCTTTGTATATTATAACAGTTTCACTTTGAAACCATATTTAATCTTGGTTATTTCTTGCATGACGCAGGGTTTTCACTTGGCAATTTTTTGCTGATTAGGTTAATTGCGGATTAACATTTGTTTGACCGCGATGGTCGTGCATATGTGGTGGGGGCACCGTCCGGAAGGGTCGTTTCCGGAATTTGAAGCTAGGCATCACAGGAAAAATGCATCCGCGTCGTCGGGGTTAAGCACTCTTTAAACAGTGTTTCGGGACCGCGCTTTGCTGCATCCCCGAAAATTCAGGATGGATGTATGTTGGGGATGGGCGCCGAAACTTCGCCGCAACAAAGTGCAAAACAGCCGGGGCAGGCGGAAAGACCGGCGTTCCGCGCGCCGAACAGCGGCTGTATCGCGAATCGTCCCATCAAGTCCACATCACGTCAGCAGACAGGGGCCACCGGCTCCGCTCCAGAAATGGGCCTTTCCATGAATATTTTCAAAGCTTTCGGCCGCGCCGCGTTTTTTGTCGTGCTGCTGGCGGTCCAGATCCTGATCCTCTCGGTTCCGGGGCTGGCGCAGGCGCAGGCCATCGACTGCGGCACGGAGCAGGGCTCCACGGAAGGCTCTGGCTTCGCAACCGGCGGGACGGGGCAATACAAGGATGAGATTTTCTGGCTCGACTGGTCCTGCGGCAGCACAACGACCTTTCCCGCCAATTCAACCGTGACCAAACGCTGGAGCGTGCCGGGCGAGATCGAGATTACAGCGACCATCTCTGCGCGGAACGTCGCGATCAGCCCGTATAACACCGGCCAATGGCGCGGCGATATCCTTGACAGCATGTATAGCGGTGTGAATCCGATCGGGCTTGCGAACACGGTGAACGGTCAGGATCCGGCCTATTCGGTGAGCTTCTCGGCGACCCTCGACGGTCGTCCGCTGCCTTTGGATATTGTCGTTGCGGAAGCTGAGGATACCGGGCTTGGTGGCGAATCTGCCACATGGACGACGACCGGGCGGCCTTGGGAACTGATCGAGGGCGCTGGCATGTTGAACATGCGATTTAATTCGAGCGGCCAATCCGTCACTATGACCGATACGGTTGATACCGGCGGTGGAACCGTCCTCGGGCTGGCTCAGAACGTTAGCACGGTGAATGTGCAGATGTTCGCGGGCGGGAAGGAAGCGCTCGCCTTCGGAATTTTTCTTGCCTCTGATTTCGGCGATGCGCCCGGCTATGACACTGCAGGCGCCTATTTGCCAGCGTCTGCCTCGGGCGGCGGCCGCCCGACTGTTCTGACCCCCCAGCAAAGCATCGCGCGCGCGACGGTGAGGCAGGGTGGTGGCCCCTATCTCGGCGCATTTGAACGCGATTCAGAGGCGGGCAATCAGGAAAACGCGACGGCAACCGGCGACGATGCCAACGGGATCGACGATGAAGATGGGGTCTTGAATTTTCCGCCGCTGATCGCCGGAACGACGAGTTACACAATGACGGCGTCATCCTTCGATGTGACCGGCAACGGTGTTCTGCGCGGCTGGATTGATGTCGACAAGAACGGTGCGTTTGATGAGGATGAATTCACCTATACCACTATTTCTGGCGGCGCGCTCGACGGCGATCTGGTCTGGACATTTGACGATATCGCGCCTGCGGGAACAGTCACCTATGCGCGGTTCAAGATTTTGTCCGGCTCGGCCGTGTCTTGGCGACCGGACCGGCCCATACTTAATGGCGAGATCGAGGATTATGTCATTGAGATCCAATCCGCCGATATTGAGTTGGAAAAAGCCGGCACGCTGAATGATGGCGGTGATGGGATCGCGAATGTGGGCGATACGGTCGAGTACAGCTTCACCGTCACGAATACCGGGCAGACGACGCTGACAGATATCGAGATCGACGACGATCTTGTCACCGTCAGCGGCGGGCCTATTGCCGAGCTTGCCTCGGGGGCGAGCGATTCAACGACCTTCACGGCGACCTACACGCTGACCCAGGCGGATCTGGATGCGGGTGAGGTGGAGAACACCGCGACCGCCACGGCGATCACCTTTAGCGGCGACCCGATCACCGATATTTCCGACGACCCGAGTGACGCGACCAACATCGACAGCGAAGAGGATGGCGAGCCGGATGATCCGACGATTGTCGAGCTGCCCGAGGTCGAGATCGAGGCGATTATCGACGATTTCAGCGGTGCGCCGATCAACAGCCTCAATGGCGGCGATACGGCGTCGGTCCTGACGAATGACACGCTGAACGGACAGGTGGTGGATCCGGCGGATATTACCCTGACGCCCGGCAGCGCGCCGACCCCGGAAGCTGGGTCGATCACCATGAACCCGGATGGCACGATCACGGTCGCGCCCGGCACGACCGCCGGGACTTACACCTACGAATACACCATCTGCGAGATCCGCCTGCCGACCAATTGCAGCACGACCAATGCGACCATCGTGGTCGAGCCGGCGCCGATTGAAGCGGTTGTCGATAACTTCTCGGATGCGGCGATCAACGGGTCCAATGGCGGCACGACCAGCTCGGTTCTGGAGAATGACACGCTGAATGGCGAAGTGGTTGATCCGGCGGAGATCACCCTCACGCCCGGCACCGCGCCGAGCCCGGAAACCGGGTCGATCACCATGAACCCCGATGGCACGATCACGGTGGAAGAGGGGACCTCGGCGGGGACTTATACTTACCCGTACACGATTTGCGAGAATTTCGACCCGGATAATTGTAGCACGACGAGCGCGACCATTGTGGTCGATCCCGCGCCGATTGAAGCGATTGATGATGACTTCTCCGGCACGCCCATTACAGGTGCGAGCGGCGGCGATACGACCTCGGTTCTGACGAACGACACGCTGAACGGCGAGATCGTGGACCCGGCGGATATCACGCTGACCCCCGGCACTGCGCCGGACCCGGACTTCGGCGAGATCACCATGAATCCGGATGGCACGATCACGGTCGCGCCCGGGACAAGCGCAGGCACGTATACCTATGATTATACGATCTGCGAAAATCTGAACGACACCAATTGTAACCCCGCGACCGCAACGATTGTCGTTGGTGAAGCGCCGATTGAGGCGATTGTCGATGATTTCTCCGGCAGCCCGGTCAATGGCGCGAGCGGCGGCGATACGGCCTCGGTTCTGACCAATGACACGCTGAATGGCGAAGTGGTCGATCCGGCGGATATCGCGCTGACCCCCGGCACGCAGCCGAACCCGGAAAATGGTGAGATCACTATGAATCCGGACGGCACGATCACGGTTGCGCCCGGCACGACCGCGGGGACCTACACCTATGAGTATACAATCTGCGAAGTCATCAATCCGACCAATTGCAGCACCACCAACGCGACCGTTGTGGTGGGCGAAGCGCCGATTGAAGCCATTGATGATGACTTCTCCGGCACGCCGATCACAGGCGCGAGCGGCGGTGACACGGCATCGGTTCTCACCAATGACACGCTGAACGGCGAGATCGTGGACCCGGCGGATATCACGCTGACCCCCGGCACTGCGCCGGACCCGGACTTCGGCGAGATCACCATGAATCCGGATGGCACGATCACGGTCGCGCCCGGGACAAGCGCAGGCACGTATACCTATGATTATACGATCTGCGAAAATCTGAACGACACCAATTGTAACCCCGCGACCGCAACGATTGTCGTTGGTGAAGCGCCGATTGAGGCGATTGTCGATGATTTCTCCGGCAGCCCGGTCAATGGCGCGAGCGGCGGCGATACGGCCTCGGTTCTGACCAATGACACGCTGAATGGCGAAGTGGTCGATCCGGCGGATATCGCGCTGACCCCCGGCACGCAGCCGAACCCGGAAAATGGTGAGATCACTATGAATCCGGACGGCACGATCACGGTTGCGCCCGGCACGACCGCGGGGACCTACACCTATGAGTATACAATCTGCGAAGTCATCAATCCGACCAATTGCAGCACCACCAACGCGACCGTTGTGGTGGGCGAAGCGCCGATTGAGGCGATTGATGACGATTTCTCCGGCGCGCCGATCACGGGCGCGAACGGCGGCGACACGGCGTCGGTTCTCACGAATGACACTCTGAATGGTCAGCCGGTCGATCCGGCGGATATTACGCTGACGCCCGGCACCGCACCGAACCCGGACAATGGTGAGATCACCATGAATCCGGACGGCACGATCACGGTCGCACCCGGCACGACCGCAGGCACCTACACCTATAACTACACAATCTGCGAGGTTCTGAACGAGACGAATTGCAGCCCCGCCACCGCGACCATCGTGGTTGGCGAAGCGCCGATTGAAGCGGTGGTGGATGACTTCTCCGAAACGCCGATCACGGGCGCGAGCGGCGGGAACACGCCGTCGGTTCTGACCAATGACACGCTGAATGGCGAGCCGGTCGACCCGTCGGAAATCACGCTGACCCCCGGCGAGGCCCCGAACCCCGGCATCACCATGAACCCCGATGGCACCATCACGGTGGCGGAGGGGACCCCGGCGGGCACCTACACCTACCCCTATACCATCTGCGAAAATCTCAACCCGAGCAATTGCAGCACGACCAATGCGACGGTCGTGGTGGGGCAAGCGCCGATCGAGGCGGTGATTGACGAGCCGACGGCGGTGAGCGGTCTCAATGGCGCGACCCTGCCGAGCGTCCTGGCGAATGATTTGCTGAACGGCGAGATTCTCGATCCGGCCGATGTGACGCTGACGCCCGGCACGCAGCCGGACCCGGACTTCGGCGAGATTATCATGAACCCGGACGGGACGATCACGGTGGCCGAAGGCACGACGGCGGGCACCTATGTCTATGAATACACGATCTGCGAGGCCATCAACCCGAGCAATTGCAGCACCACCACGGCGACGGTGATCGTCGATCAGGCGGCGCTCGATGCGGTGGATGATGCGCCCGCGCCGATCAATGGCCGCAATGGCGGAACGACCGAGTCCGTGCTTGGTAATGACTCGCTGAATGGCGAGGCTGTGGACCCGGCGGATGTCACCCTTGAGGCCGGCACCCAGCCGAGCCCGGAAAATGGTGAGATCATCATGAACCCGGACGGGACCATCACGGTCGCGCCCGGCACGACCGCAGGCACCTACACCTATCCCTATACGATCTGCGAGACGACCACGCCGACCAACTGCGACACGGCGGTCGCGACCATCGTGGTCGAGCCCGCACCGATTGAAGCGATTGTGGATGATTTCTCCGGCACGCCGATCAATGGCGCGAATGGCGGGGAGACGGCGTCGGTTCTCACGAACGACACGCTGAATGGCGAAGTGGTCGATCCGGCGGAGATCACCCTTGAGCCCGGCACCGCGCCGAACCCGGCGAGTGGTTCGATCACGATGAACCCGGATGGCACGATCACGGTCGCCGAAGGCACGACGGCAGGGACTTATACCTATGAGTATACGATCTGCGAGGTGCTCAATGAGGACAATTGCAGCACCAACACCGCGACGATTGTGGTCGATCCCGCGCCCATCGAGGCGATTGTCGATGACTTCTCGGACGCGCCGATCAATGGGGCCAATGGCGGCACCACCGGCACCGTTTTGGCGAATGACACGCTGAACGGCGAGGTGGTCGATCCGGCGGAGATCACGCTTGAGCGCGGCGAGGAGCCGAACCCCGAGAATGGGTCCATCACGATGAACGACGATGGGACCATCACGGTCGCGCCCGGCACCACCGCAGGGACATACACATATCCCTATACCATCTGCGAAGTGCTGAACGAGACGAACTGCGCGACCACCTTTGCGACTGTCGTGGTCGAAGCCGCGCCGATTGAGGCGATTGTCGATGATTTCTCCGAAACGCCAATCAATGGCGCGAGTGGCGGTGATACGGGTTCGGTTCTGGAGAACGATACGCTGAATGGCGAGATCGTGGACCTGGCGGATATCACGATTGAGCCCGGCACCGCGCCGAACCCGGAAAATGGTGAGATCACGATGAATCCGGACGGCACGATTACGGTCGCGCCCGGGACCACCGCAGGGACCTATACCTATTCCTATACGATCTGCGAGGTTCTGAACGAGACCAATTGTTCCACCAACCAAGCCACGATTGTGGTCAGCGAAGCGCCGATTGAGGCGATTGTGGATGACTTCTCGGGCAGCCCGGTCAATGGCGCGAGCGGCGGCGATACGGCCTCGGTTCTCGACAACGACACGCTGAACGGCGAAGTGGTGGACCCGGCGGATATCACGCTGACCCCCGGCACCGCGCCGGAGCCTGCGAGCGGGTCGATCACGATGAACCCGGACGGGACCATCACCGTCGCCGAAGGGACCACCGCGGGCACGTATACTTATGAATATACGATCTGCGAGAACCTGAACCCGGAGAATTGCTCCACCAACACCGCGACCGTTGTCGTCAGCGAAGCGCCGATTGAGGCGATTGTGGATGATTTCTCTGGCTCGCCGGTGAATGGCGCGAGTGGTGGCGATACGGCCTCGGTTCTCGACAACGACACGCTGAACGGCGAGATCGTGGACCCGGCGGATATCACGCTGACGCCCGGCACCGCGCCGGAGCCTGCGAGCGGGTCGATAACGATGAATCCGGATGGCACGATCACGGTTGCCGAAGGGACCACAGCGGGGACGTATACCTATGAGTATACGATCTGCGAGATCCTCAACCCGGAGAACTGCTCGACCAACACGGCGACCGTCGTGGTCGATGCCGCGCCGATTGATGCGGTGGATGATGACCTCTCCGGTTCGCCCTATAGCGGGGAACTGGGTGGGGAAACGCCGTCGGTCCTCGAAAACGACACGCTCAATGGCGAGCCGGTGGACCCGGACGCGATCACCCTGACGCCGGGTACTCAGCCGACCCCGGAGACCGGTTCGATCATCATGAACCCCGATGGCACGATCACCATCGCGCCGGGAACGTCAGCGGGCAGCTATACTTACGAGTATACGATCTGCGAAATTCTCAACCCCGAGAATTGCGACACGGCGGTGGCGACCATTGTGGTCACATCGAGCGGCATTGATGTGCAGAAAACCGTAGCGCTTGATGATGGCGGTGACGGGGAGCCGAATGTCGGCGACACGCTCACCTATATCTATGAAGTCACCAATACCGGCACCGCGACCGTGTTTGACGTGACCGTCACCGAAACCACCTTTAGCGGCGCGGGCGAGACCCCGGTTCCGGCCTATGTCTCGGGCGGCACCGATGAGGATGGCGAGGGCGACGGCGCGGATCTTCTGACCGGCGTGACCGCGATCTTCTCGGCCAGCTACGAGCTGACCCAGGAAGATCTCGATGCGGGCGAAGTCACCAACCAGGCGCTTGGCGAGGGTGTCGATCCTTATGGCGAGCCGGTGACGGACCTCTCCGATGATCCGACCGACGGCACCAATGCGGACCCGGATGGCGACGGCAACCCGGACGATCCGACCGCGATCGCGCTCGTCAGCGAAGGCGCGATTGCGCTGGAGAAAACCGGCACGCTCGATGCGGGTGAGGATGAGATCCTGAATGCAGGGGACACCATCACCTATGCCTTCACCGTGACGAACACCGGCAATCTGACCCTGAGCGAGATCACCATTGCCGACCCGCTCGTCGAAGTGACCGGCGGCCCGATTGCGACGCTCGCACCGGGCGAGAGCGACAGTGCCACCTTCACGGCGGTCTATACGATCACCCAAGACGATGTGAACGCGGGCGAGGTCGAGAACTCGGCCACCGTCACCGGAACCAATCCGAGCGGCGAAGAGATCACCGATGTCTCCGACGATCCGGCCAATGAGACCAATGTCGATCCCGATGAGGACGGCAACCCGGATGACCCGACCGTGATCGCGCTCGAAGGCACCGGCGGGCTGACGCTGGAGAAAACCGGCACTCTCAATGCGGGTGAGGACGGCGTGGCCAATGCGGGTGACACGATCAGCTATGCCTTCACCGTGACCAATAATGGCACGCTGACGCTGAGCAATATCACCATCGACGATCCGCTGGTGGCGGTCACGGGCGGCCCGATTGCCAGCCTGGAGCCGGGCGAGAGCGATAGCACCACCTTCACGGCGGTCTACACGATCACACAGGACGATCTGAATGCGGGCGAGGTCGAAAACTCGGCCACCGCGAACGGCACCGATCCGAGCGGCAACCCTGTCAGCGATGTGTCCGACGATCCGGCCAATGCCGAAGATGTGGATGCGGATGGCGACGGCAACCCCGATGATCCGACCGTGATCGCGCTCCCGCTGGAGGCGGCGCTGAGCCTGCTCAAGACCGACCAGCTTGATCTTGGCGGTGATGATGTGGCCGATGTGGGCGACACGATCCGCTACAGCTTCACCGTGCGCAACACCGGCAACATCACCCTCTCGGATGTCGATATCGACGATCCGATGGTGGAGGTGACCGGCGGGCCACTGGCGACGCTGGAGCCGGGGGACAGCGACAGCGCGACCTTCACGGCGGAATATGTCCTGACGCAAGCCGATCTCGATGCGGGCCGCGTGGTCAACACCGCGACCGCCTCGGCGACGGACCCGCAGGGCAATATGTTCACCGTGATCTCGGACGACCCGGACGTGATCAGCAATCGCGATCTCAACAATGACGGCATCCCGGACGATCCGACCGTGACCATCCTTCCGGTCAACACGCCGGAGCTGGACGCCACGAAATCCGTGAGCAACCCCAGCCCGCAGATCGGCGAGGTCGTGACCTATACGCTGACCTTCGAGAACACCGGCGATGTCAGCGGCAGCGATCTTAAGGTGATCGACGAATTGCCGTCCCGCATCCAGTATGTCGAAGGCTCGGGGGTTGTGGATGGCAGCGATCAGGAGCCGAAGATCAATGGCCGCCAGCTTGTCTGGGCGCCGCTCGATCTGGCGAAGGGCGACAAGCTCACCATCACCTTCGATGCGCGCATCACCGTGCTCGATGCGGGCGAGAGCGCCGTCAACCGCACCTGGGCGACCGACCGCAATGGCGAGGTCATCTCGAATGTGGCCGAGGCGGAGATTTCCCGCGAGCCGGAGCATGTGTTCGACTGTACCGATGTGATCGGCAAGGTCTTTGACGACCGCGACAGTGACGGTGTGCAGGATGAGGGCGAGCCGGGCATGGCCAATGTGCGCGTCGTGACCCTCGGGGGCGAGCTGATCACCACCGACGAACATGGCCGCTTCAACGTGCCTTGCGCCGCGATGCCGCCGTCGATTGGCGAGAACATCTCGCTCAAGCTCGACACGCGCAGCCTGCCCACGGGCTACCGCCTGACGACGGAAAACCCGCGTGTGGTCCGCGCCACGGCCGGCAAGATGGTGCGCATCAATTTCGGTGTGTCGCTCGGCAAGGTCACGGATATCGACCTGATGGACGCGGCCTTCGCACCGGGCACCGCGCAGCCGACGCAGGCGCTCGCGAACGGGATCGCGCAGATGGTGGCGAGCATTCGCAGCACGCCCACGGTTCTGCGGCTCTCCTACTATCAGCGCGGTGAAGACCCGGCGCTGGTGCGCGCGCGTCTCGATACGGTCGAGAAACTCATAAGGAAGCATTGGAGCAGCCAGGGCCGCTACAAGCTTGTGATCGAACGAACCTCAAAGAGAGTCCAGTGAGGCGGGTAACGATGTTGAAAATGACTACAAATTCTCTTCTGCTTTGCGGCACGGCGGTTCTCACTCTGGCGGCCAGTGGCGCGCTCGCGCAGCCCTTGGGCGATCCGGCCTGTGATCTCGTTGCGGGGGTTCTGCCCGATGGGTGCGACCGCGCCAATGGCGGCACGGTCGTCACCATGCCCGCCGAGCCCAATAGCGAGTGGGATCAGGGCGGCGCACCGGACACCGGCGTCGGCTTCCAGATCGTCATCGACGGGCAGCCGCTGATTGGCGACGAGCGGGTCGAGGACAGCATCCGCCAGACCGATCTGGCGCTGGCCGATGCGGATATCCAGATCCGCTTCGACGGCCTCGGGGCCAAGCCGCGCCTCGATATGCAGCGCAGCGAGGCGACCCGTGAGATGGTGGCGGGCGATACCGTGACCTTCACCAGCCAGCTCAACTATCCCGCCTATGTCACCCGTGGCGAGATCCGCGTGATCGACCGCGCCGGGATCGGCAGCGAGGGCAAACTCCTCGCGGTGGTTCCGGTGGACCCGAACGGGCAGGCGACCATTACGGTGCCGGAAGGGGGCCGCGTTGTCGCCGTTCATCGCGTCTATGACGCTGAGGGCCGTTACGACGAGACGATGGATATTCCGCTCTCGCTCTCGGACAGCCGCAACCTGGCCGAAGGGGTGGAAGAGGGCAGCGATGCCGCCACCCGCCGGGCGATCCCGGTCCGGGGCGGCGCGGTCACCGTGTCGGGCGAGAATGTCGCGCCCGGCGGCACGGTCTACACGCTTGGCGAAGCGGTTGCCCCCGCACCCGAGGGCGATTTCGTGATGCAGCGCATCTTGCCCGTCGGCGCCCATGCCATTGATGTGCGCGTCGTCGGCCCGTCGCAGGATCTCAGCTTCTCCCGCGACATCGAAATCCCGCGCTACGACATTTTCTACACCGCGCTCACCGATGTGACGATCGGCCTCAATGAAGAGGAAGATGGCGACACGGACACCTATACCCGCGGGCGTCTCGCTTTCTACGTCAACGGCTACACGGCGGATGGCACGGAGTTCACCATCGCCGCCGACACGCAGGAAGACGATGTGCAGGATCTTTTCTCCGAATTTGACGAGAAAGACCCCTCCAGCCTGCTCGACCGCATCGACCCCAATGAGTTTTACCCGACCTATGGCGACGGCTCCTCTATCGTTGAGGATGCGCCGACCCAGGGCAAATTCTATCTGCGCGTCGAGAAGGACCGGAATTATTTCATCTGGGGCAACTCGCAGGCGGAGCTTTCCAACACCGAATATCTGCGTAATGAGCGGGTGCTTTACGGCGCCAACGCCCATTGGGAATCGCAGCGCCAGACCTCCTTTGGCGAGCCGCGCGCGCAGTTCACGCTTTATGCCGCGCGCCCCGACAACCTGCCGCAGCGCGATGTGTTGCGCGGCACCGGCGGCTCCATCTATTTCCTGAGCCGTCAGGACATTACCCGCGGCTCCGAAGTCGTCACGGTGGAGCTGCGCGACAGCACCACCGGCCGGGTGATCGACCGCCGCCAACTGCGCCCCGGAATCGACTATGAGGTGAACCATCTGCAAGGCAGCGTGCGCCTCGCGCAGCCGCTTTCGGCATGGGCGGGCGAGGGCGTCGTCGTCACCAATCCGGGCGGCGATTCCGAGGTCAATCTCGTCGTGCAATATGAATACACGCCGGTGGATCTCTCCGTCGATGGCTCCTCGCTTGGCGGGCGGGCCGAGGCGTGGCTGACGGACAGCGTCCGCGTCGGCGTCTCCGGCCAGCATGATGACACGGGCCTTGCCGATCAGGAAGCGTATGGCGGCGACATTCATTTCCGCCTCGGCGCGCGCAGCTTCATCGAGGCTGAATATGCGCGCAGCGAAGGGCCGGGCTATGGCTACCGCTCCTCGCTCGATGGCGGCCTGATCTATGACACCACGGACAGCGAAGACGGCACCGGCGACGCGCTTCGCGTCGATGCGGAGATTGATCTGCAAGAGGTCGGGCTGACCACGGAAGGCGTTGTTACGGCCTATTATGAGGACCGCGAAGAGGGCTTCACCTCGCTCGATTACACCGTCTCGACCGGCGAGCGCCTCTGGGGCTTTGAGGCCGATATCAGATCCTCCGAACGCCTGACATGGCGCGGCTATTACGACACCGTCCGCGACGATGAGGACCGCCGCGAGGAAGAGGGCGGGTTCGAAGCGCTTTACGATATGGACGGCACCAACAAATGGGCCTTCGGCATCGAGCATGTGCGCCGCGAAACCCTGCGCGAAAGCGGCAAGCGGACCGATGTGGCCCTGCGCTACACCCGCGTCGTGAGCGAAGATCTCAGCTTCTCGCTGCTCGGCCAAACCACGGTCAGCCATGACGGGCTCTCGCGCAACAACCGCGTCGGCCTTGGCGTCGAGCGCGATTTCGGCAATGGCTGGACGCTGGCGGGTGAGATCTCCGACGGCACGCTCGGCACCGGCGCGGATGTGCTGGCCTCCTATGAGCGCGAGGATGGCAGCAGCCTCTATTTCGGCTATGAGCTGGACCCGGACGCCTTCGACCGCCGCGGCTCGTTCAATTCGCTCAGCGAAAACAAGGGCCGTTTCGTCGTCGGCGGGCGGCGCAACGTCAATGACCGCACGACCATGTATGCGGAAAACACCTATGAGGTGTTCAGCGACCGCGACACGCTCACCAGCACTTACGGCGTCGATTATCAGGCGAACGACTTCCTGACCTACTCGCTCGGCTTCGATATCGGGCAGATAGAGGACGACGAAAGCGGCGATTTCAAGCGCCGCGCCGTCAGCCTCGGGGCGAAATATCAGGATGACAAACTGACCGCCTCGGGCCGGATCGAATATCGCCGCGAGCGCGATGATGACGACCGCCCGATGACCCTCGACCGCGATGCCGACACGCTGCTGATCAGCATGAAAGCCGATTACGACATCGACGAGTCCCGCACGCTTCTGGGCTATTTCGACTATGCGGATACCGACACCGATGAAAGCTCGATCCGCGATGGCCGCCTGACCGATGTGGTCCTCGGTTTCGCCCTGCGCCCGGTGACGAATGACCGGCTGAACATGCTGTTCAAATACCGCTATCTCTATGATATGTATGGCCAAACCGTGGACGGCACGGATTCCCGCGGCCCCCGTCAGGAAAGCCATGTCTTCACCCTCGATGCGGAATATGACCTCACCGAGAAATGGGCCCTTGGCGGCAAGATCGGCGGGCGCTGGTCCGAAGCGGCCTCCACCTCCAGCGATGATTTCTATGAAAACGACGCCTGGCTCGTGGTCGCCAATGCACGCTATCACATCGTCCATAACTGGGACGTGCTGCTGGAAGCCCGTGCGCTCCATCAAGAGCAGGCCGACACCACCGATAGCGGCTTTCTCGCCGCCGGCTACCGCCACTTTGGCAACAATTTCAAAGTCGGCGCGGGCTATAATTTCGGCAAATTCTCGGATGACCTGACCGACCTGACACTGGACGATCAGGGCGTGTTCCTCAACGCCATCGCAAAGTTCTAAACCGCGCGGCGGCGCATGAGGAAAAGGGCCGGTTCACTGTTGAGGGATGAACCGGCCCACTTTCTTTCAGGGGCAGCGCGAAAAAGCGCCGCCCTTCACTCCACCGTAATCTGCGTCTGCGCCTCAGCCGGCTGGCCATCCACCATGATCGGGCGGTGGTCGTTGCTGTAAAGGCTTGCGGTGATGGTGAGATCGCCGCTCGGCAAGGCGCCGAGATGCACCCATTCGCTGTAGACGCGCATCAGCTTTTGCCCGTTCACATAGATATGCGCATGGCCCTCGCCGGGTGCATAATCGGTGTTCACATTCTCCGGGGTGAAGCGGAAATTCTGCGGCATCAGATGCAGGTTCCAGCCCTCCATCGCGTCCTTTTCGGCGGTGAGCGTGATCGCGGGGGCGGTTTCGTCCGCCGCGACCTCCACCGGATTGTCATGGCTGTGGCTCGCCATGCTCATCCCGGCGGCCATGGCGGTGCTGTGCTGGGCCGGGTCTGCATGATCATGGCCCGCCGCGCCGCTGCCTTCGCTCATCCCGAAGGCAAAGCCAAGGCCGCCGCCGAAGATGAGGCCGATCATCAGCATGGGAAGGGAACGGTCCATCCTAGGCCCCTTGCTTGAGCACCATGGCAAGGTCAGCCATGGTGTTTGTCGTTGAAAGAGGCGGCATCAGGCGGTGTGCGGCGCGCTTTGCGACGCGCCCTCTTTTTCCCAGAAATACCCCGCGAAAACGCCGAGCAGCACCCAAGCCGCCATGCCGACGCCAAAGGCGCGCGCGGCGAAGAGCGCGCCGATTTCGGTGGGAACGGGGCCGGTGAACGCGTCCGGCTCCGGCGCGCCGATCAGATGCGGGGCGAGGAGCAGGAGCGCGGCGAGGCCCCAGAGGAGCGGCTTGCCATGAAAGGCGATGAGCCAGAGCGCGGCGGCGGCGGTGATGACGGTGCCGAGCCACCAGATCTGCCGCGCGGTGACATCGGCGGCGGCGACCCCCGGCACTTCGGGCGCGAGCGAGAAGCCCGGCGCGAAATGGAACACGAAGAACCCCGCCAGCCCCCAAAGAAGCCCCATCCGGCCATCGATCCGCGCGCCGCGCGTCTCCGCCAGCGCCATTCCGGCGGTGAGGATCAGCGCATAGCCCGAATAGGTCAGCATGGTGAAAAGAATGCTCAGCCCGTCCCGCATCGGGGCGAACCCGCCGAGATCCTGCTCAGCCGGGGCTGGCGCGCCCCCTCCGAAATGGGTGAGCTGGCCGGACTCGTAAAGCTCGGCATGAAGCAGCACGGGCTGCACGAAAACAAGCTGAAGCAGGGCGGCAATCAACCCCGCAGCAGCACCAGCGAGCAAAGCGCTGGTCACAAGACGGCTAAACATCGCTTAGTGGCAGGGAAAGCCGGTCGCGTGGCGCACATCATGGGCCGCGTCATGGATCGCGGTCGCCTGCGCATGGCCGGTCACAAAGAGAATGCCAAAGCCAATCAGCATGGCGGCAAAAATGGGCAGAATGCGGCTCTCGCGCGCCTGCACGGCTTGGGTGGTCGTCTGCATCTATCGCTCCTTGCTGTCTCACCCGACAGCGTTCGAGGGTTTCATGGGCGGCAGGTCTCCTGGCTCGTGGATCAGCGCTGGTCGCCTCCTTCCCCATGAAAACATGAGTGGATCTTGGCGGCAGCTTCCCACTTACAGTCGCGGGGGCGGCTTCGGATTTGGCCCTTCCGGGCGGCACCGAATTCCCTATTAAGCCATGCCCGTTTGCGGCGGGCGGTGGCACCGTGCCTTTGTGCGTAGCAGAAAAACCGGGGCGCGCAAAAGGATTTTGTCGCAGCGCGGCAGATTTTACGGGAGCGTCAGGGACAGCGCGATCCAGCCGAGGGTCGCCGCCACCATCTGCGCCGCGCCGAGAACGTCGCCGGTCTGCCCGCCAAGGCGGCGGTGCGCAAGGCGGGCGATGAGGGCCGCGCCGAGGGTCATGGCGGCGAGGGCGGCAAGCCCGGCGAGGCAGAGGAAAAGGGCGAGCAGGACGGTGAGGATCGCGCCGGGCAGGGCGGTTTTCAGGTTCTGCCCGCCGCGCGCGTTTTGCCCCAAACCCTCCGCACGGGCGGGCGGCATGAGGGTGAGCAGCCCCAGCATCGAAAGGCGACTGCCCGCGCCGATGAGCAGGAAAGCGGTGAGCGGGATACTGCCCGAAAAACTCGCCAAGGCACTGATTTGCAACGCCACGGCGAAGAGCAGCGCCAGCACGCCGTAGCTGCCGATCCGGCTGTCGCGCATGATCTCCAACACATGCGCCCGGTCGCGCCCGCCGCCGATCCCGTCGGCGAAATCGGCGAGCCCATCATGATGGAGTGCGCCCGTCGCCAGCGTCGTTGCGCCGAGTGCGACGCTGCTGGCGAGAAGCGGGGTGGCCCCGAGGCAGGTCAGCAACAGATGCACGCCCCAGCCGATCGCCCCGGTGATCAAACCGACCAGCGGAAAGGCCCAAAGGGCGGCGGAGAGCGGCGGCGCGGCGCCGTTGAACGATCCGCAGGGCAGGCGGGTCAGAAACATCACCGCAAGGCGCAGCTCGTCCAGCCACCTCATCCGCCCGAGACCCCGGCCTCGGCGAAGGTCGCCATGCCGTTGTGACAGGCCAGCGCCCCCTTGACGATCATCAGCGCCAGCGCCGCGCCGGAGCCCTCGCCAAGCGCCATGTCGAGCGAGAGGATCGGCGTTTTGTCCATCGCCTCGCAGAGGCGGCGATGGCCCGGTTCGGCGCTGACATGGCCGATCACGCAATGGGCCAGCAGCGCCGGGTCCGTCCCATAGAGCGGTGCGGTCGCGGCGGTGCAGATGAACCCGTCGAGGATCACCGGCACCCGCGCGGCCCGTGCTGCCAGCACCGCGCCGCAAATCGCCGCCTGCTCGCGCCCGCCAAGCGCCGCGAGTTTTTGAGCCGGGGAAAGGTCCGCATGACGCGCCGCGCCTTCCGCCACCACCCGCGCTTTGAGCCGCAAGCCCGCCGCGTCCGAGCCGGTGCCTCGCCCGACCCAATCCTCCGCCGCGCCGCCGAAAATCCCATGGGCGAGGGCGGCGGCGACGGTCGAATTGCCGATCCCCATCTCGCCAAGGATCAGCACATCCGCCTCCGGGTCCACCGCAGCCGCGCCGCGTGTCATGGCCTCGATGCACTCGGTTTCGCTCATGGCCGGACCCCCCGTAAAATCCGCCGTCGGACGGTCCAGATCCAGCGCCACCACCGAGAGCGCCGCCCCGGCTTCCCGGCAAAGCTGGTTAATCGCTGCGCCACCCGCCTCGAAATTCGCGACCATCTGCGCCGTGACCTCCTGCGGAAACGGGTTCACCCCTTGCGCGCAAATCCCGTGATTTCCTGCAAAGACAAGGGCTTGCGCGGTGTCGATCCGGGGCTGCGCCGTCCCGCGCCAGCCCGCCATAAACGCCGCCAAATCCTCCAGCCGCCCGAGCGATCCCGGCGGTTTCGTCAGCGTATTTTGCCGCGCCTTGGCCGCTTCCGCCGCCGCCTCATCAAAGCGCGGCAGCGTCTCCGCCAGCCCCGCCACATCCGCCAAATTTTGCACCAAATCCGTCATTTCACCTTCACCGGATAGCCCGCGACACTCAGCCAAACCGCGTCGCAGACCCGCGCCACGCGCTGATTCATCAGACCCGCCGCATCGCGAAACTCGCGGGCCAGTTTGTTCTCGGGCACGATCCCGGCGCCGACCTCATTGGTCACGAAAATCACCGGCGCGGTCTGGTCGGGCAGGGCGCGGATCAGCGCCTCCGTCTCCGCCTCCCAATCCGCGCCGCCAAGCATCAGGTTCGTCAGCCACAGCGTGAGGCAATCGACCAGCCGGGGCGCGCCATCGCTTGCTTCCAACGCGCCAACAATGTCCATCGGCGCGGTCACCGTCTCCCATTCCGGCCCGCGCCGCGCCCGGTGCCGCGCGATCCGCGCCGCCATCTCGCCGTCATGCGCCTCGGCGGTCGCGATATAGATCGCACGCGGCCCCAAATCGAGCGTCATGCGCTCCGCAAGCGTGCTTTTGCCCGAGCGCGCGCCGCCGGTAATGAGGATCGACTTTCCCATAAACTCGTGACAAAGCAGAAATCTGCGAAGGAAGGAAGCCGAAATGCGCGCGATCGAGACAGGCGAGCTGGTGCTGATCCGTCACGCCCCGGCCGATCATGGCGGGCGGCTCTGCGGGCGCACCGACGTGCCGGCGCTGCTCCCTGCGGCGGCGGATCTGGCGCACTTGCGCGCGGCTCTCGCGGGCGCGGCGGTGGTCGCCAGCCCGGCGCTCAGGTGCCAGCAAACGGCGGCGGCGCTCTGTCCGGGGGCCGAGATTACGACCGACACGCGGCTTTGGGAGCAGGATTTCGGCTCCGAAGATGGCTTGCCCTTCAACGCCTTACCCGATCTCGGCCCGCTGCCGCGCCCCGATCTCGCCGCCCGCCGTCCGCAAGGCGGCGAGAGCTTTCTCGACATGTGCGCCCGCGTCACGCCGGTCCTGAATGACCTCGGCGCCGCCGCCCACAACCGGCCCGTCGCCGTCATCGCCCATGCCGGCACCGCCCGCGCCGCCCTCGGCCTCGCGCTTGGCGATGCGGCGCAGGGACTCGCTTTCACCATCGCCCCGCTGTCCCTCACGCGCCTGCGCCGGGACGGGGCGGACTGGACGATCCTTTCCGTCAACGAGACCCTCTGATGGCATCGGTGGCAGGGCATTTCGGCGAATGGCTGCAAGGGCGGCTCGGCCCGGAAGGTCCGCTGGCGCTGGTCACGGTGGCCTGCCCGGCGCTCTCGGTGCGGGCGGATTTCACCGCCGGAGAGCGGTTCGACATCACGCAAACCCCGCAGATCCTGCCACAAGATCAGGCGCTTGCCTTCCTCGCTGCCATCCACGCCGCACGTGGGCATTACACCCTCACCGCCGACATGCCGCCGGGTGGCGGGGCCGGGGCCTCCACCGCCGCGCTGCTGGCTCTGGCCGAAGCAGGCGGCGTGGCCCCCGCAACCGTCACCGCCGTTTGCCTTGCCGCCGAAGGCGCAAGCGATCCGCTGATGTTGCCCGCTCCCGATGCGGTCCTCTGGGCACCCCGCGAAGGCCGCGTTCTGGCCGACCTCGCACCACTCCCGCAAGCCGAAATCATCGGCGGATTCTGGGGCCCGCCCACACCAACGGACCCGGCGGATCAGGTGTTTCCAGATGTCTCTGACCTCGCAGCGCAGATCAAGAATCCCGTGCCTCTCCAAACCCTTGCAGAGATCGCCTCAAGCTCCGCCACCCGCACCACAGCGCTCCGCGGCCCCGCCAAGGACCCGACCGCCAGCCTCGCCCAATCCCTCGGCGCGCTCGGCTGGCTGCGCGCCCATACCGGCTCGGCCCGCGGGCTGATCTTCGCCCCCGGAGCCGCCCCCGCTGACGCCCAAGAGACCTTGCGCGCCGCCGGATTTGCCGCGACCCTGCGCTTTTTCACCGGAGGCCGCCCGTGACATTTGCCGCCATGATGCTGATCGCCTGCCTGATCGACGCCGCCCTCGGCTGGCCGCCCGCGCTGCACCGCCGGATCGGCCACCCGGTCACATGGCTCGGCGCGCTGATCTCCGGGCTGGAACGGCGGGTCAATCGCGGTTTGCCTGCCCTCCGCTTCGGGTGCGGGCTGGCGGTCACGCTGCTGACCATCGCCGCCGCCATGCTCCCGGCGCTTCTCCTCCAAACCCTTCTGCCGCAAGCGCTTTTCGGAATCCTCCTCGGCGGTCTCCTCGCCTGGCCGCTCATCGCGCTGCGCAGCCTTCACACCCATGTCGCCGCCGTCGCGCCGCCGCTCGCGGCGGGCGATCTGGCGGGCGCGCAGCGGGCCGTGTCGCAAATCGTCGGCCGCGATCCCTCCACGCTCGACGAGGACGGCGTCGCCCGCGCGGCCCTTGAAAGCCTTGCGGAAAACGCCTCCGACGGGGTGGTCGCGCCGGTGTTCTGGGGCTGTCTCTTCGGCCTGCCGGGGATCGCGGCCTATAAGGCGATCAACACGCTCGACTCGATGATCGGCCACCGCAATGACCGCTACGCCGATTTCGGCAAGGCGGCGGCGCGGATCGACGATGCGGCGAATCTGATCCCGGCGCGGCTCACGGGTCTGGGCTTTGCGCTCGCCGGAAAAACGCCGCGCACGGCCCTGCGCGGCATGTGGCAGGACGCGCCGCGCCACCGCTCGCCCAATGCGGGCTGGCCCGAGGCGGCCATGGCCTACGCCCTCGGCCTGCGGCTCTCCGGCCCCCGCGTCTACGGCAGCAAAATCGCGACCGAGCCGTGGCTGAACCCCGAAGCGCCGGACCCTGACGCGAACGGCATCCGCGCCGGTCTCGCCCTTTACCGGCGGACCATGATCGGTTTCGGCGCGCTCCTCGCGGCGCTGGCGGTGCTGGCATGAGCGGGCGCGATCATGGCCGTGATCATGGGGGTGATCTCGACCGGGCGCGGGCGCTTTTTGGCGGCGCGGATTGGCTCGATCTTTCCACCGGCATCAACCCCGTGCCCTATCCGCTGCCCGCTCTGCCGTCCGAGGCGTGGACCCGGCTCCCCCATGCCGCCGACCTCGCGGCGCTGGAAGACACCGCCCGCGCCGCCTACCAAACCGATGCGGCGATCACCCCACTCGCGGGCGCACAAGCGGCGATCCAACTCGTCCCGCGCCTCATGCCGCCGGGCCGCGCGCTCGTTCTGGGGCCGACCTATAACGAACACGCCGCCGCGCTCCGGGCGCAAGGCTGGACGGTCGAGGAGGTGGACAGTCTCGACGCCTTCTGCGCGGGCGCGGATCTCGCCGTGGTGGTCAATCCCAACAACCCCACCGGCGCGGCTTATCCCTCTGAAAAGCTGCGGGAAATCCGCCAACATCTCGGACTCCTCATCGTCGATGAAAGCTTCGCCGACCCCTTGCCGAACCTTTCCCTCGCACCCCATTTAAGCGAGTCAGACAACATGATCGTCCTCCGCTCCTTCGGCAAATTCTACGGCCTCGCCGGGCTGCGCCTCGGCTTCGCGCTGTCGGGCGAGGGCATGGCGACCCGGCTCCGCGCGCTCGCGGGTCCATGGGCCGTCAGCGGCCCCGCCATCGCCATCGGCCGCGCCGCCCTGGCGGATCGCGCGTGGCAACAGGCAACCACCGCACGGCTCCAAACGGACACTGCCCGACTTGACGGGTTGGCCGCAAAGGCAGGCTGGACCCTCACCGGCGGCACCCCGCTCTTCCGCACCTACGCCACGCCAAACGCCGACGATGCACAGAAAAAACTCGCCAAAGCGCAGATATGGTCGCGGATTTTCCCCTACTCAAAAACTTGGATCCGCCTCGGCCTTCCGGGCAGCGAAACGAGTTGGGCGCGGCTCGCCGTCGCCCTTCGCGGCTAACGCGCAGCCACGCAGGACCCGCTCGCCAAGGCGCATATCTGGTCGCCAATTTTCCCCTGTTCAAAAAATGGAGTCGCCTCGGCCAGCCGGGCAGCGAAATCGGCTGGGAACGTCTCGTCGCTCTGAGCACTTAACACGCCGTCACGCAGGACCGGCTCGTCGAAGCGCACATCTATTCGCGGATTTTCCCTAGTCACAAAGCTGGATTTGCCTTGGCCTGCCGCGGAGCAGCACCGGCTCGCCGCGGCTCTGACCGGTTAACGCCGCCGATGCGCACCGCCGACTCGCAAAAGCGCAAACCTGATCTCAGATTTTCCCTTACTCGGAATACGAGATTTGCCATCTCCCAAACTCTAACGCGCCGCTGCCAACAGCCCGTCCACATCGAGATGCGCGTTGAGATGGTCCGCCAGCGCGTCCAGTGCGGCCTCGACAGCGGCATCGTAGCGCCCTTCGGAGGCCACGCCGAACCCTGCCAGCCACGCTTTGCGGAACCCGTCATCGCGGAACATGCCGTGCAGGTAACTGCCCTCAACCCGCCCGTCGCGGCTGACCGCGCCCTCGGGCTGCCCGCCGACCGTCGCGAAGGGCCGCGTCCGGTCCGCGCCGGTCGTCTCGCCCATGTGGATCTCATAGCCGGTGAAACCCGCGCCCGTGGCCGCATGGACCGCCGCAACTTCGCCGAGACGTTTGGCGCGGGTGATGGTGGTGTCCACGTCCAAAAGCCCCAGCCCCGGATCGGTGCCGGGCATCCCCTCGATCCCGTCCGGGTCCGCCACGGTCGCGCCAAGCATCTGATATCCGCCGCAAATCCCCAAAATATGCCCGCCGCGCCGGTGATGGGCGATGAGGTCTGTCTCCCAGCCTTGGGCGCGCAGAAATGCGAGATCCGCGCGCGTCGCCTTGCTGCCGGGGAGGATCACCAGATCCGCATCGCCGGGGAGCGCGCGGCCCGGCCCTAGCATGGTCAGCCGCACGCCCGGCTCCTGCGCCAGCGGGTCAAGATCGTCGAAATTGGCGATTCGCGAGAGCGCGAGGCAGACGATGTGAAACCCGCGCTCGCGCACCGGCGCGGCCAGATCGAGCGCATCCTCGGCGGGCAGTTTCCACGCCTCGCGAAACCACGGCAGCACGCCGAAACCGCGCCAGCCGGTGCGGGTTTCGATCATCCGATACCCATCCTCAAAGAGCGCCGGATCGCCCCGGAACTTGTTGATGAGAAACCCCGAAACCATCGCCGCATCGTCCGGGTCCATCACCGCCTGCGTGCCGACCATCTGGGCAATCACGCCGCCCCGATCAATATCGCCCGCAAGGATCACCGGCACATCGGCGGCCCGCGCAAAGCCCATATTGGCGATGTCGGCGGCGCGCAAATTCACCTCCGCCGGACTGCCCGCGCCCTCGACGATCACCAGATCATGCGTCGCGCGAAGCCGCTGAAAACTCTCCAGAACTTTGCCGAGAAGCTGCGGCTTTAGCGCCGCATAATCGGCGGCCCGCGTGCTGGTCAGCCGCTGCCCCTGCACGATCACCTGCGCGCCCGTATCGGTTTCGGGCTTCAGCAAAACCGGGTTCATGTCGCTATGCAGCGGCACCCCCGCTGCCAGCGCCTGAAGCGCCTGCGCCCGCCCGATCTCGCCGCCATCGACGGTCACGGCGGCATTGTTCGACATATTCTGCGGCTTGAACGGCGCGACCGAGAGCCCCCGCCGTACCGCCGCCCGGCACAGTCCCGCCACCAGCATGGACTTCCCGACATTCGAGCCGGTCCCCTGGATCATCAGCGCGCGGCTCATGCGCTGCGCCATCTGAAAACGAGGATCAGGAGAGCGATAAGCAGGAGGGCGATTTCGCTCAGAAAAGTCCAATGAAACAGAAAAGACATGACCCAGTTGTCATGGGTTGCGGGGATGGTGACCAGCGTGGTTGTCGCCTCCGAAAGCGGCCAACGCCACGCGATGGCGCCGGCGATGCTGTCGAGCACCATATGAAGCAGGCCGCCGATGCCAAGGCCGATCAGCAGATGGCGTTTGAAGAGCAGGCCGATCATCCCGACCAGCAGCCAGAGAACAGGCCGATGGGTCAGATATTCGTGATGATGCACCGCGCCCTGATCGACAAAATGGAACCACAGCATGTCGATATCCGGCAGGACGCTTCCCGCCAACAGGCCATAAAACAGGCTGCGCGCGCCAAGCCTCGCCGCCGCCGTGGCGGTGATATAGCCGACGGGCAGATGCGCGATCAGCATTAAAACTCCACACCCTTCTGCGCCTTCACCCCATCCCGGAACGGATGCTTGATCAGGCTCATTTCCGTCACCAGATCCGCCGCCTCGATCAGCTCCGGTTTGGCGTTGCGGCCCGTCAGGCACACATGGGTCATGGGCGGTTTCTGGGTCAGCAGGAAGTCAACCACCTCGTCAATGTCGAGGTAATCGTAACGCAGCGCGATGTTGATTTCGTCCAAGAGAACAAACTGCACTTCGGGGTCGAGAATCTGCGCCTTGGCAATCCGCCAGCCATTTTCCGCCGCCGCAATGTCGCGCTCGCGGTCCTGCGTCTCCCAGGTAAACCCTTCACCGGAGACGAAAAACCGGCAGGCGTCGCCGAAATTCTCCTCCAGAAACGCGCGCTCGCCGGTGGCCCAATTGCCCTTGATGAACTGCACCACGGCGCAGGGCATCCCGTGGGCGATACAGCGCATGATCATGCCAAAGCCGGAGGAGGATTTGCCCTTGCCCGCGCCGGTATGGACCATGATCAGACCTTTTTCCTCGGTCTTGCTTTCCATGATCTTGTCCCGCGCGGCCTTGATTTTACGCATTTTCTCGGCGTGGCGGGCGTTGAGAGTGTCGCTCATGGGGCGGTCCTTCGGCTTGACAGGGGGCAGCAATGGGCGCACTAAATCATTCCGCTGGTGCCTGTGTAAACAGGTGAAAAGGGAATGTGCAGGCCGCGTGCCGAGCACAGCCGCCCCCGCGACCGTGACCGGAAAACGGGCGTCCACCAAGCCACTGGCCATTGGCCGGGAAGGCAGGACGACCACGGGCCAAGTGCCTGATTCCGCAAGCCGGGAGACCTGCCAGCATCGCCGATTGTGCAACCGGACGGGGTGTTCCGGTGTCGGGACATTGCGAACGCATGACCCGCCATCAGACCCTTTGTCCCCATATTGGGGCCGAGGAATGAAAGATACGGGTCAAAACGACCTCGACGATGTGGAGCTGCTCGTCTGCGTGAAATGCAGAGGCGGAGCGGAATCTTTAGAGGATGCGCGCCGTCCGGGGCGGCGTCTTTACGATGATCTCGCCGCGCAGGACTGGCCCGAAGGGGTGCGCGTCCGGGCCGTCGAATGTCTCTCCAATTGCGATCACGGATGCACGGCGGCGCTACGCGGCGAGGGCCGCTGGTCCTATGTTTATGGCCGTCTTGATGCCGCCAGCGCCGAGATGCTGCTGAGTGGCGCGGCGCAATATCGCGAGGCCGCTGATGGCCTCATCCCGTGGCGCGCCCGGCCCGAGCATTTCAAACGCAACTGCATCGCGCGCATCCCGCCTGCGGTGTTTACCGATCCCCTCAACGATCCCTTGAAGGACTCCGAATAAATGGCTGATTTGTCGAAACTTCCCGTCACCGTCGTCACCGGCTTTCTCGGCTCCGGCAAGACCACGCTGATCCGCGAACTCATGCAAAATCCCGGCGGCAAGCGTCTCGCCGTGGTGGTCAATGAGTTCGGCGATGTGGGCGTCGATGGCGAGATCCTGAAATCCTGTGCCATCCCCGATTGCCCGGCGGAGAACATCATGGAACTGGCGAATGGCTGCATCTGCTGCACCGTCGCCGATGATTTCATCCCGACCATTGAGGCGCTGATGGCACTCGACCCGCGCCCCGATCATATTCTCATTGAAACCAGCGGCTTGGCGCTCCCGAAACCGCTGTTGAAAGCGTTTGACTGGCCGGATATCCGTTCGAAAATCACCGTGGACGGGGTGATCGCGCTGGCGGATGCCGAAGCCGTGGCGGCGGGCCGGTTTGCCCCCAATGTCGCCGCGGTGGACGCGCAGCGCGCCGCCGATGACAGTCTCGACCATGAAACGCCGCTTTCCGAGGTGTTCGAGGACCAGATTTCCTGCGCCGACATTATTTTGCTGACCAAACCGGATCTTGCCGGGCCGGAGGGCGTCGCCAAGGCGAAAGAAATCATCGCCGCCGAGGCGCCGCGCCCGCTCCCGGTGATCGAGGTCGCCGAAGGCAAGGTTGATCCGCGCATCATTCTGGGGCTGGAGGCCGCCGCCGAGGACGATATGGACGCGCGCCCCAGCCATCACGACGCCCCCCATGACCACGACCATGACGATTTCGAAAGCATCGTGGTGGAGATCCCCGAACAGGCGGACCCGGCGGCGCTCGTCCGGGCGATCGAGGGGCTGGCGAACAGCCACAATATCCTGCGGGTGAAGGGTTATGCGGCGGTCCGGGGCAAGCCGATGCGGCTCCTCGTCCAAGCCGTCGGCGCGCGGGTGCGTCATCAATATGACCGCCCGTGGAAAGCGGAGGAAGCCCGCGCCGGGCGGCTCGTCGTGATCGCCGAACATGACGATATCCAGCCCGCCGCGATCCGGGCGGCGCTTGGCGCCGAAGCGGTGGCCGCCGAGTAAGCCCATGCATGTCATCTTCCGCGAAAGTCACGGCCTCGACGAGACCGACACGCCCACCGATCTGGGGCAAAGCCCCGCCGATCTGGTGGTCCTGTCGTTTTCGGACAGTGATCTCGGCGCCTTCGCGGAAGGCTGGCACCGCAGCTGCGAGGCCGGGCAGGGCGGTTTGCCCACGCTCCGCCTCGCCAATCTCGCGGCGCTGAAACACCCGCTCTCGGTTGATACCTATGTCGAGCAAACCCTTGAAGGGGCGAAAGGACTCCTGATCCGTCTCATCGGCGGTGTGCCGTATTGGGCCTATGGATTGCAGCAAGTCAAAGCGCTGGCGGACCGGCGCGGCCTCGCCCTCGCGGTGCTGCCCGCCGATGGCCGGGACGATGCGCGCCTCGACGCCTATTCGACCCTCCCGACCTCCACGCTCCGCCAACTGCAAACCCTTTGCGATGCGGGCGGTGCGGTCGCGGCGCAGGCGGCACTCGCGCAACTCGCCATGGCGGCGGGCCTTTATGCGGGGCCGGTCGCGGGGGCGAAATCCGTGCCCGATTACGGCGCTTGGTCGCCCGCGCGCGGCGTGATCGACCCGCCCGCGCCGGGACCCCGCCCGCGTATCCTGCTGACCTTCTACCGCGCCTATCTCGTCGCAGGCGACACCGCTCCGATTACGGCGCTTCTTCAAGGCTTTGCGGCGAAAGGCTACGACCCGCTGGCGCTCTTCGTGCCGTCCCTCAAAGCGCCCGAAGCGGCGGCGTGGCTGCGCGCCGAAATCGCCCGCCAGCGCCCGGCGGCCATCGTCAATGTCACCGCCTTTTCCGGCAAAGGCGAGACCGGCGCGTCCCCCCTCGACGCGGGCGAGGTGCCGGTGTTCCAGGCCGCCCTCGCGACCTCCACCCGCGCCGCATGGGCCGCCTCGGAGCGCGGCCTCTCGCCCGCCGATCTCGCCATGCATGTGGTCCTCCCCGAAGTCGATGGCCGCATCCTCGCCGGCGTCGCCTCCTTCAAAGACCCCGCGGCGCGGGATGCGGAGCTGCAATTCGCCCGCCAGATCCACCGCCCGGAGCCATCGCGCATCGCCGCCATCATCGACCGCATCCATGGCTGGCTGGCCCTCGCGTCCACGCCCCCGGCGGACCGCAAACCCGCGCTGATCCTCTCCACCTATCCCGGCAAAAATTGGCAAATGGGCCACGCGGTCGGCCTCGACGCGCCCGCCTCGGCCCGCGCCATCCTCGCCGATCTGCGGGCGGCGGGCTATCAGGTGGACGCCGCCCCCGAGGACCTCGCCAATCGCCTCACCGCCCGCGAGATCACATGGCCGCTGGCGGATTACCAAGCCGCCCTTGCCACCCTCCCGCAGCCGCTCCGCGACGCCCTCCACACCGCATGGGGCGACCCCGCAGCAGACACCGAAAACGGCAAGTTCCGCTTCGCCGCCCTCCGTCTCGGCAACGCCCTGATCGCCCTCCAACCCGAGCGCGGCACCCCCAAAACTCGCGGCGACGACTATCACGACCTCGCCCGCGTCCCGCGCCACGCCTATGTCGCCTTCTATCTCTGGCTACAGCGCGAGGCGGACGCGCTCATCCATATCGGTGCGCATGGCACGCTCGAATGGCTCCCCGGCAAATCCGTGGCGCTCTCGGAGCAGTGCTGGCCCGAAGCGCTGACCGGCCCGCTCCCGGTCATTTACCCCTTCATCGTCAACGATCCCGGCGAGGCCGCGCAGGCCAAACGCCGCATCGGGGCGGTCACGCTCGGCCATATCCCGCCCCCCTTGAAGGACAGCGGCACGCCCGAACGGCTCGCCCGCCTCGAAGCCCTGCTCGACGAGTTTTCCAACGCCGACGGGCTCGACCCGAAACGCCGCGACCGGCTCCAAACCGACATTAGAGACGAGGCGCAAGCCCTTGGGGTGGAGGACGATCTTGGCCTTGACCGCGCCAGTTGCCCCGCCGAGGCGATCACCCGGATCGACCGGTTCGTCTGCGATGTGAAGGAGAGCCAGTTCGGCGAGGGTCTGCATATCTGGGGCCGTCCGGCGGAGGCCCGCAGCTTCGCCACCCACGACTCCACCACCGCCGAACGCGCCAGCCTGCTGGATGCGCTGAACGGCAAACGCATCGCCGCTGGCCCCTCCGGCTCGCCCTATCGCGGGCGGCGCGACGTTCTGCCGACAGGCCGCAATCTCTTCACCACCGACCCGCGCGCCGTCCCGAGCCGCGCCGCCTATGCGCAAGGCACCAAACTCGCAGGCGAGCTGATCCGCCGCCATTTGCAGGAGGAAGGCGACTGGCCGCGCGGGCTGATCGTGGATCTCTGGGGCTCCGCCACCATGCGCACGGCTGGCGAGGAGTTCGCCATGGCCCTCGCGCTCCTCGGTGTCCGCCCGATCTGGGACGAAGGGTCCGAACGCGTCAGCGGCATCGAGGTCCTGCCCATTGCCGAACTCGACCGCCCCCGGATCGACGTGACCTTGCGCGTCTCCGGCCTTTTTCGTGACGTGTTCCCCACCCTGACGGCGCTCTTCGCCCAAGCCATCCGCGCGCTCGCCGCCCGCGACGAGGCGGCGGACTGGAACCCCTATGCGGGCCGCGCGGATCTCGCCCGCGTCTACGGCCCGCAGCCCGGCAGTTTCGGCCTCGGCATGACCGATTTTCTCGACGATTACAGCGAAGAGGGCCGCGCGGCGGCGGGTGAGGCATGGCTGGCGGCGTCCTCATGGGCGCTCGACGGCGATCAGGCGGCGCAGGACGGTGCGGGCCTCCGCGCCCGTGTGGCCGGGGCCGACAGCTTCATCCACCTGCAAGACCTGCCCGAAACCGACCTGCTGCTCGCCACCGATTACGCCGCCCATGAGGCCGGGTTCGCCGCCGCTCAGGCGCAAACCGGGGGCAGGGCGGCGCTCTACCATCTCGACAATACGGACCCGTCCCGGCCGCGCGCCCGTTCGCTGACCGAAGAAATCGCCCGCGTCGTGCAAGCCCGCGCGGCGCATCCGGGCTGGATCAACGGCATGAAAACGCACGGTTTTCGCGGCGCGGCGGAGATCGCGGCGACGCTGGAGCATATGGCCGCCTTTGCCCATCTCGCCGGGGCCGTTGGGCCGCATCTGTTCGATCTTTACTATGACGCGACCCTTGGCGATCCCGCCACCGCCGCCTTCCTTGAGGACGCCAACCCCGAAGCCTACGCCGCCATGACCGCCCGTTTCGCGGCGCTCGATCAGGCCGGTCTCTGGCGCACCCGGCGCAACGCGATCCGCGCGGCGATGGAGGCGGGGGCATGAGCGTGGCAGAGGTCAAAGGCTGGTGTCCCGGCGCGCATCGCCCGATGCTCGCGGCGGATGGTCTGGTGGTCCGGGTGCGCCCGCGCAAGGGGCGGCTGACGGTGGATCAGGCGCTCGGCCTTTGCGATCTGTCGCTGCGCTACGGGCGGGGCGAGCTGGAGCTGACCCGCCGCGCCAATCTGCAAATCCGCGCCGTCCGCGAGCGCGCGCATGAACCGCTTCTGGCCGATCTCGACGCAATCGGCCTGCTCGACGGGGACCCGGCGCTGGAGACTCGCCGCAACATTCTCGTCGCGCCGGACTGGCAGGCGGGCGATCTCAATGACCGGCTCGCGGAGGCGCTTCATCACATCCTCCCGCACCTCCCCGAAATGCCTGCCAAAATCGGCTATGCGCTGGATGCGGGGGACCGTCCCATCCTGCAAGACGCCCCGGCGGATTTCCGGTTTGAGCAAAGCGATGCGGGCCTGATCCTCCGGGCCGACGGCGCGCCGCGTGGCCGCCCCGTGACCGAAGCCACCGCGATGACCGCGCTCACCGAAATGGCCACATGGTTCACTGCCCACCAAACCCCGGAGCGCCGCCGCTTGGCGCGGGTGCTGGAAACCCAAACCCTGCCGCCAGACTGGACCACCGCCGCGCCGCACCCCCCGGCAGCGCGTCCCGCACCCGGCCAGACCCCGCACGGCCCGCTCATCGGCGCGCCTTTCGGCCATCTCGGCGCCCGCGATCTGGCCAATGCGATCATGGACAGCGATGCCGAGGCCCTGCGGCTGACCCCGTGGCGGATGGTCCTGCTCGAAGGCGGCGAGATGCCGCTCCAGACGCCCTTCATCACCGCCCCCGGCTCGCCGCTTCTGGCGAGCGACGCCTGCACCGGCGCGCCCGGTTGCCCGCAAGCCACCGTCGCGACCCGCGCGCTGGCCCGCAAGCTGGCCGAACATACCGACCGGTCGGTCCATATTTCCGGCTGCGCCAAAAGCTGCGCCCGCCAAAGCCCGGCGGCGCTGACGCTCGTCGGGCGGGACGGGCGGTTCGACCTCATCGAAAACGGCCGCGCCAGCGATCCGCCGACCCGGCGCGGCCTCACCCCCACCCAAATCCTCACCGACATCCCGGAGCGCCCATGAGATACACATATGAGACCGATGGCGCCGCCATTTACCGCCAATCCTTTGCCACCATCCGCGCCGAGGCGGATCTCGCGCGGTTTACGCCGGAGGAAGAGCCGGTGGCGGTCCGCATGATCCACGCCGCCGGGATGGTCGATCTGGCGCAACATATTCGGTTTTCAGAGGATTTTGCGACCGCCGCCCGCACGGCGCTGGAGGGCGGCGCGCCGATCCTCTGCGATGCGCGAATGGTCTCCGAAGGCATCACCCGCACGCGGCTCCCGGCGGATAACGCCGTGATCTGCACCCTCCACAACGACAATATCCGCGAGCTGGCCGCGATGCTGAACACCACCCGTTCGGCGGCGGCGCTGGAGCTGTGGCGGCCCCATCTCGACGGCGCGGTGGTCGCCATCGGCAACGCCCCGACGGCGCTGTTCCACCTGCTCAACATGCTGGAAGATAAGGATTGTCCCCGCCCGGCGGCGATCATCGGCTGCCCGGTCGGCTTTGTCGGGGCGGTGGAATCGAAAGACGCGCTTTGGGCCGATCAGCCGGTGCCGTGCTGTATCGTGGAAGGGCGGCTCGGGGGCAGCGCCATCACGGTTGCCGCCGTCAACGCCCTCGCGAGCCGCACAGAATGAGCGGCGCGGCGCTTGGCACGATCTATGGGCTCGGTCTCGGCCCCGGCGATCCCGATCTGATGAGCGTCCGCGCGGACCGTCTGCTGCGCGGCGCGCGCCACGTCGCCTATTTTCGCAAGGCGGGCAATCCGGGGCAGGCGCGGCGGATCGTCGAGGGGGTGCTGCCCGAAACCGCCACCGAATTCGCCATGGAATACCCGGTGACGACCGAAATTCCCTTTACGGACCCGCGCTATAACAACCGCCTCGCCGCCTTTTACGCCGATTGCGCGGCGCATCTGCGCGCCTTGAGCGAAGCGGGCGAGGATGTGGTGGTGCTGGCCGAGGGGGACCCGTTTTTCTACGGCTCTTTCATGCACCTCTACACCCGCCTGTGCGATGTGGTGCCGATCGAGATCGTGCCCGCGATCACCGGCATGTCGGCGGCGTGGAGCGCCACGGGCCAGCCGATCACATGGGGCGATGATGTGCTGTCGGTTCTGATGGGCACGCTGCCGGAGGATGATCTCGCGGCGCATATGGAACGCGCGGACGCGCTCATTGTGATGAAGATTGGGCGGCATCTTGGCAAGGTTCGCCGGGCGCTGGAGCGGGCCGGGAAATATGAGGCGGCGTGGCTGGTGGAATATGCCGCCATGCCGGGCCAGACTGTGCAAAAACTGAGCGACCGGGAGGGGGCGAGCGTGCCTTATTTCTCCATCATCGTGGTGCATGGAGAGGGGCGGCGGCCATGAGCGGATCGCTGGTGATCGCCGGTCTCGGGCCGGGCGCGGAGGCCATGGTGACGCCCGAAGTCACCGCCGCGCTGGCGGGCGCAACCGATGTGGTCGGCTATATCCCATACGTCGCGCGGGTGGCCGCGCGGCCCGGTTTGACGCTGCACGCATCGGACAACCGCGTCGAGCTCGACCGCGCCCGTCACGCGCTCGAAATGGCGGCGGACGGTCGGCAGGTGGTGGTGGTCTCTTCCGGCGATCCGGGCGTCTTTGCGATGGCCTCGGCGGTGTTCGAAGCGGTGGAAGCCGGGCCGCAGGCATGGCGTGATCTGGCGATTTCGGTGCTGCCGGGCATTACGGCAATGCTTGCCGCCGCTGCCCGCGCCGGTGCGCCTCTGGGCCATGATTTCTGCGCGATTAACCTTAGTGATAACCTGAAGCCATGGGCTTTGATCGAAAAACGCCTCCGCCTCGCGGTCGAGGCGGATTTCGCCATGGGGTTCTATAATCCGCGCTCGAAATCCCGCCCTGAAGGTTTTGAAAAAACGCTGCAAATTCTGAAAGACGCCTGCGGCGACACCCGCCCCGTGATCTTCGCCCGGGCGGTCTCGACGCCCGAGGAATCGCTCCGCGTCGTGCCTTTGCCGGACTGCACCCCCGAGATGGCGGATATGCGCACCGTGGTCCTTGTCGGCTCGTCGACCACGCGGGTGATCCCCCGGAACGGAGCCCCCTACGTCTACACGCCGAGATTTGCCGAATGAGCGAGCCAGTCCATCACCGCATCGACGCTCGCGACGTCGCGCCGCGCCGGGAGCGCGGGCCGGTCGATCATCCAGACGGGCAGGCCAAGGCTGCGCGCTGCGGCCAGTTTCGCCGCCGCGCCGGTCCCGCCGGAATTTTTGCAGATGATGAGGTCGATCCGATGGTCCCGCATCAGCGCGAGATCGCCCGCCTCGGTGAAGGGGCCGCGATCCACGATCACATGATGATCGGGCAGGGGCGGCGGTGTCTCGGGCGGGTCCACGAGACGGAGCAGGTAGAAGTGATGCGGCGCGGCGGCGAAGGCGGGCAGGTTCTGCCGCCCGAGGGCCAGCATGATGCGAGTTTTGGGGCGATCAAGGGCCGCGAGCGTCGCGGGAATATCGGGCAAATGGGTCCAGTCATCGCCCGGCCCGGCGGTCCACGGCGCGCGGGTGAGGGCGATCAGCGGGACGCCGGTCTCTTCGCTCGCCGCCACCGCGTTGCGGCTCATCTGATCGGCAAAAGGATGTGTTGCGTCAATGAGATGTGTGATGGTGTTCAAGCGAAGATACGCCGCCAGCCCATCCGCCCCGCCAAAACCGCCGACCCGCAGCGGGAGCGCTTGCGGCTTGGGCCGCGCGACCCGTCCGGCGAGCGACAGCGTGGCGGTCAGCCCGGCTTCGGCAACGCGCGCGGCGAGGGCGCTGGCCTCCGCTGTGCCGCCCAGAATGAGAAGGTTCGGTGTGATGGCTGACGCTCCCTGGCTCACGATTGTCGGTCTCGGCGAAGATGGCCCGGATGGCCTGCCGCCTGCAAGCCGTGCTGCGCTGGAGGCCGCCGAAGTCGTGATGGGCGCGCCCCGGCATCTGGCTTTGTTGCCGGAGATCGCGGCGGAGGTGATCCCTTGGCCGGTGCCATTTGCGGAAGGTATCCCCTTGCTTCTCCAGCAAAAACCGCGCCGCGTGGTGATGCTCGCCTCGGGCGATCCGTTCTGGTTCGGGGCGGGGACGAGTGTGGCGAAACATCTCGCGCCCGGCGAATGGCGCGCGCTGCCCGGCGTCTCGACCTTCGCGCTCGCGGCGGCGGAACTCGGCTGGCCGCTGGAGACCACGCCCTGTTTCGGCCTCCACGCCGCGCCGCTCTCGCGGCTGAAACCGCATCTGGCACCGGGCGCGCGGGCGATTGTGCTCTTGCGCGACGGCGCGGCGGTGCGGGCGCTCGCGGATTACCTCACCGAAGAGGGCTTCGGCGCCTCTGCCCTCACCATCCTCGAATCCCTCGGCGGGCCGCGCCAGCGGGTGACGCGCGCGCAGGCGGACGCGCTGCCGCAAACCGATTTCGCCCACCCCGTCTGCGCGGCGGTGGAGATGGCGGGCGGCACGGCGCTGCCGCTCGCCTCGGGCCGACCCGACGCGGTGTTCGCCCATGATGGCCAGATCACCAAACGCCCGGTCCGCGCGCTGACCCTCTCGGCCCTCGCGCCGCGCCCGTTTGAGCATTTATGGGACATTGGCGGCGGGTCCGGCTCCATCGCGATTGAATGGCTGCTGGCCCATCCAACCCTCACCGCGACCAGCATCGAGGCGGACCCCGAGCGGGTGGCGCGGATCGCTGAAAACGCCGCGCGGCTTGGGGTGGATCGGCTGGCGGTCGTGACGGGCCGCGCGCCCGAGGCGCTGGCGGGTCTTGCGCCCCCGGATGCGGTGTTTATCGGCGGCGGGCTGAGTGCCAAGCTGCTGGAGACGCTGGAAAAAATCCTCGCCTCCGGCACGCGGATCGTCGCCAATGCCGTGACCTTGGAAAGCGAGGCGCTGCTGATCGGCGCGCAGGCCCGGCTTGGCGGCGATCTGCTGCGGATCGACCTCTCGACCCCCACGGAGATCGGCACCAAACGCGGCTGGAAGGCCAGCTTCCCGATCCTGCAATGGAGCGGCGTGCTATGATCGTGGCGGGGTTCGGATTTCGCGAGGCCGCGCGCGTGGAAAGCCTGCGGGATGCCTATGCGCTCGCAGGGCCCGCCGACGCGCTCGCCACAGCGGCGGACAAGGCGGAGACTCCGGCGTTTCGCGCCTTGGCGCAAAGCCTCGGCCTGCCGGTGATCGCCATCCCCAGCGATACCCTCACCCACGCTGCCACCCTGAGCCAATCCGCCGCATCGCAGCGCGCGCGCGGGACGGGCAGTGTGGCGGAAGCGGCGGCGCTGGCGGCGCTCAAGGGCGCGCGGCTTCTCGGCCCGCGCGTGATCTCAACCGACCGGCTGGCCACCTGCGCGCTGGCCGAAGGAGAGCCATAATGACGGTGCATTTCATTGGCGCGGGACCCGGCGCGCCGGACCTTCTCACTTTGCGCGGGCGCGACCTGATCGCGGCCTCTCCGGTCTGTCTTTACGCGGGCTCGCTGGTGCCGGAGGCGATCCTCGCCCATTGCCCCGACGGCGCGCGGATCGTGAACACCGCGCCGATGGATCTGGACGCGATTATCGTGGAGATTCAACGCGCGTATGAGGCGGGGCAGGACGTGGCGCGGCTCCATTCCGGCGATCTTTCGGTCTGGTCGGCCATGGGCGAGCAGATGCGGCGGATCAAGGCGCTCGGCATCCCGGTCACGGTCACGCCGGGGGTGCCGTCCTTCGCCGCCGCTGCTGCTGCGCTGGAAGTGGAACTGACCGCGCCCGGCCTTGCGCAATCGCTCGTCCTGACCCGCACTCCGGGCCGCGCCTCGTCCATGCCCGCGCGCGAAACACTCGCGAATTTTGCCGCCACGGGCGCGACGCTGGCGATTCACCTCTCGATCCAAAATCTCGATCAGGTGGTGGCGGATCTGACACCGTTTTATGGGGGCGACTGCCCGGTGGCGGTGGTCTACCGCGCGAGCTGGCCCGATCAGCGGATCGTGCAGAGTCGCCTGTCCGAGATCGCGGGCCAAGTGGACGGCATCGCCCGCACCGCGCTGATCCTTGTCGGGCCTGCGCTGGCCGGGGACGGGGGCGTCGAAAGCGCGCTTTACGCCGCCGATTACGACCGCCGCTACCGCCCGCAAAGCGCCGCAAGCCCTTGGGCGGGCTGGACGGACCAAGACGAAACAGAAACCCAGAGCAATGAAGGTGAGCATGGTTAAAGGTTTGTTGATTTCGGCGCCCTCCTCGGGGACGGGCAAGACCACGGTGATGCTGGGGCTCTTGCGGGCGCTGGCCGATGAGGGGCTGACGGTGCAGCCGTTCAAATCCGGCCCCGACTATATCGACCCCGCCTTTCACTTTGCTGCGGCGGGCCGCATGTCCTTCAATCTCGACACCTGGGCCATGGGCGATGCGCTGCTTAACGCCGTGGCGGGGCAGGCGGAGGGCGCGCATCTTTGCGTCGCGGAAGGCTCGATGGGGCTCTATGACGGGGTCGCCACCCATGGCCGGGCGGGGTTCGGGACCAGTGCCGAGACCGCGCTGCGCATGGGCTGGCCGGTGGTGCTGGTCGTCGATGTGAGCGGGCAGGCGCAATCGGCGGCGGCGACGGCGCTTGGCTTCCGGCTCTACAACGCCAATCTGCCCTTTGCGGGGGTGATCTTGAACCGCGTCGCCTCGCCCCGCCATGAGCGGTTGGCGCGGCTTGGCATGGAGCGGGCCGGGATCCGGGTCCTTGGCGCGCTGCCGCGGCGCGGCGATCTGACCCTGCCGGAGCGGCATCTGGGGCTTATTCAGGCGGTGGAGCATCCGGACTTGGAGACCGCCATCGCCGATTACGCCACCTTCCTGCGCGCCCATCTCGATTTGGAGCTGTTGCGAGAGATTGCGGCGGGCCATGATCTGCCCCCCAAAACCGCCCTCTGCAAACCGCCCGCGCAGCGGATCGCGCTGGCGCAGGATGCGGCGTTCTCCTTTACCTATCCGCATCTGCGCGAGGGCTGGCGGCAGGCGGGCGCGGAGATTTTGCCCTTCTCGCCGCTTGCCGATGAGGCGCCCGATCCTTCCGCCGATCTCGTCTGGCTGCCGGGCGGCTATCCCGAGCTGCACGCGGGCAAGCTCGCCGCCGCGTCGCAGTTCAAGGCCGGGCTGCGCAAACATGCGGAAACAAAGCCGGTTCATGGCGAATGCGGCGGCTATATGGCGCTTGGCACCGCGCTGATCGACAAGGATGGCGCGCGGCATGAGATGGCCGGGCTGCTCGGCCTCGTGACCAGCTATGAGGCGCGTAAATTCCATCTCGGCTATCGCCGCGCCATGCTCGATGCGCCGCTGCCGGGCCATGATCCGGGGGCGCATCTGCGCGGGCATGAGTTCCATTACTCGACCATTCTGGAGCAACCCGACGCGCCGCTCGCCCGTGTTTATGACGCCGATGGCGCGCCCGTGCCCGAAACCGGCTCGCATCGCGGCGCGGTCTCTGGCACATTCTTCCATCTGATTTCTGCGGAGGATGTATGAGCGGAGGGCGGCCATGAGCGGCTTTGTCAGTTTCGTCGGCTCGGGGCCGGGGGATCCCGAATTGCTCACGCTCAAAGCGGTGGACCGGCTCCAGCGCGCCGATGCGGTGCTGTTTGACGATCTCTCCGCCGGGCCGATCCTTGGCCATGCGCGGGACGGCGCGGATCTCGTCGGGGTGGGCAAACGGGCCGGGCGGCCCTCGCCGAAACAGGATCATGTGAGCCGTCTTCTGGTGGAGTATGCCCAAACCGGTCAGCGGGTGGTGCGGCTCAAATCCGGCGATGGCGGGCTCTTTGGGCGGCTGGAGGAAGAACTGGTTGCGCTCCGCGACGCCGGGATCGCCTATGAGATCATCCCCGGCCTGCCGTCTGCCATCGCGGCGGCGGCGAGCGCGGGCATTCCGCTGACCCGGCGGCTCACCGCGCGGCGGGTGCAATTCGTGACCGGCCATGATGCGAGCGGCGCGCTGCCCGAGGATATCGACCTCAAGGCGCTGGCCGATCCCGCCGCCTGCACGGTGGTCTTCATGGGCCAGCGCACCTTCCCCAAACTCGCCGCCAAGCTGATTGCGCAGGGCCTGCCGGAGACGACGCCCGCGCTGCTCGCCGAAGCGGTGTCGACCCCGGAGGAGCGCCTGACCCGATCCACGGTCGGCGCACTGGCGGAGGCGCTCGACGGCGGGGTCAGCGATAAACCCGCGCTCATCCTCTACGGCCCGCTTGCGGATCTCGGCGATGACTGAGATCTGGCTGATCGGCATCGGCACCGGCCATCCCGGCCATGTCACCCTTGAGGGTCAGGCGGCACTTCGCGAGGCGGCGGCGGTGCTGCTCCCGCAAAAAGGCACGGGCAAGGAGGATCTGGCGCATCTGCGGCGGGATATTCTGAAAGCGGCGGGCGCGGAGGCGAAGATCATCCCGTTTCCCATGCCCGAACGTGATGAAACCTTGCCCTACCAATCCCGCGTCGCCGCGTGGCATGACGAGATCGCGCGGCGCTGGCAGGCGGCGCTTGAGGGCGCGCCTGACGGCCCGGTGGCGCTGCTCGTCTGGGGCGATCCGGGGCTTTACGACAGCACGCTGCGCATCGCCGCGCGGCTCGATCCGGCCCCGAAACTCCGCGTCATCCCCGGCATCACCGCCCTGCAAGCGCTGACCGCCGCCCATGCGATTCCCTTCAACACGGTCGGCGGTGCGGTGACGGTGACGACGGGCCGCCGCTTGCGCGCGGAAGGCTGGCCGGAGGGGGCCGAGAGCGTCGCGGTCATGCTCGACGGGGAGGGGAGTTTCGAGACGCTCGATCCGGCGGGGGTCGACATCTGGTGGGGCGCGTTTCTCGGCATGCCCGAAGAAATCCTCGACCACGGCCCACTGGCGGAGGCCGGGCCGCGCATCGCCAAAACCCGCGCCGCAGCCCGCGCCGATCATGGCTGGATCATGGATTGCTACCTCTTGCGCCGCTCTTGACCCCGACACCGGCGGGTGCGAGACCGCGCAGAGAGCCAGCCCCAATCAGCCAGCCGCCACCAGCCAGCCCCCAACCCGAGAGACAGATGGCGCAGACCACCGCATTGCTGGACATCCCGTTTGACACGCTCGCCGCCTTCATCCACCGCGAGGCGGGCGCGAATATGCTGCCCGTGGCGGCGGGGGAGGCGCGCGTGACCATCGCGACCCTCATCGGTGAGATCGTGGCGACACCGGGGCGGCTGGAGATCACGGCAGAGGATCCGGATGATCTCCATGTGCTGCGGGAATTTATCTCCGAAAACCTCGTGGACCTGGCGGGCGACTTGCGCTGGAGCCATCTCGATGCGGGCCGCCCGCCGCCGAATTTGCACATCCTCACGGTCGCGTCCTGCCGCCGGATATGCCCCGCCTATCACCGGCTGCGCCTGACCGGCGATGTGACCCGCTATCGCAGCACCGCCTATCATGTGCGGCTCGTTCCGCCGGGCACGGGGGCGCAGCGCTGGCCGGTGGTCGCGGCGACGGGCAAAACGGTTTGGGCCGAGGGCAGCGCGCTCCCGCATCGGCCCGTCTACACGATCATCGCCGTCGGGGCGGACTGGATCGAGATCGACATTTTCATCCATGAGGGCGGGCGGAGCTGCACATGGGCGGCGGGCCTTTCGCCGGGCGATGAGGTGGGGCTGACCGGACCGGGCGGGTCGGGCGCGCCGGCGCATCCGAACTGGGCGCTTTTTGCCGATGAAACCGCGCTGCCTGCGGTGCTGCGGATGCTGGAGGAACGCCCGGACTCGACCGGCCGCGCGACGCTTCTGGTGCCAAGCGCGGCGAGCATCCGGGAGATTCGCCATCCGCAGATCACCATCGACTGGCGGGTGCGCGCGCGCGGGCACACCCTCCTTGACGCCCTTGAAGATCACCCGCCAAGCGCCTGGGATTACATCTTTTTTTGCGGCGAAAAGCATGAGGTGGCCGAGGCGCGGGCGCGGATGAAAGCCGCCGGGCATTCGCCGAAACAGCAGGCGCTCGCCGCCTATTGGACGGCTCCCGCGACGTCGCCCGCCAAGGGCGATTGACCGCATCGCCGCAATCGGGCGTTATGGCGGGCGGAGGAGACGCCCATGACCACAGAAGACACCGCACCCGGCCCCGAGGGCGACACCCCTTGGCTGACCGCCGACGCGCATCGCGATTTTCTGGCCGAAGACGCCGCCCGGCAACTTGATTTTTTCCGCGCCAGCCAGCGGCCTGACGCGGGCTTCTATACGCTCGGCTATGACGGCGCGCCGCTGGAAAGCGACTTGCAGGAGCTGCACACGACGACGCGGCTGGTCCATGCCTACGCCCTTGGCAAACTGGCGGGCGCGGCGGATTGCGAGGCGATCATCGATCAGGGGATGCGCTATCTCTGGTCCCATCACCGGGACGCGGATCATGGCGGTTATCTCTGGGGCATCAAAGGCGATAGGGCGGTGGATGATCGCAAACTCGCCTATGGCCATGTCTTTGTTTTGCTTGCCGGATCCAGCGCGAAAATGGCGGGCCACCCGGAGGCGGACCGGCTGATTGCCGATGTGGCCGAGGTGCTGGAGACGCGCTTCTGGGAGCCAGATCACGGGCGCTTTGCCGATGAATGGAGCCGCGACTGGACGCCGTTTTCCACCTATCGCGGGATGAACGCGAATATGCACGGGGTCGAGGCGCTGCTCGGCGCCTATGAGGCGACGGGCGAGGGCGTGTTTTTGGAGAAGGCCGGGAAAATTCTCGCCTTTTTCCTGCTGGAGATGGCCCCGGAATATGACTGGCGCTTGCCGGAGCATTACACCGAAACCTGGCAGGTGGACCGCGCTTATAGCGGCGATCCGATGTTCCGCCCGGCGGGCACCACGCCCGGCCATTCCTTCGAAATGGCGCGGCTGGCGCTCCAATATTGGGATCTGGCGGGGCGGCCCGAGAGCGGCTTGCCAAACGCGGCGCGGCAGTTGGTCGCCACCGGGTTTGCCGATGCGTGGCGGGACGAGGGCGGGATTTCTTACACGCTCAATTTCGACGGCAGCCCGTCCATCCGGGACCGCTATTGGTGGCCCGTGACGGAAGCCATCGGCGCGGTCGCGGCGCTTCTCAAATGGGACCCGCAGCCCGCGGATGAGGACTGGTATCGCCGCCTCTGGCGCTTCGCATCGGCGCATTTCATCGACCATGCGCGCGGCGGCTGGTTCCCTGAAATCGGCCCGGACGGCGCGCCGCAAGTCACGCAATTTGCGGGCAAACCGGACATTTACCACGCGCTGCAAGCGGATCTTCTGCCGCTCACGCCGGGGCTGTCCGGGGCCTATCAGGGGCTTGGCGGGGTTCTGGCGCGCGCAGCGGATTGACAAACGCCAAGGCGGGGCGTTTGGTGCGCCTGTTCAATTCGCGCTGAAAGGCCCCACCATGACCGTGACCACCCCAGCCGACCGCGAGGTCAAAATCGGGATTCTCTCGGCTGCGGGGGTGTGCGTGTGCTGGGGCCTGTCGATGCTCTATTACAAGGCGGTGGACCATGTGCCGCCCCTTGAGGTGCTGGCGCATCGCACCGTGTGGAGCCTCGTCTTCTTCGTGATTCTGCTGACGATTCAAGGCCGTATGGGCGAACTCAAGGCCGCCTTGCGCGACCGCCACACCGTGATTTCGCTGCTGATCGCGGCGCTGCTGATCTCGCAAAACTGGTTCGGTTTCATCTTCGCCATCCAGATCGAGCGGGCAATGGAGGCGAGTTTCGGCTATTACATTTTCCCCATCGTCGCGGTGATCCTCGGCGCGATTTTCTACCGCGAGCGGCTGCGCCCGGTGCAGATCGTCGCGGTGCTGCTCGCCGTCGCGGCGGTCCTCACGCTCGCCTTCGGCCTTGGCGTGACCCCGTGGATTTCGCTCTGGCTCGCCACCACCATGGGCTTTTACGGCATGGCCAAACGGGCAACCAAGGCGGGGCCGGTCCTCTCCGTCGCCGTGGAGGTGCTGCTGATCTCACCGATTGCGCTCGCCTGGCTCATCGCGGTGCATGGCTGGGATGTGCAGGGGCTGGTGGACCGTCCCGGCGGCTGGTTCGGCGAGAACTGGCGCGACACGCTTTTGCTGATCGGCTCCGGCCCGCTCACCGGCGGCCCGCTGATCCTCTTCGCCATGGCGGCGCGGCGGCTGACCTATGCGACCATGGGGCTGATCATGTATCTCAACCCGACGATCCAGTTTCTCGTCGCCGCCATCGCGTTCGGCGAGCCGGTGACGGGCTGGCACATGATCGCCTTCCCGCTGATCTGGCTGGCGCTGGCGATCTACTCCGCCGACGCGCTGGCGCGGGAGAGGTCCGCCCGCAAACGCGCCATCAACGCCGCCGGCCCCTGAGCGACGGTAAAGCTGGAGGTGAGGCCCGGATCCGCGAAACCCTCGCCCACGACCCGCTCCAGCATCTCCAGAAGCGGATCCCAATAGCCGCGCCCGTCCTCCAGCTGCGGGTTCAGCAGGTAAAGCGGCTTCTCATGCAGCCCGATCTGCCGCCATGTCAGCACCTCGAAAAACTCGTCGAGCGAGCCCGCGCCGCCGGGCAGGGTGACAATCGCGTCCGAATTGGTGAAGAGCAGTTTCTTGCGCTCATGCATGGTCTCGGTGACGACGAGATGCGTGAGATCCTGCCGCGCGCGCTCGCCGGGAATGAGATGCTCGGGGATCACCCCAAAGGTCTCGCCGCCCGCCCGGATCGCGCCCTCGGCGACCCGCCCCATCAGCCCCGCATTGCCCGCGCCGTAAACGAGCCGCATCCCGGCTTCGGCGATGCTGCGGCCCATCTCCTCGGCCAGATCGCCATAAGCCGCATCGCGCCCCGGACGGGCACCACAGAACACACAAATCGACGGGGCGGTTTCCAACATGGGGCGGCTCCTCTCACCTAAATCCTTGATACCAAACATTGCGGGAGCCGCGCGCCATGCCTACATTGACCCATCCAGCCTGTTCCAGCCACGATCACGAGTGCCGATGCCCGACCTCTCCGCCTTCCGTCAACTTTTGCCTTATCTCTGGCCGAAAGGGAACCGGGGCGCGCGGCTGCGCATCATTTTGGCGATCATCGCGCTGGTGCTGGCCAAGGTGGCGACGGTGGCGGTGCCGCTCATCTATAAACGGGTGACGGACGCGCTCGATGGCGAGGTTTCGGCGCTGGTCTTGGGCGCGGGCGGGCTCGTCGTAGCCTATGGCGGGATGCGGCTCATGACCACGGGCTTTGCGGAATTGCGCAATGTCCTTTGGGCGCCCGTCGGCCAGCGGGCGCTCCGCGCCGTCGCGGCGCAGCTTTTCGGCCATCTGCATAACCTGTCGCTCCGCTTCCATCTCGACCGGCAGACCGGCGCACTCAGCCGGATCATGGAGCGCGGCGTCAAAAGCGTCGATTTCATGCTGCGGATGCTTTTGTTCAATCTCGGCCCGCTGATCCTCGAAATCCTCATGGTCGCGGTGATCCTGACCCTCGCGCTCGACGCCCGGTTCCTGCTGGTGCTGGTGCTGACGATGACGAGCTATATCGCCTTCACCGTGTTCCTGACGCAGCGCCGGGTGATCCAGCGCCGCCGCATGAATATGCGCGACAGCGAGGCCAATCAGAACGCTATCGACAGCCTTTTGAATTACGAAACCGTCAAATATTTCACCGCCGAGGAGCGCGAATTGATGCGCTACGAGACGGCGATGAAGGGCTATGAGCGCGGCGCGGTGCGGCTCGCCAAATCGCTGGCGCTCCTCAACACCGGGCAGGCGCTGATCCTCAATCTCGGCATGATCGCGGTGATGCTGATGGCCGCCCAAGGCGTCGAAAACGGGACCATGACCCTCGGCGATTTCGTCATGGTCAACGCCTATATGATGCAGCTCACCGGCCCTCTGGGCTTTCTCGGCTCCGTTTACCGCGAGATCCGGCAGGGCGCGGAAGACATGCGCGAGATGTTCAGCCTGATGGGGGAGGATGCCGATATCGGCGATGCGCCGGGCGCGAAACCCTTGCAGATCACCGCCGGGCATGTGCGGTTCCGGGACGTGAAATTCGGCTATGCGGAAGACCGGCAGATCCTCAAGGGCGTCGATATGGAGGTCCGCCGGGGTGAGGTGATCGCGGTCGTCGGCCCGTCCGGCGCGGGCAAATCCACCATCGGGCGGCTCCTCTTCCGGTTCTTCGATGTGACCGGCGGAGCGATCGAGATCGACGGGCAGGATATTCGCAATGTCACCCAAAAATCCCTGCGCGCCGAGATCGGCATGGTCCCGCAGGACACGGTGCTGTTCAACGACACGCTCGGCTATAATATCGGCTATGGCCGCGATCAGGTGAGCGACGCGGACATCGCGGCGGCGGCGGATGCGGCGTCCCTGGGCGGGTTCATCGCCAATCTGCCCGACGGGTTCGAGACCCGCGTGGGCGAGCGCGGGCTGAAGCTGTCGGGTGGCGAGAAACAGCGCGTCGGCATTGCCCGCACGATCCTCAAAGACCCGCCGATCCTGCTGCTCGACGAGGCGACCTCCGCCCTCGACAGCGAGACGGAGGCGCGGATCCAAGGGGAGCTTGACGATCTTGGCCAAGGCCGCGCGGTCATCGTCATCGCGCACCGCCTCTCCACCGTCACCGGCGCGGATCGTATCTATGTTCTCGATGAGGGCCGGGTCGCGGAAAGCGGCACCCACGCCGACCTGCTCGCCGCCGAGGGCCGCTACGCGCAAATGTGGGCGCGTCAGCAGGCGGAGGAAGAATAACGCGCCGCGCGGGTCTGGTTTTTCAGGGGATCGAAGCGCCCGCCTTAACGCCGCGCGACGGTATCGTCATCGAGCAGGATCTGCGTGCCTTCGGGGAACTGCTCCTTGGCGAAGCTCGGATAGGCTTCGCGCAGGAGCGCCACCTGTTTCGCCTCGCTGATGCGCACCAGATACCAGACCCCCGCATCCTCCATCGCCAGCGTCTGGCTGTGGCTTTCGACGCGGCCCGTGCCGGGGATGTTGATGATCGTATGGGTCGGGATCAGCAAATAGGGCGTGCCGTCGGCCGTGCGATGCGCCGTCGCGTCGGGCATGTCCATGCTGTAGGATTCCAGTTCGATTTGGGAGAGCATCGCAGAAAGCTGCGCCCGGAGCGCCTGATGCAGATCCTCCGCATCGACACCGCTGCGCTCGGCGATCACTTCGGTGATTGCGGGCGGGGTCACGCTCATGATGCCGTCCACATCGCGCTGGCGGGTCGCGCGGTCAAAGGCCGCGACGCGCTTGGCGATCGTCATCATTTCGCTCTGGCTAAAGACCGCATTGCCGGTAATGCCCGCGGCCGTCGGGGTCGCGGGCGCCCGCGCCGACGCGGCCGCATCGGGCGACACGAAACTGCCCGGCTTCGCAGTGCAGCTTGCGACAAGCACTACCGCAGAAAAGGCCAGAATAAGGGGTTTCATCACACACCTCACATCCACATCCGCCAAGACTACCTGCCGCGGGCGTGAGGTTCAACTGCAAGCGAACAGCAGGGCAGCTTTTCAGATGCGGGTTTTTGCCGCGCTTTCGGGCGCGCGCAGGCCCGCGAAGCGCCTTCCCATGCGGCCCGAAGCGGCCATTCGCGCCCGATGACCCCAAGTTGAGCGCGAAGGCCCTTTTGCCGCCGGGATTTTCACGATAAAGCGGGGGCAAAGGATAAAGGACTGACATGTGAGCGACAGAGACAGTTTCGTCGATGAAGTCACCGATGAGCTGCGCCGCGACAAGCTGATGGCGCGCCTCAAGGGGCTTTCCTGGGTGATCGGCACGGTGGCGGTTGTGGCCGTCGGGGCCGTGGCCTGGCTCGAATGGGACAAATCGCGCGGTGCGGATGCAGCGGCGGCGAATGGCGACCGGCTGGCCAATGCGCTCACGCTTCAGGGCGCGGAGCGGGCGGCGGCGCTTGAGGATGCGAGCGATCTCGTCTCGCAAATGGCGCGCGCCGATGCGTTGGCCGATGCCGGGGAGACCGATCAGGCCCGCGCAGCGTATGAGGCGCTCGCCAATGAGGACCCGCTTTACGGCGATCTGGCGCGGCTCAAACTGGCGCTGATGAGCGAGGGCGATCTGCGCACGCAGCTTCTCGATGCGATGATCGGGCCGGACCGCCCGTATCGTCTGCTGGCGCTGGAGCAGCGCGCGATTGATGCCGCCGCAGCGGGCGATTTCGACGCCGCCCGCGCGGATCTGTCGCAAATCACCAGCGCGGAGAGCGTGCCTGCCGAGATGCAGCAGCGCGTGCTGGAACTGTCCCGGATCTGGGGTCTGGAAGAGCCGGCGGCGGATGCGCCGATGGTGGTGGAGCCAACCGAAACTGAAGGAGAGGCGCAATGATCCGTTCTCTTACCCTTGGCGCGCTGGCGCTTGTCACCCTCGCGGCTTGCGGCGAGCAGGAACTGATCCTGCCCGGTGAGCGCATTTCGATCCGCCCCGAAGAGGGCACCGCGACCGTCCAGCCGACCACTTTCGCCGCGCCGCCCATGCAGGCGCTGCCGACCTGGCCGCAAACCCGCTATGACGGCACCCATAACGCGCCCCATGCGAGTCTCTCGGGCCTGTCGCTCGCCGTTCAGGTCGAGGCCGGGCGCGGCAAGACCCGTGAGGGCGAGATTTTCCAGCCGCCCGTGTCGGACGGCCAGCGCATCTACACCAAGGACGCCGCCAGCACGGTGCGCGCTTTCACCCCCGATGGCGGGCTCGTCTGGTCCGTCGATGTCGCCAAATTCGGCCAGCGCAGCTTTGACGGCTTCGGCGGCGGGCTGGCGCTTGGCGGCAGTCAGCTGTTCGTCACCACCGGCATGGGCCAGCTCATCGCGCTCGACGCGGCCAGCGGCCAGCGCCTCTGGGTGCAGGATGTGGACGCCCCGATCCGCGCCGCGCCGCTTGTCATTGGCGACGAAGTCGTCGTGATCGCCCGCGACGACATGGCCTACGGCATCTCGATCGCGCAGGGCCGCATCAACTGGCAATATTCCGCAGCGCCCGGCCTCTCCGGCGTCGGCGGCGGCGCGTCGGCGGCAACCGATGGGCAAACCATCGTGCTGCCCTATAGCTCCGGTCAGGTGAACGCCGTGGAAGCACGCAACCGCCAGCTTGTCTGGCAGGGCGCGGTCGTCGGCGGCACACGCGGCCTTGCCCGCGCCGCCTATGACGACATCACCGCCGATCCCGTGATCGCGGGCGATGCAGTCTATCTCGGCTCGCAGGCGGGTCAAATCGCCAAGCTCGATAAAGCGACGGGCGACCGCATCTGGACCGCCTCTTTCGGCAGCTTCTCCCCGGTCGTCGCCGCGGGCGACAGCGTCTTTGCCACCACCGACATGGCCAAGCTGATCCGCCTCGACGCCGCCACTGGCGCGCTGATGTGGCAAGCCGATCTGCCGCGCTACCGGGTGCCGGACAAGCGCCGCGACCCGTATGTCTATTACGGCCCGGTCCTTGCGGGCGGCGGGCTTCTGGTCGCCGGAACCGACGGGCTTCTGCGCATGTTCGACCCCTCGACCGGCCAGCAGACCAGCGCTGTGCAAATCCCCGGCGGGGCGGCGGCGGCCCCCATCGTCGTGAACGGAACCGCCTGGGTGCTGAGCAATAACGGCCAGCTCCTCGGCTATCGCTAAAGGCATTTCATGAGTTTCTCCCTCGCCATTGTCGGCCGGCCCAATGTCGGCAAATCGACGCTGTTCAATCGGCTTGTCGGCAAGCGCCTCGCGCTGGTTGACGACCAGCCGGGGGTGACGCGCGATCTGCGCGAGGGCGACGCCCGCCTTGGCCCGCTCCGCTTCACCGTGATCGACACGGCGGGGCTGGAAGAGGCCACCGACGAGTCCCTTCAGGGGCGGATGCGCCACCTGACCGAACGCGCCGTCGATATGGCCGATGTGTGCCTTTTCGTCATCGACGGGCGGGCCGGGGTCACGGCGGCGGATCAGGTCTTTGCGGATATCCTTAGGAAACGCGCCGATCACGTCATTCTGGCGGTGAACAAGGCCGAGGGCCGCGCAGGAACCGACGGGATTTACGATGCCTATTCCCTCGGCCTTGGCGAGCCACTCGCCATTTCCGCCGAACATGGCGAGGGCATGGCCGATCTTCTGACCGCCCTCCAGCCCTTCACCGAGATGTTCCCGGACACCGAGGCCGAAACCGAGGTCGAGATCAGCGAGGAGGAGGCCGAAGAGGGCGAGGACGCGATCCCCACCGGCCCGATCCGCATGGCCGTGGTGGGCCGCCCCAATGCGGGCAAATCCACCCTGATCAACAAAATCATCGGCGAGGACCGTCTGCTGACCGGGCCCGAAGCCGGGATCACGCGGGACTCCATCTCCGTTGCGACCGACTGGAATGGCCGCGATTTCAAGATCTTCGACACCGCCGGGATGCGCAAAAAGGCCAAGGTGCAGGAGAAGCTGGAAAAGCTCTCCGTCTCCGATGGGTTGCGCGCGGTGAAATTCGCCGAAGTCGTGGTGATCCTGCTCGATGTGCAAATCCCGTTCGAGCAACAGGATCTGCGCATCGCCGATCTCGCCGAACGCGAGGGCCGGGCGGTCGTCATCGCGGTCAATAAATGGGATCTTGAGGACGACAAATCCGAGAAAATCAAGGAGCTGCGCGAAGAGTTCGAACGCCTGCTGCCGCAGCTTCGCGGCGCCCCGCTGGTCTATGTCTCGGCCCGCACGGGCAAGGGCCTGCCGCAACTGCGCGACGCGGTGATCCGCGCCCATGAGGTCTGGAACAAACGCGTCTCCACCGGCGCGCTCAACCGCTGGCTGGCTGATCAGGTCTCCGCACACCCGCCGCCCGCCCCGGGCGGCCGCCGCATCCGCCTGCGCTACATGACGCAAGTGAAAACCCGCCCCCCCAGCTTCGCCGTCTTCTGCTCCCTGCCGGACCTCCTCCCGGCCGCTTACCTGCGGTTTCTAAAATCGGGCCTCCGCCGCGATTTCGACATGCCCGGCACGCCGATCCGGCTCCTGATGCGCAAAGGCGAGAACCCCTATAAGGACCGCAAGAAAAAGAACGTGACGAGTCTGGAGAAGCATAAGAAGGGGCGTGGGTGAGCGCGGAAGCCTCTCTGCCTGACGAGACATGACTTCGGGCGGTTACTATAAGATAGAGACAGATTGACGATGTTTGGCTTTCAGAAAAAATCGGTAAAAGAGACCCTTCGAACCTCCGAAACGGTGCGCAAAGTGGTGGGCAAGCCGCCGGTGAAGCCGAAATCCATCTTCACACGCGAAGACCTCGACAGTTTCGTGCCGATGACACGACCGGCTCTGATGCGCGGGCATCATATCAATGGGCCGTTCAAGCGCTGGACGATCTCGGGCAATGTGATCTGCGGGAAATACACCACCATTAACGGCCCGTTCAACGCGCGCGGCATCGTGCGGATCGGGCGCTATTGCGCGTTCGGCCAGTCAGTCTCGGTGCTCTCGGGCAACCACCGGACGGACATGCCCTGCCAGCAAACATGGCTCCATCGGCGCTTCGGTTTTGAGGGCAATATGGTCACCACCGGCCCCGTCGAGATCGGCCATAATGTCTGGATCGGCGACAAGGTGAATATTCTTTCCGGCGTGCAGGTCGGCCATGGTGCCGTGCTGGCAGCGGGGGCAACCGTCACCAAAAGCTGCGGGCCGTTCGAGATCATCGGCGGCGTGCCGGGCAAGGTTATCGGCAAGCGCTTCACCGACAATGTGATTGCGCAACTGCTTGAAATCGCGTGGTGGGGGTGGAGCGACGAGAAGATCGCCGCCAACCGCGTGTTCTTCGAAACCCACATCCCGCGCGATGAGGATGTGGATCTGCTCTCTCTGGTCGTCTAGCGGGCCCTCGGCGTTAACCCCGCCTCAGCGCCGCCACCGCGTCGGCGACGGGCGTGTCCCCATCGGTCAGCTCGATAATCTCATGGTTAATCTCGGGCGTCGCGATCAGCGCGGCGAGCGTGGCGGCGACATTGCCGCGTTTCACGTCTCCATAAGCAATCGCACGCCCCGCCGTGACCATCCCGTCGGCGTCCTCATGGGTCAGCGTGCCGGGGCGCAGGATCACCCAGTCGAGACCTGACGCGGCGAGCGCCACATCGGCGTCTTTCTTAACCTTCATATAATGCTCGAACCCGTCGCCAAGCTCGCCGCCGCGGCGCGCATCGGGGAAGACGGAGACAAGGTAAAGCCGCGCGCCATGGGCCTGCGCCGCCGTGATCGCCTTTTTCAAACCCTCGCCATCAATCGCCGTGGTCCGGTCCAACCCGCTCCCGGCGGCGCCTGCGGAAAATACAATAATGTCTGCCCCTTCTGCGGCACTCTTCACGTCCTCAGCGGACATCTCCATAATGTCGCCGTGAGCCGGCGTGACCCCGGCCGCGCGCAGATCCTCCGCCTGTTCCGGCTTGCGGTGGAGCCCGCGCACCTCATGCCCCGCCTCAACCAACAGGGGCGCGAGCCGATGCCCGACGCCGCCCGTCGCGCCGATGATAAAGATCTGTGCCATGGGGAGCCTCCTATCCTCTGCTTGAAAGGACGTAAGGGCTTAGACCGCGCTTTGAAGGGTGGCGCTCAGCTTTTCCGCCACCTCCGAGCACCCCACCAGCGCCTCCCGCTCCTCCCCCGGATAAAACCGCGCCCTCACGGCCGTCGGCATCGGCGGAACCGTTTCCACGATCACCCGCGGCCCCGTGTTCACCGTCTCGGCTTGCCACGCCTTCGCCAGCGTCATGCCGGCCAGCTTGGTCGCGCCGTAGGTGCCTTTATAGGCGTCGCCGGCGCCCGCGTCGTCGAAGAATAGCGCGGTGCCGGTCTTGCCAAGCAGCGGCGCGATCATGTGGATCAGGCGCTGGACCATCTCGGCGTTGCCCTTCCAGCTTTTCTCCCAATCCTTCGCGGTGATGTCCTGCGCCGGGGTCAGGGCGCTGGCGTGGATGGCGGTGTGGGCCCAGAGATCGAGCGCACCCCAGCGGTCGAAAATCGCCTTGCACATCTGCTGGCGGCCCGCGTCGTCGGTGAGGTCCAGCGGGACGAGCGTGCTGCTGCCGCCCTTCGCCTCGATCCGGTCGGCCAGTTCCTCCAGCCCGCCAAGGGTGCGGGCGACGGCGATGATGTGGTACTCCGGCGCAAGGGCTTCGGCCAGCGCGGCGCCAAGCCCGCGCGATGCGCCGGTGATGAGGGCGGTTTTTTCGGTCATATCAGTCTCTTGGGCCTCAGGCCGCTTTGTCGGATTTCAGCTTGAAGCCCGCTTCGATGCGGTCGGCGGGGCGGACGGGGTAGTCGCCCGAGAAACAGGCATCGCAATACTGCGGGGCGGCGTCGTCGCGGCCCGCGGCGATCCCGGCGGCGCGGTAAAGCCCGTCGAGGGAGATGAATTTGAGGCTGTCCACGGCGAGATGTTCGGCCATTTCCTCCTCGCTCATCCGGGCGGCGAGGAGCTTTTCGCGCTCCGGCGTATCGACCCCGTAGAAACAGGGCCATTGCGTCGGCGGGGAGGCGATGCGGAAATGCACTTCCGCGGCCCCGGCATCGAGGATCATTTCGCGGATCTTGATGCTGGTCGTCCCGCGCACCACGCTATCATCCACCAGAACGACGCGTTTGCCCCGGATCAGCGCCCGGTTGACGTTGAGTTTGAGGCGCACGCCCATGTTGCGGATCTGCTCGGTCGGCTCGATGAAGGTGCGGCCGACATATTGGTTGCGGATGATCCCCATGGCGAAGGGGATGCCGGATTCTTGCGAAAATCCAATGGCCGCCGGGGTGCCGCTGTCCGGGACGGGGCAGACGAGATCGGCCTCGACGGGGGCTTCCTTGGCCAGTTCCACGCCGATCAGGCGGCGGGCTTCATAGACCGACTGGCCGTCGATGATGCTGTCCGGGCGGGAGAAATAGACCTTCTCGAAAATGCAGAATTTCGATTGCTGGCGGTCGAAGGGGAAGAAGCTTTCGACGCCGTCCGCGGTGATGACCACCATTTCGCCCGGCTCGATCTCGCGGATGAACTCGGCCCCGACAATGTCGAGCGCGCAGGTCTCGGAGGCGAGACACCAACCGTCGCCCACCTTGCCCAGAACCAGCGGGCGCACGCCGCGCGGGTCGCGCACACCTATCAGCTTGGAGCGGGTCATGGCGACGATGGAAAACGCGCCCTCGACTCGGCGGAGCGCGTCCTTGATCCGGTCGGGGATGTTGGACTGGATGGAGCGGGCCATCAGGTGAATGATGCACTCGGAGTCCGATGAGGACTGAAAAATAGAGCCGCGCTCGATCAGCTCCTTGCGCAGGGCCATGGCGTTGGTGATGTTGCCGTTATGGGCAATGGCGCAGCCGCCCATGGAGAACTCGCCGAAAAAGGGCTGCACATCGCGGATCTGCGGCTGTTCGTTCTTGCCGGAGGTGGAGTAGCGCACATGGCCGATGGCGAGGGAGCCGGGCAGCGTCTCGATCAGCGCGGCGCTCGTGAAATTGTCGCGCACATAGCCAAAGCGGCGGGCGGAGGTGAAGCCTTGCTCGGGCTCATACGCCACGATGCCGCCCGCTTCCTGCCCCCGATGTTGCAGCGCATGAAGGCCAAGGGCCACGAAGGTCGCCGCATCCGCAACCCCCGTGACGCCGAACACCCCACATTCTTCCCGGAGTTTGTCGTCGTCGAAGGGGTGTGCAAGCATGGCGGTGTCCTTAATGGGTTACGCGGCCGGGCAGGTGGCGATCAGATCGTTATATTTGCCGCCGATCCAGTCGACCCAGTCCTGGTTCTCGAATTGCATGAGCATCCAGTCCTGCACCGAGCCGAAGAGCCCGATGGACTCGCTGTTGGCGACTTCGCTGGTCATATCATTCGCCGGGGCCATGTTGAACAGCAGAAGCGCCACCGACACCAGAAGGATACCACGGGCGACACCAAAAAGCGCGCCAAAGCCCTGATCGATCGGGCCAATCGCCGAATTTTGCACCGCGCCGGAAATCAGCGGGGTCAGCAGGGCGATGATGACGAGGGCGACGATCCCGGCCAGCGCGAAGGCCACGACCATGGACAATTCGCAATTGCCGACCAGAATATCGGAGACATAGGGCAGGCCGGAGACCAGCGGCTCCACGGTCGGCGCGAAAATATAGGCGGCGATGGCGGCAAGGCCCCAGCCGATGATCGACAGGACTTCGCGCACAAAGCCCCGGCTGAAGGCCAGCAGGGTCGAGATCACCACGACCACCAGCGCAATTCCGTCAACTATGGTAAAGCCGTCCATGATGCTTCCCCTCACTCAATACTGTCGAAGCAGTCTTTAATGAATTCATTGAGGTCATTCAATCGGCGAAGTGTCAGGCTTGTCGGGCTTGTGAGCTTGCCGCGTCCGGGCAGGTAAGCCGCGTTGAAGCCAAGTTTTTCTGCCTCGCGGAGCCGGATTTCGGGTTGCGAGACGGGCCGGAGCGCGCCCGAGAGGCTGATCTCCCCGCAAAAGATGGCCTCCGAGGGCAGGGCGTGGTCCTGCCGGGACGACAGCAGCGCGGCGGCCACGGCGAGATCGGCGGCGGGTTCCCCGACCCGGAGCCCGCCAGCGACGTTCAAGAACACATCATTGCCGCCGAAACTGATGCCGCAACGCGCCTCCAGAACCGCGAGGATCATCGAGAGCCGCGCCCCGTCCCAGCCGACCACGGTGCGGCGCGGTGTGGCAAGCGGTGAGGGCGCAACCAGCGCCTGCATTTCAACCAGCACGGGCCTTGTGCCTTCCATCCCGGCAAAAACCGCCGCGCCCGGTGTCGGCGTGCCGCGCTCCGAGAGGAACAGCGCCGAGGGGTTGGCGACTTCCGCCAGCCCCGTGCCGGTCATTTCAAACACCCCGATTTCCCCCGCCGGGCCAAATCGGTTTTTCACGGCGCGCAGGATGCGGAACTGATGCCCGCGCTCGCCCTCGAAATAGAGGACCGTGTCCACCATATGCTCGACCACCCGAGGCCCAGCGATCTGCCCTTCCTTGGTGACATGGCCGACGAGGATCGTCGCGACATTGCGCTTCTTCGCAAAGCTCACCAGCTCATGCGCGGCGGCGCGGACCTGGCTGACCGATCCCGGCGCGCTCTCCACCGTGTCGAGCCACATGGTCTGGATCGAGTCGATAATGACGAGGGCGGGGCGCTCCTCCTCCAGCGTCGTCAGAATGTCCCGCAAATTGGTTTCCGCCCCGAGCAGCACCGGCGCATCGGCAAGGCCAAGCCGCGCCGCCCGCATCCGGATCTGCCCCGAGGCTTCCTCGCCCGAGAAATACACCGTCTTGTGACCCGCCGCCGCAAAGCGCGCCGCCATCTGCAAAAGCAGCGTCGATTTCCCGATCCCCGGATCCCCGCCGACCAGCGTGGCCGAGCCGGGGACGAGCCCGTCGCCAAGCACCCGGTCCAGCTCGCCAATCCCGGTCTTGGTGCGGATCAGCGGCGCTTCCTGCTGCGCCAGATCACTCAGCTTGGCCGAGCGCCCACGTTTCGCGCCAAGCGTCTTGCCCTTCGGCCCGTCCGAGAGCGGCTTTTCTTCCTGCAAACTGTTCCACTCGCCGCAATTCTCGCAGCGCCCGGCCCATTTGGAATAGACCGACCCGCAGGACTGGCAGACATATTGCAGCGCGGCCTTCGCCATCAAACCGCCTCAACCGCTTTGGGCTTCAGCGCAAAAGAGAGCGCCAGCGAGGTCAGCACGCAGGCGGTGAAAAGATAGAGCCCCCAGCCCGGCGTCACCGAGGTCAGCGCGATCCCCTTGGCCAGCACGATATAAATCGCCATCAGGAAAATATCAGCCATGGCAAGCTTTGCGAGAAACACCGTCGCGGGTTTTAGCCAGAGAGGGCCACGCCCCCGGAACATCATCTCGACCGCCACGATCTTCGCCAGCGGCGCGATCACCGCGAAAAGCAGCACGATCACCGAGAGAAACGGCGCCGACTCCCAAAGCGCCGCAATGCCCGAGAGGACCGACACTTCCTGCTGGTCAAAAAACGGCAACGCCACCTTCGCCCCGCCCCAAGGCACTACCAGCCCCGCCCGCAAAAGCGGCGCGGCCCAGGCAATGGGAAAGAGAACAAGCAGGGCGAGATTGGCGATGCGAAGCGGAGTCATAGGCCGCTTTTAGGGGATCGAGAGCGGGAGCGCCAGACGGGTTGGGGGATGTGGTCAATGGGGTGGCTGATGCGCAGGACCCGGAGACGGGGCAAACGGAGCGGCGGCCCTTAGTTTCGCTTAATCCTCAAGGGCAGTTTGTAGTGCCGCATGACGCGGCCAAAGGCGAAGGCGGCGGTTCGCACGACCCAGAAAAAGAGAAGGGCGCTTACGCTCAATCCCCAAAGACTTCCCTCGGCGAAGAGGTCTTTAACGAGCATGGAAAGAACCAAGCAGAAAAAGGTCCAGATCATGATGAAGGCGATCAGGACGGGGCCGTAAAAACCATTTCTCTTGCGTGGCCGCCCGCCGTCCTCAGGCGTGTCAGACATACGCCCGCTGATACCGCCGCCCCAGATCGGTCAGCACTTCATAACCAATCGTCCCGGCATCCTTGGCGAGCGCATCGAGCGTCTGGTGCGCGCCGATCAGCTCCAGCGTGTCCGGCACCTCGCCGCCCAAATCGGTCACATCGACCGAGATCGTGTCCATCGAGATGCGGCCGACGATGGGGCAGCGGGTCTCGCCCGCATAGAGCGCGCCGCGGTTCGACAGGCTGCGGAAAATCCCGTCGCCATAGCCGCCCGAAACGGTTGCGATGCGGCGGCGGCCCGGCGCGGTCCATGTCGCGCCATAGCCGATGATCTCGCCTTGCAGCACGGTGCGGACCTGCAACACCGGCAGATCCATCGCCACCACCGGCTTGGCGTTGGAATAGGGCAGCCCGCCATAAACCCCGATGCCGGGGCGGGTCAGGCCGAAATGATAGGGCGCGCCGAGCATGGTGCCGCCGGTCGCGGCGAGGCTCTTGGTGCTGGCCGGGAAGGTCGCCGCGAGGGTGGAAAAGGTCGCGAGTTGCATCGCGTTCAGCGGATGGACCGCCTGATCGGCGCAGGCCAGATGGCTCATCACGAGGCGCGGCGGCTGGAAGGGCGGCAGGCGGGTCAGGGTCGCGGCAAAATCCTGCGGCTCAAGGCCGAGCCGGTTCATCCCGCTGTCGATTTGGAGGCCATAAGCATAGCCCTGCATCTCCGCCTTGAACCGGTCGATCTGCTCGACGGAGACCAGCACCGGCACGGCGCGCCCCTCCTTGAGCGGCGCCGCATCGCCCGGCATATACCCGTTCAGCACATAGATAAGATCGTCCTCGCCAATCAGCGGCCGCAGCTCGGCGGCTTCCTCGGCAAGGGCGACGAAAAACGACCGCGCCCCGGCTCCGCGCAGCACCGGCGCAACCTCGGCCATCCCCAATCCATAACCGTCCGCCTTGACCACCGCCCCGGTCTCGACCGCCGGACCCGACAACCGGTCCAGCGCCTTCCAGTTGGCGGCAAGGGCGGCAAGATCAATGCGAAGCGTAGCGCGCATGGGGGGTCCTTCCTGCGAATGTTGCGAAAACTCTAACCCCGGTTGGGGAAAAGGAAAAGATGCGGGATGAAAGCTGCGGCGATTGGGTTGGTCCGCGCCCCGTTGCGGCGTGCGGCGATCTGCGGATAATGGGGCCATGATGCCGCCTCAGATGTATCATTTCCGCCCGGCGACGCTCGATGATCTGCCGCGTCTTGCTGAGTGGCAGGCCGAGCCGCATGTGCGGGCGTGGTGGGACGCCGATCCGCCCTATGATGCGGCGGAGTTGAGCGATCCACGGGTGCGGCGCTTCATTGTGAGCATCGACTCGCATCCCTTTGCTTTTCTTCAGGATTATACGGTTCATGGCTGGGGCGCGCATCACTTCGCGCATCTCCCTGACGGCACGCGCGGGATCGACCAGTTTATCGGCGATCCGGAGATGATCGGGCGCGGGCATGGCACCGCGATGATCGGCCAGCGGGTGCAGCAGCTTTTTGATGAGGGCGCGCCGGTCGTCGCCGTGGACCCGCATCCGGAGAACGCCCGCGCCATTGCCGTTTACCGTAAATTGGGCTTTGCCGTGTTCGGTCCCGCACAGGAGACGGAATGGGGGCTGATCCTGCCGATGAAGCGGGAAAGCGCGAAGGGCGGCTCTTAAAACCCACCCTCCTGCGGGCTCTGATAGGGCCGCGCGAGATCCGAGAACCGGGTAAACTGCCCTTCGAACGCCAGATCGACCGAGCCGATCGGGCCGTGGCGCTGTTTGCCGATGATGACCTCGGCCTTGCCCTCAAGCTGGCTCATATCCTGCATCCATTGGGCCATCGCCTCGGCGTTTTCCTCGCCCGGCTTCTCGCGCTCCTTATAATATTCGCCGCGATAGACGAACATCACCACATCCGCGTCCTGCTCGATGGAGCCGGATTCGCGCAGATCGGAGAGTTGCGGGCGCTTGTCCTCGCGGGCCTCGACCTGGCGGGAGAGCTGCGAGAGGGCGATGACCGGGATGTTCAGCTCCTTGGCAATCGCCTTCAAACCTTGCGTGATTTCAGAGACTTCGTTGACGCGGCTGTCCTTGGCGGTCGCGGGGCGGACAAGCTGGAGATAGTCCACCATCAGCACGTCGAGCCCATGGGTGCGTTTGAGGCGGCGGGCGCGGGCGGCCAGCGACGAGATCGGCAGGGCGGGCGTGTCGTCGATATAGAGCGGGCAGGTTTCCAAATCCTTTGCGGCCTCGACGAGACGGCGGAATTCCTCCTCCGTCAGATCCCCCCGGCGGATCTGTTCAGACGGCAGGCGCGCGGCTTCGGAGAGGATCCGCGCCGCCAGCTGCTCGGCGCTCATCTCCAGCGAATAAAACCCGACGACCCCGCCCGAGAGCGTGCCCTCGGTGCCATCCTCCTTGCGCCCCTTGCGATGCGCCTTGGCGATGTTGAAGGCAATGTTCGTCGCGAGTGAGGTTTTCCCCATGGACGGCCGCCCGGCGAGGATCAGCAGGTCGGAATTATGCAGCCCGCCCAGTTTCTTATCGAGATCGGTCAGCCCGGTGGAGACCCCGGCCAGCCCGCCATCTCGGTGGAAGGCGGCATTGGCGGTCTCGATGGCTTCGATGATCGCCGATTGAAAACTGACGAAACCCTTGGAGACAGAGCCTTTTTCGCCAAGCGCATAGAGGCTTTGCTCGGCCTTGGTGATCTGGTCATTCGGATCGCCATCATCCTCAAGCTGGGACGCGGTGGCGCAGATTTCCTCGCCGATCACGATGAGGGACCGGCGGAGCGCGAGATCATAGATCATCTGCGCGTAATCCTTGGCCCCGTGCAGGGTAAACGCGCCGCCCGCGAGTTTGACGAGATAGGACGGCCCGCCAAGCTCCTTCAGCCCCGTATCATCCTCGAATTTCGGCGTCAGCGTGACCGGTGAGGCGAGCGCATTGCGCTGAATCCGCTCCATCGCGCCTTGGTAAATGCGGGCATGGACGGGATCGTAAAAATGCTCCGGCTTCAAAAAGCTTTCGAAATGGGAAAACACCTCATTCGACGTCAGAAGCGCGCCCAAAAGCGCCTGTTCCGCTTCGATCGAATGGGGGATGCCCGGTTTTTCCGCCTGATAGCCTTGCGCGCCGTCTGCCATGATTCCTCCGCTAGAGCGACCTTATAGCGCCGAAAGCGGGGGCGTGGGAAGCGTCGAGGAAAAGTCTCCGCAGGGCCTAAAGGAAGGAAGATGGTGTTCACGGACCGTTTGCCTTCCTGACAGGGAGGATCAACTGAAACGCTCATGCGATCGTGCGGCCCTGCGGAGTAGATTCAGTGTGACTATTTACCAGCAAATGGGAAGTGATTTAGCCCACATTCGCGCAACTATTTCATTAAATTTAGAAATTTCGAGATGTATGGAACACAATTTTAGGTTGTGACCTTTACGTCATTTCATGAATTAACCTTAACGTCATTTGGGAATTGACAGAGGCGGTTAACGGCGTATCGCCATCCGCCTCCGGCGGCACGATGATTTCGCGAAAGCCGAGTTGGCGATACTCGCGGATGCGCCTGAGATATTTCTCGCGCTCGGGCTCGTAGCGCAGGCCGAAACCGCGCGTGATTTGCCGCGCGGCGACGATCTCGGCGGCGGTCGCGTCATCCGTGTGCGGGAGGATCAGAAAGGCCTCGCCGCTCTGTTTGACCTTCGCGATCAGCCTGCTGCGCAGCGGTTCCGGCATGTCCGCGCTGAGGACGCCCGAGGAGAGCGCGACGACCATGGGGCCTGTTGCACCTTCCAGAAGATCGACGAGGAGGCGGCCATTACGGCGCGCATAGGCGGTGTAGCCGCGCGTCTCGATAAAGCGGCGGATGTTCAGGACCTGCGCGCAAAATATCGCGTCGAGATCGTGGAAAGGGAGATCGAGACGGGCGGCAAGCCTTTGTCCAAACGTCGTTTTTCCGACGCCGCCGGGGCCGATCAGGAGGATGTTTCGGGGCGGCGCTTCCATCGGTTTGCCTCGCGTCGGGGTCTGTCTGCCGGGCCAGATTACACGGTTCCGCAGCGATGTGGACATGTTTCGCCGAAGCCCAAAATCGCCCCAAGCCCCCACCGATTCCCACACGCCGCCTACGAGGAAATATGTCAAATGTAATGTTGTCTATGACCTGCATCACAGTCGCGGTGCGGGGATTGCGTTATGTTAGGGATATTCATTTTCAACAAAGATTTTTCGATCACCTAGTTTTATGAAGGGAGGCCATCTGATGGCCGAACAGAGCGAACCGCGCGGGGATTTGACCGCGCATCGGCGTAGCCCGGAGGAGTCCAGCTTCTCCTGGCTGCGCGCGCCATGCGAGCTGTTTCTGAAGGTTCTGGGCGTGTTCTTTCTTGTCCTTATCTTCTTGAGTTTGCTCAAGGATCGCGGGATCGTGGACCTGAGCCGCGGCTTCTCGCTGGGTGGCGGTGGGATGGTGCTGGAGGTCAATGGGACGGATCTGGCGATCACGGGCGAGGAGTTCGTGGCCATGGTCGCGAAGGTCGAGGCGAGCGAGCAGCAGATCACGGAGATGAATGCGCGGATCAAGACGCTGATGAAGGGGGAGCGGCAATTTGAGATGTCTCGGATGACGGTGGGGGACGCCGTGCCGCCGATGGTCGTGGCGCCCGCGCCGGGGCTGGCCGGGCAGGGGGAAGTGACCGCGCCGCTGGTGACGATTGCGCCGCGTAAGGGGACAGGCGCGATCTGGCTCGGGACGTTTGACCCGGTGCGCGATGTGTGGACCGAGGACAGCACTTTGCGCGATGCGCCGCCCCCGGACGCGCTGCGGGCCGATACGGCGTTAACCTTGAAAAGCAGTGCCAATCTGCGGCTTGGGATCCCTCCGGACGACGATCTTTACTATAGCGGCGTGCCGCGGATCGGGGTGATCGAGACCGGCGAGACGGTGCGGCTGATCGGCACGCCGACTGCTTATACGCGCGGAGAAGGGCAGCAATATTGGGGGATGGTGGAGGCGACTTATACGCCGACGCTGACGGGTGTTCTGGAGGGGAAGGCGAATTAAGGCGCGCTGTCCGGTATGGTGAAGGGTAAGGCAACTAAACCGCCTGTTTCGGCAGAACGATGTGATTTAGGAAAGCACTCTAACCCGCTCACCCCAAACGAAAAAAGCCCCGGCGCGAACCGGGGCTTTCTGCGAGAGTTGGAAGACCGGCTTACGCCTCGTCTTCGTCCTCGGCCTCATCTTCATCCGAAGTGATCTGCTCGGCGAGGTCTTCGTCGTCGCCAGCGGCGGCGTTGATGTCCTCGAACAGCGCTTCGAGATCGGCTTCCGCAGCGGCTTCTTCTTCCGCAGCAGCGTCCTGAATGGTCTTGCCCGACGCCTGAAGCTCGGCTTCATCGGCGTTGCGCGCGACGTTGACCGTGATGGTCGCTTCGACTTCCGGGTGCAGGGTCACGATGAGATCGTGCAGGCCCAGCTCCTTGATCGGACGGTCGATATTGACCTGACGCTTATCCACATCGACGCCAGCCTCAGAGAGCGACGCGGCCACATCGGACGGCGTGACCGAGCCGAACAGCGCACCGCGCTCGGAAGCAGCGCGAATCAGGATGAACTTCTTGCCGTCGATCTTGCCGAGCTCTTTTTCGGCCTCGGTGCGGGCTTCGGCGTTTTTCGCCTCCAGCTGCGCACGCTGGGCTTCAAACACAGCGAGATTTTCTTTCGACGCGCGCAGAGCCTTTTTCTGCGGGAAGAGGAAATTGCGTGCGAAACCCGGCTTGACGGAGACAACTTCCCCCATATTGCCCAGTTTGGCGACGCGTTCGAGAAGTACGACTTCCATGATGGTCTCCTTACTTCACAGAATAAGGCAGCAGCGCCAGGAACCGCGCACGTTTGATCGCCTGAGCGAGCTTGCGCTGGTTTTTGCCCTTCACGGCGGTGATGCGGGACGGGACGATCTTGCCGCGCTCGGACACGTAGCGCTGGAGCAGTTTCACGTCTTTATAATCGATCTTCGGCGCATCCGGACCCTCGAACGGGTCGGTCTTGCGACGGCGGAAAAACGGTTTTTGTGCCATGTCTTATATCCTTTTGCTAAAGCTTAGTCGCGGTTGCGCGACTTGCGCTCTTCCTTGGCGTTCTTGGCGGCGAGATAGGCCGAGGGGCCTTCTTCATGCTCGTCAACACGCACGGTCAGGACACGCATGACATCATCATGCAGGCGCATCAGACGCTCCATTTCCTGCACGGCTTCCGACGGGGCGTCGGAGCGCAGGAAGGCGTAATGGCCTTTGCGGTTCTTGTCGATTTTGTAAGCGAGGGTCTTGAGGCCCCAGATCTCCTGATCGACGACCTTGCCGCCATTGTCGGCAAGGATCTGACCGAAATGCTCGACGAGCTCTTCGGCCTGCGCGGAGGACAGGTCCTGCCGCGAAATAAAGACATGCTCATAGAGAGCCATATCGTTCACCATTTTTTCGGCGCGCTTCTGTCAGCGGAATAAAACCCCGGCCCGCTTCGGAGAGGCCACGCGTTGCAATACCTTCCGGGGAAGGCTGGTCCTTAGCGGGTTTTGGGGGGCGGGGCAAGGGAATTGATTTCTCATTGAAAAAATACACACTACTATATATAGTGTGCTTCGCTTGATGAGATACAAAATGGATTGATTGATATGGTTAAATGGAAAAGTTTTCGAAAAATACCGCCCCAAGTTGTAAAAAGACTGGATGACTTGGGTAGCGAAACGGTCAAGGTCATCGTTGCTAAGCAGTTAACTGAGGAAGATATAGTAAAAGATGTCTATGGGCACGTAAATTTAGATCAGGAAAGCTGCAAGCCTGATAAGTCCTGGTCAATTATTCCTAATTTAAATACAGGTCGATTTTCTCGAAAAAACGTTGATGGTTGGGAGGTGGTAAGGAAGGATCTTCCCAAGATTACGAAGTATTACTACCAAGATATACTAATTTATGGTGATTCTGCTCGAAACGATTGGACGACAGTTGCAATTCCTAGAGAGGTTTATGAGCGTGACCAGCATCCGCCATACTTATTTTCAATCGAAATTGAAGTTAAGCGCTCTAATCCTGACGGCTCGTTTAATGTTGTATTCGCTATTGACGAACCGATCCCAAGAAACTCCATCTCTTTCGAAGATGACTTATTGTTTGCTTTGAATCTGCTACAAGAGAATGTCGGTGATGTTGGTATCGCGGATGGTGGTAATCCTAAAGTCACTTTCACAAGCGAGCTGGACTGGGAAGTCTTTCCGCCAGAAAACGTTGACGATGTAATCAGAACCTTTTCTAGTAAGGATGGAAAGCCGATATCTGAGGAACTAAAGGATGTGATTGAGGAGAGAATGCGCTTATTCGACGCATATGAACCTCAGAATTATCTTCGCGGTATGGGCGGTAACGACTACTATATCGGAGCAAAATATTCCGATGATTTGGTGGTTTTCGAAAACTTGAAATACGGCAATGCGCTATACGTTCTTTACGAAGATTGGAAAGAGTTATCTCAAAAATCCCGTAGTGAACTTCTCAAATCCAAAGCGAGTGGATTTGACCGTATAGTTCATACCGATGGCTGGGAAAACCGTTTCGCGGTGTTGATGCAACAGCAACTTAAAGATCGTGGCGTCAGGATACGTATAGGGCGCAAAGCGAAATTCAGAAGAAGATAGCCAGCCAGAATCTTCCCTAGCCCTTCCCCTCAACCCCCGCTAGTCTCACCGAAAATTTGGAGGAGCATATGCGGGCTTTTTTGTTTCCCGGACAGGGGGCGCAGGCGATTGGGATGGGCAAGGATCTGGCGGAGGCTTATCCGGCCGCCAAAGCCGTGTTCGATGAGGTGGATGCGGCGTTGGGGGAAAAGCTGTCCCAATTGATTTGGGAGGGCGATGCGGAGGAGCTGACCCTCACGAAAAACGCGCAGCCGGCGCTGATGGCGACCTCGCTGGCGGCCATGGCGGCGCTGGAGGCGGAGGGCGTTTCGGTGGATGCGGCGAATTTCGTGGCCGGGCATTCTCTGGGCGAGTATTCGGCGCTCGCGGCGGCGGGGGCGCTGTCGCTGTCCGATACGGCGAAACTTCTGCGGATTCGCGGGGAGGCCATGCAGGCGGCGGTGCCGGTTGGCGAGGGGGCGATGGCGGCGCTGCTCGGGCTTGATTTCGAGACCGCGCAGGCGGTGGCCGAGGAAGCCGCGCAGGGGCAGGTTTGCCAGGCGGCCAATGACAATGACCCGTCGCAGGTGGTGATTTCCGGCGACAAGGCGGCGGTGGAGCGCGCGACCGAGATTGCCAAGGAGAAGGGCGCGAAACGGGCGCTGCTTCTGCCGGTGAGCGCGCCGTTCCATTGCGCGCTGATGCAGCCCGCGGCGGACCGGATGGAGGAAGCGCTGGCCGAGGTCACGATCGCTGCGCCGAAAGTGCCGGTGGTGGCCAATGTGCGCGCCGCTGCGGTGACGGACCCGGACGAGATCCGGCGGCTTCTGGTCGAGCAGGTCACGGGCTCGGTGCGCTGGCGCGAGAGTGTCGCGTGGATGGGCCAGCAGGGTGTGACCGAGGCCTGGGAGATCGGCGCGGGCAAGGCGCTTTCGGGCATGGTCAAGCGGATCGACAAGGGGATCGAGACGCTGGCGGTCGGCACGCCGGATCAGGTGACAGCGGCGGCAGAGCGCGCGAAGAGTTAAGGCTAAGGGGCGGATTTCGAACGGGAATTTCCGTGCTTTAAAATCCGCCCTTATCGCATTGAAAAAGATGCGCTAAACCTTCGGTAAGGACTAAAGAAGGACAGAGATATGTTTGATCTGACAGGCAAAAATGCCCTGATTACCGGCGCGTCTGGCGGGATTGGCGGCGAGATTGCGCGGGCGCTTCATGCTGCCGGCGCGACCGTTGGGATTTCCGGCACGCGTGAGGCGCCGTTGAAGGCGCTGGCGGATGAGCTGGGGGAGCGCGTGCATGTGCTGCCTTGCAACTTGTCCGACGCCGCAGCCGTGGAGGCGCTGCCGAAACAGGCGGCGGAGGCCATGGGCTCGGTGGATATTCTGGTCAACAATGCCGGGATCACGCGGGACAATGTGTTCATGCGCATGAGCGACGAGGAATGGCAGAGCGTTCTCGATGTGAACCTGACCAGCGCCATGCGGCTTTGCCGGGGCGTGATGCGCCCGATGATGAAGGCGCGGGCGGGCCGGATCATCAATGTCACCTCGATCGTCGGCGCGACGGGCAATCCGGGGCAGGGCAATTATGCGGCTTCGAAAGCGGGTCTCGTCGGGCTGTCGAAAAGCCTTGCGCAGGAAGTTGCCACGCGCGGGATTACGGTCAATTGCGTTGCGCCGGGCTTTATTGCCACGGCGATGACGGACAAGCTGAACGACAAGCAGAAAGAGGCGATTTCGGGCCAGATTCCCATGGGCCGCATGGGCGAGGCGAAAGAGATCGCCGCCGCCGCGCTTTATCTTGCAAGTGACGAGGCGGCATATGTGACCGGCCAGACCTTGCATGTGAATGGCGGAATGGCGATGTTCTAAGGCTCAATTCGCGTTTGCCATGAGGTTTTTTCATGCTATGACGCGGAAGTGAGGGGGCGGAGACGCCCGGTCAAACGGGCTCGGCCCATAATGATATAAGGAAGAAATCTATGAGCGATGTAGCTGACCGCGTAAAGAAAATCGTTGTTGAGCATCTCAGCGTTGACGAAGGTAAAGTGACCGAAAGCGCGTCCTTTATCGACGATCTGGGCGCAGACTCGCTGGACACCGTTGAGCTGGTCATGGCGTTCGAAGAAGAGTTCGGCATCGAGATCCCCGATGACGCCGCTGAGTCGATCCAGACCGTTGGCGACGCTGTGAAATTCATCAAAGACGCGCAGTAAGAGCCGTTCGAATTTCTTGAGAAGCGCCCGGTGGCAACGCCGGGCGTTTTTCGTTGTGCGGATGGCGGCAAAACCAGCGGCATTGTGACGCGCCGCGCGCTGGACGCCGCGAGATTGCGCAGATAAAACAGTCCGCAACGAAAAATAAGAGGTGAACGCGATGCGCCGGGTTGTAGTTACGGGTTTGGGGATGGTCACGCCGCTGGCGAGCGGTGTCGAGGAGACATGGTCGCGGCTCTTGGACGGGCAGTCCGGGGCGGGGACGATCACGAAATTCGATGCTGACCATCTGGCGACGAATTACGCCTGCGAAGTGCCCTATGGCGACGGGTCCGGCGGCACGTTCAACCCCGATGAGTTCATGGAGCCGAAGGAGCAGCGCAAGGTCGATCCGTTCATCCTTTACGGGATGGCCGCCGCCGATATGGCGGTGAAGGATGCGGGCTGGACGCCGGAAGATGAAGAGGAGCGCCTGCGCACCGGGGTGATGATCGGCTCCGGCATTGGCGGGCTCTCGACCATTGCGGACACGGCGATTTTGCTCAAGGAAAAAGGGCCGCGGCGGGTGTCGCCCTTCTTTATTCCCGGCTCGCTGATTAACCTAGTGAGCGGTCAGGTGTCGATCCGTTACGGCTTCAAGGGGCCGAACCATGCGGTCGTGACGGCCTGCTCGACGGGCGCGCATGCGATTGGCGATGCGGCGCGGCTGATTATGCTGGGCGATGCCGATGTGATGGTCGCGGGCGGGGCGGAAGCCTCGATTTGCGAGTTGGGGATTGCCGGGTTCAACGCCTGTAAAGCGCTCTCGACGAAATATCGCGACGATCCGAAAGCGGCGAGCCGGCCTTATGACAAGAACCGCGACGGGTTTGTCATGGGTGAAGGCGCGGGGGTGGTTGTGCTCGAAGAGTATGACCACGCGGTTGCGCGCGGGGCGACGATTTACGCGGAAGTGGTGGGCTATGGCCTCTCGGGCGATGCCTATCACATCACGGCCCCGGCCAGCGATGGCGATGGCGGCTACCGCTCGATGAAAGCGGCGGTGGAGCGTGCGGGGCTTGAGGTCAGCGATATTGATTACGTCAACGCGCATGGCACCTCGACCATGGCCGATGGCATTGAGCTTGGGGCCGTGGGCCGCCTGTTGGGCGATCATGCCAAGGACACGGTGATGAGTTCCACCAAATCGGCCACGGGGCATTTGCTCGGCGCTGCGGGGGCGATCGAGGCGATTTTCTCGATCCTCGCGATCCGGGACAATATCGCGCCGCCGACGCTCAATCTGGAGGATATCGACGTGGAGACGGATCTGAACCTCGCGCCGAAGAAACCAGTGGAAAAACAAATAGATGTGGCCCTGTCGAACAGTTTCGGCTTTGGCGGGACCAACGCATCGGTGATCTTTAAACGGGTGAAGTGATGGCACGGCATTTTGTGGCCAATGTTCTGACGGTTCTGATCGTCCTTTTTGCGGTGGCGGTCGGCGTTGTCTATTGGGGCAAGGCGCAGTTTGAAGAGGGCGGCACGACCGAGGATATGGTGATCTTCGAGGTGCCGCGCGGCGGCAGCATGGGCGGCGTCTCGCAGGCGCTGGCCGAGGAAGGGATCATTTCCAATGCCAGCCTGTTCCGCATTGGGGCGCGCTATCTGGGCAAGGAAGGCGATCTGAAATTCGGGGAATATGAGATCCCGGCGGGCGCGTCCATGGCGCAGGTGCTGGATATTGTGACCTCCGGGCGGACGATTTCCTGGAATGTGACCGTGCCGGAGGGGCTGACGAGTTGGCAAGTGGTGCAGCTTCTCAATTCGGTGGAGTTTCTGACCGGGGAGATCACGGAGATCCCGCCGGAGGGCTCGCTTGCGCCCAACACCTATGGGGTGAGCCGCAATGCCAGCCGCGAATCGGTGATCGCGCTGATGAGTGAGGCGCAGGAGCAGATTCTGGCGGAGGAATGGGAGAATCGCGCCGAGGATGCGGCGGTGGAGACCCCGGAAGAGGCGCTGATTCTGGCCTCTATCATTGAGAAAGAGACGGGTGTGGCGAGCGAGCGGGAGCTGGTTTCTGCTGTGTTCACCAACCGTCTGGAGCAAGGGATGCGCCTGCAAACCGACCCGACGGTGATTTATGGAATCACTATGGGCGAGGGCACGCTGGGGCGGGGGATTCGCCGCAGCGAGCTGGATGCGGAAACGCCTTACAACACCTATGTGATCTCCGGCCTGCCGCCGACGCCGATCGCCAATCCGGGGCGGCTCGCCATTGCGGCGGCGCTGAACCCGGCGGAGAGCGATTATGTCTATTTCGTCGCCGACGGGACGGGCGGTCACGCCTTTGCCACAACGCTCGCGGAGCATGAGGCGAATGTGGTGAAATGGCGGCAGATCGAGGCCGAACGGGCCGCTGCCGCCGAGGCGGAAGCGGCGGATTCCGGGAGCGAAGAGGTCGGCCCGGAGGGCGGCGACAGCACCGCTGGCGGAAATTAGCGCTTGACTTAGCGAACGCTCTGATGTAGAGATACATCCAAGCTGGAAGAAGTGGGTAAGCGGGGCAGATGCTCCGCTTTCTGCTTTCTAGGCCCCCGACAATTTTCGGACGGGGTAGCGGGCGGAACCCGACAAGGCTTATTTTATGACAGATTTGGTTTTTGAAGCACGCGATGCGGTGACGCAGGCGCGTTTTTTGTATGCGCATTGCATGGATGATGTGAAGGGGCTGATCGCGCGGCTGAAGGCCGGCGGCGAGGACCCCAAGAAGCTGGATGGCGCCCTGCGCGCCTTTGCCAAGGCTTTGCAAACATTGCTCGATGAGCAGGCGAAGCTGGGCAAGCACGCGGCGACGGGTGCGGTGTTGGATCTCAAAGGAGCGCGGGATGAAATCCTTGAAAGAGTTGCTCGCTGGAGGGAGCGCGAATGATGTCGATGGCTTTCTGGACGGATTATCGGACAATGCTTTGGCTGCTTTGCCGCATCTTTTTGAACATTGGGCCCTCGACGGTCATCAACGGCCGCCGGGGGGCGATTGGAATGTATGGGTGATCCTTGGGGGTCGGGGCGCGGGCAAGACCCGTGCCGGGGCCGAATGGGTCCGGGCGCAAGTCGAAGGGCCGGGGCCGAGGGATCCGGGGCTTTGCCGCCGGGTGGCGCTGGTCGGCGAGACGCTGGAGCAGGCCCGCGAGGTGATGGTTCTGGGCGAGAGCGGGATCCTGGCCTGCTCGCCGCCCGACCGGCGGCCCGAATGGCAATCGGTGCGGCGGCGGCTGGTGTGGCCGAACGGGGCGGTGGCGGAGATCTATTCCGCCAGCGACCCGGAGCGGCTGCGCGGCCCGCAATTCGACGCGGCCTGGGCGGATGAATTGGCGAAGTGGAAACGCGCCGAGGAGGCGTGGGACATGCTGCAATTCACCCTGCGGCTTGGCTCGCGGCCCCGGCAGGTGGTGACGACGACGCCGCGCAATCAGGCGCTTTTGCGTAGCCTTTTGGAGGCCAGGGACACCGTGGTGACGCAAGCGCCGACGAGTGCCAACCGGGTCAATCTGGCCCCGGCATTTCTGGAGAAGATCACGGCGCGCTATGCCGGGACGACGCTCGGGCGGCAGGAGCTGGACGGCGTTTTGCTTGGCGATGACGAGGATGCGCTTTGGACGCATAGCCTTCTGGACACGGCGCGGGGGCAGGAAATGTTCGCGCCGCAGCGGATCGTGGTGGCGGTGGACCCGCCGATGACGAGCGGGGCGAGCGCCGATGAATGCGGCATTATCGTCGCCGGTGCGGAGTGCAGCGGCAAGCCGGGGGACTGGCGCGGTGTTGTGCTGGAAGATGCCTCGCTGCGCGGGGCCAAGCCGGTGGAGTGGATGGCGCGCGCCGTGGAGGTGGCCGCCAAGCACAAGGCGGATTGCATTGTCGCCGAGGTCAATCAGGGCGGCGAGCTGGTGGAGAGCCTGCTGCGGCAGGTCGATGCCACGCTGCGCTACAAGCCGGTGCGGGCGAGCCGCGGCAAGCAGGTGCGGGCCGAGCCGGTCGCCGCGCTTTATGAGCAGGGGCGGATTGGCCATGCGGCGCTGTTTGCCGATCTGGAGGACCAGATGACGGCGATGCGGCGCGACGGCTTTGCCGGACGGGGCAGCCCGGACCGGGTCGATGCGCTGGTTTGGGCGCTGACCGAGTTGATTTTGGAGCCGGCCGCGCGATGGCGCGCGCCACGTATTCGCAGCCTTTGAGGCTGACCGGACCCGCCTGTTCAGGCGGGTTTTTTTATGGGGATGAAAGGGGGCCGGGATGGCGCTGAATTTTTTCCGATCAAAGGCGCAAGGCGCGGCGGCGGTGCCGGAGACGAAAGCCTCGAAGGCGGGCCGGGTCGTGGCCTTTCACGGCGCGGGCCGGGCGGCCTGGAGCGCGCGGGATGTGAGCAGCCTTGTGCGGAGCGGCTTTGCGGGCAATCCGGTGGTGTTTCGCGCCGTGCGGATGCTGGCCGAAGCCGCCGCTTCCGTGCCGCTTTGGGTGGAGGAAGGCGAGCGGCGGGCGGATGAGCATCCGCTGGTGCGGCTGCTCGGCAATCCCAACCCGGCGCAATCCGGCGCGGAATTGCTGGAGGCGCTTTACGGGCAGCTTTTGCTTTCGGGCAATGGCTATGTGGAAGCGGCGGGCGAGATGTTGACCGGCGGCCCGGCGGAGCTGTTTGTGCTGCGCTCGGACCGCATGGCGGTGGTGCCCGGCCCTGACGGCTGGCCTGCGGCCTGGGATTATGCAGTGGGCGGTAAGAAGGTGCGCTTTGCCGCCGCGGACCCTTCGCCGATTTTGCATGTGAAGAGCTTCCATCCGACCGACGATCATTACGGGATGAGCCCGCTGCAAGCGGCGGCCACCGCGATGGATGTGCATAATGCGGCCTCGCGCTGGTCCAAGGCGCTTCTCGACAATGCGGCGCGGCCTTCGGGCGCGATTGTCTACAAGGGTGCGGATGGGCAGGGCAGTTTGCCCAATGACCAATATGCGCGGCTCGTGGATGAGCTGGAGGCCAATCATCAGGGCGCGCGCAATGCGGGGCGGCCGATGCTGCTCGAAGGCGGGCTCGACTGGAAGCCGATGGGGTTCAGCCCGTCCGATATGGAGTTTCACAAGACCAAGGAGGCGGCGGCGCGCGAAGTGGCGCTGGCCTTTGGGGTGCCGCCGATGCTGCTCGGCCTGCCGGGCGATGCGACCTATGCCAATTATCAGGAGGCGAACCGGGCGTTTTACCGGCTGACCGTGCTGCCGATGGTGCAGAAGGTGGCTGGCGCGCTTGGCCCGTGGCTTTCGGCGCATCTGGGGCGGGATCTGCGCCTCCGGCCCGATCTCGATCAGGTGCCGGCGCTCAGCCTTGAGCGCGAAGCGCAATGGGCGCGGATCGCCGGGGCGGATTTTCTCAATGACGAGGAAAAGCGCCGCCTTCTCGGGCTGGGGCAATGAGCGCCCGGCGGCATACCGGCTCCCGCTTTCTCTACGAACCCTTTGATGTGACCAGCGCCCGGATCGAGGCGCATGAGCGGGTGAGCGAGGAGCGCTGGCTGGGGCTGGAGCGGCGGCTCAACACCATCGAGATGGTGCTGGAGCGCGTGGAAAAGCGGCTGTGGCTGGCGGTTTCAGGCGTGGTCGCCGGGGTGATTTTACAGGGCGTCTATTCGCTGATCGCCCAGCAATGAAAGGAGAGACGCATGATTTTTGAGGGGAGCCCCATGCCGGGGCTTGAGGTGAAATTCCAGCGGCTGGAGCCCGGCGCGCTCGGCGAAGGGGCCGAGATTGCGGGCTATGCCTCGGTCTTTGGGATTGCCGATCAGGGCGGGGACCGGGTGATGCCGGGGGCCTTTGCCGCCGGGCTGGGGCGGCTCAAGGCCGAGGGGCGCAGCGTGAAGATGCTGTGGCAGCATGATCCGGCGCGGCCCATCGGGGTCTGGGATGAGATGGTCGAGGACGCCCATGGCCTGCGGGTCAAGGGGCGGCTTTTGACGGAGGTGCAGGCGGGCCGCGAGGCCAAGGCGCTTTTGGAAGCGGGGGCGATTGACGGGCTGTCGATCGGCTACCGGACGCTCCGGGCCGGGAAGGCCGCGGGCGGGCGCGAGTTGCAGGAACTGGATCTTTGGGAGGTATCGCTGGTGACATTCCCGATGCTTCCCGAAGCACGGGTGGGGGGGCGCAGCCATGCGCTTGCCCGCGGATTGGCCGAGGTCTTCACCGACGCCACATCGAAGCTGGGCGCGCGCCCGGCATGAATGATCTGACATCTGAGAAAGGGAAAGAGATGGATCAAGGCGGATGCGAGGTTTTCGAAATGAAGACAGCGGTGAATGGTTTCGTAAATGAATTCAATGCGTTTCAGGAGACAATGAAGCGCCGTATGAAAGAGCAGGAGGATCGGCTGATGATGCTGGATCGCAAATCGGCGGTGAGCCGCCCGGCGCTGAGTCGCGCCGTGGAGGCCGATGTGCCGCATAAAAAAGCCATGGGCAGCTATCTGCGCTCGGGCGATGATGACGGCTTGCGCGGGATCGAGGTGGAGGCCAAGGGCATGACCATCAATTCCGATGGCGGCTATCTGGTGGACCCGCAGACCTCGGCGGAGATCCAGAACGTGCTGCGCGGGGCTGCGTCGCTGCGCGCGGTGGCCAATGTGGTGAATGTCGAGGCCAATGCGCTCGATATGCTGGTGGACAAGGCCGATATCGGTTCGGGCTGGAGCAGCGAAACGGAAGTGGCCGCAGGCGATTACACCCCGCAGGTGGAGCGGATTTCGATCCCGCTGCATGAGCTTTCGGCCATGCCCAAAGCCTCGCAGCGTTTGCTCGATGATGCGGCGTTTGACGTTGAGGGCTGGCTCGCGGGCCGGATCGCGGACAAGTTCGCCCGCGCGGAGTCCGACGCGTTCATCAATGGCGATGGCAACAACAAGCCCAAGGGCATTATGGCGTATGATGCCGTGCCTTATGATGATTTCATGTGGGGCAAGCTGGGCTATGTCGCGACCGGCAATAATGGCGATTTCGCCGAAACCAACCCGGCGGATGCGATTGTCGATCTCGTCTATGCGCTTGGCGCGCAATACCGCGCCAATGCGACCTTCGTGATGAATTCCAAGACCGCAGGCGCGGTGCGCAAGATGAAGGATGCCGATGGGCGCTTCCTGTGGTCCGACGGGTTTGCTGCGGGCGAGCCGGCGCGTCTGATGGGCTATCCGGTGCTGATCGCCGAAGCGATGCCGGATATTGCGCTGGGCCAGTCGGCCATTGCCTTTGGCGATTTCTCGGCTGGATACACCATTGCCGAACGCCCGGATCTGCGCGTGCTGCGCGATCCGTTCTCGGCCAAGCCGCATGTGCTCTTCTATGCGACCAAGCGGATTGGCGGCGATGTGACCGATTTCCAGGCCATCAAGCTTCTGAAATTCGTCGTCTCCTAAGGGAGATGCCGATAGGGCCGCCGTGAGGGCGGCCCGCCGTCCCCCGCCGCTTTCAGCTTTGAAATGCAATCGTTCCGCCCATGCAAGGCGGGGGACGTTTTCTTATTGCCGAGGGAGAGTTTCATGATGGTGAGAGAAATCGGATCGGTCGCGGCCTCGCGATTGCCGATCCATGTGTTTTCGGAGCATTTGCGCCTCGGGCGCGGCTTTGAGGAAGATACCCGCGAAGAGGCGCTTCTGGAGCATTATCTGCGCGCCGCGCTGGCGACCATTCGCAGCCGGACGGGCCGGGCGCTGATTGCGCGGGAGTTCAGCTGGTCCGTGAGCCGCTGGCAGGAGGCCGGGCGGCAGGTGTTGCCGGTCGGGCCGGTGATCGAGGTGCTGTCGGTCGATGTGATCGGTGCGACGGGCGAGCCGCGCCGCGAGGGTGTGACGCTTCATGCGCGCGGTAACGAGATTTTTGGCGCGTTGCCGGTGATCCCGCATGGCGGGGTGGCTGAACTGCGGTTTAAGGCCGGGTTTGGCGAGTGGCGCGATGTGCCCGCCGATCTGCGGCAGGCGGTTCTGGTGCTGGCGACGCAGTATTTCGAGGATCGCGGCGGCGAGATGGGCACGGCGTTGCCCGCGACGGTCGCCGCGCTGATTTCTCCCTGGCAGCAGCGCCGCCTTGGGGCGGTGTCATGATCCGGCTGCGCGACCGGCTGCTTCTCGAAGCGCCGCAGCAGGTGCCGGACGGGGCCGGGGGCTGGCGCAACCATTGGCAGATTTTGGGCGAGCTTTGGGCCGCGATCACGCCCGCATCAGTGGGGGAGACGGCGTTTGGTGGGCGCGAAGTGGGCCTGACGCGCTACCGCATCACGGTGCGGGCCGCGCCGATGGGATCGGACCGCCGCCCGCGCGCCGGGGCGCGGTTTCGCAAAGGGAGCCGCATTTTCGAAGTGCAGGCGGTGCGCGAGGCCGATGCGGCGGCGCGCTATCTGACCTGCCTTGTCGAGGAAAGGGATTTCGCATGACCATTCGCTTGACCGGCGCGGTGCAGCGGGCGCTTTACGGCGCCTTGCGCGCCTCGCCCGAAATTGTCGCCGAGGTTGGGACCGGGATTTTCGATGCCGCGCCTGACGGGACGATCGACGGGCGGGTTGGGACTTACATTTTGATTGGCGAGACCAAAATCCGCCCGCGTGGATCGCAAGGGGCTGGGGCCGCGCGGCATGAGCTGGCGATAGAGGTGATCTCCGACGCGCGCGGCTTTGCGGACGTCAAACATGTGGCGGAGCAGATTTGCGCGCTGCTGGAGGGGGCCGATCTGCCGCTCGAGGGCGGGGCGATCCGCGATTTGCGGAGCATCGCCGCCGAAGCCAAACGCGACAGCGCGCCGGAGCGCCGCCGCATGACACTGACATTCAGAGCCTTTGTGGAGGAGGAGTAATCATGGCCGCACAGAAGGGGCAGGATTTGCTCATCAAGATCGACCTTGATGGGACGCGAAATTTCGAAACGCTGGCCGGGCTGCGCGCCAGCCGGATTGCGCTGAACGCCGCAACCGTGGATGCGAGTTCCATGGAGAGCGGCGGGTGGCGCGAGCTTCTGGAAGGCGCGGGGCTGCGCAGCGTTGCGGTGAGCGGGTCGGGGCTGTTTCGGGACCGGGACTCCGACGAACGGGCGCGGGAGATTTTCTTTGGCGCGCGTCATGCGCAGTTGCAGGTGATCATCCCGGATTTCGGCGCGATTGTCGGTAAGTTCCAACTCACCGCGCTGGAATATTCCGGCAAATATGATGGTGAGGCGCTTTACGAGATGGCCTTCGCCTCGGCGGGCGCGATCGAGTTTCAGCCGCTGTGATGGTGAACCCGCATCAAGGCGAGGTGGCGCTGGTCATTGATGGCGCGCCGCGCCGCATGAAGCTGACGCTCGGCGCGCTGGCCGCTTTGGAGGCGGCGCTGGAGGCGGAGAGCCTGGAGGCGCTGGTCGCGCGGTTTGAACGCGGGGCGTTTACGGCGCGCGATTTGTTGCGGCTGATCGAGGCCGGGCTGATGGGCGGCGGCGCAGAGGTGGACCGCGCGGCGCTGGAGGCAGCCGAGATCGAGGGCGGCACCGTGGAAGCGGCGCGGCAATGCGGCCGGATGCTGGTGCTGGCCTTTCGGGGCGCGACATGAGCGGCATCGACTGGCCGGGGCTGATGCGGCTCGGGCTGGGGCAGATGCGCCTGACGCCCGCGACGTTTTGGGCGCTTACCCCCGCGGAATTTTTGCTGATGACGGGACGCGGCGGGGAGGCGGCGCTGGGGCGCAGCCATTTGGAGCGGCTGATGGCCCGCTTCCCCGACACACCCACAAAAGGAGAGACGCAAGATGGACGCGTTTGACGATGACGCCGCAGGGTTTCGCGGCGAGGTGGAGGCCATGCAGGACGCGATGCGGCTGGCGAGCGAAGATGCGCGCAAGCTGAGCGAGACGCTGGGCAAGGATCTCAAGGGCGCGGTCAATGCGCTGGTCTTTGACGGGGCGAGCCTGTCGGACACGTTGCGCAATCTGGGCCGCTCGATGCTGGAAACGGGGCTGAATGCCGCCGTGAACCCGCTCAAGGATCTGATGGGCTCCACCGTCGAGGGGCTGCTGTCCGGCCCGGTCAAGGCCTTCGCCAAGGGCGGGGTGGTGACGGCGCCGACGACGTTCCCGATGAGCGGGGCGACGGGGCTGATGGGCGAAGCGGGCGCGGAGGCGATCATGCCACTGACCCGCGGGACCGATGGATCGCTCGGGGTGCGGGCCGCGAGCGGGGGCCAGCCGGTGCAGGTGGTGATGAATATTTCGACGCCGGATGTGCAGGGCTTCCGGCGCTCGCAAAGCCAGATCGCGGCGCAGATGGGCCGGATGCTGGAGCGCGGACAGCGCAACCGATAAGCGAAAGGGACGGCTATGTTTCATGAGGTCAGATTTCCGACCGACATCTCCTTCGGGGCGTCGGGCGGACCGGAGCGGCGCGTCGATATTGTCACGCTGTCGAATGGGCGCGAGGAGCGCAACACGCCCTGGCGGCATTCGCGGCGGCGCTGGGATGCGGGCGTCGGGATGCGCAGTCTCGACGATCTGGCGCGGATCACGGCGTTTTTCGAGGCGCGGTCGGGGCAGCTTTACGGGTTTCGCTGGAAGGACTGGACGGATTTCAAATCCTGCGCGCCGTCGCAGGAGATTTCCGCGTGGGATCAGGAGATTGGCACCGGGGATGGCGAGACGCGGCGCTTCGTGCTCGGCAAACTTTATGCGTCGGGGGAGAGCGATTATTGGCGGCCTGTGCAGAAGCCGGTGGAGGATAGCGTGATCTGCGCGGTGAATGATGCGCAGGCTTCGCGCGGGGCGTTTCGCGTGGAGGACGGCGCGGTGGTGTTTGCCGCGCCGCCAGCGCGGGATGCGCGGATCACGGCGGGTTTTGAATTTGACGTGCCGGTGCGGTTTGACACGGACCGCCTGGACGTAACGGTCGCCCATGTCGAGGCCGGAGCGATCCCGCATGTCCCGGTGCTGGAGCTGCGGCTATGAGCGGGCTGGAGGCGCATCTCGCGACCGGCTGCACCACGCTGTGCCGCTGCTGGAAGATCACACGGCGCGATGGGGCGGTGCTGGGGTTTACCGATCATGATGGGGATTTGACTTTCGACGGCGTGGTGTACCGCGCGGACCGGGCGCTGAGTGCCGGGGTGGCGGTGTCCTCGCTGGGTTTGAGTGTCGATAACGGCTCGATCCTTGGGGCGCTGGCTGGGGACGGCATCCGCGACGAGGATCTGCGGCTCGGGCGCTATGACGGGGCCGAGGTCACGGAATATTTGGTGAATTGGGCCGACCCGACCGCGCGCGAGCAGGTGTTTGCGGGGCGGATCGGGGCGGTTTCCGCCGGGCCGGGCTATTTCGAGGCGGAGCTGCGCAGTGCGGCGGAGGCGCTGAACAAGCCGGTCGGGCGAACCTATGGGCGCGCCTGCGATGCGGCGCTCGGGGATGCGCGCTGCGGTGTGGATCTGCGCGCCGAGAGCCTGACCGTGGAGACGCAGCTTGCCGAGGTGATTGACGAGGTGTGGCTTGTGTTTGCGCGCGGCGATGATCGCGGCAGCGGCTGGTTCTCCGGCGGGGTGCTGCGCTGGACCGGCGGGGCGCTGAAAGGCGCGATGATGCGGATCGACAGCCATGAGATGACGGGCGGGCAGCACCGGCTGCGTCTGGAGACGGGGCTGCGGGAGAGGCCCGCAGTTGGAGACGCGGCAGCGCTGGTGGCCGGGTGTGACCGGTCGCTTGAATGCTGCGCAGCAAAGTTCGGGAATGTCGCGAATTTTCGGGGCTTTCCGCATCTGCCGGGGGATGAGTGGCTGACGCTGGTTCCCGAGGAGGATGGCGAGAATGATGGCGGCAAACGGCGCTGACCGCGCGGCGGTGCTCATCGAGGCGCGGCGCTGGATCGGCACGCCGTATCAGCATCAGGCGAGTCTTCGCGGCGTCGGGGCCGATTGCCTTGGCCTCATTCGCGGGGTCTGGCGCGGGGTGATTGGCGCGGAGCCGGAGCCGCTGCCGCCCTATGCGCCCCATTGGGGGCGGGGCGATCCGGCGCTGGAGCGTGCGGTGGCCCGCTGGTTTCGGCCTGGTGGCGCGCGCGCGTTGCCGGGGCAGGTCATGCTGTTTGCGCTTCAGGCGCGGGGACCGGCGCGGCACGCGGCGATTGCGAGCGGGCCGGGGCGGATCATCCACGCGACCGAGGCGCTGGGCGTCGCCGAAATGGAGATAAGCGATGCGCTGAGGCGGCGCATCCGTGGGATTTACGATTTTCCGGGGAGGAACTGATGGCCACACTGGTTTTGGCAAGCGTGGGGGCGTCGCTCGGGGCCAGTTTTGGCGGCGCGGCGCTCGGGGCGACGGCGGCCATTGCGGGCCGCGCGGCGGGCGCGATGATCGGCAATATGATCGACCAGCGCGTGCTGGGCGGCGGCTCGGCCTCGGTGAAGTCGGGGCAGATCGAGCGGATGCCGCTGAGCGGCGCGGGCGAGGGGATCGCTTTGCGCCGGGTCTGGGGGCGGATGCGGGTGCCGGGTCACGTGATCTGGGCGAGCGCCTTCAAGGAGCATAGCGAGACCGAGAAAGGCGGCGGCAAGGGCGCGTCCAAACGGCCCGATGTGACCTATTACAGCTATTCGGTGAGCCTCGCGGTGGCGCTTTGTGAGGGGGAAATCACGGGGATTCACCGCATCTGGATGGATGGCCGCGAGGTGGACAAGGAGGCGCTGCGGTTTGAGGTCTATCGCGGGACCGAGACGCAAGACCCGGACCCGGCGATTGCTGCGATTGAAGGGGAGGAGGCCGCGCCGGCCTATCGGGGCGTGGCTTATATTGTCTTTTATGATCTGGACATCACGCGTTTTGGCAACCGGGTGCCGCAGATTGCTGTGGAGGTGATCCGCAGTCAGGTGGGCGAACGGGTGCCGGTGTCGCATGAGATCACGGCGGTCGCGATGATCCCCGGCAGCGGGGAATATGCGCTGGCGAATGCGCCGGTCGAGATGGAGATCGGCTTTGGCGACACGCGGCTGATGAATGTGAACAGCGCGCAGGACAAGACGGATCTGGAGGTATCGCTCGATCATCTGGCAGCGGAATTGCCGCGCTGCCGTGCCAGTTCGCTGGTGGTGAGCTGGTTTGGCGATGATCTGCGCTGTGGGGACTGCACGCTGACGCCGCGCGTGGAGCAGCATGAGGCCGATGGGCAGCGGATGCCCTGGCGGGTCAGCGGGCTCTCGCGTGAGACGGCGCGGGCGGTGAGCGCCGCGGAGGGGCGGCCGGTCTTTGGCGGCACGCCGTCCGACGAAAGCGTTTTGGAAGCGATTGAGGAGATGGCGGCGCGAGGGCTGGCCGTCACCTTCTATCCGTTCATCATGATGGATATTGGCAAGGGGAACGGTTTGCCGGACCCTTGGGGGCAGGGCGACGAGCAGGCCGCGATCCCTTGGCGGGGGCGGATCACGACCGCCCGCGCGCCGGGTGTGGCGGGGTCCACCGACGGGACGGAGGCCGCTGAAGCGGAGGTCGCGCGGTTTTTCGGGGCGGCGCAGCCGTCGCAGTTTATGAAGGGCACCGACGGGGCGCTGGTCTATACCGGTCCGGCTGAGTGGTCTTATCGCCGGTTCATTTTGCATTACGCGCATCTGTGCAAACTGTCGGGCAAGGTCGAGGCCTTTTGCATCGGCACGGAGATGCGCGGGCTGACGCAGATCCGCGGGCGCGACGGGCGTTATGTGGCCGTGGAGGCGCTCTGCCAGTTGGCGGAAGACGTGCGCGCCATTCTCGGGCCGGAGGTGAAAATCGGCTATGCGGCGGATTGGTCGGAATATTTCGGCCATCACCCGGCGGATGGGTCGGGCGATCTGCGGTTCCATCTCGACCCGCTCTGGGCGCATGAGGCGATCGATTTTGTCGGGATCGACAATTACATGCCGCTCTCCGACTGGCGCGATGAGGCGGGCCACGCGGATGAGGCGGCGGGCTCGATCTATGCGCTGGACTATCTGCAAGGCAATATCGAGGGCGGGGAGGGGTATGATTGGTATTACCCCGATGCGGACGCCCGCGCCGCGCAGCGCCGGGTGCCGATCACGGATGGCGCGTATGGCGAGCCTTGGGTCTATCGCTATAAGGATATCGCGAGTTGGTGGACGAACCCGCATCACGAGCGCATTGGCGGGGTCCGGCAGGCGCGCCCGACGGCGTGGGTGCCGCGCAGCAAACCGATTTGGTTTACCGAAATCGGCTGCCCGGCGGTCGATAAGGGGACGAACCAGCCAAATGTGTTTTTCGATCCGAAATCCTCGGAGTCGTTTCTGCCGTATTTTTCCAATGGCGGGCGGGATGACGGGATCCAGCACAGCTATTTGCAGGCGATCTATAGTTATTGGCGGGCGGCGGAAAATAACCCTGTTTCCGAAAAATATGGCGGGCCGATGGTCGATGTGAACCATATGTTCACCTGGGCATGGGATACGCGGCCCTGGCCCGATTTCCCGCGCCAGGCGGAGACCTGGAGCGATGGGGACAATTACGAACTGGGCCATTGGCTGCCGGGGCGCACCAGCCTTGTGCCGCTGCGCGATCTGGTGACGGAGCTCGCGGGCGATGTGCCGGTCGAGACGGCGGCGCTTTACGGCCATCTGCGCGGCTATGGGGTGAGCCGGATCGAGTCGCCGCGGGCGAGCTTGGAATCGCTTGCGCTGACCCATGGGTTCGATGTGTTTGACGATGCCGGGGTGCTGCGCGCCGTGACCCGCCATGCGCGGGGGCGCGAGACGTTGAGCCGCGAGGATTTCGTGGCACAGGAGGAGGGCGATTACCGGCGCGAGCAATCGGGCGAGCCGGTCCCGGATCAGCTGAAGCTGACCTATGTGGATGAGGCGCGGGATTTCCAGCCCGCCGAGGCGTCGCATCTTTCGGGCGATGACATCAAGGACGTGGCGCAAACCGAAGTGATGGTGTCGCTTTTGGAGGGTGAGGCGGAGGCCGTCTTGCGCCGCTGGACTGGCGAGATCGGGGCGTCGAGTCAGGCCCTCAGCGCCGCGCTTCCGCTGTCGAAAGCGGGGCTGCGGATTGGCGATGTGGTTGGGTTCGAGGGCGATCTTTACCGTATCGAGCGGCGCGAGCAGGGGGAGATGGTCTCGATTGAGGCCGTGCGCGTCGATCCGAGCGCTTATGCGCCGACGGTCAAGCCCGCCCGCCCGGTGCGCCGGGGGCGCCGGAGCCGGGGGGCTGGGGTCGAGGTGAGTTATCTCGATCTGCCGGGCGAGACGCCGCGCCTTTTGTGTGCGCTTTCGTCGAAACGCGCCCAGGGGGCGGGGGCGGTTTATGTGTCTGATGATGGCGAGGATTTGGAGCTGGCCGCGCTGGTGCCGCAGCGCGCGGTGATGGGGATGCTGACCGCGCCGCTGGCCGCCGCGCCAAGCGGGGTCTGGCAGCATGGCGCGCCGCTGGAGGTTGCGGTGATTGGCGGCACGCTGCGCGGGCGCTCCGCGGCGGCGGTGCTGAATGGCGCGAACCTCGCCGCGATTGGCGGGCCGGGGGCGCAGGATTGGGAAATCGTGCAGTTTCAGGGCGCGACGCTGGTCGGGCATGGCCGCTACCTGTTGACCGGACTGCTGCGCGGGCAGGGCGGCAGCGATGCGCTGATGCCGGACGTTTGGCCTGAGGGGAGCCGTTTTGTGCTGCTGGATGAAAGGCTTGCCGAGATCGACGTGCCGGCGGGCCTCAGGCGTTTGGCGCGGCAGTATCGCGGCGGGCCGCGCAGCGCGCCGCCGGGGAGCCGGAGCTATCGCGCGGCGGAGGTGAGCTATGTCGGCGTCGCCGAGCGGCCGCTGAACCCCGTGCATATTCGCGTGACGCGCGAGGCGGGCCGGATCGCGGCGCGCTGGATCCGGCGCGGGCGCGTTGATGCGGATCATTGGGGGGCGGCGGAGATCCCGCTCGGCGAGGTGTCGGAGCGCTATCTCGTGCGGCTCTATCGCGGCGCGGATTTGGTGGAGGAGACCGAGGTGAACGCGCCCTTCTGGATCAGTGCGGAGACGCAACCTGAAGGCCGCTACCGCGTTGAGATCGCCCAAATTTCGGCCAGCTTCGGCCATGGACTTTTCGGACAAGGAGAGCTTGCATGAACACCCAGAATTTCGGATTGCCGCTGCTCGCGCCCTCGCAGGCGCAAAAGCATGTGACGGTGAATGAGGCGCTGATGCTGACCGACGCGCTGCTTGGTCTGCGGGTGGATGCCGTGGGGGTGACGGCGCTGCCGGAGAGCCCCGCCGAAGGGGCGGCGGTGCTCCTGTCGGAGAGCGCCGCGAACAGCGCCGGGATGGACAAGGGGAGCGTCGCGCTGCGGCTCAGCGGGCTCTGGCGCGAGATTGCGCCGCGCGAGGGGCTGGAGGTGAGCCACGGCGCGGGGCGTTTGCGGTATCTGGCCGGGCGCTGGCGGGCGGATCAGGCGGCACTCGCGCCCGGCGGCGCGGGGACGTGGCTGGCGGCGCGGGAGATTGCGGTCCAGGTGGAAGCAGGGCCAGAAATCACCGTGCCCGCTGCGCTGAAACCGGGGCGGTTGGTGCTGGGCGTCACCGCGCGGGCGCATGACGCGCTGGCCGGGGCGGGCGTCACCTGGTCCATCGGGGTCGCCGAGAGCCGCAACCGTTATGGCAGCCAGTTTGGTGTTGCGGCAGGCAGTTACGCCGAAGGGTTAACGAGCGCGCCGATGGCCTATTACACGCCGACGGATCTCGTGTTCACCGCGAATGGCGGCGCGTTGACCGGTGGGCGGGTGACGCTGGCCATCCACGAGATGCGCCTGACACCGCCGCGCGAGTGATCGCGATTGATCCCGGAAGGGCCGCGCTCTAAGGAGAGGTCATGACACCCGCCGCCAGATACCGCACCGCCATGGAGTGCCTCGACGCCATCCTCGCCGGGGCGCCCGCCGAGCGCGTGTTAACCAATTGGGCCCGCGCCAGCCGCTTCGCCGGATCGAAAGACCGCGCGGCGGTGCGCGACATCGTGTTCTCGGCCCTGCGCCAGAAACGCTCGCTTGCGTGGCGGGCGGGCGAGATGAGCGGGCGCGGTCTGGTGATCGGTCTTTTGGATCAAGAGGATAACGGGTTTGACCTGCTCGATGGCAGCGCCTACGGCGCGCCGCCTTTGACCGCGGAAGAGCGGGCGCGGATGCGACGTTTGGAGGACGCGCCGCGGGCGGTTCGCCTCGATATCCCCGATTTTCTGGAACCGGTTTTGGAGCGGTCTTTGGGGCCGGATCTGGAGCCGGTGTTAACCGCGTTAAAGCAGCGCGCGCCGACGGATTTGCGGGTGAACCTGTCGCGCGGGTCTCGCGAAGCGGCGCAGGCGGTGTTGGCGGCGGACGGGGTTAACAGCGAGGCGCTAGATCTTGCGCCAACCGCCTTGCGCGTGACCGAAGGCGCGCGGCGCGTGGCGCAAAGCGCGGCCTATCGCGAAGGGTTAATAGAGCTGCAGGATCTCTCCTCGCAATTGGTGGCCCATCATGCGGCGGCGCATGGCGGCACGCGGATCCTCGATTTTTGCGCCGGGGGTGGCGGGAAAACGCTGGCGCTGGCGGATTTGACCGGGCAGCGCATCTACGCCCACGACAAACTTGGCCAGCGGATGAAGGACTTACCGGAGCGCGCGGCAAGGGCGCAGGCAGCGGTGACGATGCTGGATGCGCCGGAGACGGAGGCACCATTTGATCACGTTTTGGCCGACGCGCCCTGTTCCGGGAGTGGCGCCTGGCGGCGGCAAGCCGATGCGAAATGGCGGTTAACGGAAGCGGATCTGGATGGGCTTCTGGCGGCGCAACGCGAGGTGATGGACGCGGCGGCGGCGTTGGTCGCGCCCGGCGGCGCGTTAGTTTACGCGACCTGCTCGCTGCTTGCGCCCGAAAATGAGGATCAAACGCAGGATTTTCTTGAGCGGCATAAAAATTTTATTTTGGTAAATGAGCAGCATTTCCGCCCGCCCGCCGAGGGTGACGGATTTTACGTCGCGTCATTTCGCCATAATTAACTATGGCTTAAGGTCTTCCATGTGAGCCTTCCCGAGTCTTTCTGGAGGTTTCGTGGCGGCGCATCTGGTCTTTCCCTTCTACGCAATCGGCGCTTTTTGCGTGATCCTGGCGGGCGCAAGCGCCACAATGCTGCCCATGATCTGGGCAATTTTGGTGATTCTCAGCGCCGCTTTTCTGGCGCTGCTTCTGATATGGCTGGGCCCGAGGCTGATCTTTGACCGCCTTGCCGCCTTCAGCCACCGCCCTGTTGTGCTGACCGATCTCGACGGCGTTATTTTGCGACAAAACCGCCTGTTTAGCGAGGCTTACGGCGATCTGCGCGGGCAAGCGCTCGGCGGGCCTTTCGGTGCGAGCGAGGAGGTCCGCGCGCTCGCTTACCGCGCCTCAGTGCGCGCCGAAAAAGGCGAGGTGCAGTCAATCCGCACCGATGAGCGGGTCGAATTCAGCGTGCAGAAGCTATCTAAGGACCGTCTTTTCTGGTGGATTATCAGTGATCTATCGGTCCCCCAAGTCGAGGGTGCGGCCTTTGCGTTAATGAACGCGGAGGGGGAAGCGCTGGTGCTTGGCAAAGCGTTGCCTGAAGAGACGCGGCGCGCGATGACCTGCGGTGACGCGCCGCCCGAAAACGGGGATCTCGCGCGCCATGAAATTGCGGGCAGTGACCTGACGCTTTTGTTGCCGCGATCGGCGGTGCAGGACCTACGCGGGCGGCTTCTGGATGATGTGCCTGCCTCCTCAGTATTGATGGATTCCAAGGGGTTCATCGTCGGGTTTAACAAAGCCGCCGAGAAACTGATGGGCCCGCAACTCGAGGTGGGCACGCCCTTTGCTGGCCTGACCGAAGGGGTGGTTCACAGTTTTGAGCAACGCCTCGCGGACACGCTCGAGTCGCGTTATCTCGGCCGCGCCGAAGTGGTTAAGTATCGCCGCGACGGCGAGGATCTGTTCCTGCAACTCGCGCTCGGGCGGACCTGTATTGATGGCGATTGCTACGTCATTGCGGTGCTTGAGGACACGACAGACCTCAAAAAGCTTGAGGCGCAGTTTGTTCAGAGCCAGAAAATGCAGGCTGTGGGGCAACTTGCAGGTGGCGTCGCGCATGATTTCAACAACCTGCTGACGGCCATTAACGGTCATTGCGATTTGCTCTTGATGCGCACCGATCTGCACGACCCGGCCCATGCGGATCTCATGCAGATCCGCCACAACTCGAATCGCGCTGCGGCGCTGGTGCGCCAGCTTCTGGCGTTCTCGCGAAAACAGACGCTGCGTCCGCAAATCATTGATATGCATGATCTTCTGGCGGATCTCTTCCACCTGCTCGACCGGCTGATTTCCGATCCGGTGACGCTGCATCTCGACATGCCTGATGATTTGAATTCGGTCCGTGCGGATGCGCGTCAGCTCGAGCAAGTGATTATGAATCTTGTAGTTAACGCCCGCGACGCTATGCCGAATGGCGGACAGATCGCGATCACGCCGCGCAATCTGACGCTGAAGGCTGATGTCGAGCGTGACAAGGTGATCGTGCCGCGCGGCGATTACGTTGTGATTGACGTGACGGATCAAGGGGTTGGCATCGCCGAAGACAATCGCCGCAAGATCTTCGATCCGTTTTTTACCACGAAAGAAGCGGGCGCCGGGACGGGCCTTGGGCTGTCCACCGTTTACGGCATTATTAAGCAAACAGGCGGATTTATTTTCCTCGAAAGCGAGGTTGGGAAAGGCAGCACCTTCTCTGTGTTTCTGCCCGTAGCGGCCCATGAGGTGGACGCCGAGGCGCCGAAAGTTAAGAAGCCCGCTGCCGTTCCGGGCCGCGGGCGAATCCTCTTGGCAGAGGACGAGGTGCCCGTGCGGATGTTCGCATCGCGGGCGCTCTCCATGCGCGGATTTGACGTGACCGAGGCGTCGAGTGGGATTGAAGCCCTTGAATCAATTGAGACATTGGGGCCGCCGGATCTTATCATTTCAGATGTGTTAATGCCGGGCATGGATGGCCCAGCGTGGGTTTCGCAGGCGATTGAGGCGGGCGTGAAATGCCCAGTGATTTTCATGTCCGGCTTCTCGGACGACATGCTCGCGGAATCGGACACCCCCATCTGCGATTATGAGTTTTTAGGTAAACCCTTCTCGCTCGATGATCTGATGGATGTTGTGAGTTATAAACTGCAACAAGAGGAAGATCAGGCGAGTGAATCCAAGATCGAATACTCTGGCGCGAAGTAATCCTTGAGTCGCTGCCGCAGCTCTGGCGGGAGCCTTTGCGGGCCAATATCCGGGGAGACATTGGTTTTTGGAAACTGGATGTCTTTACCAAGCCGTAGCGACAGGAACGCGGCGACGTCCTTCATGCGATCATAGCGGAAAAGGTGATCCGGGCCGATGGTGCGGGTGGTTGATTTCAGAAACTCCTTAGGGCGACCGATCGGACGTAAAGTCTCGTCATTACGGGACAAATAGCGTTCGGCGAAGGTCTCGAAGGTCATGTCTGAAGTGCTGTTCGGGTGGCCGTTTAACTCCGGTCGCGCGCGGTAACGGTGCCAACTTTCGAGCCAGTCAATGGGATCGCGGAGGATCGCGAAACTCTCGAAAGGGCCGTCTGTTAACCTTTCCAGAAACGGCAAAACGACCTTCTCATACCGCCGATAGCGCATATGCTTAATATTTGGCGCTTTCGACAGAATAACTTCGCAGTGCGGCGCAAATGCCGCCTCGACGGCGCTTGATCCCGCCTTCGTCATCGCCAAAAAAACCAGTTTATGGGACAGCGATGCGAGCATTTTTCCTCCGTTTTAATCCGTTCTAAAGAAACTCTCGGTCATATGGAATCACAAAAACCTTGAAATGTTCTCGTTTTGGGTTCATTTAGGAACAAGAGCAGAACATCGGCATATTGCCGCGAGAAGAAGGATGTGAAATAAGCAATGACTGATATGTTTGCAGAGAGGCTTCCGGGCAAGATGGATAAGCAAAAAGCGCTGGAATCGGCACTGGGTCAGATTGAACGGAATTTTGGTAAAGGCTCGATCATGCGGCTGGGACAGGACAGCCCGGTGATTGAAGTCGCGTCCATTCCGACGGGCTCGTTAGGCCTTGATATTGCGCTCGGAATTGGCGGGATCCCCCGCGGCCGGGTGGTTGAGATTTACGGTCCGGAAAGCTCCGGGAAAACGACGCTCACGCTGCATATGGTGGCGGAAGAGCAGAAAAAAGGTGGCATCGCGGCCTTCGTTGATGCGGAACATGCGCTGGATCCGGGCTATGCCAAGAAGCTTGGTGTTAACCTTGACGATCTGCTGATTTCACAGCCGGATACGGGTGAGCAAGCCCTTGAAATTACAGACACGCTAGTGCGCTCCGGCGCGGTGTCGCTGGTTGTTGTCGACTCGGTTGCCGCTCTGACGCCGAAATCGGAGATTGAGGGCGATATGGGCGATGCGCAGGTTGGCGCGCAGGCCCGTCTGATGAGCCAGGCGATGCGTAAGCTGACGGCGTCGATCAGCCGGTCTAACTGCACCGTGATTTTCATTAACCAGATTCGCATGAAGATCGGCGTCATGTTTGGCTCGCCGGAGACGACGACGGGCGGTAATGCGCTGAAATTCTATTCTTCGGTGCGTCTCGATATTCGCCGGATCTCGTCGATCAAGGATCGGGACGAGGTGATCGGCAACCAGACCCGCGTGAAAGTGGTGAAGAACAAGATGGCGCCGCCGTTCCGCGAGGCGGAATTCGATATCATTTATGGTGAAGGCATCTCCAAAGTGGGTGAGCTGGTCGATATGGGCGTTGCCAAGGGGATGCTCTCGAAATCGGGCAGCTGGTACAGCTATGGCGATGAGCGGATCGGGCAGGGGCGCGAAAATGCGAAGCGCTACATGAAGGAAAACCCTGATATCGCCCGTGAAGTTGAAAGCAAGTTGCGCGAAGTCGCGGGCTTGAAAGCACTCGATGCTGCGCCATCTGATGCGGTGCTCGACGACTGATCGCGCTTGGCCCGCCGCACATTGACGGCGGGCCGGACACAGCGCTAGACAGGCTCGATAGCATGTCGCGGAGAGTTTATGCCTAGCCTGAATGATATTCGTCGCTCATTTCTTAACCATTTTGAGAAAGAGGGACATGAAGTTGTCCCGAGCGCCCCGCTGGTTCCGCGCAACGATCCCAGCCTGATGTTCATCAATGCGGGGATGGTGCCGTTCAAGAATGTCTTTACCGGCGTGGAAACGCGCGACTATTCCACAGCGACGAGCAGCCAGAAATGTGTTCGTGCCGGCGGTAAGCATAATGATCTCGACAATGTTGGTTACACCGCGCGGCACCACACATTTTTTGAAATGCTTGGGAATTTTTCCTTTGGGGATTATTTCAAGGAGCGGGCGATCCCCCTGGCTTGGGATTTGATCACCGGCGAATTTGGTCTGCCCAAGGAGAAGCTGCTCGTCACCATTTACCACGATGATGATGAGGCGGCGGATCTTTGGAAGAAGGTCGCGGGTCTGCCTGATGACCGGATTATTCGCATCGCGACCTCGGACAATTTCTGGTCGATGGGCGCGACGGGACCTTGCGGGCCTTGCTCCGAAATTTTTTACGATCATGGTGAACATATTTGGGGCGGTCCTCCGGGAAGTCCGGAAGAGGATGGGGACCGGTTCATCGAGATCTGGAATCTCGTTTTCATGCAGTATGATCAGCAGGAAGATGGCAGCCGCGTGAATCTGCCGCGCCCGTCGATTGATACCGGCATGGGTTTGGAACGTGTCGGTGCGGTGCTTCAGGGGAAACACGACAATTACGACACGGATCTGATGCGCGCGCTGATCGAGGCTTCGGCTCATGCGACGAATGTCGACCCGGATGGCGCGAAAAATGTGCATCATCGGGTGATTGCAGACCATTTGCGGTCGACCTCTTTCCTGATCGCCGATGGTGTTTTGCCCTCCAATGAAGGCCGCGGCTATGTGCTGCGCCGCATCATGCGTCGTGCAATGCGTCACGCGCATCTTCTCGGCGCGCAGGATCCCGTGATGTATCGTCTTGTTCCGGCCTTGGTGCAGCAGATGGGGCAGGCGTTCCCGGAACTTGGTCAGGCACAGCCGCTGATTGAGGAAACGTTAAAGCTCGAAGAAACGCGTTTTAAAACAACGCTGGATCGTGGTTTACGACTCCTTGATGACGAGTTGGCAAAGCTGCCCGAGGGCGCGACCCTGCCGGGCAATGTCGCTTTTAAGCTTTATGATACCTATGGTTTCCCGCTGGATTTAACGCAGGATGCGCTCCGCGAGAAACAGCGTGAGGTCGACATTGCCGGTTTTGACGACGCGATGACCGAGCAGAAAACCAAGGCGCGCGCCGCTTGGGCGGGGTCCGGCGATGCTGCGGATGAGGCGATTTGGTTTGATATTGCGGATGAGAGCGGCGCGACCGAATTTCTTGGTTACGACAGCGAGGCCAGCGATGCGCATATCCGCGCGATCGTGAAAGATGGCGCGAAGGTTAATGAGGCGCAGGCGGGCGATCAGGTGATCATCGTGGCCAACCAGACGCCGTTTTACGGTGAAGCGGGTGGTCAGGTTGGCGATACTGGCGCGATTATCGGCGCGAAGGGTCGCGCGGAAGTCACTGATGTCAAACGCAAAGCCGGCGTGTTTTTGCACATGGCGACCGTCACCGAAGGCATACTCTCTAATGGCGAAGCGGCGCATTTCGCCGTGGATTCGGCGCGGCGCAATCAGATTCGCGCGAACCATTCGGCAACACATTTGCTGCATGAGGCACTTCGCGGCACGCTTGGCGATCATATTGCGCAGCGCGGCTCGCTGGTGGCGCCAGATCGTCTGCGCTTCGATTTTTCGCATAGTAAACGGGTTGAGCCCGCGCAGATGCGGGAGATTGAGACGGCGGTGAATGCGAAAATCCGTCAAAATGGCGCGGTTGAGACCCGTGTCATGACGCCGGATGAGGCCAAAGAGCTTGGTGCGCGAGCATTGTTTGGCGAGAAATATGGCGATGAGGTGCGCGTCGTGTCGATGGGAACCGCGCCCGAAACCGGTTTGGGACCGAAGGGCGACACCTATTCGCTGGAACTTTGCGGCGGGACGCATGTCACGCGCCTCGGCGAAATTGGGCAAATGGTGATCGTTGGTGAGGAGGCGTCGTCCAGCGGGGTGCGCCGAATCGAGGCGCTGAGCGGCGATGCGGCGGCGCAATATCTTAACGCGCGTGTGGCGCTGCTTGATGATGTCTCGGCCGCGCTGAAAACGCGGCCGGAAGAAGCGGCGGACCGAGTGACGGCGCTGCTTTCCGAGCGGCAGGCGCTGCAGAATGAGGTTGCGGAGTTGCGCAAGAAGGTCGCGCTCGGCGGTGATCGAGGGCAGGCAAGCGGCGAAAAAATCGGTGATTACAATGCGATCCTGCAACATCTTGAAGGCGTGTCAGCCAAGGATTTGCGCGGGCTCATTGATGAGCAGAAAAAGCGGATCGGGTCTGGCGTTGTCGTGCTGATCGCCGACGCGGGCGGAAAGGCGGCCGTGGCGGCGGGTGTGACCGAGGATTTGACAGACGCTGTATCGGCCGTCGATTTGGTTAAGGCCGCGGTGGAAGCCATGGGCGGGAAGGGTGGCGGTGGTCGTCCGGATATGGCTCAGGGCGGTGCGCCGGATGCGTCCAAAGCGCAGGAGGGTTTGGACGCGGTGCGCGTTCAGCTTTCTTCTTAACCTTTGAAAACGCGGCCTTCGGGTCGCGTTTTTTATGTTCGGATCGCGTCGATCAGGCGGGCGACATTTTCCGGGTCCGCTTCGGGCGTGATCCCGTGGCCAAGGTTAAGGATATGCGGGCCGCCTGACAGTGCATCCCGGATCTCGCGGGCGGTGCGGGTGAGCGCGTCGCCGCCTTTGACCATCAGCAGCGGGTCGAGATTGCCTTGGACGCAGAGATGCGGTTGGAGATTTTCGGCGGCCCATTTGGGGCAGACATTGGTGTCGAGACCCATGCCTTGTACGCCCGATTCCTTCGCAAATTTCAAATAGTTACCACCGGCGCCGCGCGGGAAACCAATCACGGGCACATCGGGGAATTCGGCCCGGAGCGCGGCTGTGATTGTCTTTGCAGGCGCTAGCGCATAGCGGTCGAAAAGCCCGCCGGGCAGGCTTCCGGCCCAGCTGTCGAAAATCTTGACCACTTCGGCACCGGCCAGAATTTGCTGGCGAAGATAGTGAATCGTGGCCTCGGTGACACGATTCATCAGGCGATCAAACGCGGCTTGATCACGGTAAATCATCGCGCGGGCAGGGGCCTGATCCTTTGTGCCGCGGCCTGCGATCATATAGGTCGCGACGGTCCAGGGCGCGCCGGCGAAGCCGATGAGGGGCGTTTCTTTCGGCAGTTCCTGACGCAGGATTTTAACCGTTTCATAGATGGGCGAGAGCGTCGCGTCGATCTCATCGACCGGGCGGAGCGCATCGACGCCTTTGCTATCGGTGATGGTCGACAGGCGCGGGCCTTCCCCCGGTTCAAACCAAAGATCGAGGCCAAGCGCTTGAGGAACCAGAAGAATATCCGCGAATAGAATGGCTGCGTCGAGCTCGAAACGGCGGATCGGTTGCAACGTCACTTCGGCGGCGAGCTCGGGCGTATAGCATAAATCGAGAAATCCACCCGCTTTGGCCCGCGTCGCACGATATTCCGGCAGATAGCGCCCGGCCTGACGCATTAACCAAATCGGCGGCGTTGGAAGCGTTTCACCATTCAAAGCGCGCAGCAGCAGTTTTGTCATAACGGGTCCTTCGGATCGGGCCTTTGCAATTTTCCGCGCGCCACCCTAAGAGACGGAGGCGCAATTGGAAACGCCTGATCGCCCGAAAGGTCCCGAAGATATGACGGTTTTTGACGCTCCCGTAAAAATTGGCACGCGCGGCTCGCCTTTGGCGCTGGCGCAGGCTTACGAGACGCGCGGAAGGTTAATGGAGGCGCATGGCCTGCCCGAAGAGGCGTTTGAGGTGGTGGTCATCAAAACCTCGGGCGACCGGATCCAAGATCGGGCGTTGCGGGAGGTTGGCGGCAAGGGTCTGTTTACCAAGGAAATCGAGGAAGCGTTGCTCTCGGGCGGGATCGATATTGCGGTGCATTCGATGAAGGATATGCCGACGGTGCTGCCCGATGGCCTCGCGCTGACCTGCTATCTGCCGCGCGAGGATGTGCGGGATGCGCTTGTGAGCTTTTCCGTGCAAGCCATTGATGAGTTGGCGGAACATGCGGTGGTCGGGACGTCGAGTTTGCGTCGGCGTGCGCAGCTTTTGCACAAAAGGCCGGATCTGGAGGTCGTTGAATTTCGCGGCAATGTGCAGACGCGGATGCAGAAATTGCGCGATGGCGTCGCGGAGGCGACCTTTCTCGCGACCGCCGGATTGCATCGTCTTGGGATGGCGGACACCGTGGGGGTGCCGATCCCGGTGGAGGACATGCTGCCCGCCGTGGCGCAAGGCGCGATCGGGATTGAGCAGCGCGAAACCGATCAGCGGATCGCGGATATACTGGCGCCGATTAACCATGAGCCGACGGAAATCCAGCTTCGTGCCGAACGGGCTTTTCTGGCGGGGCTCGATGGGAGTTGCAACACGCCGATTGGCGGTTTCGCGGAGCTGAACGGTGGCGAGATTTGGCTTCGCGGCGAGATTATTGCGCCTGATGGATCGGCTCAGCATGCGGGCGAACGCCGCGGTGCAGAGGCTGATGCCGCCGAATTGGGCGCCGATTTGGCCGCAGAGTTAAAGAAAAAGGGCGGAACCGGCTTCTTTTCGCTCATCTGAATAGCGTATCGAAACTTTACGTATTTTGGGCTTTCACTCGGGGGCGCGGCGTTTAACCTTAAGGTGGACTTAGGAGGGATAGATGGCGTTAAGGTTATTGGTGGTGGGGGCTGTGCTGTCCGCATCACATGTTCAGGCAGCTGTATTGCCTTTGGATTTCAGTGGGTTGAAGAACCCTTTTAAGAAAAAAGTGTCGCAGGACGAATTCCTCGTATCGGACCTTCAGCATATCGGATTTGCGCCCGAGGAAGGGCTCCATATGGATTTTGCGATTGGTCCCTGGACCGGCCGCACCGCGTTCGAGAAGCGCGATGGCGCGACGTTTACCGCGAATTCGATTGATATCGACTCTCTCGGGAATGGCTTTCTGATCGAGAGTTTTGTCTTTGATCCCGAGACCTTCGAGGGCGAGACGATCATCGAAGAGGCGATTTGGGATGATGGCCGGTTCACGGGCTATCGCGACGGGCAGAAGGTTGCTGAGGTCTATACGCGTTTTGCGACGGTGGATCAGGCCTATACCTATCGTTTCCCCGATGCGTTTCAGCAGATTGACCGGCTGGAAATTAGCCTGTCGCTGGACGGTTTCCCGGAGTTGAGCGACGATCAGACGCTTCTTCAGGAGGACCACCACGCGCGGTTTACCAATTTCGTCTATGACGAAGTGATCGCCCCGGTGCCGCTTCCGGGCGGCGCGTTTCTGATGGGGTTGGGGCTTGTGGGTCTTGGCGCGATGGCGCGGCGGAGAGCGGCTTAACGGTTAAGCAGCGAGGAGCGAAGGAGCACCTTTTCTCCGTTCAAAACCAACAGCTTCCGCGCCACTTTATGAGCGCAATGAAAAACGGCCCCGTTTGGGGCCGTTTCGCGTTTGAAAGCAAAGGTTTGCGGGTTAGCCTGCAAGTGCCTTGTTGAGGTTCTCGTCGATTTTGTCGAGGAAGCCCGTGGTGGTGAGCCATTTCTGGTCCGGGCCGACGAGCAGGGCGAGGTCTTTGGTCATGTCGCCTGATTCCACGGTGTCCACGACGACCTTTTCCAGCGTGTTCGCGAAATTCATCAGCGCGTCGTTGTTGTCGAGTTTCGCGCGATGCTTCAGGCCGCCCGTCCAAGCGTAGATCGACGCGATGGAGTTGGTCGAGGTCTGCTCGCCCTTCTGGTGCTGGCGATAGTGGCGAGTCACGGTGCCGTGGGCCGCTTCGGACTCGACGGTTTTGCCATCGGGGGTCATCAGAACCGAGGTCATCAGGCCGAGCGAGCCGAAGCCCTGGGCCACGGTGTCGGACTGCACGTCGCCATCATAGTTCTTACAGGCCCAGACGAAACCGCCGCTCCATTTCATCGCCGAGGCGACCATGTCGTCGATCAGGCGGTGCTCATAGGTGATCCCCGCATCTTCGAATTTCTGCGCGAATTCCGCGTCGAAAATCTCCTGGAAGATGTCCTTGAAGCGGCCATCATAGACTTTGAGGATGGTGTTCTTGGTCGAGAGATACACCGGCCAGCCCTTCATGAGACCGTAGTTGAAGGACGCGCGGGCGAAATCCTTGATCGACTCGTCAAGATTATACATGCCCATATAGATGCCGGCGCTCGGAGCCTGATAGACTTCCTCTTCCATCACCGTGCCATCTTCGCCGACGAATTTCAGCGAGAGCGTGCCCTTGCCGGGGAATTTCATGTCGGTCGCGCGATACTGGTCGCCGAACGCGTGACGGCCGATGACGATCGGCTGAGTCCAGCCCGGAACGAGGCGCGGGACGTTTTTGCAGATGATCGGCTCACGGAACACCACACCGCCAAGGATGTTGCGGATGGTGCCGTTCGGCGAGCGCCACATTTTCTTCAGGCCAAACTCTTCGACGCGCGCTTCATCGGGGGTGATGGTTGCACATTTCACGCCAACGCCATGTTCTTTAATGGCATTTGCCGCGTCGATGGTGATCTGGTCATCGGTGCGGTCGCGCTCTTCGATGCCGAGATCGTAATATTTCAGGTCCACATCGAGATAGGGAAGGATCAGCTTTTGCTTGATGAAATCCCAGATGATGCGGGTCATCTCGTCGCCGTCGAGTTCGACGACCGGGTTTTCGACCTTAATTTTGCTCATGAGTTTCCCTTTCTCTCGGGTTGGATTCGAATTGCGCCTTGCTTAGCGCATCACGGGCACAAAGAAAAGGGTATGCCGTTGTATGCCTTGCCCGCCGCGCAAGAGGTCGCTAGAGGGTGCGCATGGCTGGAACAGATCATGACAAAGCAGCGGATTGGGCGGGGCAGGTTCCCGCAATGATCCTCGTGCGCCCGCAAATGGGCGAGAATATCGGCGCGGCGGCGCGGGCGATGTGGAATTTCGGGATCGACCGGATGCGGCTTGTCGCGCCGCGCGACGGTTGGCCCAATGAAAAAGCGGTGGCGATGGCGTCGGGCGCGGGCCGGGTGCTCGATCAGGTGATGCTGAGGGACACGGTGGAAGAGGCGACGGCGGATCTCAATTTCGTCTTTGCGACCACGGCGCGGCCGCGGGATCTGGTCAAGGATTGCTATACTCCCGAGGAGGCGATGGCCGAGGCGCGGGCGCGCATGGCGCAGGGCCAGAAGGTCGGCGTGATGTTCGGCCCGGAGCGGGCGGGCCTTGAAAACAGCGATATTGTGCGGGCCGATGCGATCATCACGGTGCCGGTGAACCCGGCCTTTGCATCGCTCAATCTCGCGCAATGTGTGCTGCTCGTGGCCTATGAATGGATGCGCCAGCAGGGCGCGCCGGAGCGGGAGTTTCCCGAGCGGGCCGAGGGTCAGGTCATTCATGCGCTGACCGATCACCTGGAGGAGGCGCTTGACCGGGCGCATTTCTTCTGGCCCGAGGATAAGCGCCCGTCGATGATCGCCAATTTGCGCAATATGATCTCGCGGATGCCGCTGACGGATGGCGATGTGCGCATCTGGCACGGCATGATCCGGGCGCTGACGCGGCGTCAGGAGAAATAGGGCGCAGTCATCGGGCGTTAAGAGATCTGTGTTCCTCTTGCCGCTCGCGGGCCTGCGGTTTAGATCAAGCCCAAGCTGAACGAGGACGCCATGGCCAAGAACCGCAAGATTTTCGAGGACGTTGCCACCGAGACCCGCGAGGCACCCAAAGCGGTGCCGCAGCGGCGGGATGAGACCAAGGCGAAGAACCGCCACCAGATCGCGATTTGGCTGATGAGCCTTTTCGTGCTGGTCGCCGCGATGATCGTGGTCGGTGGGCTGACGCGGCTGTCGGATGCGGGGCTGTCGATCACGGAGTGGAAGCCGGTCACCGGGGCCATTCCGCCGATGAGCGCCGCCGATTGGGACAGCGAGTTCGCGCTTTATCAGCAGATCCCGCAATTTTCCGAAATGAACCCCAATATGACCTTGGCGGAGTTCAAGACGATTTACTGGTGGGAATGGGGGCATCGCTTCCTTGGGCGGATCGTTGGCCTCGTCTGGGGTGTGGGGTTCCTTTATTTCCTGCTCGCCAAGAAAATCCCGACGGGGTGGACAGGGCGCCTTCTGTCCCTCGGCATTCTGGGCGGGCTTCAGGGCGTGATCGGCTGGTGGATGGTGTCCTCCGGCCTTGCGGGCAGCGAGCGCGTCAGCGTGGCCTCGACCCGGCTGGCGACCCATCTGGGCCTCGCTTTCCTCATCATGAGCCTGATTATCTGGTGGGTGCTGCGCCTTGGCCGCAGTGAGGCGCAGCTCATCCAGGCGCGGCGCGACCGGGACAAGGGGCTTTGGGGCGGCGCCACGGGCCTGCTGCATCTGGCGGCGTTCCAGATCATCCTCGGCGCGCTTGTCGCGGGGATCGACGCGGGACGCAACTATACGGACTGGCCGATGATGGGCGGGACTTTCGTGCCTTATAATTTCTGGGACCCGGCGCTTGGCTGGCAGAACCTGATCGAGAACCCGGCGCCGGTGCAGTTCTTCCACCGGATGGTCGGCTATCTGCTGGTCATCCTCGGCGCGTTCATGTGGTGGAAAGCGCGCAAGGCACCGATTGCGGCGATGCGCTCGGCCTTCGCGCTGGTGGCGATCATGATGCTTTTCCAGGTGGCCTTGGGGATCGTGACGCTGCTCTATGCCGCGCCGCTGAACCTGGCGATCCTGCACCAGACCGGGGCGATCCTGCTGATCGTGCTGATCCTGAATGCGCGTTTCACCGCAGGCTATCCGCCCGCACAATCGATCCGGGGGTAAGCCATGGACAAGCAAGAGATTCAGGCGCTGATGCGCGAAGTGTTCCCGCAGATCGGGGAGGGGTGGGAGATCACCCATCAGGATGACGAGAAGCTGACCCTGCGCCTCGCGGTCAGCGACTCGCATCTGCGGCCGGGGGGGACGGTTTCCGGGCCGACCATGTTCGCGCTGGCGGACCTCGCGATGTATTTCGCGATCCTGAGCAAGATCGGGCCGAAGCTGCTGTCGGTTACGACGGGGCTCAACATCAATTTCATGCGCAAACCTACGGGGCCTGCGATTTACGGCGATGCGCGGATTTTGAAAATGGGCAAGAGCCTCGCCGTGGGGGATGTCACGATCTACAATGAGGGCGAGGACGCGCCCGTGGCCCATGCTCAGGTGACCTATTCCATCCCGAAAGACTGAGATGGGATGGGGTATTTTAATACCAAAATTATAAAGCACTGAATTTGCTCATATAATTTCGGTTCATGCGTGTTGATTGCGCCAAAGAACCCCCATATAACCGCGCAATCTGAATTTCCGACCCATCAAGGGAAACACGTCATGAAAACCTATTCCGCCAAACCGGCAGATATCGAAAAAGAATGGGTGCTGATCGACGCGGAAGGCATCGTTCTGGGGCGTCTGGCCTCGATCATCGCGATGCGTCTGCGCGGCAAGCACAAAGCGACCTTCACCCCGCATATGGACATGGGCGACAACGTCATTGTCATCAATGCGGACAAGGTGCAGCTCACGGGCAAGAAACGCTCGGACAAGGTCTATTACTGGCACACCGGCCATCCGGGCGGCATCAAGCAGCGCACCGCTGGCCAGCTTCTCGAAGGCGAGCACCCGGAGCGCGTGGTGATGAAAGCCGTTCAGCGTATGCTGCCGGGCGGTCCGCTGTCGAAAAAGCAAATGACCAATCTTCGCGTTTTCGCGGGTGCCGAGCACGCGCATGAAGCGCAGAACCCCACCGTTCTCGACATCGCGTCGAAGAACAAGAAGAACACCCGGAGCGCATAATGGCTGAAGACATCAAATCGCTTGACGGCCTGAAAGACGCCGTGAACGAAAATGCCGCTGCAAATGGTGCAGAGGTTGAAAGCAACGAATACCGTGCGCCGACCGAGCCTGTCCGCGACGAGCTGGGCCGCTCCTATGCGACCGGCAAGCGTAAAGACGCCGTGGCCCGCGTGTGGGTCAAGCCGGGCAAGGGCAATGTGACCGTGAACGGCAAGGAGATGGACAAGTATTTCGCGCGTCCCGTGCTCCAGATGCTGATCGGTCAGGCCTTCTCGGTCGCCGGTGTGGAAGGCGAGTTTGACGTGATGGCCACCGTGAAAGGTGGCGGTCTGTCGGGTCAGGCTGGCGCTGTGAAGCACGGCATTTCCAAGGCTCTGTCGCTTTACGACCCGCAGCTGCGTCCGGCGCTGAAAGCTGCTGGCTTCCTGACCCGCGACAGCCGCGTCGTCGAGCGGAAGAAATACGGCCGCGCGAAAGCCCGCCGCAGCTTCCAGTTCTCGAAGCGTTAATATTATTTACCAGAAAATTAAAAACCGCCCGTCACGGGCGGTTTTTTTAATTGTATCTCCCGTGTGAACCCGCCAATTTATATAAAATTTGGCTTGGAAAACACATGGATGCAGTGAAGAACCGTCTGAAAGGCACGCGTTTTGACCGCCTCTTTCGACGTGTTCTCAATGCCTTCGGGCTGAATGTGTATGTCCCGGCGACACCCGCACGGCTGACCAGCGAGATTTACAACGACGCCCCGCAGATCACCCGCTATCTCTTCATCGGGGGCCTTCATCGCAGCGGCACCACGCTGATCGAGCATTATATTCACGCCCATTATGATGTCGCCTGTCTGCGCGCGACTGTGCCGGAAAGTGAAGGCCAGCATCTGCAATCGGTGTTTCCGACGGGGGAGCGCTTTGGCGGGGCGGGGGAATTTGCGTTTGATCCGCGGGCGCAGTTTGCCTTGCCCGACGACCCGGAGACCGTGCGCTCCGAGATTATGGCGGAGTGGTCGCAGTTCATCGTCGGCGACAGCGATTTGCTGGTGGAGAAGAGCCCGCCCAATCTCGTGCGCATCCCCTGGCTGCGCCATGTGTTTCCCGGCTGCCAGATCCTGATCGTGACCCGCGATCCGCGCGCCGTGGCGGGGGCGACGATGAAATGGAACGCGGCGGGCCGGGAACGGCTGCTGCATCACTGGGACGCCGCCTACAGCATCACCAAGCGCGATCTGGGGCCGGATTGCTATGTGATCCGCTATGAGGATTTTTGCGAGGATCCGCGCGGCGCGATCGAGGCGAGCGGGCTTGGCGCGGTGCTCGGGCCGCCCAAGCTGAAAGCCATCGATCCGCGCTTTGCCGAGATCCGCAATTCCAACGCCCGCTACCTGCCGCAGCATGGGCGGCGACGTTATGGTCACGGTGTTTGGGAATCCTTCGGTTACAAGTTCTGACAATGGACAATCCCCGCGGCGGGCGTTATCCGAAACGATATGAACACAACGAAAACCATCGCTATTCTCGGGGCCAGTGGCTACACCGGTGCCGAGCTCGTTCGCCTGATTGCCGGGCATCCGCAGATGCAGATTGGGGCGCTGACCGCGGATCGCCGGGCGGGCGCAAAAATGGGCGCGGTGTTCCCGCATCTGGCGCATCTCGATCTGCCGGTGCTGCAGCGGATCGAGGATGTGGATTTCTCCGGTATCGATTTGGTTTTCTGCGCCTTGCCCCATGCGACCACGCAGGAGGTGGTGTCGGAGTTGCCGCGTGATCTGAAGATCGTCGACCTCTCGGCGGATTTCCGGCTGCGGGATCTGGCGGCTTACGAGGAATGGTATGGCCGCCCGCACAGCGCGCCCGAGTTGCAGGAGGAGGCGGTCTACGGCCTCACCGAGCATTATCGGGATGATATTCGCGGGGCGCGGCTGGTCGCGGGCACAGGCTGCAACGCGGCGACCGGCAATCTGGCGATGCTGCCGCTGTTGAAGGCCGGCGTGGTGGACCCCGATGAGATCATCATTTCTCTCGCAACCGGTGTGTCCGGGGCCGGGCGCTCGCCCAAAGAGGCGATGCTCCATGCGGAGATTTCCGAGGGCTACGGGCCTTACGGCTTGAACGGTCACCGGCATCTGGCGGAATTTGAACAGGAAATGTCGAAAGCGGCGGGCCGACAGGTCGTGCCGACCTTCATTCCCCATCTTTTGCCGCAAAACCGGGGGATTATGGCGTCGATCTATCTCAAGGGCGATGCGAAGAAAATCCACGAAACCCTTGATCTCGAATATAAAACCGAGCCTTTCATGGATGTGCTGCCGCTTGGCGACGCGCCGCATACGCGCCATGTGCGCGGCTCGCATCTCTGCCGGATCGGGGTGGTCGCGGATCGCCGGGAAGGCCGGGCGATCGTGTTCTCGACCCTCGACAACCTGGTGAAAGGCGCGTCCGGGCAGGCGCTTCACAACGCAAATCTTATGCTTGGTCTGGAGGAGACGGCGGGTCTGACCGCTGCACCGATGTTCCCATGACGACACCCACACCGCCGCGCCGTATCGGCCTCAACTGGGGCCAGACCTTCGATGTCGCGAAACGCGCCATTGCCGGATTCGCGCGCCATGATGGCGGCGCACTGGCGGGCTATATCGCTTATTCGGTGCTGCTCGCCTTCTTCCCCTTCCTGATTTTTGCGTTCAAAATCACAGGGATATTGCTCGGTCCTTATGGAGCGACCGACATGCTCTCCGCGCTCTTTGAATATGCGCCGGAGCATATCGCGCTGACGCTGGAGCCGGTGGTGAGCGAGGTGCTGGACCAACGGACCGACGGTTTGCTAACCATCTCCTTCCTGATGACGATGTTTGTGGCCTCTAACGCGGTGGAGGCCTTCCGCACCGCCTTTGATCGCGCCTATGGCTTCCCCGAGCAAAAGGGCATGATCCGCGGCCGCCTGACCTCGATGGGCTTCGTTCTGGGCGGCGCACTGGTTGCGGCGATGCTCTCGCTGATCATCATCCTGGGCCCGCTTATCATTCGCCAAATCAACACGATGAGCCACTCCATCGGCTTCGATGTTCCGTTGGGAATCAACGCGCTACGCTATTTTGTTGGAGGGGTTCTCTTCGCGGGCTTTCTGATGGCGATGCACCGCTTGCTCCCCAAACATGACCTCAAAATCACCTTCCTCTGGCGCGGCGTTTTCGTCTCCGTGCTGCTCTGGGTGATCGCGGCGACGCTGTTCTCGGTTTATCTCAGCTATGCGCCGAGCTACACGCTGACCTATGGCTCCATCGCTGGCGTGATCGTGACGCTGCTCTTCTTTTACATCACCGGCGCGATTATTATTTTCGGGGCAGAGGTAAATGCCGCGATTCACGGGTATGAACGGCGGCAGGCTCTGGAGGAGCTTGATGAGGAATAGCAAGAAAGCCCGCATCCGCATCGCGGTGATCGCCGCGAGCGTGCTGCTCGCTGCGAGCGCGCTGATCGGCTACGGGCTTCGCGCCAATATCAACCTCTATCTGACCCCCTCCGAAGCGCTCGCGCAGGCCCCTGAAGGCCGATTTCAGCTTGGCGGAATGGTTGAAGATGGCAGCCTAAAGCGCGGAGAAACCGTGACATTTCTGGTCTCGGACGGCGCCGCGAGCATCCCCGTGCGTTATCGCGGGATCCTGCCCGATCTCTTCACCGAGGGGCAGGGCATGGTAGGCAAGGGCGCGCTGGAGCAGGGGGTGTTCGTGGCCTCCGAAATCCTCGCCAAGCATGATGAAAGCTATATGCCGCGCGAGCTTGAGAACGCCCTTCAGGCGACTGCACAATAAATCTTAACCAATTTCGGCGATATCTGTGCTCGGGCGGTGCGAGCAGGGGTGTTTATGAAAACAGTCAACGACATCGCGCGGGAGATCATTCGGCGCGAAGGCGGCTATGTGAATGATCCGGATGATCCCGGCGGCGCCACGAATTTCGGCGTGACGATCCATACCATGCGGCGGCTTGGCCTCGATCTCGACGGAAATGGCCGGATCGACGCGGCGGATGTGCGGCGTCTGACGGCGGATCAGGCCGAAGAGATCTTTGTGAAGGACTACTTCCAAAAGCCCGGAATCGAAGGCCTTCCCGCGCCGATCCAGGTCAGCGTGTTCGACATGTATGTGAATGCGGGCGGCCATGCGGTGAAGATCCTGCAACGTCTGCTGGCGCAGTTTGGCGAGCCGGTGAAGGTAGACGGCGCGATCGGTCCCGAAACGCTCGGCGCGGCGGCGCGTGTGATGGAGAAGGCGCCCGACCATTTCGTCGATTCCTATGGGATCGCGCGGCGCAATTATTACTACAAACTGGCCGATGCGCGGGCGGCGAGTCGCAAATATGCGCGCCGCCGCGATGGCGGGAAGGGCGGTTGGATCACGCGGGCGGAAGAGTTCATCGCCAAGCGGTTTCATTTTTCGCTGAGTGATCACAAAGCGCGGGTGTCGGCATGGGCGTGATGGGGAAAATCATGGGGTTTGGCAATCTGCTCGGCGGCGCAAAGGACGTGGCCGAAGTGTTCATCCCGAACCGCACCGCCGAGGCCGCGAATGCGCATCACGCCTATATGGCATCGCTCGGGCAATATGCGGCGGAGTTTGGTCATGCGCGCGGCGGGTTCGACCGTTTTATCAATGGTCTCAATCGCTTGCCGCGTCCTCTTTTGGCGCTCGGGACAATGGGGCTGTTCGTCTATGCGATGGCGGAACCGATTGGGTTTACGGAGCGGATGAAGGGGCTCGCCTATGTGCCGGACGCGCTTTGGTGGCTTCTTGGCGCGATTGTGAGCTTTTATTTCGGCGCGCGGGAGCTGCATCACGCGCGTGGTCAGCGGCCAAGTGTGACCGTGCCGCTGCCGGTGGATACGGTGAACACAGCGCCGGAACGTGAAGTGCCAAACGCGCCAAAATCCGTGAAGCCGCAGCCTGTTAAGGCCATATCTTCACAAGCGCGCCGCCCGGCGGACCCGGATTGGAACGCCGCGCTCGAAGAGTGGCGCGCGATGCGCCGCTAGGGCGCGCGGGAGCAATTGCCCTTTGTCGCCGCCTCTGTCAAAAGAGGCGGTGATGACAGCAGAAATCGGACATTTTGCGCTGATCCTCGCCTTCGCATTTGCCCTTGCGCAGGCGGTTTTGGCCTTTGCCGGCGCGCAGCGCGGCTGGCGCGGTGTGATGGAGGTCGGGCGCATCGCGGCGCTGGCGCAACTGGCGTTGGTGCTGATCGCCTTCGCGGCGTTAACCAAGGCCTTCGTGACCTCGGATTTCTCCGTCAAACTGGTGGCCGACAACTCCCACACGGACAAACCGCTGATCTATAAAATCACTGGGGTCTGGGGCAATCACGAAGGCTCGCTGCTCCTTTGGGTGCTGATTTTGGCGGCATTCGGCGCGGCAGTGGCCTTGCGCGGATCGGCGCTCCCGCGGCGGCTGCGGGCGAATGTGCTGGCGGTGCAGGGGAGCATCGGCGTCGCCTTCATGGCCTTTATGCTCTTCACATCTAACCCTTTTTTGCGCCTCGCCCGCCCGCCACTCGAAGGCGCGGACCTCAACCCGCTCCTGCAGGATCCGGGCCTCGCGATCCACCCGCCCTTCCTCTATCTCGGCTATGTCGGCTTCTCGGTCGCCTTTTCCTTCGCCATGGCGGCGCTGATCGAGGGGCGCGTCGATTCCGCCTGGGCCCGCTGGGTGCGGCCATGGACGCTGGCGGCGTGGATTTTCCTGACCATCGGCATCACGCTCGGCAGTTGGTGGGCTTATTATGAGCTCGGTTGGGGCGGCTTCTGGTTCTGGGATCCGGTCGAAAACGCCTCTTTGATGCCGTGGTTAACCGGGACCGCGCTGCTTCATTCCGCCCTCGTGGTGGAACGCCGCGAGACGCTGAAAGTCTGGACCATTCTGCTCGCCATCATCGCTTTCGGCTTTTCACTGATCGGCACATTTCTTGTGCGCTCGGGCATCATCACCTCGGTCCATGCCTTCGCGGTGGACCCGGAGCGCGGGCTGGCGCTCCTCGGCATTTTCGCCGTGTTCATGGGCGCGGCCTTTACCTTGTTTGCGCTCCGGGCCAGCAGCCTACGCCAAGGCGCGCCCTTTGCCCCGGTCAGCCGGGAAGGGGCCTTGCTCATCAATAACTTGCTTCTGATCACGGCCTGTCTTGTCGTCTTCATGGGCACGCTCTGGCCGCTGATTATCGAGATCGGTTTTGGCGGACGGGTCTCCGTCGGCGCGCCATTCTTTAACCAATCCGTGACGCCGATTTTTGCGATGCTTCTGCTCGTCCTGCCGATTGGCGCGCTGCTCCCATGGCGGCGCGGGCGGTTCGCGCGCCTGCCGCAGACCGTGCTGTATGCGGCCGGTCTCGCCATCGCCATCGGGGCGCTCGCCTTCGCGATCCGCTCGGGCCGCAGCGCGATTGGCCCGCTCGGCGCGGCGTTCGGCCTCTGGGTCACGCTCGGCGCACTGGTCGATCTTGGCGAAAAAGCGCGCTGGAATCTGGGGCGACTCACCCGTATCCGCGCCGCCGATTGGGGCAGGGTTCTGGCGCATGGCGGCCTCGGGATTTTCGCTATCGGCGCGGTGATGGTCACAACTTGGGCGCGCGAAGATGTGGCGGCGCTCGGGCCGCGCGGCACGCTGGAAATTGGCGGCTACACGCTGACGCTGGTCGACATCACCAATGCGAATGGTCCGAATTACCAAGGGCTTGACGGCGATGTGCAGGTCAGTCGCGGCGGTGCGGAGATCGCCCGTCTGGTCCCCGAAAAACGCTTCTATCCGGGCGCCGGGATGCCGACCACCGAGGCCGCGATCCGCTCGACCATTAAGGAAGATCTCTACCTCGCGCTCGGCGACCGGCAGGACGATGGCCGCTGGGTGCTGCGCGCCTATATCAAACCGCTGGCGCTCTGGCTTTGGATCGGCGGCGCGCTGATGGCGCTCGGCGGGATGCTCTCGCTGAGCGACCGGCGTCGGCGCAAGGGGGAGGTGGTCCGATGATCCGCGTGCTGCTTATTTTGCTCTGGGCCGGGGCCGCAATCGCTGCGAACCCCGACGAGCAACTCGCTGATCCTGTTCAGGAATCCCGCGCCGTGGCGCTCGGCCAGGAACTGCGCTGCTTGCAATGTGCGGGTGAGACCATCGAGGGCTCTAACGCCGATTTCGCCCGCGACATGCGGCTCTTTGTACGCGAGCAAATCTCGATGGGCCTCACCGACAACGAGATTCGCGATCAGGCCAAAGCCCGGTTCGGGGAAGATATTCTGATGCGCCCCGAAAAATCCGGCCTCAACTGGATCCTGTGGGCCAGCGGGCCGGTGATTCTGCTGATCGGCGGGATTTTCGTGTGGTTAACCATGCGCGCGGCCAATCGGAGTGACGCGGGATAAATCTTGCGCCCGCGCCGCGTTCCGCCGCATCGTCGGCGCAAAAGGGAGATCCAGCCATGTATGAACAAATCCTCTACGATGTGACGGAGAATGTCGCGACCATCACCTTTAACCGTCCGCAAACCAAAAACGGGCTGACGAGCCAGATGCGCCGCGAGATCATTGACGCGGTGGCAAAGGCGGAGGGCGAGGCGCGGGTGCTGGTCTTCACCGGGGCCGAGGGTGCGTTCTGTTCGGGTCAGGATCTGTCAGACACGAAGCACCCGTCCGAAATCGATTTCGAAGCGGTTTTGCGCGACGAATATGAGCCGATGCTGAACGCGATTTACAATTGCAAACTGCCGACCGTCGCAGCCGTGAACGGCCCGGCTGCGGGCGCAGGCGCAAATCTGGCGCTGGCAGCGGACATTGTGATTGCGACAGAAAGCGCTGTTTTCATTCAGGCTTTCGCGCGTATTGGCCTTCTGCCCGACGCAGGGGGCACCTATTGGCTCCCCCGTCAGATGGGCTTTTCGAAAGCCATGGGCGCGGCGCTTTTGGCCGAGCCGATCACCGCGAAACAGGCCGATGATTGGGGCATGATCTGGGCGTCTTTTCCGGATGACGCCTTCACGGCGGAGCAAAATCGCATCGCACAAAAGCTGGCCAACGGCCCGACGCTTGCCTATCGTCACATCAAAGAGGCGCTGCGCGGGAGTTATGACAAATCCCTTAACGAGCAACTTGCCGTCGAGGCGAAGGCGCAGGGTGTGCTTGGCCAGTCGGCGGATTTCCTTGAGGGGGTCATCGCCTTTCTGCAAAAGCGGATACCAAATTATCAGGGGAAATAATGAGCTTAGCCGACCGTCTGACCCGCTGCCCGATCCCGTTTGACGAAGAACGCGGCAAGGAGGCGGGCGCCCGGTTCGGCGGCCAATTCGGCGATTTGGTCGCGGGCGCGGCCGGGTGCAGCCCTTATCTCGCGCAACTCATCCGCCGCGAAGGCGACTGGCTCGAGGGCGCGGCGGACGACCCCGAAGCGGCGCTCGCGGCGGAGCTAGCGGATCTTTCGCGGGAGGAGGAGGCGGCGCTGTCGACCCGTTTGCGGGAGGCGAAACGCCGTGTCGCACTGATCGCAGCGCTCGCCGATCTTGGCGGCGTTTGGTCCTTGGAAGAGGTGACTGGCGCGCTGTCGGATCTCGCGGATGGCGCTCTTAAAGCATCGCTCAATCTCTTGATTTCAAACGAGATCAAGCGCGGCAAATTGCCAGGGATGGAAGAGGGCGACGATCCTGAAAAGGCTGGCCTCGTGCCCTTCGCCATGGGGAAAATGGGCGCGCGGGAGCTGAATTATTCCTCCGATATCGACATCATCATGCTCTTCGATCAGGACCGGTTTCCGCCTGAGGAGTATCTGACCGCGCGCAAGAGTTTCATCCGCGTCGTGCAGAAAACGGTGAAGCTGCTCTCCGAGGTGACGGGCGAGGGCTATGTGTTCCGAACCGATTTGCGCCTGCGCCCGGACCCCGCCGTCACGCCCGTCGTGATGGGGATGGACCCGGCGGAGAGCTATTACGAGAGCCTTGGCCGCAACTGGGAGCGCGCCGCCTGGATCAAGGCGCGGCCAGCAGCGGGTGATCTTGAGGCGGGCGCGGAATTTATCCAACGTTTGCGGCCCTTTATCTGGCGGCGGCATCTGGATTTTGCCGCGATTGAGGATACCCATGACATGCGCCTGCGCATCCGGTCCGAGAAGGGACTGCATGGACCGATCACCTTGCCGGGCCATCACCTGAAACTCGGGCGCGGCGGGATCCGCGAGATCGAATTTTTCACCCAGACCCGGCAACTCATCGCGGGCGGGCGCGACCCGGATTTGCGGATGCGCGAGACCGTTCCGGCGCTTCAGGAACTCGCCGTAAAGAAATGGATTTCAACGGACATCTCGGAGAAGTTGATCACCCACTACCGCTTCCTGCGGGAGATGGAGCACCGGATGCAGATGTTTGACGACGCGCAGACGCATCTTTTGCCCGGCTCCGAAGAAGGGTTCGCGCGGCTCGCGGCCTTTTGCGGCGAAGAGGATGTGGACGCGTTCAAGGCCAACTTGCAAGACCATCTGCAAGAGGTTCATGACATTGCAGAAAGTTTCTATCGCAAGGAGCGCGGCACGCCGGAGGAAGGCGCGACGGCGACCGAAAGTTTCGAGGATCCGGAGAAGGCCGAGACGCTCATGGCGAGTTGGAACGCGCTTCCGGCCTTTCGCAGCGACCGCGCGCGGCGTATCTTTGAGCGCATCCAGCCCCGGATCCTTGAACTTCTGGGAGAATCCGATGCCCCTGACGATGCGCTTTTGCAATTGGATCGCTTTTTCAAGGCGTTACCGGCCGGTGTTCAAATTTTCTCGCTCTTTGAAGCCGCGCCGCAAATCCTTGATTTGCTTATCGAAATCTGCGGAACGGCGCCGCGGCTTGCGACCTATCTCGGCCAGCGCCCGCAAGTGCTGGATGCGGTCGTGACAGGGCAATTTTTTGCGCCTCTGGAAGGCGCGGAGGCGCTGGCGGCGTCGCTAAAAGACAAGCTTTCTCAAGAGGATGACTACGAGCGCCGCCTCGATGCGCTGCGCCGTTGGGTGAAGGATCATCATTTTCGCACGGGCGTTCTGCTGCTGCGCGGGATCGTCAGCGCCGAGGAGGCCGCGCGCAGCTATTCGGACATCGCGACCGTTGCCATTCGCGGGATCGCGCCGGAGGTGGAGGCTGAATTTTCCCGCCGCCACGGGCCGCCGCCGGGTCTTGGCTGGTCGGTCGTGGCCATGGGCAAGCTTGGCAGCGGCGAGATGACGGCGCAGTCTGATCTCGACCTCATCATCATTTACGACCCCGAGGACGCGGAGGCGTCGGACGGGAAAAAACCTTTGGCGATCACGGCTTATTACGCGCGGCTCACGCAGGCGCTGGTCAATGCGTTGACGGTGGCGACGGCGGAAGGCCCGCTTTATGAGGTCGATATGCGGCTGCGGCCATCGGGTAAGCAGGGGCCGGTCGCAATCCGCGTGTCGGCCTTTGAGTCCTATCAGAAAAATGAGGCGTGGAGTTGGGAGCATATGGCGCTCACGCGCGCGGCGATTTTGACGGGGCCGGACGGATTAAAGGCGAAAATCCAAGAGGTTGTCGACGAGGTTTTAAGCAAAGATCGCGATCGCGTCGCGCTTCTGAAGGATGTGCAGGACATGCGTGGGCGGCTGGCCGAGGCGCACCCGGAAGAGAAGATCGAACCCTTTGAAATCAAATATGGTTCCGGGCGGCTCATGGATGTGGAACTGCTGCTGCAGACCGGGCATTTGCTCACGGGGAAGGCCGAGATTGACGCGCAGGCGGAGGCGGGGTTTATCACGGCAGAGGATGCGAACACCTTGTCGCAAGCCTTGGATTTTTATCGCAAACTTCAGCAGATCGTGCGGATCACGGCGAATGGTGCGCTCAATGTCGAGCGGCTCGGGACGGCCAGCCGCAATGTTTATCTGGAGCGATTTGAGGCGGCGGATATGGATGCGCTCGCGGCGCAATTGGCGGATCACGCGCAAGCCGCGCGGGCGGTGATCGAAGCGAAGCTCGCGCCGTGAGCCTGCCGATTGTCTGGCATCCCGATTATGTCGCGCCGCTGCGGCCCGGTCATCGGTTTCCCATGTCTAAATATGGGTATTTGCGCGATGTTTTGGCGCGGCGCGGCCTCTTGCCGGAGGCGGGCGGCTATATCGCGCCGGCGCCCGCGCCGCTGCGCCAGATCGCGGCGGTGCATGAGATCGGCTATGCGGAGCGGGTGTTTGGCGCGCGGTTAACCAGGGCGGAAGAAAAGCGCATCGGCCTTCCGGGGAGCGACACGATTGCCCGCCGTGCGCGGCTGTCCGCGTCGGGCACATTGTTGGCCGGGCGGCTCGCGCTGGAGCATGGGCTGGCGGGCAGCGGCGCGGGCGGGTCGCATCATGCGGGGCCGGAGGGCGGCGCAGGATTTTGCGTGTTTAACGATGTTGCCGTGGCGGCGCAGGCGCTGCTTGATGAGGGGATTGTGCGAAATATCGTGGTCGTCGATCTCGATGTGCATCAGGGCGATGGCACGGCGCGGATCTTCGCAAAGGAGCCGCGCGTGTTTACCTTCTCACTCCACGCGGCGAAGAATTACCCGATGGAGAAGGCGCAAAGTGATCTCGATGTGGCGCTTCAGGACGGCACCGAAGATGCGTTTTATCTCAAGGTGCTGGAGCAAAATCTGGAAGCGTTACCGCAGGCCGACCTCGCGTTTTTCAACGCCGGGGTGGACCCTTATCAGGGCGACCGTTTGGGGCGGCTTTCGTTAACGGAAGAGGGGCTCCGGGCGCGGGACCGGGCGGTGTTTCGCTGGGCCAGATCGCGGCACCTGCCGCTCGCCTTCGCCCTCGGGGGCGGCTATGATCGCGACCCGTGGGCGCTCGCCGCCCGTCACGCCAACACATTTGAGGAGGCCGCGACATGGCTGTGAGCCGCGATCCCGACGATCCGCGCGGGCTGATCCGCGAGGCCTATCGCATTGAGGGGCTGAGTCTGGTCGAGGCGCGGAGCATCTTTTTCGACTGGGCCATGGGGCCGGGCGCGCCGGATGATCTGCCCGAGGCGGTTCGGCGGCTGCATCTACGCTACGGCGCGACGGCGCCCGCCCATCCGATGAGTTTCGTGCTCAAGGAAGGGCTGGCGACGCCGAAGCGCCGCCGCTCTTAGGTGAAGTCAGACCGGTTAATATTGTAGCGCTGCATCTTCTCGTTGAGCGTCCGGCGGGGCAGGGAGAGTTCCTCCATCACCGCGGCGACGGAGCCGTTATGGCGGCGCAGTGTGTTCTCGATCAGCGTTTTCTCGAAGGCGTCCACATGCTCCTTGAGGGCCTTGGACTGCGCCGGGATTTCGCCGTTTTCCATCGCGAGTTGCCCAATCAGTGCGGCCATGGCGCCTTCTTCCTCTTGATTGAGAAGGGCGGCGCGCTCGCTCAGATTGATGAGTTGACGCAAATTGCCGGGCCAGGGCGCTTGCAAAAACGCGGCGACTTCGGAGGGGCTGAGGCTCGGGGCCGCGCCGCCATATTCATCCGCAAAATAACTCGTGTAATGGTTAAAGAGCGTGATGATATCCTCGCCGCGTTCGCGCAGCGGCGCGAGGGTGATCTGCATGGTCGCGAGACGATGGTAAAGATCGTCGCGGACCAGCGCGGCCTGTGCGAGCTGCGTGTTGCTGCTCGTCGCGATGATCCGGGTGCCGGCGCGCTCGGCCGGATCGCCCGCCTCACGGGCGGCGAGATAGGAGACGAGACGGGCTTGCACATTGTCCGGCATCGCGTCGATATCCTCGATGACGAGGGTGCCATCGCGGCTGGCATTCACCAACGGCGCGGTGTCCCCGGCTTGCGGGCCGAAGAGCAGGCGCTCCAATGTCTCCGGGTCCTGCCCCTGACAGGAGACCGAATTATAGGCCTTGCCCTGCCGCGGGCTGGTCGCGTGGATCGCCTGCGCCGTTAAGGTTTTGCCGGTCCCGGTCTCGCCCAAAATCAGCACATGGCCGTCCGATTGGGCCACATCGACGATCTGCTCGCGCAGCTTGGTCATCATCGGAGAGGCGCCGATGAGGCGGGCTTGCAGCGTCTCGGAATCGGCCAGCTCGCGGCGGATGGCGCGGGTCTCCAGCGCCTTTTTCCGAAGCTCGGAGGCTTTCTCAACAAGCCCCAGCAACCGCTCGGGATCGAACGGTTTTTCGACGAAATCATAAGCGCCGATCTGCATGGCTTCGACCGCCATCGGCACATCGCCATGACCGGTGATGAGGATCACCGGCAGCGCGCCATCCATCGCCTGAAGGCGGCGGAGCAGTTCCATGCCATCCATGCCCGGCATCCGAATGTCGGTGATGACGATCCCGGCAAACTCCGCCGTTAACTCACTGAGCGCAGATGCCGCGTCGGAATAGACCAGAGGCGCGTATCCTGAGAGGTCGAGAAGCTGCGAGACAGACTCGCGCATCACCTCTTCATCATCCACCACCGCGACCTTGAACCCTTCGGCCATATATTTACCCTTCTTCCAGTGCAGGCAGTTCCAGCTCGAACAACGCGCCACGCGGCGCAATGTTGCGTGCTGTCAGCCGCCCGCCCATATCATTCGCAAACCCTGCGGAGAGTGCCAGCCCAAGCCCGGTCCCCTCACCGGCCGGTTTGGTCGTGTAAAACGGCTCAAAAAGCGCTTCGGGATCGTCAATCCCATGGCCATTGTCGCGCACGCGGATATGCACGCGTCTGCCTGCCATGGCGAATATGTCGATCTTCCGCTCCTCCTGTCCGGCTGTTGCATCCACCGCATTGCGCAAAAGGTTAACAATAATTTGCTCAAGACGTAAAGGATCGCCCATCACCATGAGCGGATGCGGCGGCATCATGCGGGTGACTTCGATGTCCCCGCGGGAGAATTGCGGCGTCATCATGGAGAGCGCGGCATCGACCACATTGCGCAGATCGACGCGCTGCACATCGTCGCTGCCCTTGCGGGCAAAGCTTTTGAGTTGCCGGGTGATCGCGCCCATGCGGGTCAAAAGATCGTCAATGCGCTGGAACGAGGAGAGCGCCTCATTGTGGCGCTGGCGCTGGAGCAGAAGCCGGGCGCTCGCGAGATAAGTGCGCATCGCGGCGAGCGGCTGGTTCAACTCATGACTCACGGCGGCGGACATTTCCCCGAGCGAGGCGAGTTTCGATGCCTGCACAAGGCTTTGCTCGGCGACTCTCAAGCTCTGCTCGGCCTCTTCACGCGCGCCGATCTCTTCGGTCAGCCGCTGGTTGAGCGCCCGAAGCTCGGCGGATTCGCGGGTCAGCCGCACGTTGGAGCGCTGCGCGATGCGCACCAGCAGGAAGAAAATCCCCGTGGCGATCAGCGAGAGCGCCATGATCGCGGTGGCAATGGCGGCGGAGACGCGGGCGCGCACATCCTCGATGGAGGCGAGATAATGAAGTTGCCAGCCCCGGAATCGCACCGGCGTCTCGATTTCAAGGAAATTCGTGTTGCCGACCTCGACGAGATCGTTGGAGCCGGAGAGGCGGCTGAAGAAATTCGTGACGGATTTGAATTGCCCGCGCGCCCGGAGGCGGTTCATCAGTTCGGGGTAATTCTGCCCGCGCCAGGCCGGGCGGGAGGAGAGGATCACGTTGCCCTCGCTGTCCGTCACCGTGATGATCGCCGAGGAGCGTTGCCAGCTTTCCTCCAGCCGGCTGAGTTCCGCCGCGACCCCGACCACGCCGAGAAGCTGGTTCCCGTCCATGATGCGGCGGGCGAAATAGAAGCTGGTGACGTTGTTGTCCATCCGCTCGGAGGTGAAGATCGTGTCGAGATCGCGCAGCGCGGCGGTGTAAAAGGCCGAGGTCCCCATATTGGTGCCGATCAGCGCGCGGTCCGAGGAGGCGACGGTGCGGCCGGTGTCGTCCAGAAGCACGATGGAGGACGCGCCAAGCTCGTCGCGAAATTCGATAAGGCGTTGAGAGGTCAGCGGATATTGGTCGGCGCGGAGGGCCTGGATCAGCTCGCTATCGCGCGAGAGCAGGAGCGGCACCACGGAGCTTCGTTGCAAAAGCGAGGTGATCGCGCCGGTGTAGAGATTGGCGCGGATCCCCGCCTGATCGCGCAGACCCGCCGTGTAGCGCTTGCCCAGAAAGCTCGACGCCATCACGATCAGCGCCAGCGTCGCGATCAGAACAAGACCCGCGACCAGCCAGAGATAGGGGCGTCGCCGGGAAGGGGTGGTATGCGCCGCTTGCTGCGCCATGCGCCTCTCAGGCGACCGCCGCGAGGCTTTCCGCAAGCCCGGCGAACATCGCCTTGCCATCCGTACCGCCAAGCGCCGGGTCCGCCGCGCGCTCCGGATGTGGCATCAGCCCGAGAACATGGCGATTTTCCGACAGAACGCCCGCGATATGGCCCGCCGCGCCATTGATCCCGCCCTCTTTGGCATAGGAAAACGCGACACGGCCTTCGCCGTAAAGACGCTTCACCAACTCCTCATCCGCGCGGTAATTGCCGTCGTGATGGGCGACCGGGAAATTGACGGTCTGGCCTTGGCGATATTGGCTCGTGAAGGGGCTGTCGGTGGTCTCGACCTTGAGCGGGGTCGGGTGGCAGCGATATTTGATCTGCGCATTGCGCAGGAGCGCGCCCGGCAGCATTTCGGCTTCGGTCAGGATCTGGAAACCGTTGCAGATCCCAAGGACATAGCCGCCTTTCTTCGCGTGATCCTTGACCGCGGACATGATCGGCGCACGGGCCGCAATCGCGCCGCAGCGCAGATAATCGCCGAAGGAGAAGCCGCCCGGAACGCCGACGAGATCGACCTTCGGCAGCGCCGCATCCTTGTGCCAAACCATCTCGGTCTCGAACCCCGCCGCGCGGAAGGCGACGGCCAGATCACGGTCGCAATTGGAGCCGGGGAAGACGAGGACGGCGGCCTTCATGCGAGCTCGATCCGGTAGTCTTCGATCACCGTGTTGGCGAGCAGATCCTCGCACATTTTGGCGATCTGGTCCTCGGAAGTGCCGTCTTTCAGATCCAGCTCGATCAGCTTGCCCTGCCGGACCTCTTCCACGCCGTCATAACCAAGCGCGCCGAGCGCGTGGCCGATGGCCTGCCCCTGCGGGTCCAGAACGCCGTTTTTCAAAGTGACAAAAATCCGTGCTTTCATGGCGTCCTCAAGGGGTTAGTGAACAAGTTTCGGGCCGTTCGCCGGGCCTTTGGGCATCAGGCCAAGGCGGCGGGCGACTTCGGTATAGGCGTCGGCCAGATCGCCAAGATCGCGGCGGAACACGTCCTTGTCGAGCTTCTGGCCAGTCTCGATGTCCCAGAGACGGCAGCTATCGGGGCTGATCTCATCGGCGATGATCAGGCGCTGATAATCGCCCTCAAAGACCCGGCCAATCTCGATTTTGAAATCGACCAGACGGATGCCGACGGCCAGCATCAGCCCGGACATGAAGTCATTTACCCGGAGCGCGAGGCTGACCATATCGTCGAGATCCTGCTGCTGCGCCCAGCCAAAGGCGAGGATATGCTCCTCCGTCACCAGCGGATCGCCGAGCGCGTCGTCCTTGTAGTAATATTCCACGATGGGGCGGGAGAGCGGCGTGCCTTCCTCGATCCCCAGACGCTTGGCGAGCGAGCCCGCGGCGACATTGCGCACCACCACTTCGAGCGGGATGATCTCGCAGGCGCGGACGAGCTGCTCACGCATGTTGAGGCGGCGGATAAAATGCGTCGGCACGCCGATCATGTTCAGGCCCGACATGAAATGCTCAGACAGGCGGTTGTTCAGCACGCCCTTGCCCTCGATCACGCCCTTTTTCTCGGCGTTGAATGCGGTGGCATCATCCTTGAAATATTGGATAATCGTGCCGGGTTCCGGTCCTTCATAGAGGATCTTCGCCTTGCCTTCGTAGATCATGCGGCGGCGGGCCATGGACGTCTCCTGTGCTGGGTTGCCCCTCCTATAAAGAAGGGGGGGCATTCGGGCAAGCCAGACTTGTTTTATTCGGCGGCGCGCCGTACATCCGCTATAAAGAGTTTGGAGGAGGGCCTTATGACCACAGACAATTTTGAAGAACGCCGCCGCGCTTTCGAGAACAAGTTCGCGCATGATGCGGAGTTGCAGTTCAGGGTCGAGGCGCGGCGCGACCGTTATATGGCCCAGTGGGCGGCGGAAATTCTTGGCAAAAGCGACGCGGAATCAGACGAGTATATCAAAGAGGTGATCCGCGCAGATTTCGAGGAAGCCGGGGATGAGGATGTGATCCGCAAGCTCAAGACGGATCTCGAAGGCAAGGTGACGGAGAAGGAAATCCGCGCCCGCATCGCCGAGGCGACGATCCGCGCCAAGGGCGAGATCATCGATCAGGGCGAATTTTAAACACTTCCCAATCGGCATTAAAAAACGGGGCGTTCGGCCCCGTTTTTCACGTTAAGAGCGGCGATTTCAGCCAAAGACACGCTTGAAAATCGTGTCCACATGTTTGGTGTGATAGGTGAGGTCGAATTTTTCCTCGATCTCTTCGTCCGAAAGCGCCTTGCGCACATCCGTATCGCCCTTGAGTTCTTCCATGAAATCCGCGCCTTTTTCCCAAACCTTCATGGCGTTGCGCTGAACGAGCGTGTAGGCGTCCTCGCGGCTCACGCCCTTCTGGGTCAGCGCCAACAGCACGCGCTGGCTGTGAACGAGCCCTTTGAACTTGTTGAGATTGTTCAGCATTGTCTCTGGGTAGACGACAAGGTTCTCGATCACATTGGTCAGACGCGCCAGCGCGAAATCGAGGGTGATGGTCGCGTCCGGCCCGATATTGCGCTCCACCGAGCTGTGCGAAATGTCCCGCTCGTGCCAGAGCGCGACATTCTCCATCGCAGGCAGCGCATAGCCGCGCACGAGGCGGGCCAAACCGGTCAGGTTCTCGGTCAGAACCGGGTTGCGCTTATGGGGCATTGCCGAGGAGCCTTTCTGGCCCTTCGAGAAAAACTCTTCCGCTTCCAGCACTTCGGTGCGCTGAAGATGGCGCACTTCCGTCGCGATGCGCTCAATCGAGGACGCCACCACGCCAAGGGCGCAGAAAAACGCGGCGTGACGGTCGCGCGGGATCACCTGGGTCGAGACCGTTTCCGGCTGCATCCCCATTTTTTCCGCCACATATTCCTCAACTTGCGGATCGACATTCGCAAAGGTGCCGACCGCGCCGGAGATCGCCGCCGTCGCGATTTCCTCGCGGGCGACCTCAAGGCGGCGCTTGTTGCGCTCCATCTCCGCATAGGCTTGCGCGAGTTTGACACCAAAGGTCGTCGGCTCGGCATGGATCCCGTGGCTACGGCCAATGGTGATCGTGTCCTTATGCTCCAGCGCGCGTTTTTTCAGCGCCGCGAGCAGCTTGTCCATATCGTCCAGAAGAATGTCGCTCGCGCGCATCAACTGCACATTGAAACAGGTGTCCAGAACGTCCGAGGAGGTCATGCCCTGATGGACGAAGCGCGCATTGTCCGCGCCAACGATGTCCGAAAGATGGGTGAGAAACGCGATCACATCATGTTTCGTGACCGCTTCGATCCGGTCGATCTCCGCTACATCGAACTCCACCTCGCGGGCTTTCCAGACCGCTTCGGCGTTCTCTTTCGGGATAATCCCCAGCTCCGCCATTTTGTCGCCCGCATGGGCCTCGATTTCAAACCAGATGCGAAATTTGGTCTCGGGCGACCAGATGTTAACCATTTCGGGGCGAGAATAGCGAGGGATCATAGCAGCAACCGCATTGAGAAGAAGATGACAGTCGCCTATCAAACAGGCATGGCAAAGGCAATGGAACGGTTTTACGGCAGTTGGCATCTCGCGCGCGAGGTGTCGACGGGCGCGCGGTTCGAGGGCGAGGCGGTGATTACCGAAACGCCCTTCGGCGCGATCTATCGTGAGGACGGGATGCTGGCGATGGATGGGCAGACGCCGATCCGGGCGACCCGTCATCTGCGCTGGCACCGGGAGGAGGACGCGATTGCGGTCTATTTCGAGGATGGCCGCTTTTTTCACCGCTTCAACCCCGATGCAGACGCGCCCGAAGCGCGGCATTTGTGTGATCCGGATATTTACGATGTGGTCTATTGCTTCGCGAAATGGCCAAGCTGGAAAAGCACATGGACGGTGCAGGGGCCGCGCAAATCCTACACCATGATCAGCCGCTACAGCCGTTAAGCGGGGGCGACCTGCCAGAGATCATGGTGATGCTCCAGCATCGGGTGGATATGCATCCCGGTCACGCCAATGCGCATATGTTGCGACAGCTCGCGCCAATAGGGCTGAATGATCGCGCCATCTTCGATCAGCATGGTTTGCAGCTCCGCCATCACCTCGCGGCGGGCGAAATTGTCGGGAATCGCCAGCGCGCGGTCGAGGGCGGCGTCGAAATCCGCGCTTGCGAATCCGGTCTCGTTCCACGCGGCGTGGCTGCGATAGGCGAGCGCGAGATTCTGCACCCCGAGCGGTCGCGCGCTCCATTCGGTGACGGAGAAAGGATGCGTGCGCCAGTTTTCCCAAAACGGTCCCGCGGGCAGGATACTGCGCGCGACGCGTAGTCCCGCATCCTGCAACTGGCTGGCAATCGCATCGCCCGAAAGGCGCGACCAGTCGTCGTCGAGGGTCGTCAGGGTGAAGGTCATCTCCGCGAATCCGGTGCCGTAGATCGCCTCCATCGCGCCGGAGGGGTCATAGGGCAGGGAATCGATGCGGGCGAAATCTGGGTGCATCGGGCCGACATGGGCGTTGATCGCCAGCAGCCCGCGCCCGCCATGGCCGATTTCGAGCACGATGCCATTGTCCACCATCTGCGCCAGCGCGCGGCGGAGCGTGCGGTTCGCATAGGGTTTCACGCCGTTAATCGTGGCGTCGCGGTGAACGCGGCAAACAATGGTCGCGCCCGAAGTGATGGCTGAGCGCTTCAGCCCCATGGCGTCAAACTCCGGCCCGAACCAGCCCGTGGACTGGTAATTCGCGTCGATCCGGCCTGCGGCGAAGGCGTCGAGTTGCGCGGAAGGGTCGGGGCCGAGATCGAGATACTCGATGGTCTCCACCGCCACCTCGCCGCCCCACCATGAGGCGCGTTTGGTGAGCCGGGCGCGGCTCCCCGCTGTTACCTCAATGTCGTAAGGCCCTGTTCCGATGGAGTTTTCCGCGATTCTGGCGCCGCTCTCGTCGAAACTCGGATGGACCAGCAGCGCGGGATAATCGCTGATGCTGGCGATCAGCGTGATGTCGGGTTTGCGCAAGGTGAGGGTGATCTCGCGCGGGCGGGTGATCTCGGCGACGCCCTCGGCGAGCGCACCGGTTTCCGGGTCGATCAGCGCGTCCATTCGGCTCGCCATGGAGTTGCCGGGGACCGCGGCATCGCACCAGCGGCGGATGTTGAACAGCACATCTTCGGGGGTGAAGGGATCGCCATTCGACCAGAGCACACCCTCGCGCAAGGTTAGGCGATACTGGCTGGCGTCCTCGCTCACCTCCCAGCTTTCGAGAAGCCACGGCTCGAACCGCCCGTCGCGGCGATAGCGGATCAGCGTTTCGTTTGAGCCGCGCAGGATATTGGCGGATTCGGGCTGCTCGAAGAGGCGCGGATCGGTGAACTCCGGCACGTCCATCTGGATGCGCAGCACCGTGCCGCCCGCCGCCTCCTGTGCCCAGGCCTTGCGAGCGGGAAAGCCCGCACCACCGGCAAAAACAGAGGCGAGCGCGAGAAATTCGCGGCGGGACAGGTCGGAGCGTTTCATCGCTCTATCCTGCCGGAAGAGCAGGCGAAATCAAGGGATCAGGTTAGGAATCGCGCGGATTTGCGCGCTTAGGGGTGTGGCCGGATCGAGGCTGTGCCAGTCCCGCATCCGTTTGCGAAACCATGTGCGCTGACGTTTGGCGAATTGGCGGGTGGCGAGCTTGCCGGCGGCAATGGCGTCCTCAAGGGGCAGTGTGCCGCTCAGATGGGCGACAAGCTCCTTCGCGCCGAGCGCCTGATCGGCGGGGCGTTTGGCATCGAAACCGTCGCGATTGGCGGCGGCTTCCTCAAGCGCGCCTTCCGCGATCATCTGATCGAAGCGGCGATTGATGCGGGTGTTCAGCCAGTCCACTTCGGGGCGGAACACGAGGCGATGCGCGTCTGTCACCAGCGGCGGCGGCGTCTCGGCCTGCCAGCTTGAGAGGCCGCGCCCGGTTTCCATCAGCACTTCATAAGCGCGCTGAATCCGCACGGGATTGGCGAGGTCGATCTTCGCGGCGGTCTCCGGGTCGCGCGCCTCCAGCAGCGAACGCATTTCGGCGGGGTCCATCGCGTCGGCGGTTTGGCGGGTCTCGGGCGAAATGGGAGGGATCGGCGCGAGCCCTTCGGTCAACGCCATGAAATAAAGGCCGGTGCCGCCGATAATCACCGGATTTTGCGGCAAAAGCGGTTCCACTTCGCGCAGCCAATGGCCGACGGAATAGGCGGTGTCGCGCGGGATATGGCCGTAGAGGCGGTGCGGATGCGCGGCCTCTTCGGCGGGGCTTGGCCGGGCGGTGAGCACGCGCCAGTTGGCATAGACCTGCAAGGCGTCTGCATTGACGATCGGCACGCCGCGCGCCGCCGCGATCTCCAGCGCGAGCGCGGATTTGCCCGAGGCGGTCGGGCCAGCGATGAGAACGGGGCAGTTCATGGCAAGGGATGTGCCCGATTGCGTGCCGCCTGTCTATGGGGCCTGCCCATGGGCGCTTAATAATGCAGCAGCCAGAGGATCAGCAGGACCAGCAGCAGCGCGATTTTGGAGCGCCGCCCGAACCCGCCTTTGAGACTCAGCATCCCGCCAAGCGCCATTGCCGTTCTCCGCGTCCCGATCTGGAGCGCTTCAAACCCGTCGGTGAGATAGCGCCGGGTCGGGGGCGGCGGTTCCGGCGGCGGGTCTTCGCGCCAGATCATCGGGTTATAGGCGGCTTCTAAAGGCGGGCGCGGCAGACCGGGATCGCCAAGCCGCGCGGTGATCTCGGGCGAGAGCGGGCGCGGTTCCGCGGCTACGGGCGCGTCCTTCGCCTTGGCCAGCGCCATCGCCGTCTGCGCGGCCTTCGCCCATTGCTCTTCCGTCAGCGGCGGGATCTGCGCGGCGCTGCGGCCCACGCTCACCCCGCTCGCATGGGCCGAGATCGCGCGGGCGACCGCACCGGGGTTTTGCCGCTCATACGCCGCGAGTTTTTGCGCCAGCGCCGCCATCTGTGCGTCACTCCCATGGCCCAAAAGCAGGCTCAGCATCTGCGGCGTGACGGGGTTGATCTGCATAATCCCCTCCAAAACTGCGCCAAGTTTACGCGCGGGGCCCCGCCAACCCGTTAACATCCTCACGCGAGATCAAATAGATTTGAGACAATGTCGAAAAACCACGCCCGCATGGCGCAAAACCGCGCGCGGCGGCATCAAAGACACCGGCAAAGCCGTTGAACTTTGCCGCCGTTTTCGGCATGGTCCGCGCAAAGCAGAGAGAGCCGGAGACAAAGAATGAGTGACGCCCCCGTTTATAACCGTGTCATGTTGAAAATTTCCGGCGAGGCGCTGATGGGCAATCAGGGGTTCGGGCTGCATCCCCCCACGGTGGAACGGATCGCCGATGAGGTGCAGAAGGTGCATGAAATGGGCACCGAGATCTGCATGGTGATCGGCGGCGGTAATATTTTCCGGGGGCTGCAGGGCTCGGCGCAGGGCATGGAGCGGACCACGGCGGATTATATGGGGATGCTGGCGACGGTGATGAACGCGCTCGCCATGCAATCGGCGCTGGAGGCGCGCGGGATTTACACGCGGGTGATTTCAGCGATCCCGATGGATCAGGTCTGTGAGCCCTACATCCGCCGCCGCGCGGTGCGCCACTTGGAGAAAGGCCGCGTCTGTATTTTCGCCGCCGGGACGGGCAATCCTTACTTCACCACCGACACGGCCGCGACGCTGCGCGCCAATGAGATGCAGTGTGAAGCGATCCTCAAAGGCACGCAGGTGGACGGGGTTTATGACAGCGACCCCAAGACCAACCCCGATGCCAAGCGCTATGAGAAAGTCAGCTATGACGAGGTTTTGGCCAAGCATCTTAAAGTGATGGACAGTTCGGCCATTGCGCTCGCACGGGACAACAACCTGCCGATCATCGTGTTTTCGCTCGATGAGCCGGGCGGGTTCAAGGGCGTCTTGAGCGGCGACGCCAAATACACCATAGTCGGCCCCGAAAGTTAACACCAAGACCACCGGCGATGACCTGCGCGGTGCCCAAGGCAGCCGCGCCGCATGGCCGATAAGGAGAAAAACATGGCAGATGTGGAAATTGACCTCGACGCAATCAAGAAACGGATGGATGGGGCGCTGAGCTCGCTGAAATCCGACTTTGCGAGTCTGCGGACGGGCCGCGCCTCGGCCTCGATGCTCGACCCGGTGACGGTGGATGCCTATGGCAGCCAGATGCCGCTCAATCAGGTCGCGACGATCAACGTGCCGGAGCCGCGCATGGTGACGGTGAATGTCTGGGATAAGGGCATGGTCGGGACCGTCGACAAGGCGATCCGCAATGCCGGGCTCGGCATTAACCCGGTGATGGATGGCACGACGCTGCGTCTGCCGATCCCGGAGCTGAACGAAGAGCGCCGCAAGGAACTTGGCAAACTCGCGGGTCAATATGCCGAGCAAAGCCGCGTGGCCGTGCGTAATGTGCGCCGCGACGGGATGGATCAGGTGAAAAAGGCCAAGGACGATATGTCCGAGGATGATGTGAAGTTCTGGGAAGGCGAAATTCAGGAACTGACCAACAGCACGATTGCCGAAATCGACAAGGCGTTGGAAAACAAGCAAGCGGAGATCATGCAGGTCTGATGGCGCAACCGGCCCCCAGCCTGCCCATGAGCGGCCCGAAACATGTTGCGATCATCATGGATGGCAATGGTCGTTGGGCCACGAAACGCGGTCTCGCGCGGCTTGCCGGTCATCGGCGGGGCGTGGACCGGGTGCGCGACATCGTGCGCGCCTGCCCGGAGCTCGGGGTGGATTATCTGACACTCTTCGCCTTCTCGACGGAGAACTGGAAGCGCACGGAGGAAGAGGTCGCCGGTTTGATGCGGCTCTTTAACCACTTCTTGCAAAAAGAGGCGGAGAAGCTGCATCAGAGCGGCGTTTGCGTGCGGTTTCTGGGGGATCGCAGCGCGCTGGCCGCGCATTTACAGACGCTGATGGGCGCGCTGGAGGAAAAGACGGCGGGAAACACGCGGCTTCACCTCAATGTCGCGCTGAATTATGGCGGGCGGGACGAGATCATGCGGGCCATGGCGCGGATGGCGGAAGCGGGCGTGACGGAGTTTACCGAGGATGCCGTTGCCGCCCATCTCGACACGGGCGGGCTGCCGGACCCGGATCTGGTGATCCGCACCTCTGGCGAGCAGCGCATCTCGAATTTCCTTTTGTGGCAAGCCGCTTACGCCGAATATGCTTTCGTGGATCTCGCCTGGCCGGATTACACCGTGGCCGCGTTCCGCGACACGCTCAATCAGTTCGGCACCCGCGAGCGGCGCTTTGGAGCCGTGCTATGAGTGCCTTTGACGACCTGCGCCAGCGGAGTTTCTCCGCCCTGCTGATGATCCCGATCCCGCTGGTGTTTCTCGCCATGGGCGGCTGGTGGGCGCTGATCCTCGTCGGCGCGTTGATGGGGCTGGTGATGCGCGAATTTGGCCGCATGGCCGGGGTGAAACGCGCCTCGCTCGAAACCCTGCTGATGGTGCTGACCGGCGTTCTAGCGGTGCTGGCGGTGTGGGACAGCAACTGGCTGCTCGCGCTGGCCTCGCTCGCCGTCTCGGGCGTTCTTTACATCGTGACCCCGCGGGCGGATGGCCTGCGCGCCTTCGGCTCGCTCTATGTGGCCGCGGCCTGCGCCGGGTTCCTCGCCATTCGCCTCGGCATGGGGTTCTGGCCGATGCTTTGGGTGATCCTGATCGTGATCGCCACCGATGTGGGCGGTTATTTCGCGGGCAAACGCTTTGGCGGGCCGAAATTCTGGCCGCGCGTCAGCCCCAACAAAACTTGGGCCGGGATGATCGGCGGGCAGGCGCTGGCGCTGCTCGTTACGCTGATTTACGCGCTGATCATGGGCTGGCCGCTTGGCGGAATGCTCTTCGCCTCGATCCTCGCCGCCACCGCCGCGCAGGCGGGCGATTTGCTGGAAAGCGCCCTCAAACGCATCTTCGCGGTCAAGGACAGCGGCACCATGTTCCCCGGTCATGGCGGGCTAATGGACCGGATCGATGGGCTCGGCGGCGCGGCGCTCGCGGTCTCAGGCTATGGCGCACTCACCGGACTTTTTGCCTGAATGCGGACCCTCTCGATTTTCGGCAGCACCGGGTCGATAGGGTGCCAAACCGTTGATTTGATTTCGGGAGAGGACGTTGCCGTCGAGGTGCTGACGGGCGCGCGCAATATTCCCCTTCTGGCTGAACAGGCAAAAGCGCTTGGCGCGAAACTGGCCGTGACTTCGGAAGAGAGCTTGCTCGGCGATCTGCGCGACGCGCTGGCGGGCACGGGTATCGAGGTTGCCGCGGGCCGCACCGCTCTGCTCGAAGCGGCAAGCCGCAAGGTGGACTGGACCATGTCCGCCATTGTCGGCGCGGCGGGTCTCGGGCCGACCGCCGAGAGCGCGAAACATGGCGGGGTGCTGGCGCTCGCCAACAAAGAAAGCATGGTCTGCGCCGGGCCGCAGCTTCACGAGATCTGCGCCACCCACGGCACCACGCTCATCCCGACCGACAGCGAACATAGCGCGATTTTCCAATGCCTTGGCGGGCATCCTTTACGTGAAGTCTCCCGCGTGACGCTCACCGCCTCCGGCGGGCCGTTCCGCAAAAAGTCGTTGGAGGACATGCGGGTAGCGAGCGTTGCTGATGCGGTGGCGCACCCGAATTGGGAGATGGGTCAGCGGATTTCCATCGACAGCGCCAGCATGTTCAACAAGGCGCTGGAGGTGATTGAGGCAAAAGAGCTTTTCGGCCTCGCGCCTGAGCAGATCGAGGTGGTGATCCATCCGCAGAGCCTCATTCATTCGATGGTGGAATTCGTCGATGGCGGCTGGCTCGCGCATCTCGGCGCGCAGGATATGCGCGGCCCGATTGGCTATGCGCTGAACTATCCGGAGCGGCGCGATCTGCCGCTGGAGCGGCTCGATTTCGGCGCGCTCGGCCGGCTGGATTTCGAAGCGCCGGACCATGCGCGTTTCCCGGCGCTGAACCTCGCTTACAGAGCCATGGCGCAAGGGCAGGGCGCGCAGATCGCGCTCAACGCCGCCAAGGAGATCGCGCTCGATAAATTCATCGCCGGAGAGATCGGCTTTCTGGACATGGCGCCCCTCGTGGCCCATGTGATGGAGGAGACCGAGGCGCAGCCCGCCAGTCTCGCCGATGTTGAAGCGATTGACGTGGGTGCCCGCGCGCGCGCCCGCAAAGTGAAAGTCTGACATGGAATTTCTGACCTCCATCCCCCTCATCGGCACGCTGTTGCCCTTTGTTTTCGTGCTCTCCATCGTGGTCGCGATCCATGAATACGGGCATTATATCGTGGGGCGCTGGTGCGGGATCCATGCGGAGGTGTTCTCCATCGGCTTTGGCAAAGTGCTGTGGAGCCGGGTGGACAGCCGCGGGACGCGCTGGCAGATCGCGGCGCTTCCCCTTGGCGGCTATGTGAAATTTCTGGGCGATGCCGATGCGACGAGCCGCGCCGATGCGGCGACCACGGCGGCGGTGCGCGCCGAGGATCAGGCGCGGAGTTTCCCTCATGCCTCGCTGCTTGCCCGCGCGCTGACCGTGGTGGCCGGGCCGGTCGCGAATTTCATCCTGTCGGCGGTGATCTTTACTGCGCTCGCCTTCTGGGTGGGGCAGGCGAAAGAAGGCACCGAGATCGGCGCGCTGGTCGAAATTCCGGGCGTGGAAAGCGGGCTTCAGGTCGGCGACGAGATTTTGGCGGTCGGCGGGCAGGAGGTCGCGAGCCTTGGCGAGGTCTTCGCGGTCGAATTGCCGGACGCCGCCAGTGTCGATTATCTGATCCGCCGGGATGGCGACACGCTGACCGTGCCGGGCCCGATGCCCTTCCCGCCGCTCGTGGGCGGCGTGCAACCCTATTCGCCCGCCGCCAATGCGGGGCTGGAAGAAGGTGATGTGATCCGGGCGATCAATGGCGAAACCATCTGGGGCTTCAACGCCTTGCGCGAAACGGTTGAACCGTCTGTCGGCCAGGAGCTGGATCTGACCGTGCTGCGCGGCGCCGAGGAGATCACCCTCACGCTGGTGCCCGAAGAGATGGACAGCCAGACCGCCGACGGGTTCGAAAAGCGGGTGATGATCGGCGTTTTCGGCGCGCCGGTGATGTCGCCCGTGACGGAGACGCCGGGCCTCTTCACCGCCATGGGGCGCGGCGTGGAGCGGGTCTGGTTCGTGATTTCCTCCTCCATTGCCGGGCTGATCGGAATCCTCGGCGGACAGGTTTCGGCGGACAATCTGCAAGGCCCGCTCGGCATCGCCGATTTCTCGCGGCAGGCGGCGGAAGGCGGTTGGCTGCAACTCGTCTCGCTTATTGGGGTCATTTCCACCGCGATTGGCCTGATGAACCTCTTCCCGATCCCCGTTCTCGATGGCGGTCATCTCATGCTGTACCTCGCAGAGTGGCTTCGCGGTAAGCCTTTGCCAGCAAAAGCCGTCAATTTCATGATGACGGTTGGCATGAGCCTGCTTCTGCTGTTAATGCTATTTGCGACCTATAATGACATCATGCGGCAGTTCAGCTCATGAGCTTCCGCGCAAAATGAGGACGGGCAGATGAGCATGAGCACAAAATTTAAACTTCTGGCGGGACCGGCGCTGGCCCTTTCTTTGGGCAGCGCCGTTTTTGCGCAGAGCATCACCATTGATGGCAACCAACGGATCGCGGCGCAAACCATCGCCGAATATGCCGATCTCCAGGGCACCTCCACTGGCGATCTGAGCCGGGCGACCGAGAACCTTTATGCGACGGGGCTCTTCTCGCGGGTCGAGATCCAGAATATCGGCGGCTCGGTGATCATTCTGGTCGAGGAAAACCCGACCGTGAACCGCATCAATTTCGAGGGCAACCGCCGGATAAGCGATGAGCAGATCGGCGAGATTGTCGAATTGACGCCGCGCCGGGTCTACACCGCCGCCGCCGCCGAGCAGGATGCCGCGCGGATCGCGGATCTCTACCGCTCGCAAGGGCGCTATGACACGACCGTGCGCCCCGTCATCATCGAGCGCGCCGATAACCGCGTCGATGTGGCCTTCGAGATCACCGAAGGCGATGTGACCGAGATTGGCCGCGTCGGTTTCGTCGGCAACCGCGCGTTTAGCGACAGCCAATTGCGCCGTGCGATTGATACGCGGGAGCGGAATCTGGTGTCCTTCCTCTTCTCGAATGACACCTATGATGAGGGCCGGGTCGCCAATGACCGTCAGAAACTCGAAGCCTTCTATCAGGATCGCGGCTTTCCGAATGTCCGCGTCCTCTCGTCGAGCGCCGAGCTGTCGAGTGCGCGGGATGATTTCTATGTGACCTTCAATGTCGAGGAAGGGCAGCAATTCCGCTTCGGTCAGGTCGCCGTGCAATCGGCCGATCCGCGCATTGACCTCTCCAGCCTCCAGCGCGAGCTCGATGTGCGCAGCGGCGAGCTTTACAGCCGCACCCGTGTCGAGACCTTTATCGAGCGGATCGAGACGCAGCTTTCGCGTCAGGGCATCCCCTTCGTGAGCATCGACCCGCAGGTGCAGCAGAACAATGCGAACCAGACGGTCGATATCACCTTCAACCTCAGCCAGGGCCCGAAGGTTTTCGTCGAGCGGATTGATATTGAAGGCAATACTCAGACTCTCGACCGGGTGATCCGCCGCGAATTCCGCGTGGTGGAAGGCGATCCGCTGGACCGCGTGGCCATCCGCCGGGCCGAAGAGCGCATCCGCGCGCTTGGTTATTTCAGCAATGTCGAGGTGCGCGTGCGGGAGGGCTCGTCCCCCAATCAGGCGATCATCGACGTGAATGTCGAGGAAGCCCCGACCGGGAGCCTCAATTTTGGCGTGGGCTATGCGTCGAGCGAGGGCATCACCGGCAATGTGGAAGTGCGTGAGAACAACTTCCTCGGGCGCGGGCAGCGGGTGCGTCTGGCCCTTTCAAGCGGCGATGACAACGAAAACTACCGCCTGTCCTTCGAAGAGCCGTTCCTTCTGGACCGCGACCTTTCGGTCGGCTTCGACATTCTCTACCGCAACTACGAATCTGACTCGACCAGCTATGACTCGCGCCGGATCAGCTTCACGCCCTACACCTCCTTCCCTGTGAGCGAGAATGGCCGTCTGCGCCTGCGCTACGTCATCGAACAGGACAAGATCCAGAATTTCGAGGAGGGTATTTCCGAACTCATCACCAAGGATGAGGGCGAGAACATCACCAGCGCGGTCGGGCTGACCTACACCTATGACCGCCGGAACTCGCTTGTGGCGCCGACCAGCGGTTTCATCCTGCGCTTCGATGAAGAACTCGCCGGCCTTGGCGGGGACTCGCAATATTCGAAAACCACGGCCAATGCGCGGGTTTACAGCTCGCTCTTCCGCGAGCGCGTGATCCTGTCGGCGGAAGTGGAGGGCGGCGCACTTGCCACCTTCGGCGATTATGAGAGCCGCATCACGGACCGTTTCTACCTTGGCGGCAACAGCTTCCGCGGCTTCGAATCCCGCGGTCTCGGCCCGCGCGATACGGAAGCGGAAAACGAGGATGCGCTCGGTGGGCATTACTACGCCATCATGCGCACCGAGGCGAGTTTCCCGATCGGTCTGCCGGAAGAATACGGCATTTTCGGCGGGGTGTTCGCGGATGTCGGAACGCTCTGGGGTCTCGATGACAATGGCGGTTTCGTCGATGAGGACGCCAATCTGCGGGCCTCGGTCGGCGCGTCGATCTTCTGGGACACCGCGCTTGGCCCGCTCCGCTTCAATTTCGCCAAAGCAGTCAAGAAAGAAGACTATGACGAAGAAGAACCCTTCCGTTTCACGATGGATACGCGCTTCTAGTCTGGCCCTCGCGCTGCTTGGCAGCGGTCTGATTGCGACAAGCGCCATGGCACAGGGGGCCCAGACGGGCCCCCGCATTGCGCAGCAGCCGATCCTCGTGGTCGATCAGGACCAGCTTCTGACCCGCTCCGCGCGCGGTCAGGCGCTGCTCCGTCAGATCGAGGCCGAGCAGCAGGAACTTGCCAGCGAAAACAGACAGATCGAGAGCGAGCTTGAAGCGGAGGAGCAGGCGCTCGCGGCCCGCCGCGAGGCCATGACGCCCGAAGCCTTTCTGCCGCTTGCAGACGCGTTTGACGCCAAAGTGGTGCGCCTGCGCGCCCAACAACAGGACAAGCTGACCCGTCTCGCCGCCCATACCGAAGAAAAGCGGCAAGAATTTTTCCGTGATATCGTGCCCTTGATGCTTGAATTGATGAACAGTTACGGGGCAACGATGCTTCTGGACAGTGAAACCGTGCTGTTCGCTGCGCCGGGCACCAATATTACGGCCGAAGCGATCCGGATGCTCGACCAGAACACATCAACGACGCCTGAGGAGGAAACCGAGAATGACTGACGCTGCACTTGTAGATATCGTTGAAATCCAGCGGCTTATCCCGCATCGTTACCCCTTCCTTCTGGTCGATAAAGTGCTGGATGTGAAATCGGGCGAAAGCGCGGTCGGCATCAAGAATGTCACCATGAACGAGCCGCAATTCACCGGCCATTTTCCGGCGAAACCGGTGTTTCCCGGCGTTTATATGGTTGAGGCGATGGCGCAGACCGCGGCGATATTGGTCGCGAAAACCATGGGTCTCCATGACAGCGACAGCCTCGTTTATTTCATGGGGATCGACAAAACCAAATTCCGCGCGCCGGTCGGGCCGGGCGATGTGCTTGAATTGCATGTGAAAGTTCTGCGCGGCCGCGGCAAGGTCTGGAAATTCGAAGGCCGCGCCATGGTCGGCGAAACCCTCTGCGCCGAGACCGAATTCACCGCGATGATCGCATCGCCGGAGGAGTAAGCATGATCCATGAAAGCGCGGTCATCCATGAGGGGGCCGAGATTGGCGACGGCGTCGAGATCGGTCCGTTTTGCGTGGTCGGCCCTCAGGTGCGGCTCGCGGATGGCGTCAAGCTGCACTCTCATGTGGTGGTCGAAGGACGGACGGTAATTGGCGAGAAAACAAGGATTTTCCCCTTTGCCTCCATCGGCCATGAACCGCAGGATCTGAAATTTGCGGGCGAGGATACGCGGCTGGAGGTCGGCGCGCGCAACACGATCCGCGAATATGTGACCATGAACCCCGGCACCGAGGGGGGCGGCGGGCTGACCCGCGTGGGCGACGGCAATTTGTTCATGATGGGCGTCCATGTCGGCCACGACTGCATGATCGGCAATGGCTGCGTGCTGGCGAATTACGCCTCGCTCGGTGGTCATTCTATCATTGAAGATCAAGTGGTTATCGGCGCTTTGGCCGGTGTGCATCAGTTCTGCCGGATCGGGCAAGGCGCGATGATCGGCGGCCTTGCGGCGGTGGCGGCGGATGTGATCCCTTACGGCTCCGTGGTTGGAGAACGCGCGCATCTGGCGGGCCTCAATCTCGTCGGGCTGAAACGCCGCGGTGCGCCGCGCGAGGAAATGCACCAATTACGGCACCTTATGGAGAAGCTCTTCAGTGGCGACGGCACGGTTAAGAGCCGCGCCGAAGCGCTGCGCGGCGAGTTCGCCAACACGCAGCAGTCGCTCCAAGTCATTGATTTCATTCTCGCAGAGACGGATCGTCACCTGACGACGCCGCAAACCCGATGAGCGGTCTCGCGATCATTGCCGGGGAGGGCGACCTTCCCCGCCTTCTCGCCGAGCATCGCGCCGCGATGGATTCGCCCTATTTGGTTGTTGGCTTTCAGGGGCTTATGCCCAAATGGTCAAGCGAGCATCCGCATCTGGTCGCACAATATGAGAAGCCCGGCGCGATGTTCAAAGCCATGCGTGAGGCAAATTGCGACGAAGTGTGCTATGCGGGCGCGATGGTGCGGCCGAAGCTTAACCCGCTGAAATTCGACTGGAAATTTCTCAAACTCGCCGGAACGTTGCTGCCTGCGCTCAAGAAGGGCGATGACGAGACGCTGCGCGCGATTACCAAGACAATGGAGGGTGAAGGTTTCACCGTCGTGGGCGCGCATGACATCCTCGAAAATCTTGTGATGCCAGAGGGTTGCCCGACGACGCTCAAGCCGAGTGATGCGGATAAATCCGATGCGGCGCGCGCGGCTGAGATCGTTGCGGCGCTTGGTCAGCTTGATGTCGGGCAGGGCGCGGTGGTCGGGCAAGGGCTGGCGCTTGGCGTCGAGAGCATCAGCGGCACCGACGCGATGCTGGAGGCCGTCACGGCGCAGAAAGGCGCGTTTCTGACCGATGCAGATGGCGCTAAGGGCTTGCTTTATAAGGCGCCGAAGCCAGGTCAGGACTGGCGCGCGGATCTCCCGGCGATTGGTGTCGAGACGGTCCGGAAGGCTGCCGAGGCCGGGCTTGCGGGGGTGGTGATCGCGGCGGGCGGCGTGATCGTGCTCGACCGTGACGCGGTGATCCGCGAGGCGGATGCGCACGGCTTGTTTCTCTGGGCGCGGTCATGAGGTTTTTTCTCGCCGCGGGGGAAGCGTCCGGCGACGCACTCGCGGCGGCGATGATGCCTTATTTCCCTGAAAATACTGCGTTTCATGGGATTGGCGGGAGCCAGATGGAGGCGGCGGGTCTGGAGAGTCTCTTTCCGATAGATGAGCTGTCGGTCATGGGCATCGCCGAAATTCTGCCGCGCGCGCCGCAGCTTTTGCGCCGGGTGCGCGAGACAGCGGAGGCGGTCGCGGATCTGAGGCCCGACGCGCTCATCACCATCGACAGTCCCGATTTCGCGACGCGGGTCGCCAAGCGGGTCGCCAAACTGCGGCCTGAGATCCCGCGCGTCCATTATGTCGCGCCGACGGTCTGGGCCTGGCGCGCGGGCCGTGCCAAGAAATTCGCCGAGATTTTCAATCATTTGCTGGCCGTTCTTCCCTTCGAGCCGCCCTATTTCGAGGCCGAGGGTCTAAGTTGCGATTTCGTCGGCCACCCGGTTGTCAGTCTGCCGGATGCGGACCCGGCGGAGGTTGCCGCGCTGAAGGGAGACCGACCGCGGGTGTTGGTGCTGCCGGGCTCGCGCAATTCGGAGATCAAGCGGCTCGCGCCGGTGTTCAATGAGGTGTCGAAACGGCTTCTGGGCGCGCGCGTTTTGACTCTGGCAGCCCCCGGTCGAGAGGCCGCGCTTTGGGAATTGATGCCAGAGATGGAGATCATCACACCGCGCGACAATGCTGAAAAATATGCGCTTTTCGCGGCGGCGGATGTGGCGCTGGCGGCTTCGGGCACGGTGTCGCTCGAACTTGCACGCTACCGCACGCCGATGGTGATCGCCTATGATGCGAATTGGCTCACGCAACTTCTGCTGCGGCGGATGGTCAAGATCGACACGGCGACGCTCATCAACCTGCTGACAGAGCGGCGGGAGATCCCGGAATATCTGTTTGAAAACTGCACGGTGGAGAAAATTCTTCCAGCCGTTTCAAACCTTCTCAAAGGCGACGCAGCGGCGCAGCATGAGGTAATGGCGGAGTCCATGCGGCTCTTGGGCGAAGACGGCCCGCCGCCGGGTCAACGTGCGGCAGAGTCTGTTCTCAACTATCTGAATCGACGCTGAAATCTGCGATTTGCGCGTCCATTACTTCGGCCAGGCGCTGCGGCGCGATGGCGAAGGTATGGCGGGGCGTCCCTGCGGCGGGATAGATCACCGGGAAATCGAGCAAACGGCGGTCGAAAAACTCCACCACGGGGCCGCTTGACCCGATGGGAGAGACGCCGCCGATGGCAAAGCCCGTGCGCTCGCGGATGAGCGCGGCATCGGCTTTGGCGAGCGGCTCACCGATCAGCGCTTCGGCCTGCGTGAGATCCACGCGATAGGCGCCGGACGTCAAGAACAGAACGATCCGGTCGCTCTCAGGGGCATGAAAAAGAATGGATTTCGCGATCTGCGCCACATCGCAGCCATGTTCGGCGGCGGCCTCTGCGGCGGTGCGTGTCGAGCCCGAGGTTTCCTCGATCTCGATGTCGAGCGCCAGCGTTTCCGCCGCCGCCCGAACCCGTTTCAGCGACTTGCTCACCGCTTGTCGATGTTGATGTAGTCGCGCGCGGTCGGCCCGGTGTAGAGCTGGCGCGGGCGGCCGATCTTGTTGTGCTTGTCGGATATCATCTCTTTCCACTGGGCGATCCAGCCGACGGTGCGCGAGAGCGCGAAGATCGGCGTGAACATCGAGGTCGGGAAGCCCATGGCGTCGAGGATGATGCCCGAGTAGAAATCGACGTTCGGATAGAGCTTCTTCTCGACGAAATACTCATCTTCCAGCGCGATTTTTTCGAGTTCTTTCGCGACCTTGAGGGTCTCGTTGTTCTCGATGCCAAGGAGATCCAGCACCTCGTCGGCGCTTTCCTTCATGACCTTCGCACGCGGGTCGAAATTCTTGTAAACGCGGTGGCCGAAGCCCATCAGGCGGAACGGATCGTCCTTGTCCTTGGCGCGTTTGATGTATTCGGGGATCTGATCGACAGTGCCAATCTCGCGGAGCATCCGCAGACAGGCCTCGTTCGCGCCGCCATGGGCCGGGCCCCAGAGACAGGCGATCCCGGCGGCGATACAGGCAAACGGGTTCGCGCCCGAGGAGCCGGCGAGACGCACGGTCGAGGTCGAGGCGTTCTGCTCGTGATCGGCGTGGAGCAGGAAGATGCGGTCCATCGCTTTGGAAAGGATCGGATCGACTTCGTATTTCTCCGCCGGAACCGCGAAGCACATTTGCAGAAAGTTTCCGGCATAAGACAGCGAATTGTCAGGATAAACGAAAGGCTGACCCACCGAATACTTATAGGCCATCGCGGTGATGGTCGGCAGTTTCGCGATCATGCGGATCGAGGCGACCTCGCGCTGCCACGGGTCCGTAATATCCGTCGAATCGTGGTAAAAGCTCGACATCGCGCCCATCACACCACAGATGATCGCCATAGGGTGCGCATCGCGGCGGAACCCGCGGTAGAAATAGTTCATCTGCTCATGAACCATGGTGTGACGGGTTACACGGTCCTGAAAATCCTCATATTGCTCGGTCGTCGGCAGCTCGCCGTAGAGCAGCAGATAAGCGGATTCGAGATGGTTGGAATGCTCGGCCAGCTGGTCGATCGGGTAGCCACGATAGAGCAGCTCGCCCTTGTCGCCGTCGATATAGGTGATCTCGCTTTCACAAGCCGCCGTCGAGGTGAAACCCGGATCGAAGGTGAACACATCGCCCTGACCATAAAGCTTACGGATATCAATCACATCCGGCCCGGCTGTGGGGGAGAGGATCGGCAGCTCGAGTTCCTGATCGTGGAAACTCAGTTTTGCAGTCTTGTCGGTCATATTGTCCTCCTGTCGGGGCCGGAGCCCATTGTCATATGGTCGTGCAGACCTCGGTTATCCTTGTCGCGCAGCGTCTGAGAGCCGCGCAAGGCTTTCGGCTTGGCCGATCAGCACCATGATGTCGAACACGCTTGGGCTGACAGAACAGCCCGTAAGGGCGGCCCTAAGGGGCCCCGCGATCTGCCCAAGTTTTGCCCCTTCGTCTTCGGCAAACTCTGCAACCGCGGCCTCCAGTTCTTCCCGTGACCAGCTAGCATGTTGCAACTGCTCAGTCAATCTCGCGAGACGGTCACGTGCCGTCTCATCAAGCTGTTTGGCGGCTTTCTCGTCCGGTGTGAAGGGGCGCTCTTCGGTATAGAACGCTGACATTTCAATGAGATCTGGCAGGATCTTCGCACGCTCCTTAATGAGCGGCAACGCTGTTTCAATTTTGTTCCGCTTCTCCGCATCCATCGCTGTGTCTGTTGCGGCGCACCATTGATCGAGGGCGGCCATCAGCTCGGGCGTATCCATCATTTTGATATGTTGGCCCGACAGATGGGTGAGTTTCTTGAAGTCGAACCGGGCCGGAGCCTTGCCGACACCGTCCAGATCGAACCACTCCACGGCCTGCGCGGTGGTAAACACCTCATCATCGCCATGGGACCAGCCGAGCCGCGCGAGATAGTTGCGGATCGCCTCGGCCGGATAGCCCATTTCGCGGTAGGCCTCGACGCCGAGCGCGCCATGACGTTTCGACAGTTTCGCGCCATCCGGCCCATGGATCAGCGGAATATGGGCAAAAACAGGGAGATCCCAGTCCATCGCATGGTAAATCTGCGCCTGCCGCCCCGCATTGGTGAGGTGGTCATCGCCGCGGATCACATGGGTCACGCCCATGTCGTGATCGTCGACAACAACGGCCAGCATATAGGTCGGCGTGCCGTCGGAGCGCAGGAGAATAAGGTCGTCGAAGGTCTTGTTTTTGAACGTAACTTTGCCCTGCACCTGATCGTCGATCACAGTCTCGCCCTCGCGCGGCGCTTTGAGGCGGATCACATAAGGCGCGTCGGGATAGGTGGACGGGTCCGCATCGCGCCAGGGCGAGCGAAACACGGTGTCGCGCTTCTCGGCAGCGGCTTTCTCGCGGAAGGCGTCAATTTCCTCCTTTGTCGAGAAACACTTATAGGCCGCACCTCGCGTAAGCATTTCATGGGCCACCTCAGCGTGACGCTCCGCCTGCGCCGCCTGACTCACTGCTGGTTGGTCGCCCTCCAGCCCAAGCCAGGCCAGACCGTCATGAATGGCCGCCGTCGCCTCGGGCGTGGAGCGTTTCTTGTCCGTGTCCTCGATGCGCAGAAGGAAGGTGCCGCCATGATGGCGCGCGAAAAGCCAGTTAAACAGCGCCGTCCGCGCGCCGCCAATATGCAAAAACCCGGTGGGCGAAGGCGCGAAACGAGTCACGACAGCTTGGGACATGGTTAACCTTTCGGAAATGAAGCTCGATTTACCTTGACCGCAACTTAGGCGAAAGGCGCGGTTTGACACAAGAGACGCGGGTCATGGAATTGACGGGCGGTGGCGGGTTTTCTCTCGCGCCGCGTGTTTTGCTCTGGCGCGCGCGGCTCGCGGCGGTGCTGGCGCAGCAAGCGTCGCGGCGGATGCTTTGGGTGCCGGTTTTTCTCGGCGGCGGCGTCGCGCTCTATTTCGCGCTCCATCACGAGCCGGATTTGCGCCTGCTCGCGGTGTTGACCGGGATCGCGGCGCTGGTCTCGCTCCGGCTCCGGTTTATGCGCCTGCCCATGGTGTTTCTGCTCGGCCTGACGCTCGCCTCCTGGGAAGCGCACCGCGTCGCCGCGCCCAAGCTGAGTTGGTTTTACACGGGGCCGGTGACCGGCGAGGTCCGCGGCTATGACCGCGCCGGCGATGGACGTCTGCGCATGTGGCTCGGCGATGTGCGGCTGGCCTCGCGCAGCCCGCCCCATCAGATCCGCATCTCTGTGCCAGAGCCCGCGCCGCCCATCGGAAGCCGCGTGATGCTGATCGCCTCGCTCGGCCCGCCGCCCGAACCCACGCAGCCCGAAGGCTTCGATTTCCGCCGCTATGCTTGGTTCAAGCAAATCGGCGGGGTCGGCTCGGCGAAGGGCCCGGTTCTGCTGACCCAAACCGATCCTGAGCCCGCTTTTGCGCAAAAAATCGCCCGGATGCGCGCACATCTCGCGACCCTGATCCGCGCCGAGGTCGGCGGGCGGGAAGGGGCCTTCGCCGCCGCGATTTTGGTGGGCGACCGAACGGCGCTCGACGCAGGCGCGCTCGACGCGCTCCGCCGCAGTAACCTCGCGCATTTGCTTGCGATTTCTGGCCTGCATATGGGGCTGCTCACGGGCACCGTGTTTACCTTGTTGCGCCTCCTCGCCCTCTGGCCGCGCGCCGGGATTCACTGGCCTGTCAAGAAAATCGCGGCGATTGGCGGGATCGTTTCGGGTGCGCTGTATCTTGTGATTTCCGGCGCGAGCATCCCCACGGTCCGCGCCTTCGTCACCGTCACGTGCCTGTATCTCGCGATCCTGATGGACCGGCAAGCCATCTCGCTCCGCTCCGTGGCGCTGGCGGCAACGCTGATCCTGCTGATCACTCCGTCAGCGCTCACAAATGCCGGATTTCAAATGAGTTTCGCGGCCACCACGGCGCTTGTCTGGGTCTTCGGCACGGTTCGCATCACCCGCCAGCGCGGGTTCGCAGGCCGCATGGTTGCCGCCACGCTCTCCCTCGCGCTCGCCTCCTTCGTCGCGGGCATGGCGACGGCGCCCTTCGGCGCATGGCATTTCCACATGGTCTCGCGCATCGGCCTGATCGCGAACCTGTTCGCCGTCCCGCTCATGGGCTCGCTCATCATGCCCGCCGGTCTTCTGATGCTGGCCCTTATGCCCTTTGGAATCAGTGCCTTGCCCGCGCTTCTTATGAAAGCCGGCATTGCCGCAGTCCTTGGGGTCGCGGAAGGTCTCGGCGGGCTCGATATCAGCGCCATGATGGTAAAAGGCGCCCCCGGCTACGTCCTCGGTCTCATCACACTCGGCGGCCTAATCACCGTGCTTTGGCGCGGGCGTGGCAAACTCGTGGGTGCCGTCATGATCGCCTCCGCGCTCGTCCTCTGGGGTGCGCTCCCGCGCGATGCGCTTCTCATCGCGCCCGGCGGCAAACTCATTGGTTGGACGACCCCAGAAGGCCGCGCGCTCTCCAGCGCGACGTCGCAAAATTTCGCCGCGCAGCTTTGGCTGGAAGAAGATGGAGACCCGGCCACGCAAGAAGAGGCCGCGGGGCGCGCGTCTCGCTATCCTCTTGAAACGATAGGGGTGAACAGCGAAGGGCAGGGCGCCGATTGCGGTACATCATGGCTTCTCATCCGCCGCAAAGACGAAGACGCACCGCCCGCGCCGTGCCGCATTCTCGACAAAACGGACCTCGCAGCCGCAGGTGCCATCGCCTTCCACCATCCCGGCGGCGCGATGCGCACAGCCGGTCGCCGCAGCAGACTCTGGAGCCGTTAGTAAATGCGGAACAGCCCGACCAGTTTACCCTGCACCTTCACCTGATCGTCGCGGAAAATTCGCGTTTCATATTCGGGGTTTGCGGCTTCCAGCGCGATCTGGCCATTGCGTCTGAGGAAGCGTTTCAGCGTCGCCTCTTCATCCTCGACAAGCGCCACCACGATATCGCCATTATCCGCAAAACTCTGCTCGCGGATGATGACGATGTCATTGTCGTGGATGCCCTCGTCGATCATCGAGTCGCCGCGCACCTCCAGCGCATAATGCTGCGCATTGCGCGATAGCATATCCGCCGGGACCGTCACGTGATGCGAGATTTCTTGAATGGCGGCAATGGGCGTGCCCGCCGCGATCCGGCCCATAACGGGCAGTTCGAGAATATTGTCCGGGAGCGCAACCGGCGGCGCGGGCGTGTTCGCTGTCTCCGCCGGAATATCCGTGTTCATGCCCTCCGGCAGCTTGAGAATTTCAATGGCCCGCGCCCGATGCGCCAGACGCCGCACAAAGCCGCGTTCCTCCAGCGCTGTCATCAACCTGTGAATCCCGGATTTGCTCTTGAGATCAAGCGCATCCTTCATTTCGTCAAAGGAGGGCGGGACGCCTTCCTGCTGCATTCTCTGGTGAATGAAGGTCAGAAGTTCAAGCTGCTTCTTGGTCAGCATGGGCGCGTCTCCCCAATGTTCCTGTTGGGGAAGTTCTACCCATGTTCTCGTTTTGTGTCAACGGGTTTGACTTTGTTCTTGCGAAACGCCGTCGAGGCTCCGGCGGGTTATTCGCCCTCTGGACTCCAAGGGCTTGCCAGCAATTGCTCTGTCGCGCGGGCCACATCGTCCTGCCGCATCAGGCTCTCGCCAATCAGGAAGCAGCGGATGCCCCATTTTGCAAGCTGCGTGAGGTCACGGCGGGTGCTGAGACCGGATTCCGAGATGGCAATCGTGTCCGCCGGAAGCTCGCCCGCGAGCTTTTTGGTGACGCGAATATCCGTCTCGAAGCTGTTGAGATCGCGGTTGTTTATGCCGATCATATCCGCGCCGAGTTTCTCCGCGCGGTGCATTTCATCCAGCGTGTGCACCTCGAAAAGGCAATCAAGCTGCATCTCTTTCGCCGCGTCGATCAGTGCCCGCGCCTCGTCATCGCTGAGCGAGGCGAGGATCAGCAGGATCGCGTCGGCACCCCAAGCCCGCGCCTCGGCGACCTGATAAGGATCATACATGAAATCCTTACGCAAAATCGGCAGATCGACCGCCGCACGGGCCTCGCGCAGGAATTCTGGAGCGCCCTGAAAAGAAGGCGCGTCGGTCAGCACGGAGAGGCAGGTCGCGCCACCTTCTTTATAGGCCTCCGCGAGGCTGGCGGGATCGAAGTCCTCACGGATCAACCCCTTGGAGGGGCTAGCTTTTTTAATCTCGGCGATCAGGCCATAACCGCCCGCCTTCGAGGCCGTCATCAGCGCTTCGCGAAACCCGCGCGGCGCGGGCGCGGCGAGCGCCGCCTCGCGCAATTGCTCCTCGGGGAGTTCGGCCTTCGCTGCGGCGACTTCTTCGAGCTTATAGTCGCGAATTTTTTGCAGAATACTCATGCGCTTACATGGCTCCGTTCGACGAGAAGATCCAGTTTTTCGCGGGCCTTGCCGCTGTCGATGGCCTCCGCCGCAAGCGCCGCACCGGCGCGCAAATCGGTGACCGCGCCGCCAACAAGCAACCCGCCCGCCGCGTTCAGCAGCACCGCGTCGCGATAAGCCGATGTTTCGCCTTCCAAAAGCCGGCGCATCGCGGCGGCATTGTCCTCGGGCGCGCCGCCAACGATTTTTGAGAAGGGATGCGCGGAAAGCCCTGCGTCTTCAGGAGAAATCTCGGTTTCGGTGATCTCGCCATTCTCCAGCTTTACCACGGTACTCGGACCGGCGATGGAGAGCTCATCCGTGCCGTCATGACCATGCACGAGCCAAGCGCGCTCCGAGCCGAGTTCACGTAAAGTCTCCGCCATAAGCCGCAGAATTTCCGGCGCAAATCCACCCGTAAGTTGGTATTTCACACCTGCCGGATTGCTCATCGGGCCGAGCATGTTGAAGATCGTGCGCGTGCCGAGCGCGGCGCGCACCGGCATGACGTGCTTCATATAGGGATGGTGAAGCATGGCGTGCATGAAGCCGATGCCGCACTCCGCAATGGCCTTCTCGGTCACCTCCGGCTCGGCCATAATGTCGACGCCGAGCATGGAGAGTGCGTCCGAAGCCCCTGATTTCGAAGAAACATTCCGGTTGCCATGTTTCGCAACCGGCACGCCAGCCCCGGCAATCACGAGCGCGGCGGCGGTGGAGATGTTCAGCGTCGATTTGCCATCGCCGCCCGTGCCGACGATATCAATAGCGTCCGCTGGCGCGTTGATTTTGCGCATGTTTTTCCGCATCGTCTCGACGGCGGCGATCACCTCGTAAAGCGCTTCGCCGCGGGCGCGCATGGCCATGAGAAGCGCGGCGATCTCCACTTCGCTGGCCTCGCCGGAGAGCATCGCACCAAAGGCCGTGCGGGCTTCCTCACGCGAGAGCGGCCCCTTGGCGGCGAGACCGATCAGCGGTTTCACAGCGTCATTCATGCGGGCTCCTTTGCGGTATCGAGGAAATTTTTCAAAAGCTTATGACCCTGTTCCGAAGCGATGCTCTCCGGGTGGAACTGCACCCCGTGGATCGGCAACTCACGATGTTGCAGCCCCATGATGGTGCCGTCCGGCGTCTCGGCGGTGATCTGCAGACAGTCCGGCAGGTTGCCTCGTTCAACGATCAGCGAGTGATAGCGCGTGGCTTGAAAAGGGCTTGGCAAATCCTTGAAAACACCGCTGTTCTTATGGTGAATCTCACCCATTTTGCCGTGCATGATCTCGCCCGCGCGGACCACTTTGCCGCCGAAATACTGACCAATCGACTGATGCCCGAGACAAACCCCAATGAGCGGCACGCGCGCCTCGGCGGCCGCGCCCACCAAATCAAGGCAAACGCCCGCTTCATTCGGGGTGCAGGGACCGGGGGAAAGCATGATCGCGGAGGGCTTTTTCGCGATCACCTCTGCCGCACTCAGCGCATCGTTGCGGATGGTCTCGACCGCCGCGCCAAGCTCGCCCAGATAATGCACGAGATTATAGGTGAAGCTGTCATAGTTATCGATCAGCAGCAGCATGGTTTCTTGTCTCGTCTTCAGCTTTGTGTCACAGATGCGCATTAATGTAGGGCAGGGTCAAGACCGGCCCGGCGGTGTTATGAGGCGAAGATGCGAACATTGCGGCTCACATTTCTCGATGGCGTTCTGGCGGGGGTAATCCTCGCGACTCTGCTGCTCTGCGTGGTGTGGATTGCGAACCCGGTGGACCCGGATGCCGCCCGTGCGGAGCTGATCGAGCTGAAGGCCGATTAACCTTGCCGGGCGCTTAATTCGCGCCGCCCCGGAACCGCCCGGCTTCCCGCGCTGCGGCCCGCAATGCGCCCGCTTTATTGACCGTTTCCTGAAATTCCGCTTCCGGCTCGCTGTCATAGACAACGCCGCCACCGGCTTGAATGTAGAGGGTTTTATCTTTCACCACCCCGGTGCGCAGCGCGATGCAAAGGTTCATATCGCCGCCCGCCGAGAAATACCCGACACCGCCGCCATAGACGCCGCGTTTTTCGGTTTCCAGCTCGTCAATAATCTCCATCGCCCGGATTTTGGGCGCGCCGGAGACGGTGCCCGCAGGCAGACCGGCGAGCAGGGCGGTCACGACATCATGCTGCTCCGCAAGCTGGCCCTCGACATTCGAGACGATGTGCATGACATGCGAATAGCGCTCAATGATGAACTTTTCCGTCGGTGTCACGGTGCCGGTTTGCGACACTTTGCCCACATCGTTTCGGCCGAGATCCAGCAGCATCAGATGCTCGGCTAGCTCCTTCGGGTCAGCGAGCAGATCCTCCTCCAGCGCCTTGTCCTCCGCCTCGGTCGCGCCGCGTTTGCGCGTGCCCGCAATCGGGCGGATCGTGACCTTGCCATTCTCGACCGAGACCAGCGTTTCCGGGCTCGCGCCGACGATCTGGAAATCGCCATAATTGAAATAGGTCATATAGGGCGACGGGTTGGTCCGGCGCAGCGCCCGGTAGAGGGAAAAGGGCGGCAGGTCAAAGGGCTGCGCCCATCTTTGCGAGGGGACAACCTGAAAAATATCGCCCGCGCGGATATAATCTTTCGCGGTCTCGACGATCTGGTGATAGCCTTCATGGCTGATATTCGAGACGGCGTCCGGCAGGTCCACCGGCTCGCCCGCGGGCTGGTGCGGAAGCGCGGCGGAGAGGCGCGTGGCGGCGGCTTCGATCCGCGCGGCGGCGGCCTCATAAGCGCTTTGCGTGTCGCGCCCCGCCCAGACCGGCGCGCAAAGAATGACCTCCCCCTTGGCGTTGTCATGAACGACCGTCAGCGCGGGCCGGGCCATGATCGCGTCGGGCGTGCCGAGCACATCGGGGTTCACATCGGGAAGATGCTCGACAAGGCGGATCATGTCATAGCCGAGATAGCCATAAAGCCCGGCGGCGATTTGCGGCAGTTCCACCGGCATCTCGATCCGGCTTTCGGCGAGCAGGGCGCGCAGCACGTCGAGCGGATGGCCCGGCACCGGTTCGAACAGGTCCTGTCTCAGCGCATTCCGGTTAATTTCGCTCGTCTCGCCATGGCAGCGCCAGATCAGATCCGGCTCCATCCCGATCAGCGAATAGCGGCCCTTCTGCGCGCCGCCGGTGACGGATTCGAGCATGAAACTCATCTCGCCCGCCCCGGCCAGTTTGAGCATCAGCGAGACCGGTGTGTCGAGGTCCGCCGGGAAGCGCGCCCACAGGATCTGGTTCAGCCCGCTGTCGTATTTGCGTTCGAAATCAGCGTAGTCCGGCGATATCTTCAATTCGGGATCTCCCCAAGGACGATGTCGATATTGGCCTGGTTGATCCGTGTCTCGTGCTTGCGCTGAAGCGCTTGGATGTAGAGCGTGTTGAGGTCGGATTTGCGGGCCTGACCGAGGACCGTGGCGACCTGATCGAGCACCTCCGAGCCGCCATCAAAGGGCGTGATCTCGGTGAGGCGCGCAACCGCGACATTCGCACCATCCGCGCCGCTCACGAGCGTGCCGGGTTCGGCCTCGAACAGCGCCGCTTTCAGCGCTTCGGGCAGGGCGCTCGGCCCGTTGCGGGTGAGGCCCTCAACCGTTTCCGCGCCTTCGGGCAACGCATCCGCCGCGACCATCTCCTCGGCCCGCGCGGTGAGCGCTCCGGCCAGTGCCTGCTCCTGCGCCCCAGCCTCCGCCAGCTCGCGGACCTCGTCGAAAGATTGCTGCGCTTCGGGGATGACTTCGAGAAGTTGCAGGGCGAAAATGCCGCCGCGGGTCAGCGGTTCGGCATCGGTCGGGAAATCGAGATCAGCGTTCTCGGCGGCGATCCGGAAGGCGGTATCCGTCGCAATACCCTCGCCATCATCGGCACCAATTTCGGTCTCGCCATAGGTGAGGGCGGTCTCGTCCGCAACCTCTTCTAGCGTCGCGCCGCCCGCCAGCATGTCATTCACCGTCTCCGACAGCGGGGCCATTTCGCTCTCCATCGCCCGCGCTGCAAGGTCGGCGCGGATCTCCGCCTCCACCTCTTCGAGCGGCGTTTCATTGGCCGGGATGATCGCGTTGACGCGGAAAAGCGCCGGTCCGAAATCTGTCTCGACCGGGCCCGCGATGCCGGTATCCGTCAGCGCAAACACCGTCTCCGCCGCCGCGCCAAGCGCATTGCGGCGCACGGCCCCAAGATCGGCTTGCTCCGGCGTTAAGCCAGCTTCCTCGAGCAGTTGGTCGAAACTCTTCTCACCGCTATCCACGGCAGCCTTGGCCGCATCGGCAGCCGCTTGATCGGAAAACACCAGCCGCTCCACGATCCGCTGCTCCGGCGTGTTGTAATCGGCCGCGCGCTCATAAGCGGCGCGCACATCCTCGTCGCCGATCTCCGCCGTCTCCGCATAAGTCTCCGGCGTCAGCGCGACATGGGCCACGCGGCGGCGCTCCGGCGCGACAAACGCTTCCAGATTGGCCTCGTAATACGCCTCAGCATCGGCGTCATCGACGGTGACGGGCGCGTCCAGCATGTCCTCGGTCACCATCGCCCATTCGGCGCTGCGCTGCTCATTGGCATAGGCCAGAAGCTGCGCCGCCGCCTCGGGCGCAGCCAGATCGCCGCCCTGAATCGCGGTCTGGATCATTCGCGACAGCTCATCGGCGCGCAGATTGTCTTCATAATCCGACGGCGAATAGCCGGAGCGGTTCAAGAGCGTGCGGTACGTCGCGGGATCAAACTGATCATTCGCACCCTGGAACGCCTCGGTCGCCTCAATCGCGGCGCGCAGCGTCTCATCGCTCACGCCAAGCCGCTGATCCGCGCCTTCCTCGCCAAGCGCGGCGGAGGAGACCAGATTGAAAAGCACTGCACGATCAATCCCTTGCGCCTGCATCTGGTCGCGGCTCACGGCGGTGCCGGTCTGCTGGGCGATCCGTTGCAACTGGTTGCGCAGATTGCGGTCATAGTCGTTCATCGTGACGTCGCTATCGCCGACGCTCGCCACCGTCGTCCCGGTGCTGCCGACCGAGCCGACCACGCCGAACCCGACCAGACTGACCGCGAGCAGCGCCATGATGATCCACATGAAAACCGAGCCGATGGAGCGTTTCGCCATGATATCCTCCGAAATCCTTGGCCCGTTCTAATGGCGCAATCGGGGCGCGACAAGGCGCGTTTGCCGTTGACTGCCGCGCCGGGCGGTTTATGTGGAAGCCATGGCTCAACCACCCTTGCTCACGCTCACCGATATTTCGCTCACCCATGGCGGCAATCCGCTGTTTTCCGGCCTCTCTCTGGTGATCGAACCGGGCGCGCGGATCTGCCTTGTCGGGCGGAACGGGTCGGGCAAATCGACGCTGATGAAGATCATGGCGGGGCTCGTCCAGGCCGATGAGGGCACGCGCTTTGTCCAGCCCGGCACGAGCGTCGCCTATATGGATCAGGACCCGGACCTCTCGGGCTATGCGCAACTGTTTGATTATGTGGCTGAAGGCTTGCCGGTCGAGGCGCATTATCAGGCGGAAATGGCGCTGGAAGGCGTTGCGCTCGATGGCACGCTGGACCCGGCCAAAGCGTCGGGCGGGGAGCGCCGCCGCTCCGCGCTGGCCCGTTTGCTGGCGCAGGATGCCGACCTCATGCTGCTCGACGAGCCGACCAACCATCTCGACATTCGCCTGATCGCCTGGCTGGAAGACCATTTGAAATCAACGCGTAAGGCGTTTGTCTTGATAAGCCACGACCGCGCCTTCCTGCGAGAGCTGACAAACCGCACCCTTTGGGTGGATCGCGGGCAGGTCCGCAGCGCGCCGCACGGGTTTGACGGGTTCGAGGACTGGCGTGACAAGGTGTTTGAGGAGGAGGACCAGCAGCGCCACAAGCTGGATCGCCTCATCAAATCCGAGGGCAAATGGGCCGTCGAAGGCATCTCCGCCCGTCGCAAACGCAATCAGGGCCGGGTGCGCCGTTTACAGGATCTGCGCTCCGAACGCGCCTCGCAGATTCGCCGCGCGGGACCGGCGGCGATGGCGCTCGAAAGCGGGCCGAACTCTGGCAAGCTCGTCTCCGAAGCCACCGGAATCTCGAAAGATTTCGGCGGCAAACCCATCGTGAAGGATTTTGATCTCAGGATCATGCGCGGCGACCGTGTGGCGCTGATCGGCCCGAATGGCGTGGGCAAAACGACGCTGCTGAAGATGCTGACAGGCGAGCTCGCGCCGGATGCGGGCCATATCCGTCTCGGCACCAATCTCGTGCCCGCCGTCTTTGATCAAACCCGCGCGCAACTCCTTGGCGAGAAAAGCCTTTGGGAGAATCTGACCGACGACGCGGAACTCGGGATCTCCGGCAAGAACGACCAGATCCTCGTGCGCGGCAAGCCCAAACATGTGGTCGGCTATCTCAAGGAATTTCTCTTCGATGAACGGCAGGCGCGCGGCCCCGTCTCGGCGCTTTCCGGCGGCGAGCGCGCCCGGCTGTTGCTCGCGAAAATCATGGCCAAAGAGAGCAATCTTCTGGTCCTCGACGAGCCCACAAACGATTTGGATGTGGAAACGCTCGATCTGCTGCAAGAGCTGATCGACGCCTATGACGGCACGGTTATGCTGGTCAGCCACGACCGCGATTTCCTCGACCGCGTCGCCAGTACTTCGATTGCGATGGAGGGCGATGGCCGCGCGACCGTCTATGCAGGCGGCTGGTCGGATTATCGGGCGATGAAGCCGAAAGAGGCGGCGCCCGCTCCGGAGAAAACCGCGCCGAAAGCCGAAGTAAAATCGCGTTCGAAATCAACGGTTTCGAAGCTGTCCTATAAGCAGGAAAAGCGCCTTCAGGATTTGCCGAAGGAAATGAGCCGGTTAGAGGCGGAAATTGCCAAGCTGGAGGAGCTGCTGGCCGATCCGGACCTTTACGCCCGCGAGCCAGTGAAGTTCAAGAAAGCCACCGAAGCGCTTGAAGAACGTCAGGAAAAGCTGGCGGCTTCCGAAGAGGAATGGTTGGAGATCGAGATGGAGCGCGAGGCGCTGGAAGGCTGAGCCTTGAATCGCTCCCGTGCCGCGATGGCGCTGCGATCTTCCACCGTGTCCGCCTCAATCGACTCCGCCCGCGCAGTGACATTGCGCACGTAATCCGACTTGTCCCCAAAACCGCCGCGTTTCAGCTTCGCCTGAAAATCCGCATCGCTGCGGGTGTAGTAATGATGCAGCGCGAAGGTCGCGAAAGACATTTCCTCTATGCACGGGCGCGCCTCTTCAAGCCGCACTCCCGCATCGTTAAACCCGCGTTTGTCATGGCTTGCCGTGCGGGCGTCATGCACCCCGATCACCGTGCAATCGCAAGGGTCCAAAAGGTTTTTGCACTTCGCCGCTTCGCCGCCATAGCCGTCCTTCGCGCGGGTCGTGAACGCATCCAGCGTCGAGGCGGGGCGCGCGCCCACACCGTTGCGGCCGAACATTCGCCAAGGCAGCAAGAGATGCCGCAGATGCGCCAGCGGCGCGAGCGCTTCATCGTAGTTTTGCGCCGTCACCGTCACCAAAAATTCGTCCACGTCAATGAAAGCCATCCAGCGATAATCCGCGCCGAAAGACTGGATCGCGTGGGCATAGGCCATGGGTTGACGCGACAGGCGCTGGCCCTCGCGGGTCTCAAGGTTAATCCTCCAAGGGATCACCGTAACCCGCTCAAACTTTTCAGCGATCTCTCTCTGCGCGGCCCCATCCTCATCGTCGTAAAGGTAGATATGGCGCGCACCGCCCGCGAGATGGAACGCGAGCCACTCCGCCAGAAACGGCGCTTCGCCTTTGGCAATCGTCACAATCGCCAAGCCGGCACGATCCGGGGCAGGGGTCGGCGGTTTCAGCGCATAGCGTGTCACCGGTTTCGGTGCGCGCCGCCAGAACATTATTTCGACTCGCGATCTAGTTTCAGGTTCAAAATCAGATGCTTCATCGTGCGGTTGATGTCGTCCGGGTTGTTCGGATCAATCTCATTCACCACCATATTCGCGCCCTTGAGCGGCGTCGATCCGCGGCAGACCACCATGAAGGCCGTATAGCCCTCCTGATAGTAACCCTTTGACGGCAAAGTGCTATTCGCGACGCAGGCGCGGCTCGGGTCCGGCGTGTCGCTCCAGTTGAACACAAGCACCACATGCTGGCGCACCGCATTCGAGCGCGTGCCCGGCGGCAGATAATTCCACACCATATCGGCGCGAAACCCGTTCGGTACATGCAGGAGCGGCACGATCTGGTTCGCGTCCATATTGGCGGACGGGCTGTTGTGGATCACCACCGGGATGCCGCCATCAGCGTTAAAAAAGGTCGGGCTGTAATTGCCGAAATCGAATTGTTGGGCGATCCGCGCGTCGTCCTCGAGACAGCCCGCGAGCGCGGTGAGGCCGGTCACGGCGAGTAGAGATTTGATCAGCTTCACAGGTCGATCTCCTCGGCAAAGCGGGCGTTTTCCTGAATATATTCAAAGCGCTCTTCGGGTTTCTTGCCCATGAGGCGGCTCACCAGATCGCCGGTCTCACCCGGCGTGTCCTCGTCGATCGACACGCGGATGAGGCTCCGGGTTTCCGGGTTCATCGTGGTTTCCTTGAGGTCTTTGGCGTCCATTTCGCCAAGCCCCTTGAACCGGCTCACCTCGATCTTGCCACGGCCGCCGAGACCCGTCTCCATCAGCTCGTTTTTCTCAAAATCATCAAGGCAGTATTCGCGGCGCGAGCCTTGCGTGAGGCGGTAGAGCGGCGGGCGGGCGAGGTAGAGATGGCCGCCGTCGATCATCGGGCGCATCTGGGTAAAGAAGAACGTCATGAGCAGCGAGGCGATATGCGCGCCGTCCACATCCGCGTCGGTCATGATGATGATGCGGTCGTAGCGCAGGTCTTCGAGGTTGAATTTCGTGCCCATGCCAACTCCAAGAGCCTGGCATATGTCGTTGATTTCCTGATTTTGTCCGAGCTTGGAGGAGGCCGCGCCGAGGACGTTCAGGATCTTGCCCTTGAGGGGAAGCAGCGCCTGCGTCTTGCGGTCCCGCGCGAGTTTGGCCGAGCCGCCCGCCGAGTCGCCCTCGACGATGAAAAGCTCGGTGCCAGCGCGGTCGGTCGCGGAGCAATCAACGAGTTTTCCCGGCAATCTCAGGCGCTTGGTCGCCGTCTTTCGCGCGGTTTCCTTCTCCGCCCGGCGGGCCATCCGCTCTTCGGCGCGCAGGATGAAATAGTCGAGGATCGCGCCCGCCGCTTTCGGATCCGCCGCGAGCCAGTTGTCGAAATGGTCGCGGACGGCGTTTTCCACAAGGCGCTGTGCTTCGGTGGTCGCCAGCCGGTCCTTGGTTTGGCCGACAAATTCCGGCTCACGGATGAATACAGAAATCAGCGCGCAGCCGCCCGCGAGAATGTCGTCGCGGGTGATTTTTGCGGCCTTGCGGTTCTCGATCAGCTCGCCATGGGCCTTGATGCCCTTGAGGATCGCCGACCAGAATCCGCTCTCATGGGTGCCGCCTTGCGGGGTCGGGACCGTGTTACAATAAGACGAAGTGAAGGCGTCACGTGAGGGCGTCCAGTTCACCGCCCATTCAACGGAGCCGGGCGTGTCCGGCCCGAAGCGTTCTTTGAATTCCACCTTACCGGCAAAGGGCTTATCGGAATATGTTGCGGCATTGCCGAGCGTTTCGTTGAGATAATCCGCAAGCCCGCCGGGGAAGTGAAACACGGCCTCTGCCGGGGTCTCACCCGCCAGCTCTTCGGGGCATTTCCAGCGGATTTCGACGCCCGAGAAGAGATAAGCTTTCGAGCGGACCATTTTGAACAGGCGCTCGGGCTTGAAGGCCAGTTTGCCGAAAATCTCCGCATCGGGATGGAAGGTGACGGTGGTGCCGCGGCGGTTCGGGGCCGCGCCGACTTTTTCGACCGGGCCTTGCGCAATGCCGCGCGAGAAGCTTTGGCGGTAAAGCTCGCGGTTCCGCGCGACCTCGACTACCAGCACGTCCGAGAGCGCGTTCACCACCGAAATCCCGACGCCGTGAAGGCCGCCCGAGGTCTCGTAAGCCTTACCGGAAAATTTACCGCCCGCATGGAGGGTGCAGAGAATGACTTCGAGCGCGGACTTGTCCGGGAAGCGGGGATGCGGATCGACTGGGATGCCGCGGCCATTGTCGCGGATCGTCACCGAGCCATCATCGTTCAGCGTGACCTCGATCCGGTCCGCGTGACCCGCCACGGCCTCGTCCATCGAGTTGTCCAGCACCTCTGCGACAAGGTGATGCAGCGCGCGCTCATCCGTGCCGCCAATATACATGCCGGGGCGCTTGCGAACGGGCTCAAGCCCTTCAAGAACCTCGATTTGGGAAGCGTTATACTCGTCATCGGCACCCTGTGCCGCAAAAAGATCGGTCATTCTCTGCTCGTGATTTTTCCCATCTTTTAGCCCGAAACGCGAAGGGGCTCAATCGCCTTGGCGCAAAGGTGAAAAATGCTGCACCGCATCTTAATTTTGTTTCTATGGTTAATATAGCATTGTCATGCAAACTCCATATGCCTTAACATTCGCCGTGGATTGAAACTCCTCATTGCGGAATGGAGCTGTAAGGCAGGATCATGGCCAAAGACAAAAAATCCGAAGAGCGCGAAGAGCGCGAAACCGCAGAAAAACGTGAAAAGAAGCTTCGCAAGGAGCTGAAATCCCTGATCGCGCGGTCACGGCGCTACGGTCAGGACGAATTTGCGCAGCATCTTGAAAATGCTTCGGAAGTTCTCGACAAACACGTTTAACTGTTCGCCCCGGCCCCACAAGGTCGGGGTTTTCGTTTGAAAGCAGGCGCTTTTGCGTCGCTTTAAGAGTAGGCGCAGGCGCGCGGTTTCAGACAGACACGAAAAAAGGGCCCCGATTTGGGGCCCTTCGCGTCTGGTCTTAAAGCTTAACAGCTATAATACATCTGATACTCGACCGGGTGCGGGGTCTGCTCATAGGCGTAAACCTCGTCCCATTTCAGGTCGATATAGCCCTCGATCTGGTCCTTGGTGAACACGTCGCCTGCGAGCAGGAAGTCGTGATCCTTGGCCAGTGCCTCCAGCGCCTCACGCAGCGAGCCGCAGACGGTCGGGATGCCTTCGAGCTCTTCGGGCGGCAGGTCATAGAGGTTCTTGTCCATCGCCTCGCCCGGATCGATCTTGTTCTTGATCCCGTCAAGACCAGCCATCAGCAGCGCCGCGAAAGCGAGATAGGGGTTCGCCGCCGGGTCCGGGAAACGGGCCTCGACGCGCTTGGCTTTCGGGCTCTCGGTCCACGGAATACGCACACAGCCCGAGCGGTTGCGCGCGGAATAGGCTCGCAGAACCGGCGCCTCAAAGCCCGGCACCAGACGCTTATAGCTGTTCGTCGTCGGGTTGGTGAAGGCGTTCAGCGTTTTCGCGTGCTTCAGGATCCCGCCGATGAAATAGAGCGCTTCCTGGCTGAGATCGGCATATTTGTCGCCGGCGAAGAGCGGCTTGCCGTCCTTCCAGATCGACATGTTGACATGCATCCCCGAGCCATTGTCGCCGCTATAGGGCTTGGGCATGAAGGTCGCGGATTTGCCGTAAGCGGCGGCGACATTATGCACAACATACTTATATTTCTGCACATTGTCGGCTTCATCGACCATCGAGGAGAAGATCAGACCAAGCTCGTGCTGACAGGACGCGACCTCGTGGTGATGCTTGTCCACATCCATGCCCATATTGGCCATGGTGGTCAGCATTTCGCCGCGAATATCCTGCGCCGCATCGACCGGGTTCACCGGGAAATAGCCGCCTTTGACGCCGGGACGATGGCCCATATTGCCCATCTCATACTCGGTGTCGCTATTCCAGGACGCATCAGCCGCATCAACCTCGAAGCTGACCTTGTTCATTTTGTTGGAAAAACGCACATCGTCGAAGAGGAAGAATTCCGGCTCCGGGCCGAAATAGGCCACATCGCCGATGCCGCTCGACTGGAGATAAGCTTCTGCCTTCACAGCCGTGCCGCGCGGGTCGCGGCCATAGGGCTCGCCCGTGTCCGGCTCAACCACATTGCAATGCACGCACATGGTTTTTTCCGCATAAAACGGGTCGATATAGGCCGATGCCGCATCGGGGATCAGCTTCATGTCGGAGGCTTCGATGGATTTCCAGCCGCCAATCGACGAGCCGTCAAACATGAAGCCTTCCTCAAGGAAATCCTCATCAACCTGGTTGCGCATCAGGGTCACATGCTGAAGCTTGCCGCGCGGATCGGTGAAACGCACATCGACATAGGCGATCTCTTCGTCGTCCAGCCGTTTGATCAGGTCCTGAATGTCACTCATTCTGTATCCTCAGTTTTTTACTCGCCCCATCTTAGGGGTCTGGTTGCGGCCTGTTTGGGCCTTTTCCTCCTGCGCCGCGATCTTGGGCCGCTGCGCCGAAATTCGTTAGGGAACGCAGTGGTTTAGAGCGCGTCCGGGCCATCCTCGCCGGTGCGGATGCGGATGGCTTGCTCCACGGGGCTGACAAAGATTTTGCCATCACCGATCTTGCCGGTTTTCGCAGCGTTCACAATCGCTTCGATCGCGGCATCCACCTGATCGGAGGCGAGCACCACTTCGACCTTCACCTTGGGCAGAAAATCCACCACATATTCCGCGCCGCGATAAAGCTCCGTATGGCCTTTCTGACGACCGAAGCCTTTGATTTCCGTCACGGTGAGACCTTGCACACCGATATCCTGCAGAGCCTCTTTCACCTCGTCGAGTTTGAAAGGCTTGATGATCGCTTCGATCTTCTTCATGGGCTGCGCCTCCTTGTGTGTTGTCACGCGCGTGTTTCGCGGCTGCCTTGGATGGAAACCGTCTCACGTGTCTGGAGCCGTTAGGCCATTGCGGGGGCAGGGAGGGCAAGCGGCGCTGCGCCTCTCGCGGCGGTTATCCGCGCGCATCCGGCGTGAATGCCTAAAAATTAGGCAATGTGGCGCGGAAATGTGCAGCGCCGGTGCGGGCCTGCCTCAATTCCGCGCAATCGCGCCGGGAATCGCTTCGCTTTACGCGGCTGGGATCTCGAAGAGCAGCCCCGCAATTTTGGTTGCAGGGTCTTCAGCGGGCGTGTTGATCACCGCGCTGATTTCCGGCTCGCAATAATATTTGCCCGGCTCGGTGATCGGGGTGAGGCTGATCGGCGCCTCCGCCGCCACCGCCAAGCCTTCGCCGCGCAGATTCACGATGCTGAGGGATTTCATGAGGGGACGTCTGAAATTGCCATCGCGGAAGGTTGAGAACGTCGCGCTGTTGTCTGCATTACCCGACGAAACAACCACTCCGCTTTCGTTCGCGGGATAGCATATGTAGTAGACGCCGATGAGAGCACCATCCACCGGCGATGCAACCTTCAGAGGAAGTGGATCTGCGGGAACGTCAATTACTCTGTTTGTAAACCGCTCACCAGAGGGAAATTCTGAGAGCAGACGCACCGTGGCGTCGCCCGTATAGAGAGGCTCGATTTTCGCGGGGACTGTTGCGGTCTCCATCGCCTTCAAAAATCCCTGAACGACAAATTTCATGATTTTGGGATCGCGCTTGTAATGCGCTGCGTCTGAGTAGGCATCGCGTCCCATACCACGCCGTCGCCAAGGCCAGATTGACTTTCGATACGCTTGCGATACGTCGAAGCTGCTAAGGCCGTAAGCATCGAACAAGGAGGCCAGACGCTCGTAATATGGGTCCCGGGACTTGCTCACCTCCTGTTCGCGCGCGGTCATGATGACAGGAACAAGCGGGCACCCGCGTTCGCGGCAAAGACGGATCAGGTGCTCCACATTATGCATCAGCAAATCATAAGAATAGTCGCTGATGAGATGATGGTTGAGATCGTTGATCGCATATTCCCAGACGACCAAATCGCCAGAAGTCGGCCCGTTGTCACCGAGAAACCTGTAAAGCGCCGCAAGAGAGGAGGACGCCCCAACAGATAAATTTCGCACCTCCTGATCCGTTTTCTCACTGAGGTGACTGACCCAGCCGTTTTGATAGAGTGAGTTGGATCCGCCCAGGACAACAATCGCCATAATTTAGCCTTCTTTACCGAGTTTGCCCCACATAGACCGGATGTCAGGTTACTGACAACTCCTTGCCGAATTCTAAAGGCGGCGCGCGCCGGGCAAGCGGTTGCGATTGAGGTGAGATCGCCATTGCGTTTGCGGGGAAGGGCTAGTATCACCCGACCGATTAAATCGCCCGCCTCACCGCGGGCGCGAGCGGGTGTGGCGAAATTGGCAGACGCACCAGATTTAGGTTCTGGCGCCGCGAGGCGTGGGGGTTCAAGTCCCTCCACCCGCACCAGATGACAGACCGCCGGGGAGGACTCGGCAGTGAGGATTGGACAAAGACATGCAGGTTAAAGAAATCGAAAACTCCGGGCTGACGCGCAAATATGAGCTGACCCTCCCGGCCTCCGATCTCGATGCCAAGGTGAACGAAAAGCTGGAAACCGCCCGCAAGGACTTCCAGATGAAAGGGTTCCGCAAAGGCAAGGCGCCGCTTTCGCTGATGAAGCAGATGTTCGGCAAATCGGTTCTGGGCGAGTCGCTCCAGGAAGCGATTGACGCGGCCATGGGCAAGCATTTCGAAGAGACCGGCGATCGCCCGGCGCAGCAGCCTGATGTCAAGATGACCAATGAGGAGTGGAAAGAGGGCGACGATGTGGTCGTCTCCCTTGAGTATGAAACGCTGCCCGAGGTTCCGGATGTCGATGTCAGCGACATCACCATCGAAAAGCCGGTCGTCGAGATCGAGGACGAGGCCGTGGACGAAGCGCTGCAAAACCTCGCCGGCTCGGCCAAGAACTACAAGCCGCGCGCCAAGACCCATAAAGCGAAAGACGGCGATCAGGTCGTGATTGATTTCGTCGGCAAGCTCGACGGGGAAGCGTTTGAAGGCGGCACCGCCGAAGATTACCCGCTGGTTCTGGGCTCGGGCTCGTTCATTCCGGGCTTCGAGGAGCAGGTTGTCGGCATGAAAACCGGCGATGAAAAAGACATCAACGTGACATTCCCGGAAAACTACGGCGCCGAGAATCTCGCCGGCAAAGAGGTTGTGTTCTCCGTGACCGCGAAAGAAGTCAAAGCACCGGAAGATGCGGAGATTGATGACGAGCTGGCCAAACAGTTCGGCATGGATGATCTTGACGCGCTCAAGGCGCAGGTTAAAGAGCGTCTCGGTGCGGAATATGAAAACGCGGCCCGTCAGGTCGTGAAGCGCCGCCTGATGGATGCGCTCGATGGCAAGGTCGATTTCGAACTGCCGCCGGCGCTGCTCACCGCGGAAGCCAACCAGATCGCGCATCAGCTTTGGCATGAGGAAAACCCGGATCATCAGGGTCATGACCATGGCGAGATCGAGCCGACTGATGAGCATAAGAAAATCGCGGAGCGCCGTGTGCGTCTCGGCCTTCTGCTCGCCGATATTGGCAACAAGAAAGAGATCGGCGTGTCCGATGCCGAGCTGCAGCAAGCGGTGATGAACCAGGCGCGTCAATATCCGGGTCAGGAGCGTCAGTTCTTTGAATTCGTTCAGAAGAACCCGCAGGCGCTCGACCAGATCCGCGCACCGCTCTTCGAGGACAAGGTTGTCGACCACATCCTTGAGCAGGCGAAAGTGGACGAGAAAGCGATCTCCAAAGACGATCTGCAAAAGCTGATCGAGGAAATGGACGAGGCGTAAGCCGGTCCGAGTGATCCGAGAAAGCCGCCCCAGCTTGGGCGGCTTTTTCATTTTGGGGTGGTGGTCGCCCGGTGGCTCGGGCAGGGTGCGCGGCAAAGGGAGGATGCGCGATGACAAAGACGATCATGATCACCGGCGCGACCGATGGGATCGGGCTTGCGACCGCCAAGATGCTCGCGGCGGAGGGTCATCATCTGCTGCTCCATGGCCGCAGCAAGGAAAAGCTCGACGCGGCGCTGGCGGAGATCGGCGGCGATCGCGAGGGCTATCTGGCGGATATGGCGGATCTTTCGGCGGTCGAAGCGCTGGCGGGTGAGGTGCTGGCCAAACACAACCGGATCGACGTGCTCATCAACAATGCGGGCGTGTTCAAAACGCCGCAGCCTGTTGCCGCGAACGGTCAGGACACGCGTTTCGTGGTCAACACCCTCGCGCCGATCCTGCTGACCCGCCGCTTGGCGCCCGCGCTCAAGGCGGACAGCCGTGTGGTGAACCTCTCCTCCGCCGCGCAAGCGCCGGTCGATCTTGCGGCTCTTCGCGGCGAGACGCGGCTGGAGGATTTCGACGCCTATGCCCAAAGCAAACTGGCGCTCACCATGTGGTCGCAGGAGGCCGCCAAAGCCGATGGCGGGCCGGTGATGATCGCGGTCAATCCGGGCTCGCTTCTGGGGAGCAAAATGGTGAAGGAAGGCTTTGGCCGGGTGAATGGCGAGGTGACGGTGGGTGCGGAGATCTTGAAAACCGCCGCGCTCTCCCCAGATTTTGCCGAAGCCAGTGGCCGCTATTTCGACAATGACAGCGGGGCCTTCGCCGCCCCGCATAGTGCCGCCAGCCAGCCCGAAACCGTGGCGGCCGTCCTCGCTGAGATCGACGGATTATTGCCATGAGTGAAGGGGCGCGGCGAAATTTCCCGCCCGCCCTTGCAGCCGCTTTCCGGCGGTCATAAACCTAATAGAAAGATTTTCCCGGCATCCGGGCAGATAAGCTTACTGAGGAGCGCAGGATGAAAGACCCCATTGAAACCTATATGAACCTCGTCCCGATGGTGGTCGAGCAGACGGCCCGCGGCGAGCGTGCCTATGACATTTTCTCGCGTCTTCTCAAAGAACGCATCATTTTCGTGTCCGGCCCGGTGCATGACGGTATGTCGACGCTGATCGTGGCGCAGCTTCTGTTTCTCGAAGCCGAGAACCCGAAGAAAGAAATCTCGATGTATATCAACTCGCCGGGCGGGGTCGTGACCTCGGGCCTGTCGATTTATGATACCATGCAATATATCCGCCCCAAGGTCTCGACGCTCTGTGTCGGGCAGGCGGCGTCCATGGGCTCGCTCCTGCTGACGGCGGGTGAAAAGGGGATGCGCTTCTCGCTCCCCAATAGCCGCATCATGGTCCACCAGCCCTCGGGCGGGTTCCAGGGGCAGGCGAGCGATATTGAGCTGCATGCCAAGGAGATCATCGAGCTGAAGAAACGCCTCAATGATATCTATGTCCACCACACCGGGCAGGACTATGAAACCGTGGAGAAATCGCTCGACCGCGACAACTTCATGACCGCAGAAAAGGCCAAAGACTGGGGCCTGATCGACGAAATCGTCGAAGAACGCGGAAAAACCGACGACGAAGGCGATAAATAAGCCATTTACAAGCTTCCCCTGATGGGTTCTGCTATTAGGGGAAGTGTGGAGAGAAAATGACCGAAACGACGGACAGCAAAAAGACCCTGTATTGCTCCTTTTGCGGCAAGAGCCAGCATGAGGTGCGCAAGCTGATCGCGGGTCCCACCGTGTTCATTTGCGACGAATGTGTCGAACTTTGCATGGACATCATCCGCGAAGAGCAGAAAAACGGCGCGATCAAGTCCGGCGAAGGGGTGCCCACACCCAAGGAAATCTTCCAGGTTCTCGATGATTATGTGATCGGGCAGGCGGTCGCCAAGCGCGTCCTCGCCGTGGCCGTTTACAACCATTACAAGCGCCTGAACAACGGCACAGCCGGCGATGTGGAACTGGCGAAATCCAACATCCTGCTGATCGGCCCGACGGGCTGCGGCAAGACGCTGCTCGCGCAGACGCTGGCCCGCATTCTCGACGTGCCGTTTACCATGGCCGATGCGACCACGCTGACCGAGGCGGGCTATGTCGGCGAGGATGTGGAAAACATCATCCTCAAGCTCCTGCAAGCCAGCGAATACAATGTCGAGCGCGCGCAGCGCGGCATCGTCTATATCGACGAGATCGACAAGATTTCGCGCAAATCGGACAATCCGTCGATCACCCGCGACGTGTCGGGTGAGGGGGTGCAGCAGGCGCTTCTCAAGATCATGGAAGGCACCGTGGCGAGTGTGCCGCCGCAAGGCGGGCGCAAGCATCCGCAGCAGGAATTCCTGCAGGTGGACACCTCGAACATCCTTTTCATCTGTGGCGGCGCCTTTGCCGGTCTCGACAAGATCATCGCGCAGCGCGGGCAGGGGACGTCCATGGGTTTCGGCGCCGATGTGAAAGAGCCGGATGCGCGCAGCGCCGGCGATCTCTTCACCGAGCTGGAGCCGGAAGATCTGCTGAAATTCGGGCTGATCCCGGAATTTGTCGGCCGTCTGCCCGTGATCGCGACCCTGACGGATCTCGATGAGGACGCGCTGGTCACGATCCTGACCGAGCCGAAAAACGCGCTGGTTAAGCAATATCAGCGCCTCTTCGATCTCGAAGGCGTCAAGCTGACCTTTACCGAGGACGCGCTTGCCGCCGTCGCGCAGAAGGCGATCTCCCGCAAGACGGGCGCGCGCGGTCTGCGCTCGATCATGGAAGAAATCCTGCTCGACACCATGTTCGACCTGCCCTCGATGGAAGGGGTTGAGGAGATCGTGGTGAAGGACGATGTGCTCAAAGGCGAAGCCAAGCCGCTCCTGATTTATGCGGAAGCGGCCAAGGAAAGCTCCGCGTCGTAAGGCTTTACCTTGCGGCGCGACCGGCGCATAACAGGCGCAAACTAGCGAGGGAATCCCATGGGTATTCTGGCCAAAATCTTTGCGTGGTGGGACGAGTCGAGCTTTGCGATGTGGTTCTACACCAAGCGCGCGGGCAACAAGGTCGGCGAAGATGCGCAGGGCAATATCTATTACCAGAATGGCAAGCGTCGCTGGGTGATTTATAACGGCGAGGCCGAGGGCAGCCGCGTGCCGCCCGAATGGCATGGCTGGCTGCATCACACATGGGAAGAGCCGCCGACGGAGCGCCCGCTTGTGCGCCGCGAATGGGAACTGCCGCATCAGCCCAATCTGACCGGCACGCCGCTGGCCTATCACCCGCCGGGCAGCCTTTATAACGGCGCGCCGCAGGTGGAAGGCAAATACGAGGCATGGCAGCCCGAATGACCCGTTTTCTGATGGCCCTCGCGCTGCTCGCCTCGCCGGTGACCGCGCAGGATTTCTCGACCATGAATACCCATGAGGCGAATGTCGCCGTGCTGCGCGGTCTCGACATGCTGACCGGGCGGACGGTGGAATTCACCATGAATGTGGGCGAGACGCGCGGCTTTGAGCGCCTCAACCTCACCCTTGAGGAGTGCCGTTATCCTGGCGGGCAGCGGGCGACCAATTCGCTCGCGCATCTCAAGGTGACGGATCAGCGGCAGGATGAGGGCCTTTTTGATGGCTGGATCTTCGCGCAAAGCCCGGCCCTCAATGCGCTGGAACATCCGCGCTATGATGTCTGGCTGATCAGCTGCGAGGTTCAGGAGTAAGCCGCACCAGCGCGTCCCGAAGCGCCGTCTCGCGAGGCAGCGCAAAGAAATTCGCTTTCTTCTCAAGCCCATGGGGCAGAACCTTCATGTAATCCGGCTGCGGAATCTCAACCCCGCCCATACTGGCGAGATGGTCCGTCAGAAACTGCGTGTCGAACAGCATGAAGCCGCCCGCGACGAGCCGGTCCATCACCGCGACGAGCGCGAGTTTGGAGCCGTTCGTAGCGTCCGAAAACATGCTCTCTCCAAAAAACGCGCCACCGATCACCACGCCGTAAATACCGCCGAGCCGGGTCTCGCCATCATAGACGCCAAGCGCCTCTGCATGGCCGATCTCATTGAGCTTGCTGTAAAGCTCCAGCAGCGGCGCGTTGATCCAACTGCCTTCCCGGCGCTGCCCGCAGCGGCCCATGATGCTGAGAAAGTCGCTCTCCACCCGCGCCACATAGTCGTTTTTGCGAATGCTGCGCGCGAGACTGCGGGAGATATGCAACTTGCCGATGGGGATCAGCCCGCGCATCCGCGGCTCGTAGAATTTGAAATCCGGCGAGGTCTCGCTCTCGGCCATGGGAAACCAGCCGCGCCGATAGGCGGTCAGCAGATCCGCAGGCGTTATCAAACCGTTCATCCTTAAGAAATATGAGAGAACGCCGCGTTTTGGAACGCTAAACTGGGCCGGATTAAAAAAAGATGCGCGGGTCGAAGAGAACCGCGCATCTTGTTCTTCTCAAATGAGAAATTGGATTATTCGGCCTCTTGGGCCGCCAGCCACTTCTCCAGCCAGTGAATATTGTAATTCCCGGTGTGAATGTCTTTTTCGTCGAGCAGCGCGCGGAAGAGCGGCACCGTGGTGTCGATTCCATCCACGATCAGCTCCTGCAAACAGCGGTCGAGCCGCGCGAGCGCCGTGCGCCGGTCCACACCCTTGACGATCAGCTTGGCGATCAGGCTGTCGTAATAGGGCGGGATCGTGTAGCCCTGATAGAGTCCGCTATCCATGCGCACACCGTTGCCGCCGGGCGCATGATAGGCCTTGATCGTGCCCGGAGAGGGCGTGAAATTCGGCAGCTTCTCGGCGTTGATCCGCACCTCGATGGCGTGACCGCGCGGGTAAAGCTCGTCCTGGTTGAGGCTCATCTCTTCGCCCGCCGCGACGCGGATCTGCTCGGCCACGAGGTCGATATTATAGGCCAGTTCCGTCACCGGATGCTCCACCTGAAGGCGGGTGTTCATCTCGATGAAATAGAACTCGCCATCCTCATAGAGAAACTCGATCGTGCCGGCGCCGATATAGTTAATCGCGGCGACCGCATCGGCGCAGGTCTGGCCAATCCGCGCGCGGGTTTCGTCGTCGATCACCGGGGACGGGGCCTCTTCGAGCACCTTCTGGTGACGGCGCTGGAGCGAGCAGTCACGCTCGCCGAGATGGACCGCCTTGCCCTTACCATCGCCAAAGACCTGAATCTCGATGTGACGCGGCTTTTCGAGATATTTCTCGAGATAGACCTCGTCATTGCCGAACGCCGCCTTGGCTTCCGAGCGGGCCGAGCCGAAGGCATGTTCGATATCCGCTTCGGTCTTGGCGAGCTTCATGCCGCGCCCGCCGCCGCCCGCCGTCGCCTTGACGATGACCGGATAGCCGATCTCCTTGGCGAGTTTCTTGGCGGTCGCCACATCCGGCACGCCACCATCGGAGCCGGGCACGCAGGGCACGCCGAGCTTTTTCATGGTCTCTTTGGCGGTGATCTTGTCGCCCATGATGCGGATATGCTCCGCCGTCGGGCCGACAAAGGTGAGGCCGTGATCCTCGACCACCTGCACGAAATTGGCGTTTTCCGAGAGGAATCCGTAGCCCGGATGGATCGCTTCCGCGCCGGTGACTTCCGCCGCCGAGATGATGGCCGGGAAGCTCAAATAGCTTTGCGCGGAGGCGGGCGGGCCGATACAGACGCTCTCATCGGCCATGCGCACATGCATCGCATCCGCATCGGCGGTGGAGTGGACGGCGACCGTCTTGATCCCCATTTCGCGGCAGGCGCGCTGGATGCGAAGGGCGATTTCGCCTCGGTTGGCGATCAGCAGCTTGTTGAACATATCAGCTGAGCACCACCAGCGGCGCGCCATATTCGACCGGGTTGCCATCCTCGACAAGGATGCGCTTCACGGTCCCGGCGCGCGGCGCGGGAATGTGGTTCATGGTTTTCATCGCTTCGACGATGAGCAGGGTCTGGCCCTCTTTCACCTTGTCGCCGACCTCGATAAAGGCCGCGGCGCCCGGCTCGGGCGAGAGATACGCCGTGCCGACCATGGGCGAGGTGACTGCATCGGGATCGAGCGCCGGATCCTCGGGCGCGCTCTCGGCGGCGGCAGGCGCGGCGCTTTGCGCGGGTGCCGGCGCCGCAGCGGGCGCCGGTGCATAGGTCATTTGCTGGGCGGGCGCTGCGGGGAACTGGCGCGCGACACGCACATCCAGCGCGTCATCCTCACCATATTCACGGCGCACTTCCAGCTCGGTCAGATCGTTGTCGCGCAGGAGTTTCGCCAGAGCTTCGATAAAGGCGACGTCTGCGTCATGTGTGGGCTTGCTCATAAGTCCTCAGATTTTTGTTTGACTCGTTTATAGGCGTTAAATGACGTTAGGAAAAGTGTCTCTGCACACGCGAATGTGTGTGTCAGCTCCGCGCGTCCGCCACGGCCTCTTCAATACGATCCTGCGGGATATAGCCGCGGAAAATCTGGTCGCCAATCACGAATTGCGGGGTGCCTTGCAGGCCAAGAGCCGCCGCCAAGTCCATGTTTTTGTTAAGGCGCGTTGCGATCTCATCGCTTTTCGCCCGCTCTTTGATCTCGGCCGGATCCAGCCCGGCTTCGGTGATCGCCGCATCGAGGGCCTCCTCGGAGAGCCGCCCTTGCGCGCGCATCAGAATGTCGTTGAAGCTGGCATAAGCCTCGCCGCCGCCGATTTCCTGCACCGCAAGCGCGATGCGCGCGGCCTCGACGGAGGCGTCACCAAGCTGGGGGAACTCCTTGAGAACAAGGCGAATATTGCCATCGTCTTCCAGCGTCGCCATCACATCCTCATGGGCGCGTTTGCACCAGCCGCATTGGTAGTCGATGAACTCGACAATCGTGACATCGCCATCCGGGTTGCCGCCGACATGGGAATAGCCGTCATTCAACAGATCATCCTGACGGGCGGAGAGGGCGGCGCGGGCTTCGTTCTCCGCCTGCTCCATCTGCCAGGTTTGCAGCGCGTCGATGGCTTCGGCCAGAACCTGCGGGTCTTCAATGAGATAGTCGCGCATTTCGGACCGGAAGGCTTCGCGCTCGGCATCGGTCATATTGGTGATGTCGAATGCAAGGGCGGGCGTCGCTGCAATCATGCTGGCGGCGAGAAGAAGATGTTTCATGGCTCTGGCCTTTGGGTTTGGCAAAGAGGGGCGAGGCGGGACGGGCCCGCCTCACATCGCATCAGCGGAGCGACCACCAGCCGCGCCGTTTCGGCTTCGACTCGGTTTCACCAGAGGTTTCCGCCGGGGCCTTCGGGTCGCTGACCTCTTTGGCGGGCTTGTCCTCAGGCGCAGGCGCGGCGGCCTGCGGCGCTTCGGGGCTGTTATCGGCTGCCGGTTCGCGGGCAGGCGCGCTTTCGGGCGCGGCCTCGGGAACGGACACCGGATCATTGGCGGGCGCAGCGGCTTCCACGATCTCGGCGGCTTCGCTCGGCGCCTCAACCGCTTCCGGGAGCGGTGCTGCGGGCGCGGCCGCATCCTCGCTCTCGGCGGGCGCCTCAAGCGCAGGTGCGGGCTGATCTTTCTTGGACCCACGGCGGCTGCGCGAGCGGGAGACACGAGGCTTCTTGCCCTCGCTTTCCGCGGCCTCGGCGGGCGCGTCGGCGGTGTCAGCCTCCTTGCCCTGATCCTCAGCCTTATCGCTCGGCGTGTCGTCCTCGTCAGACTTTTGCACCTCGCCATTCTGGCTGCGGCCCTCTTGGCCGTCCCCATTCTGGCCGTCCGCCTGACCGTCGCCGTTCTTGCCCTTCCGCCGCCGCTTGCGCTTGCGCTTCTTGCGGGGCTGCTCGTCGCTGTCTTGCGTCTCGCGGGCCTCCTGCTGCGGTGCGTCCTCCTGCACCTCTTCCGCCTCGTCCTCTTCCTCCATAGGAAGCGGCGCGGTGGTGGCGCTGGAGATCACCGGGCTGTCGCTCGTCGCGGGGGCGCGCTCGCTGGTCGCGTCCTTGAACCGGTCAATCGCGTAATCCGGGCTGATGAGATGCGTGTCGCCCTCGATCCGCACGACAAGGCCGTAGCGCTGTTCGATCTGGATCAGGTGATCGCGTTTCTCGTTGAGAATGTAGTTGGCCACATGCACGGGCGCGCGGACCAGAACCTCGGCGGAGCGCTTGCGCACCCCTTCTTCCTCAAGCTGGCGCAGGATGTTGAGCGCGAGGCTGTCATCGGAACGCACAACCCCGGTGCCGTGGCAATGGGCGCAAGGTGCGGTGGTCGCCTCGACCATGCCCTGACGCAGACGCTGGCGGCTCATTTCCAGAAGGCCGAAGCCCGAAATGCGGCCCACCTGAATCCGCGCCCGGTCGTTTTTCAGCGCGTCTTTCAGCTTCTTCTCGACCGCATTGTTGTTCTTGCGCTCATCCATGTCGATGAAGTCGATGACGATGAGGCCGGCGAGATCGCGCAGGCGCAGTTGCCGCGCGACTTCTTCCGCCGCTTCAAGGTTGGTCTTGAGCGCGGTTTCCTCGATCGAGCCTTCCTTGGTGGCGCGGCCCGAGTTCACGTCGATGGCCACCAGCGCTTCGGTCACGCCGATGACGATATAGCCGCCGGATTTGAGCTGCACCGTCGGGTCGAACATGCCCGAGAGCGTGCTTTCCACCTGATAGCGCGCATAAAGGGGCAGGGGGTCGTTGTAATGCTTCACGCGGCGGGCATGGGACGGCATGAGCATTTTCATGTAGTCCTTGGCCTCGCGATAGCCGTTCTCGCCCTCGACCATCACCTCGTCGATCTCGCGGTTATAGAGATCGCGGATGGAGCGTTTGATCAGGCTGCCTTCCTCGTAGATTTTCGAGGGGGCGTGGCTTTCCATGGTCAGATCGCGGATCTGCTCCCAGAGACGCAATAGATACTCATAATCGCGCTTGATCTCGGTCCGGGTGCGTTTGGCGCCCGCCGTGCGGATGATGAGACCGGCACCTTTCGGCACTTCAATCTCGCCCGCGATCTCCTTGAGTTTCTTGCGGTCCGTCGCGTTGGTGATCTTGCGCGAGATGCCGCCGCCGCGGGCGGTGTTCGGCATCAGCACGCAGTAGCGGCCCGCAAGGCTCAGATAGGTCGTGAGCGCCGCGCCTTTGTTGCCGCGCTCTTCCTTGACCACCTGCACGAGCAGGATCTGGCGGACCTTGATGACTTCCTGGATCTTGTATTTGCGGCGCGGCTGTGCGCGCGGCGCGATCTCTTCCTTCACATCCTCGGCGCCGACCTTTTCGATATCGGGGCCGCTCTCGCCATTCTCGTCGCTGGAGACCGCATCGCCGTTCTCCGCATCCTCCGCCTTGGCGCGTTTGCGCGAGCGGCGCACACGGGGGCGCTTCTTCTCGCCGCCCTCATCACCGTTCTCTTCAGGCGTGTCCGCACCGTCGCCATCGGCTTTCTTGCGCGCGGCTTCCGCCTGCTCCTCTTCCTCGATCAGCTTTTGCCGATCCGCGGCAGGGATCTGGTAATAATCCGGGTGAACCTCGTTAAAGGCGAGGAAGCCATGGCGATTGCCGCCGTAATCCACAAAAGCGGCCTGGAGCGAGGGTTCGACCCGCGTCACTTTTGCCAGATAGATATTGCCCCCAATGGGCCGCTTGTTCAGCGATTCGAAGTCGAATTCATCAACTTTGTTTCCATCCACGACCACCACGCGGGTTTCTTCCGCATGGGTCGCATCGATTAGCATTTTCTTGGCCATATTGTCTCTTGCCCGCGGCCCCGAGAGGCAGGCGGGAGGTTCGGGCGTGGCAACGCGCAGCGCCCGGAGATGCGGGTCTGTGAGACATCAATGTCAACTGCTCTGCCATCGCGTTTCTTCCCGGTGCGCGAAGCACCGTTTGTTCTCATTGCCCGGCAAACCGGGCGTCACTTCTGGGGCCTCGTGGGTGATTTTCCACGCACCGCCAACTCTTGGCCTTGCGGCCTGCTCCGGGTCCCGCGTAAGGGACGGGGAGCGAAAAACCGAATATGCAAGATGGACTGTCTCCGATCTTTACATTTTCACTCGCCATCATAGACAAGGGCCGAGGGGGAACACAATTGCTTTTTACATGGTGGCAGGTCCGGCAGTTTTTTGCGCGAATTTATGCGCTTGCGCTTCTGTGTCTGGCGCTCGGATCGGGGGCGGCATGGGCGCAGGAAACGCCCTCCGGCGCGGCTTTCATTCCGGCGGAGTCCTCAGTCACAACGCGGCTCTTTGGCGATGTCGATGTGGTGCTGGCCTTCTCCGGCCCGGTGCCGTATCGCGTCGCGATGAGTGCGGGCGCGCCGCGTTTGGTCCTTGATTTCAAAGGCGCGCATTGGGGGAGCGGGCTCTCGGGCTTTGATCTTTCGTCTCGCGCGGTGATGGGCGCGCGCACCGGCGTTGCCGAGTCCGACTGGGCGCGCTTTGTGCTGGCGTTCAAACATCCGATGCGGATTGCGCGCAGCCAGATGCATGTGAGCGACGAAGGCGCGGTGCTCGAAATGCGGTTGACCCAAGGCACGCCGCAATCGGTGACGGCGTTTGAGGGGGCGCTGCTGCCTGCGCCGAAAGCCGTGACTGAAGCCGCGCTGACCCGGCCGATCATCGCGATTGACGCCGGGCATGGCGGGATTGATCCCGGCGCGATTGAGGACGGGGTGCAGGAAAAAAACGTCGTGCTGACCTTCGCTCGCGAGCTGGCCCGCGCGATCAACGCCACGCAGCGCGCGGATGCGGTATTGGTGCGTGACAGCGATACCTTTCTGGGCCTCAGCGAGCGGGTGGACCGGGCGCGCGCGGCCGGCGCGACGGCGTTTCTGTCGATCCATGCGGACAAGATCGACGATCCCGACGCCCATGGTGCGACGGTCTACACCCTTTCCAAAGGCACGGCGGATGGCCTGTCGCAGCGGCTCGCGGCCCAGCAGAACCGAGCGCTGATGATCCAGGGGGCGGACCTCACCGGTTCGGGCGATGATGTGACCGGCGCGCTGATCGACATGGCGCTGCGCGACAGCCTGCCACGCTCCGAGCGGCTTGCCCAGCATCTCACCGAAGCGATTGCCAATGTCTACGGCGAGCGTCGCCGCCGCGACCACCTCTCCGCCGGATTTCAGGTGCTGACCGCGCCGGATTTTCCCTCTGCCCTGATTGAGCTTGGGTTCATGTCACATGAAGGTGATCGGGCGCGCTTCCAGTCGGACCAATGGCGCGGCGAAATGGCTCAGGCCATTGCGGCGGCTGTGTTAGGCTGGGTGGAGGAAGATCGGGCCGATACCGCGCGACGCTTACGTTAGGTGAATACCGGTCTTACGCGCTTTGACCCGCTGTGTCCTCTGGTCTATAGCAGGGCGCTAGATGAGATGGGGTTCTCCAAGTGATCCGTGCGATTTTTCGATTTGTAGGTTTTCTGTTCAGCTATCTGACCCTCGGGCTGGCGCTCGCCGCCGTGGTGGTCGCGGCGATTATCTTTTATTATCGGCAGGATCTGCCCGATCATGACAGTCTGGCGGCTTACGAGCCGGCGACGATCAGCCGCGTCTACTCCACCAATGGCCGGGTCATGGACGAGTTTGCCGTCGAGCGGCGTCTCTTCACCCCCGTCGATGAGATTCCCGATCTGGTGAAACAGGCGTTTATCTCCGCTGAGGATGCGAGTTTTTATGAGCATTTCGGCTTCGATCCGATCGCGCTGGTCTCTGCGGCGATTGACACGGCGCAGGGCAATTTCCGGGGCGGCTCGACCATCACGCAGCAGGTGGTCAAGAACTTCCTGCTCTCGGGCGAGCGGCGTTTGGAGCGGAAGATCAAGGAGTTGATCCTTGCGGTCGAGATCGAAAAGACCCTGAGCAAGGAGAAGATTCTCGAACTTTATCTCAACGAGATCTATCTCGGCGCGAACAGCTATGGCGTGACCGCCGCCGCGCGCACCTATTTCGGCAAGCCGCTCGAAGAGCTGGAGCCGGGTGAGGTCGCCTATCTCGCCGGTCTGCCGAAATCGCCCTCGACCATGCACCCGGTGCGCGAGCGCGAGCGGGCCGAGGAACGGCGCGATTACGTTCTGGGGCAGATGGCGGCGAATGGCTATATTTCGCGCGATGCGGCGCAGGCGGAGATGGATGAACCGCTTCGCACGATCCAGTCCGGCGATATGGAATCGGCGGAGATCGCCGAAGCGCCGCCGCGCAATTATTTCACCGACGAGATCCGCCGCCAGCTGGCCGCGCGTTTTGGCGAGGAGAAGCTGTTCTCCGGTGGCCTCGCGATCCGCGCGACGATGGACCCGGAGTTTCAGGACGCGGCGGAAGCGGCCCTGCGGCGCGGGCTGGAGAATTACGACCGGGTGCAGGGTGTCTATCGCGGCCCGCTCGCGAAACTTGACGATCCGGCGCAATATGAGACCGAAGAGGCTTGGCGCGCGGCCCTCGAAGGCATGGCCCTGCCGCGCGACATTCCGCGCTGGAAACCGGCGGTCGTGCTGGAGCTTGGCGCGAGTTCGGCCCGGATCGGCATCGAGGGCGTACCCGAGGATGAGGACGGCCATTACATCCCGATGGACGATATGACCGGCTGGCGGCCCATGGTGGACGGCAGCGTCGGCGGACGTGCCACCTCGCCGGATGACCTTCTGGATGTGGGCGACGTGATCCTGATCCGCGATGTGACGGACGGCGTCGGCGCGGAAGGCAATTTTGTCCGCTGGTCGCTGCGGCAGATCCCCGAAGTGCAGGGCGGTTTCATGGCCATGGATGTGGAATCGGGCCGCGTGCTCGCCATGCAGGGCGGGTTCTCCTATCAGGCGTCGGTGTTTAACCGCGCGACGCAAGCGACGCGTCAGCCGGGCTCCTCGTTCAAGCCCTTCGTCTATGCTGCCGCGCTCGACAATGGCTATACGCCTGCGACCTCGGTGGTGGACGCGCCGATCAAGGTGAACACGCCGGACGGCCTCTGGGCGCCGAAAAACGCGTCCAACCAGTTCTACGGGCCGACGCCGCTGCGCACCGGAATCGAGATGTCGCGGAACCTCATGACCGTGCGGATCGCTCAGGATATCGGCATGGAGCGCGTTGCGGATTATGCAGAGCGCTTCGGGGTTTACGACGATATGCTGCCCTATCTTTCCTACGCGCTCGGCGCCGGTGAGACGACGCTTTACAAGATGGTCGCGGCCTATGCGATGTTCGCCAATGGCGGGCAGCGGGTGGAGCCGACGCTGGTCGACCGGGTGCAGGACCGCTTCGGCGAGACCGTTTACCGACATGACAACCGTGATTGCCTTCTCTGTAACGCCGATGACGGGATGAACGCGACCGATGGCCCGCGCCTGACCAATGACCGCGAGCAGGTGATGGACGAGATCACTGCGTTCCAGCTCACGTCGATGATGCAGGGCGTCGTGCGGCGTGGCTCGGCGGCGGGCCAGATCAGCGTGAACACCTCGATCGCGGGCAAGACCGGGACGACCAATGACGCGAAAGATGTGTGGTTCGTCGGCTATTCGCCCAGTGTCGCGGCGGGCTGCTATATGGGCTATGACAACCCACGCACCCTGGGCCGCAGCGCCTATGGCGGCACGCTTTGCGCTCCGATTTTCAACGAGTTCATGCGCACCGTTGTAGCCCGTCAGGGCTCGGCGCAGTTCCGCGTGCCCGAAGGCGGGCGTTTCATCAAGATGGACCGGATCACGGGCGAACGCCTGCCCGACAGTGCCACCGGCGAAAATGTTGTCAGCGAATTTTTCCGCAACAATGTCGTGCCGCGTGTGGGTGAAGGCGGGATCCAGATTGACGGCGGCTTCGAAGCGGAAGAGAATTACGACCGCATCATCGAGGAGCCGAATTTCGAGGAAGGCATTTCGAGAGAGGCGCCGAAAACCATTCAGTCCGTCACTGGCAAGACAAAGCAGCTTCCCTCGAAGTCGAGCTTTGGCAATATGTCGAGCGGCGGCGTTTATTAACCAAGAGGCCCTAAGGCCCGGAGACGACTATGCGCGCAGAGACGCAGAACATTATTGACGATATCGAGAAGTCGCTGGCCTTGCTGGCGCAGCGCATGGATTGGGAGACGGCGGAGCATCGACTTGAGGAATTCAACGCCATGTCCGAGGATCCCGAGCTGTGGAATGATCCCGAAAAGGCGCAGAAGCTGATGCGGGACCGCCAGCAGCTTGTCAATGCGATTGACGGCTACATGGGGCTCCAGCAGGATCTCGACGACAACCGCGAATTGATCGAGCTGGGCGAGGCCGAGGGCGATCAGGATGTGGTGAAAGAGGCCGAAACGGCGCTCGCGGCGGTCAGGGAACGCGCCGCGCAGAAGGAGCTTGAGGCGCTTCTGAATGGCGAGGCCGATGGCAACGACACCTTTCTGGAGATCAATGCCGGCGCGGGCGGCACGGAAAGCTGTGACTGGGCGTCGATGCTGGCGCGGATGTATGTTCGCTGGGCGGAGCAGCATGGCTACAAAGTTGAATTGCAATCGGAAAGCGCGGGCGATGAGGCGGGGATCAAATCCGCCGCCTACAAGATTTCCGGCCCCAATGCCTATGGCTGGCTGAAATCGGAAAGCGGCGTGCATCGTCTGGTGCGCATCTCGCCTTACGATTCCGCGGCCAAGCGGCACACCTCGTTCAGCTCCGTCTGGGTTTACCCGGTGGTGGACGACAATATTGAGATCGAGGTGAACCCCGCCGATATTCGCATCGACACCTATCGCTCCTCAGGGGCGGGCGGGCAGCACGTCAACACCACCGACTCGGCGGTGCGGATCACCCACAACCCGACCGGGATCGTGGTGACGAGCTCCGAGAAGTCGCAGCACCAGAACCGCGACATCGCCATGAAAGCGCTGAAATCGCGGCTCTATCAGATGGAACTGGAGAAGCGCACGGCAAGCATCCAAGAAGCGCATGAAGCCAAGGGCGATGCGGGTTGGGGCAACCAGATCCGTTCCTATGTGCTTCAGCCTTACCAGATGGTGAAGGATCTGCGGACGGGTCATGAGACGTCGGACACAAAGGGCGTTCTCGATGGCGATCTCGACGGTTTCATGGCCGCGACGCTGGCAATGGATGTCTCCGGCAAAAGCCGCGCCGAGGCGCAGGAAGAGTAAGCTTGCCTCGCTCTTCACGTGAAGACCCCGGCCTAAGCGCCGGGTTTTTCTTTGGGAATTTCGGGTGGTGTTCTTCGCTTTACGACCTTCACGTAAAGAACGGCTCGCGCAGTGTTGTTTTTCAAGGATAAAGTAGACCGCTCGATCTTAGAGGCGGTGTCATTCTTAGCCAGCGCGTCTTGCGGGAGGTGCCCGCAAAGGGTCTCTCAAGCTAACCTGAAGTTGCGTCGTTGCAAAAGATCTTCACGTTAGGGATGGCGTGGAAGTCTTTGCTTTCGAATGTCTTTCCTCGACGCATTTCTTCCGCCTCAGGGCGTGTATGGCTGAGATAAAATCCCGTCCCGAAGCCGTTGTTTTCAAATAACGATCTGCTAGCCCCGGCAACACAATCAACCCGCGTTCACGTAAAAAACCCGGCGCAAAGGCCGGGTTTCAAACTTTTTTCTAAGCGAAAAGATTAGCTGTCGCTTTTCGGGCTCTGCGGCGCGGAGGCAGCGCTGCTGACCGCCGCTTGCTGACCAGCGCTTTTCAGCGGGTCTTCCTGACGCTGGACCGAGCCTTCGAAATGCGCACCGCTCTCAATGGCGATGGTCTTGTGGATGATGTCCCCCTCAACGCGCGCCGATGTCGACAGACGCACCTTGAGACCGCGCACACGGCCCACGACGCGGCCATTGACGATCACATCGTCGGCCATGACTTCGCCATGCACGGTCGCGTTCTCGCCCACGGTGAGAACATTCGCGCGCACATCGCCTTTGATGACGCCCTCGATGTTGATGTCGCCGGTCGAGGAGATGTTGCCCTCGATGGTGATGTCCGAGGACAGGAGCGACGCCGCGGCTTTGGATTTCGGCGCGGCCGGAGCAGGGGCGCTCGATGCGCTGCTGTCGCTGGAGGACGTCGATGCGGCCGGTTTCGGCGGGGTGGAGTAATCTTTCACGTCTTGCTGTTTCGACGGTTGCTGCGGGGTTTGGCCCTGACCGTCGCCTTTACTTCTGGAGAACATTTTGTGCTGCCTTGATGTAGTTCATGGGGTTGATCAGAGAGCCATTGACCCGCACTTCATAGTGAAGATGCACGCCGGTGCTCCGACCTGTAGTTCCCATCTTGCCGATCTGCTGCCCCATTGCAACCTGATCGCCGGTCTTTACGAGCAGCGCGTTCTGGTGTGCATAAAGGCTTTCATAGCCGTAGGCATGGCGGATTTTCACAACCTTGCCAAAGCCCGACTGCCACCCGGCATAGGTGACAACGCCGTCCGCCGTCGCATAGATCGGCGTGTTGAGCGGTGCGGCGAAATCGATCCCGTTATGGCGGCGGAGGCGACGATTCATCGGATCGCGGCGCACACCATAGCCGCTGGTGAAGCGATGCGCGGCTTTCACCGGCATGGCGAAGGGGATGCGCTTGCCCGCGACCTGAAGCATGGAGATCCGGTCCATGTCATTCATAACCTTGTCAAAACGCATCGCCTGCTCATCTGTGGCGAAGGTTTTGGAGGAGACCCCTGCGTCGATGAAGGGACCGCCCGAGCCAGAATAATCGCGGCGAATATCCGAGAGCAGGCTCTCGACGTTAATGTTTGAGTCGGAAAAGACCGTCTCCAGCGGCGAGAGCGCCACATCGACCGCTTCTTCAAGCTGAGAAAGGAGCGCCGCTTGCGCTTCGTCGCGTTCTTCGGTCTTGGCTTCGAGCTTGGTCAGCTTGCGCTCCAGCTCGGTCATGCGCGCCACGGCCTGATCGCGGCGGGTGACGGTGTCGGTGAGGGCGGCGCTGATGGTCGTCAGCGTCTCTTCCACATCCTGCGCCGCGCCGATCTCGGTGTTGGCATGTTGCGTTTCGAGTTCCTGAATACGGGTGTTGGCCGCATCCCGCTCGGCAATCGCTTCGGTCAGATGGCCGCGCAGGGTGGCCATCGCCGCTTCGATTTCCTGCCGTGCGGTGACTTCATTCAGGATGTCGTCCTGCTGGTTCGACAGCTCCCCAAGCGCGGTGCGGAACCGGGTCTGGGCGCTGCTGGCTTCGAGCGCGCGCTGGTCCCGCTCGGCGGTGAGTTGGTCGATCCGCGCTTCATAAGCCTGTTTTAACACACGTTCCTGCGCATCCGGATCGGTCGGGCGCAGCGTGTCGATGGCGAAATTGGCGGTGGCAAAGCAGGTCCAGCCGGTGGCGGTCACGAGCGCAGTGGTCAACATGGCTTGTTTTGCAGGGGTGACGCGGATCATCCGCGTTTTGTCCTCGGCTTTCAAATAGAGCTGTTTCTCCGGAAACAACTTGGCAAGCATCAGGTTTACCGCTGTTGCGAAGCGCGACATAGGCCATCCTTGTGGTCAAATTCTACTAAATCTGGGCGCGACTGTGATGCACCGCATGATTGCGTGGAGTCCTTACCCGGCGCATCGTTAACCCTCAATTCCTTTTCGAGCGTTCATGTTCGGGTTTGGCAATTTCGGCGAAATACCGCCGAAATTCCTTAGCGAGACATGAATTTTGGGAACTGTTGCCGGATTATGTCGCGTCTTTCAGGGCGCTTAGCAATTCTTGAGCGTGGCCTTCGGGTTTCACCTTCTCCCAAACCTGCGCGATTCGACCCTCACCATCGATTAAGAAGCTGGTGCGATTGATGCCCATGAAGGTCTTACCATACATCTTCTTCTCGGCCCAGACACCGTAGAGCTCGCAGACATCGCTGTCCGCATCACTTAAAAGCGTGGTTTTAAGATCATGCTTTTGAATGAAATTCTGGTGATTGCGCTGGCTGTCCTTGGAGATGCCGAAAACCTTCACCCCGGTTTTGTCAAAATCGCTCATCATGTCGCTGATTTCATTGGCTTCGATGGTGCAGCCGGGGGTGTCGTCCTTGGGATAGAAGAACAGCACCACGGGCGCGCCGCGCAGATCGCTGAGGGCGATGTCATTGCCGTCTTGATCGGGAAGGGTGAAGTCGGGGGCAGGGGTGCCAATCTCTAAAGTCATGGGGCGAGAGTGACGCTTCCGCTCAAAAAATCAAGAGGGCTGAAAATTGCGCTTGCGAGGGCGCGCGGGCTGGTGCATTCGCGCGCCATGCAATTGAGTGATTTCGACTTCGCGCTCCCTGAAGAGCTGATCGCGCTGCGGCCCCTGAAGCCGCGGCCCGCATCCCGTTTGCTGGTGGCAGATGGGGCGGATCTTGGTGCGCCGATGGTCGATCAGCATGTGGCGGATCTGCCGGGTTTGTTGCGTGACGGGGACCTGTTGATCCTCAACGATACCAAGGTGATCCCGGCGCGTCTTAAAGGGCAGCGCCGCCGCCAGACGCCGCAAGGCGAAGCGGTGGCCGGGGTGGAGATCACGCTGATCTCGCTGCGGCCCTCGGGCGACTGGATGGCGCTCGCGAAACCCGCGCGCAAACTGGCGCAGGGCGAGATGGTGGAGTTCGCCGGCGGGCTGGAGGCGCAGGTTCTGGACCGGAGCGAAGGCGAGGTGGAGCTGCGCTTCAACCGGCAGGGCACGGCGCTCGACGACGCGCTTCAGGCGCAGGGCGAGATCCCGCTGCCGCCCTATATCGGCGGGCGGCGCAAGGTGGACGCGCAGGACAGCGAGGATTACCAGACGGTGTTCGCGCGTGAGACCGGGGCCGTGGCCGCGCCGACCGCGTCGCTCCATTTTGATAACGATCTTTTGCAGCAGCTTGACGCCAAAGGGGTTTCCCGGAAATTCGTGACCCTGCATGTCGGGGCGGGCACCTTCCTTCCGGTCAAGACCGACCGCATCGAGGATCACAAGATGCATGCCGAATGGGGCGTGATTGGTGAGGACACCGCCGCCGCGATCCGCGAGACGCGGGCGAATGGCGGGCGGGTCATCCCGGTCGGCACCACGGCGCTGCGGCTCATTGAGACGGCGGCGCAGAGCGGCACCATCGCCCCTTGGCGCGGCGAGACGGATATTTTCATCCGCCCCGGTTTTTCTTTTAACGCGACGGACGGGCTGATGACGAATTTCCACCTGCCCAAATCCACGCTGATGATGCTCGTCTCTGCCCTGATGGGGCGCGAGCGGATCACCCAGATTTACGCGCATGCCATAAATGCGCGGTATCGTTTTTTCTCTTATGGCGATTCGTCGCTGCTGTTGCCGAAAGGGCTGTAATTCGTGAAGTCGGTTCTGCTTAACACCTGGACGCTGCTGCTTGGCGTTCTCCTTTTGATGATCGGCAATGGGTTGCAGGGCACGCTTCTGGGTGTGCGCGGCGCCATCGAGGGGCTGTCCGCGGGCACGATGTCCTTCGTCATGACCGCCTATTTCGCGGGGTTTCTCGCGGGCTCGCGGCTCGCGCCGGTGATGATTTCGCGGGTCGGCCATGTGCGGGTCTTCGCGGCGCTCGGCTCGGTCGCCTCGGCGGCATTCATCCTTTACGGCGCGTTCCCCGATGCCTGGGCGTGGATTCCGCTGCGCTTCGTGGTGGGCCTCTGTTTTTCCGGTGTCTATGTGGTGGCGGAAAGCTGGCTCAACGATACCGCCACCAATGAAACGCGCGGCATCACCCTCTCGACCTATATGTTCATGCAAATGGGCGGCATCATCATCGCGCAGGTGGTGATGGGCTTCGGCGATCCGACGGGCTATCAGCTCTTCGTGCTGATCTCGGTCCTCGTCTCGCTCTCCTTCGCGCCGATTTTGCTGACCGTCGCGCCGACGCCGGTGTTCGGAAGCACGCGCCGCATGACGCTGAAAGAACTCTATAAAATCTCGCCACTTGGAATTGTTGGCCTCTTCATCCTCGGGGCAGGCATCGGCGGGTTCTTCGGCATGGCGCCCGTTTACGGCACCTCGATTGGCCTGAGCGCGGCCGAGGTGTCTACCCTTGTGGGCGCGGCCTATCTGGGCGGGCTCTTGCTGCAATTCCCGATCGGCTATCTCTCCGACCGGATGGATCGCCGTCAGTTGATCATTTATGTCGCGCTGATCGGCGTGGTCGCGACGATCCTCTGCGCCGCGATCCTCGACAATTACTGGGTGGTGCTGGGGCTCTCCATGCTCTTCGGCGGTCTGCTGAACCCACTCTATTCGCTTCTGATTTCCTACACCAACGACCTGCTTGATCCCGGCGATATGGCCGCAGGATCGGGCGGGGCGCTTTTCGTCAACGGGCTTGGCGCGGTGTTCGGGCCGCTCATGGTCGGCTGGCTCATGGGGCGCTTCGGGCCGAATGTGTATTTCCCGTTTACCGCCGTTTTGCTGCTGCTGATCGCGAGCTATGCGGTCTACCGCTCGACCAAGCGTGCGGCGATCCCGGTGGACGAGCAGGGCGCATATGTCGCAGTCACGCCGACCTATACACCGGTTCTGACCACGGTGGCGGGGGAATATTCGGCGGAGCAGGGCGATGAGGACGCGGCGGACACGCCCGACGAGACACCCCCCGAGACGCCGCAAGCCGACGCCACGTAAAATTTCGCAGGTTTTCGGGTTGCATGCGCCTGCGCTTCCGTCAAAGAATGGCGGGAGCGAAAGGAGCCGCATGTGAAGACAGCCCAAGAAGTTCTTGATTTCTGGATAGATCAGGCCGGTCCGAAAATGTGGTATGCGCAGGATGAGGCGTTTGACGCCGAGATCCGCGACAAGTTTCAAAGCGTTTGGGAAGAGGCGCGGGACGGTCAGCATGACGACTGGCTGGAGACCCCGGAAGGCGCGCTGGCGCTTTGCATTTTGCTCGATCAGTTTCCGCGCAATATGTTTCGGGGGCAAGGCGACAGCTTCGCCACGGATGCCAAGGCGCGGGAGGTGGCCGGTAAGGCGATTGCCGCCGGGCATGACATGAACATCGCCGAGCCCGAGCGCCAGTTTTTCTATCTGCCCTTCATGCATGAGCCGACCCTTGCCGGGCAGGATCGCTGCATTGATCTGATGGCGGAGCGGCTGCCCGAAACCGGCGCGGACAATCTCGCCCACGCCAAGGCGCACCGCGCGGTGATCGAGGCGTTCGGGCGGTTCCCGGCGCGCAATGCCGCGCTTGGCCGCGAGTCGACCGAAGGCGAGAAAGAATATTTGAAATCCAACGGCTATGGGGAATTCCTCAAGCAATATAAGGAGGAAGCGTGATGGCGCAGGAATTTGAAACGGTGGTGATCGGGTCCGGTCCGGGCGGTTATGTGGCGGCGATCCGCGCCGCGCAGCTTGGCCAGAAAGTGGCCGTGATCGAGCGGGAACATTTGGGCGGGATCTGTCTCAACTGGGGCTGTATTCCGACCAAGGCGCTGCTGCGTTCGGCGGAGGTTTACCATCTGATGGAAGACGCCAAGAATTTCGGTCTGGAGCCAGTCAAACCGGGCTTCAAGCTCGAAGATGTGGTGAAGCGCTCGCGTCAGGTTGCGGGTCAGCTTTCGGCGGGCGTGAAGGGCCTTCTCAAGAAGAACAAAGTGACTGTCATCATGGGGGAGGGGAAGCTCGCCGGGAAGGGCAAGATTTCCGTCAAGACCGACAAGGGCAGCGAAGAGGTGAAGGCGAAGAACATCATCCTCGCCACTGGCGCGCGGGCCCGCGAATTGCCGGGACTGGAGGCCGATGGCAAGCGCGTCTGGACCTATAAAGCCGCGCTCAACCCGCCGCATATGCCCAAGAAGTTGCTGGTGATCGGCTCGGGTGCTATCGGCATCGAATTTGCCAGCTTCTACAACACCATGGGCGCGGAAACGACTGTGGTGGAAGTGGCGGACCGCGTCTTGCCGGTGGAGGACAAGGATGTGGCCGCCGTCGCGCAGAAACAGTTCGAAAAGCAGGGCATGAAGATCATGGCCGGTGCGACTGTCGAGAAGCTCGACCGCCAGAGCGACAAGGTGATCGCCCATATCAAGAAGGGCGATAAAACCGAGAAACTTGAGGTGGATACGGTGATTTCCGCTGTCGGGATCGTCGGCAATGTCGAGAACCTTGGCCTCGAAGAGAACGGCATCAAGGTCGAGAAAACCCATGTCGTCACCGATGAATATTGCCGCACCGGCGTCGACGGTGTCTGGGCGATTGGCGATATCGCGGGCGCGCCGTGGCTGGCGCATAAGGCGAGCCATGAGGGCGTGATGGTGGCCGAGATGATCTCCGGCAAAGAGGTCCACCCGATCAAGCCGGGCGCGATTCCGGGCTGTACCTATTGCCACCCACAGGTCGCCTCCGTTGGCCTGACCGAGGAGAAGGCGAAAGAGGCGGGTTACAAGGTTAAGGTTGGCTCTTTCCCCTTCATCGGCAACGGCAAGGCGATCGCCATGGGCGACTCGAACGGCATGGTGAAAACCGTCTTTGACGCGAATACCGGCGAGCTGCTCGGCGCGCACATGGTCGGCTCCGAAGTGACCGAGATGATTCAGGGTTACGTGATCGGCCGCACGCTGGAGACGACCGAGGAAGAGCTGATGCACAGCGTCTTCCCGCATCCGACGATCTCCGAGTCGATGCATGAATCGGTGCTGGCCGCTTACGGGCGCGCGATCCACATCTAAAGCGCCATTAACGATGATGCGAAAGGCGCGGCTTCGGCTGCGCCTTTTTTCATGGCTCCTTTACGCCTTTGGGCGAGGGTGGCGCCCGGGTGAATAAGGTGGGTCATGAACGGGTCAGCAGAGTTGCGGCGCACGGAGGTGTCTCTGGGCGCGAGGCGGATCATTTTGTTTCTCGACCCGGCGAAACCGGAGGTCTTGAGCGTGAAATTATGGATCGGGCCGCACGCGCATGTCTTTCCGGACGCGCTGAGTATGCGCGGGCGGCGCGTGAAAAGATCGCCCGCCTTCACCGCCGCGCTCAAGATCCAGCTGGCCAGCGCCGCGCCGGGTATGGCGCTCTTTCGCGGGTTGCCGGGCTGGGGCTATGCGCAAACCGGCCTCGGCCTTCTCGCCAGTAGCACGGCGCTTGGATTGCTGACGATCTGGGCCCCGCAAAGCCTGCGGGCCACCGCGATCTATGCGGCAAGCGCGAGCGGTGTCATCGGCGCGATGAACCTGCGGGACCGCCGCCAGATCTTGCCAAATCTGCGGCAGGACTATCGCGTCTTTCTGCGTCAGGCCGGTGAATTTGCCGCGCTCGACGCCACAGCCGAAAAAAATTCAACAAAGCCCTGTCGTTAACCGTCATTTTTTACAAGACGTTAGCGGAATGCGCGCATGGTAGCCTCCGTGGGTAATGGAGGGTGTCATGTCAAATGAACACATACAAAGCATAGCCGACTCCCTGCACCATTCCGGTGGGGGCAGTCTCGATCACATCCTGCGGGCGCGCGCCATTGAGCGCATCGCGGAGCGGGCGCGGCAAAGCGCGGAAGCGGCAGGGAAAAACCCGGAGCTCGCGGCGCATCGTGCGGTGTCTCCGGGCACATTGGGGCTGATCGTTAACGAGGCGACGGTGGTCGCGAAAAGCGATGATCGCGGGCGCGGCAATCTCGTGGCGTCCTTTTCCGATGCGGAGAAAGCCAAGCCGGAGGCGCCCGAAGCTGTTGAAGTGAAAGCCGACACGCCGGTCGAGGCCGAAACCGAAGAGATTGAGGTCGCGGACACGCCTGCGCCTTCTGCGGAGACGCCCGAGCGTTAACTCTATTTTACGAAAGATGAACGCGTTAAGGTTTTGTGAAGCGTGAAGGCGCATCCTTGTCATTGTTGAAATCACAACTATGAGGTGAGAGATGTCTTCGAATTACGATGATGCAATCCTTCCGCTGTTCAATACGGGCGGGACGCTGACAGAGACGTTGCAGGCGCGGGTGCATGGCCGCTTGGCCGAACTGGCGCGTCAACGTGCAGATGAGCTTGAAGGGCGTCAGGACAAGCCCGAAGAAGAGCTAAGCTGGGCCACCGGCGCGGCGGCGAAGCCAGAGGAAAGCGGCGGCGCGGCTGTGCAGTCGGTGACAGCAGCGCGCGAGAGCGAAACGCAAACCCAGCTTGGCAATGGCTCGGCGGCGCTTGGTCTCTTTAACAGCGCCGTGGCAACGCCAAATGCGGCTGAAGAGATAGCAGCGGCGGCGGCGAAACCATCGGTTTCTGTTGAGGAAAGTGCTGAAGCTGCGTCAACTGCGTCCACGACGCCCGAAGCGCCCAACACGGTTGAGGCCAAGCTCCGTGAGATTGATGCGGCCGCGACGGCGAAGGACACGCAGGACACCAAATCCGCAGATGAGGCGCAGGAGACGCGCTCTGCCCGAGACGAGGCGCGTGAGACCCGCGAGCGTGAGCGCGAAGAACGCCGCGCGATGGCTTTCGACTATCACTCGCGCGTTCAGCGTCGCCAGAGTGGGCTTGCGGGCCTCTTTGGATACTTCTTCCGCTGAGCCCGCTTTTCAGCGGTTGAGTGGGTGACAACAGGGTCTGGGCGGTCTATATCTCATTGGAAAGAAAAGGACCGCCCATGACCGAGAAGAGCGCCCGCCCGCATCGCCACCCGGAAAAAGCGCACCGCGCCGATAATGCCCAGCCGAAGAAACCGGACTGGATCCGCGTCAAGGCCCCGACCTCCAAGGGATATTTCGAGACGCGCGACATTATGCGGGAGCATAATCTCGTGACCGTCTGCGAAGAGGCGGGCTGTCCGAATGTGGGCGAATGTTGGAGCCAGGGCCACGCCACCATGATGATCATGGGCGAGGTCTGCACGCGCGGCTGCACCTTCTGCAACGTCTCGACCGGGCGCCCGGATGCGCTCGATGTGTTTGAGCCGGGCCGGGTGGCCCATGCGGTGGAAAAGCTGGGCCTCCAGCATGTGGTGATCACCTCGGTGGACCGGGACGATCTCGAAGATGGCGGGGCGGAGCATTTCGCCATGACCATCCGGGCCGTGCGCCGTAAATCGCCGAACACAACCATCGAGATCCTAACGCCGGACTTCTTGAAATGTGCGCCCGAAGTGCTTGAACAGGTGGTGGAAGCGCGCCCCGACGTGTTCAACCACAACCTCGAAACCGTGCCCGCGCTCTATACCGAAGTGCGGCCTGGCGCGCGTTATTTCCATTCGCTGCGTCTCTTGCAGCGGGTGAAAGAGCTGGACCCGTCGATGTTTACCAAATCGGGCATCATGGTCGGCCTTGGCGAAGAGCGCGCCGAGGTGCATCAGGTGATGGACGATATGCGCGCCGCGGATGTCGATTTCCTGACCATCGGGCAATATCTCCAGCCGACGCCGAAGCACCACGCGGTCGCAAAATTCGTGACGCCGGAAGAATTTAACGGCTACGAAAAAGCAGCTTGGGGCAAGGGCTTTTTGATGGTTTCGGCGACGCCGCTGACCCGGTCATCCTACCATGCGGGGGATGATTTCGCGCGTCTGCGCGCCGCCCGCGAGGCGCAGCTCGGCAGCTAACCCCATGGAAGAGTTGCAAGATACCGTCGACGGGGTGGTCCCCGAGGTCGCCGTGAGCCAGATGCTCACCTATTGGAACGGCTTTCTGGAATCGCTGCCGCGTCTCTTCGGCGCGCTGATCGTTCTGCTCTTGATCTGGATCCTCGTGGCCATCGTCGGTTTCGTGATCTCCCGCGTTGGAAAGCGCGCCCGCCTGCGCCGTTCGCTCATCGAGGTGCTGAGCATGATCGCCAGCACGGCGATCTGGTTCGCCGGAATTTTGATCGCCATGACCGTGGTGTTTCCGTCGATCACGCCCGCGAAGGCCCTGACGGCGCTCGGTCTTGGTTCGGTCGCCATCGGCTTTGCGTTCAAGGATGTGTTCGAGAATTTCCTTGCGGGGATCCTTATTCTGATCCGTGAACCTTTCCGCCTCGGCGACTTCATCGCGACCGACGATATTGAGGGCGATATCGAGGAAATCACCATTCGCGACACGCGGGTGCGCCAGACGGATGGCCAGTTGGTTGTTGTGCCGAATGCGCATCTCTTTCAAAACCCGGTGATCGTGCGCACGGATCGCGACACGCGGCGGGTGACGATCACGGTCGGCGTGGCCTATTCCGAGGATGTCGATCAGGCGCGCGGGATCATTTACGAAGCGGTGAAAACCGTCGATATGGTCCGCGACGATGTGCGGGACGTGCAGGTTTTTGCCAAGGAATTCGGGGCCTCATCCATCGACTTTGAAGTGGCGTGGTGGACGGGCTCGCGTCCTATCGACATCCGCTCCAGCCGTGACAAGGTGGTTGCCGCGATCAAACGCGCGCTCGATGATGCGGAGATCGAAATTCCATTCCCCTACACCACGCTGACCTTCCGTGAGGACAGTCCGATTCCGCTGCCGAAACAGGCTATTGAGGACGAGGCTTAAAGCCGCGGCGTCCGCGGCTGGCGCTCCGCCGTGAGCGAGTCCGGCCAGAACCCGAAATACTCAATCGCGACAATCACGGCAGCGATGGCGATGACAATCAACACGAAGCGCACATGCCGCGCGCTCGGCGGATTGTCGATCCATCTTCGCATCCGAAACAGCCAATGCATCTTGCCCTCGCTTGTGGGTCTTGTATGACATGGCCCATGCCACAGCACGCTGAAACCCGTTTTATGCCTTACACGCCGGACCAGCTTTATGATCTGGTCGCGGATGTCAAATCCTACCCCGAGTTTCTGCCCTGGTGTGCCGGCGCACGAATTCGCGACCGTAAACCGCTCGACGAGGGTGAGGTGATCGAGGCGGATCTTGTCATTGCCTTCAAGGTGTTCCGCGAGAAATTTGGCAGCCGGGTGACGCTCAAGCCCGAGCAGAAGCGGATCGACACGGAATATCTCGATGGGCCGTTCAAATATCTCATCAGCCATTGGGATTTCGCGCCGGCCGAGGGCGGCTGCAATGTCGATTTCTCGGTCGATTTCGAGTTCAAAAACCGGATCTTGGCGGGCGTTATTGGAGTCGTCTTCGGCGAGGCGATGCAGCGGATCGTAAGGGCCTTCGAGACGCGGGCGAAGGAGCTTTACGGCTGATGGCTTTTGGCGGCGAGTTCGATGAGCCGCAGCGCAAAATCGACGGATTTTTCCCGAACGGCCGCCCGGCCAAGCGCGCCGAATTCCTTTTTTACCACCGTGGGTTTCTTGCCGCGCAGGGCGAGGGCGAACCAGACGAGGCCCTCGGGCTTGCTCTCGGAAGCGCCCGGTCCGGCGACGCCGGAGACGGCGATGGAGAGCGCGGCTTCGGGGCGGCGAAGGAGCGCGCCGCGGGCCATTTCGCCGACGACTTCGCCGCTCACCGCGCCATGCTGGCCAAGGGTGACGCTGGAGACGCCTAAAAGTTCTGCTTTTGATTCATAGCTATAGGTGACGATCCCGCTGTCGAGCACGTCGGAGGAGCCGGGGATATCGGTGAGCCGCGCCGCGATCAGGCCGCCCGTGCAGCTTTCCGCCGTCACGATTTTCCAGTGCTGTTTGCGGCAAAGATCGAGGATGGCGGCGGCGTCAACCATGGGCGAGACGGGCTCCGATTGCGATGATGAGAGCGGCGATCCCGCCCGCGACGAGGTCGTCCAGCATCACGCCGAGCGCGCCGGGAAGATTGTCGGCACGGCTGACGGGGAAGGGTTTCCAGATGTCGAAGAGGCGGAACAGTAGGAACGCGCCGACCCAGCCGGGCCAGGCGGAGATGATGACGCTTGTGTCGAAACCCGCGTGCCAGAGACCGAAGGAGAGGGGCCAGAGGGCGAGGAGTTGGCCGGCCATTTCGTCGATCACGATTTCCGACGGATCGTCATGGCCTGCGCCGACGATCTGCGCCACGGACCAGAACCCGAGCAGGGTTGCGGCGAGGGTCAGCAGGGCGAGAAGGGGGAAGCCGCCGATGAGATGCGCGATCAGGCCGAGGATCAGCGAGGCGGCGGAGCCCCATGTGCCCGGCGCGGGCTTGAGATGGCCGATGCCGAAAAGGGTCGCGATCTGTCTCATGCGGCCACCAAAGTTGCGGTGGCGATGGCGGCGATGCCTTCTTCGCGGCCGGTGAAGCCGAGTTTTTCCGAGGTGGTGGCTTTGACGCTCACACGGTCCTCATCAAGCCGGGTGATTTCCGCGATTTTGCGTTTCATATCGGAAGCATGCGGGCCGATCTTCGGGCGCTCGCAGATCAGCGTGCAATCGAGATGCGTGATGGTGAAGCCGCGCGCCGCGCTTCGCTCCACGGCTTTTTCGAGGAAAATATGCGAGGCCGCGCCCTTCCATTCGGGCTCGGACGGCGGAAACCATTGGCCGATATCGCCTTCGGCCAGTGCGCCGAAAATCGCGTCAGTGATGGCGTGCATCCCGACATCCGCATCAGAATGGCCTTTAAGCGCTTGGCTATGCGGGATTTTCACGCCGCAGAGCACCACGTGGTCGCCATCCGTGAAGGCGTGGACGTCAAAGCCGTTTCCAACGCGAATATCCATTCACAACTCCTTCTCGGCGCGGGCAAAATCTGCGGGATAGGTCAATTTATAGAGCCGTTCATCGCCTGTGACGAGGGCAATTTTGCCGCCCATTTGGTGCACAAGGGCCGCATCATCCGCCGCTTCGCCCGCCTTTTCATGAGCTTGGCGCAGGGTCTTTGCGTGAAACGCTTGGGGTGTTTGCGCGCGCCAGAGGGCATCGCGCGGCTCCGGGCGTTCAGCAATCTTGCCGCCGCGCCAGAGGGCATCGACGACAGGCAACACGGGGATCGCGGCCTCCGCGTTGTCAAGCGCGATGAGAAGCCGGTCGATTACCTCGGGCGGCAGGAATGGGCGGGCGGCATCGTGGACGAGAATCGGCTGATCGCCCGAAAGCGCTGCGAGACCGGCACGGACGGAGGCGCTACGGCTTGCCCCACCAATGACCGGCGGCGCAAGGCGCGGATCGCGCAAGCCGAGCGCATCGAAACGCGCCTGATCCTCTGCGTGGATCACGATGACGAGCCGGTTCAAACCCGGATGGGCCAGCAGGTGCTGCGCCGCGTGGGTCAGCACGGGGACACCGCCAAGCGGACGGTATTGTTTGGGCAGCCCATCTCCGGCGCGGGTGCCGCGCCCAGCGGCAACAATCATGGCGTCAAAACTCATGGTGACCTTTTGCCGCAACCCTCTAGTCATCGCAATTTGAAAGCGTTAAAAGAGAGTGATTGCACAAAGGTTAAGCATTGTCCGAAATTTGGTCAAAAATAGGTCATAGAGATCCCGTTTTCCTCGCCCCCATGGCGGGGATCACTGATTTACCTTACCGCCGACTCGTGTCGCGATTTGGGGCGGGGCTGGTGGTGTCCGAAATGGTGGCCAGCCGCGAGATTGTGCAGGGCAATGCGACCAGCGCGGCGAAGGCGGAGCTTGGCTTTGGCGAGGTGGCGACGGCGGTGCAGCTTGCCGGACGCGAGGCTTACTGGATGGGCGAGGCGGCGCGGCTTTGTGAGAGCAATGGCGCGGAAATCATTGATATCAATATGGGATGTCCGGCGCGGAAGGTCACGAACGGGTTGTCCGGTTCGGCCCTGATGCGCGATCCTGACCATGCGCTGTCGCTCATTGAGGCGACCGTAAAGGCGGTAAGCGTCCCGGTGACGCTGAAAATGCGGCTCGGCTGGGACGACCACATGTTGAATGCGCCGGAGATTGCGCGGCGCGCGGAGGCGGCGGGCGTGCAGATGATCACCGTGCACGGGCGGACGCGCTGTCAGTTTTACAAGGGCATAGCCGACTGGGCTGCGATCCGGCGTGTGCGCGAGGCGATCACGGTACCATTGGTCGCGAATGGCGATATTTGCAGCAGTCACGACGCGCGGGCGGCGCTGGATGCTTCGGGTGCCGATGCGGTGATGATCGGACGCGGTGCGCAGGGAACACCGTGGCTTTTGAAGCAGATAGCGGACGATCTTGCGGGGCGGCCCATCACATCGCTGACCGCTGACGAAAAAGACGACGTGATTTCCGAGCATTACGAGGCGATTTTGACATTTTACGGGCGGGAACTGGGCCTGCGCACCGCGCGCAAGCATCTTGGGTGGTATTTTGAAGATCAGCCGCTAACCCGCGCAAAACTCTTGCGCTCTGAAGATCCGAAAGAGGTGCTCGCCCTCATTCGCAACCCGTTGGAGATGGCGGCATGACTTGGGGCGAAGAGGCGTGGAGCGCGATCCCTTACCCGGCGGTCATCGTGGATGGGCGTGGGCAGATCGTCATGGCGAATGACGAGTCCGAAGCCTTCTTTTCCATGTCCGAAAAGATGATGAAAAAGCGCCGCGCCGAGGTGCATTTAGGGGCGGATAGCAAGCTTTCCCATGCGCTGATCAATGCGGCGGACGGCCAACAGATGACGCTTCATCTCGAATCGGCCAGTTGGGGTGAGCATATTTGCGGCGAAGCGCGCTATCACCTTTCGCCGATGAACGACGGCGCGGTTCTGTTGCTGGTGCATCCGCGCGGCATGGTGGAGCAGACCGATCAGGGGCGGGCGCAGGCCAGCGCCGCGCGGTCGGTCTCGGGCATGGCGGCGATGCTGGCCCATGAGATCCGCAACCCGCTGGCCGGCATTATCGGCGCGGCGCAGCTTCTGGAAATGGGGCTGCCTGAGGATGATGCGGGGCTGGCCAATCTCATCGAGCAGGAGGCCGGGCGGATTGGCCGTCTCGTGGACCGGATGGAGAGTTTCGCGGGCGGCGTCGCGGTGGAGATGGAGCCGGTCAATATCCACGACGTGCTGGACCGCGCCAAGATGATGGCCGAGGCGGGTTTTGCCAAACATTGTCGCTTTGTGCTTGATTACGATCCGTCGTTGCCCGAGGCGCGGAGCCATAGTGACCAGCTTCTGCAAATCCTTCAAAACCTGATCAAAAACGCCGCCGAGGCGATGGAGCCGGGCGGGACGATCACGCTCAAGACCGCCTATCGAACAGGGATGCGGGTGATGCGCGACGGCTCCAGCCAGGCCGTGCCGCTGGAGATTTCAGTGCTCGATGACGGGCCGATGATCCCCGATGAGGTGATGAGCACGATGTTCGATCCGTTTATCACAACCAAACAGGCGGGGAGCGGGCTCGGGCTCAGTCTCGTCTCCAAATTGGTGTCCGATCATGGCGGGCGGATCGAGGCGGAGACCAAACCGGGCGCGACGGCGTTTCGCGTGCTGCTGCCGGTCTGGACGGGGCGTTAAGGGGGAGAGATGGACGGAACGATCCTCATTGCCGATGACGACCGCACCATTCGCACGGTGCTGACGCAGGCGCTGACGCGGGCGGGCTGCAAGGTGCGCGCGACGGCGACGATCACGACGCTGCTTCGTTGGGCCGAGGAGGGCGAGGGCGATGTGGTGATCACCGATGTGCTGATGCCCGATGGCGACATGCTGGAGCGGCTTGGCGATCTGAAAACCGCGCGGCCGGATCTGCCGATCATCGTGATGAGCGCGCAGAACACGATCGTGACCGCGATCCGTGCGGAAGAGCAGGGGGCCTTTGAGTATCTCCCGAAACCCTTTGATTTGCGGGCGCTTATCGGTCATGTGAAGCGCGCGCTGGATCGCCGTCCGGCCAAGACCGTGCCGAATACGCAGCCGGATAATCTGCCACTCATTGGGCGGTCGGACGCGATGCAAAAGCTCTACAAGCTGATGGCGCGGACGATGCAGCTCGATATGCCGGTGCTGATTTCGGGCGAGTCCGGGACGGGCAAGGGGCTGGTCGCGAAAACGCTGCATGATTACGGGGATAGCGGCTCGGCGCCCTTCATCACCGTAAACCTCGCCGCCGCGGATGCCGAGAGTTTGGGCGAAGCGCTGTTCGGGCCGAACGGCGCGCTGGAAAGGGCGCGCGGCGGGACGCTTTTTTTGGATGAAATCGGGGACTTGCCGATGGCGCTTCAAGGGCGGCTTCTCGCGATTTTGACGGCGGAGAACAGCCCGCGCATCCTTGCCTCGACCCAGAGGAACCTGCGCAAGAAGGTGGCCGAAAAAGTGTTCCGCGAGGATGTGTTTCACCGCCTCAATGTGATGCCGATCGACCTGCCGCCGCTGCGCGAACGGCTCGACGACATCCCCGATCTTGTGCGCCATTTCCTGCAATCCGCGCCGAGTGAGAGCGGCGGGTTCAGCAATGAGGCGCTTGACCGGCTGCGGGCTTATAGCTGGCCCGGAAATTTGCGGGAATTACAAAATCTTGTGGTCCGGCTGAGTGCGCTGGCGGGCGGCAACGAGGTGACGGAAGCGATGGTTGCCGAGGCGCTGGACGATGCCCCCGCCATGCCGTCGCGCGACAACGGTTCGCTGCGCGGCGCGATCGAGGCGCATCTGCGGCGCTATTTCGCGCTGCATGGCGAAGCGCTGCCGCCGGCCGGCCTTTATCACCGTATTCTCAGCGAGTTGGAGCAACCTCTTATAGAGCTTTCACTGGATGCGACCGGCGGGAATCAGATCCGCACGGCGGAACTGCTGGGCCTCAACCGAAATACGCTGCGAAAGAAGATCACGAATTACGACATAGCCGTGACTCGCAGCCGGAAGATGATGTAACCTGCCGCCAAAGAGCAACAGCGAGCAGCAGATTTGCCACAGACACCGATCATGACCATGCAGCTTGCGCTGCGGCGCTGGTGGCGTGAGAGCCCTTGGCGCGGGCGGCTGACGCTTGTGCTCTTCGCGGTCGGCCCGCTGCTGGCGCTGCTCACGATCACGCTGCTGGCGCGCGGCGACGAGGCGTCGATCAGCTTTGCGCTGCGCGGCGTGTTGCTGCTCGATATGGCCTATGTACTTGTTGTTGCGGCGCTTGTCGCGCGGCGGATCGTGCAGATCGTAGCGCAGCGGCGCGCGCATTCGGCGGGTTCACGTCTTCACACGCGGCTCGTCACCGTGTTTGCCATGGTGGCGCTGATCCCCACGGTGCTGCTCGCGATTTTTGCCACGCTGACGCTCAATCTCGGGCTGGAGGGTTGGTTTTCCGACCGGGTTAAAAATGTGGTCGGCACATCGCTCGCCGCGGCGACCGCTTATGAGGATGAACACCGGGTCGATTTGTCCGACGATATCAACATTCTGGCCGCGTTTCTTCAGGAGCGGAAACGGCGCGATCCGCTGCTCTCGGGTGGTCAGCTGCGTGAGTATCTGAGCCAAGGGCAGGCGCAGATGCAGCGCGGGCTGAAAGAGGCGTTTGTGATCGACGGCGCGGGCGAGATCACGGCGCGAGGCGAGCGCAGCTATCTTTTCAACTTTGATGCGCCGTCGCCGGAGGCTTTTGAGGCGGCGAATGCAGGCCGGGTCGCGATCATAGAAGACTGGGATAACAATGAGTTCCGCGCACTTGTGAAACTGGCGGGCTGGCCGGACAGCTATCTTTATATCGCGCGCACGGTCGATGGCGAGATCCTGAACCTGCTCGATGAGACCAAGGATTCCATCTCCCTCTATAACGAGCTGGAGCGCGAGCGCGGGCGGCTCTTTTTCGAATTTGGCCTGATTTATCTGGGCTTTGCGCTGGTGGTGATCCTCGCCTCGGTCTGGCTCGCGCTGGTGCTGGCGGAGCGGATCGCAGGGCCAGTCGGTCGGCTTGCGGGCGCGGCGCAGCGGGTCGGGGCCGGGGATTTCGACGCCAAAGTGCCTGAAGAGCAGGGCGATGACGAGATCGCGTTGTTAGGACGCATGTTTAACCGCATGACACGGCAGGTGAAAAACCAGCGGGACGCGCTCGTCACCGCTCATGATGAGACGGAAATGCGGCGGCGGCTTTTCGACTCTGTGCTGTCAGGTGTGTCTGCGGGCGTCATCGGTTTGGATGCGGAGGGCCGTGTGGAGCTGTCGAACCGGTCCGCGCTGCGGATGCTGGATCGCGACGGGCTGGAAGGCGCGCAGATTGCCGAAGTCGTCCCGGAGTTCGCCCCGCTTTTTGACAAGCTTTCCGAGAAGAAAGGCAATTCTGTTCAAGCGGAAATCCGGCTGCAAAGCGGGGGTGGCGAGACGCTGCTGACCCGCCTCGCGCGACGCTATCGCGATGATGGCGCGATTGAGGGCTATGTGATGACATTCGACGACGTGACCGATCTCGTCGCCGCGCAGCGCATGGCCGCCTGGGGTGATGTGGCGCGCCGGATTGCCCATGAAATCAAGAACCCGCTCACCCCGATCCAGCTTTCGGCGGAGCGGGTGAAGCGGAAATTCGGCAAGATGCTCGGCGATGAGGATCGCGACGCGCTGGAGCAGTATTCGGACGTTATCGTGCGTCAAACCAATGACTTGCGCCGGATTGTTGATGAGTTCTCGAAATTCGCGCGGATGCCCGAGCCGCAGCGGCGGGATGTAGATCTCGGCAAGGTGCTGCGCGACACGGTGGCGCTTCAGCGGGAGGGCGACGTGCAGATTGACCTCGCGCTGCCGGAGCACATCGTGACCGCCCATCTCGACGAGACAATGATTGGCCAAGCGCTGACAAACCTGACAAAAAACGCCGTCGAGGCGACGCAAAGCTATCGCGAGGAGCATCCGGATGCCGATTACGCGCCGCGGGTGATCGTGAGCTTGCAGACCGAGGGGCAAAGCGCAATTATCGCGATCAGTGATAACGGGATCGGCCTTCCGGAGGACCGCGCCCGGCTGTTCGAGCCCTATGTGACGACACGGGCGAGTGGGACGGGCCTCGGCCTGCCCATCGTCAAGAAAATCATAGAAGAACATGGGGGTGAGCTCGATTTGATGGACGCGCCGGAATTTGAAGGCAGCGCCCATCAGGGAGCACTGGCGCGTATCGTGTTGCCGGTATATCCCGTGGAGGAAAGAGGCGAGTAGTATGAGCGACATTCTGGTCATTGACGACGAAAAGGACATTCGCGACCTGATCGCGGACATCTTGCAGGATGAGGGGCATGAGGTGCGCCTCGGATGGGATGCGGACAGCTATATCGAGCAGATGAATGCCGAAGCGCCGGATCTGATTATCCTTGATATCTGGCTCAAAGACAGCCGGATGGATGGAATCGACATCCTGAAAAACTGCAAGCAAAACAACCCGGACGTGCCGGTTGTGATCATTTCGGGGCATGGCAATATCGAAATTGCGGTCGCGGCGATCAAGCAGGGCGCTTATGACTTCATCGAAAAACCGTTCAATATCGACCAGTTGATGGTGGTTATTACCAGAGCGCTGGAGACGAGCGGGTTGCGGCGGGAGAACGCGAAACTGCGGCGCGGCGAGGTCACGAGGACCGAGATGATCGGTGAAAGTTCGTCCTTCAAGTCGTTGAAATCGCAGCTCGATAAGGTGACGCGTGGCAATGGGCGGATCATGCTCACAGGGCCGTCTGGCGCGGGTAAAGAGATCGCGGCGCGCTATATCCATACGCAGAGCGACCGGGCGGAGGAGCCGTTTGTGTCGGTCAACTCCGCTACAATTTCGCCGGAGCGGATGGAGGATGTGCTGTTCGGGACGGGCGGCGAAAAAGGTCTTTTAGAACAGGCGCATGGCGGCATTCTTTTCCTAGATGAAGTCGCCGATATGCCGTTGATGACGCAGTCGAAACTGCTGCGCGTTCTGGTGGATCAGAGTTTCACCCGGCCCGGCGGCTCGGAGACTGTTCGCGTGGACGCACGGGTGATTTCGGCCACAACCCGCGATTTGAAAACGGAAATTACCGAAGGGCGTTTCCGGGAAGAACTGTATCACCGGCTGAACGTGGTCCCGATTGCTGTGCCGTCGCTGGAGCAGCGGCGCGAGGACATTCCACTGCTCGCCGAGCATTTCATGGAAGAGATCATTAAAACCCAAGGGCTTGCGCGAAAATCCTTGAGCGAAGAGGCCATTGTGATGCTGCAAAGCATGAACTGGCCGGGCAATATCCGCCAGCTTCGCAACACACTTGAACGTGCGCTCATAATGGGCGGAGAAAACGGCGAAATTTCTGCCGAAGAGCTGGCGGGCGATGCGACGGGCGGCGAGGTCGAAACCGGCCTTGCGCCGCATTTCATTGGTCTGCCGCTCCGCGAGGCGCGCGAGCTCTTCGAACGCGACTATCTCATCGCGCAGATTAACCGTTATGGCGGCAATGTCTCCCGCACGGCAAGCTTCGTCGGCATGGAGCGCTCGGCCCTGCACCGCAAGCTCAAAAGCCTCGGCGTTGCGAGCAAGAAAAAGGATGATTCATGAGGGTGATTATCTGCGGCGCGGGTCAGGTCGGCTCGCAGATTGCGCGGCATTTGTCGCAGGAGCGCAACAACGTCACCGTGATCGACAATAATGGTGCGCTTGTGCGCCGCGCGACGGAAACCCTTGATGTGCAAGGCGTAATTGGTTTCGCAAGCTACCCGGATGTGCTTGATAAGGCCGGCGCATCCGACGCGGACATGATCATCGCCGCGACGCAGTCCGACGAGGTGAATATGGTCACCTGTCAGGTCGCCCATTCGGTCTTCGGCGTGCCGCGCAAGATCGCGCGTCTGCGTGGGCGCTCCTATCTCGACGTGATTTATTCCGACCTTTATCGCCGCGATCACCTGCCGATTGACGTGGTGATTTCGCCGGAAAAGGAGGTCGCCGAGGCGGCAATTGACCGGCTGAAAATTCCTGCGGCTTTTGACTCCGAAACCTTTCTTGAGGGCAAATCCCAGATGCTCGGGATCGTGGTGGATGAAGGGGCAGCAGTTTCTAATACGCCCCTGAATCAATTGACGGAACTCTTCTCAACGCTGCGCTCGGTCGTCGTTGGCGTGCGCCGCGACGGGCGTTTGTTCGCGCCGGAGCCGTCGGACCAGATCTATACCGGCGACTCGCTTTACCTCATGGTCGATTCCCGCGATGTGGACCGCACGCTGGAAATTTTCGGCAAAACGCAGCGCCGCGGTGATCGCTCGATCCTCGTCGGGGCAGGGGCCGTGGGTCGCGAGATCGCGATTAAGCTGGAAAATGGCACACCGCGCACCCGCGTTAAGGTTATCGAGCGAGATCGGCGCACGGCAGAGGCGGCGGCGGATATTCTGGAGCGCTCGATTGTGCTGAATGGCGACGGGCTCGACCGCGACATTCTCGAAGAGGCCAATATTCGCCGCGCGGACAGCTTTATTGCCGTGACGGATGACGACAAAACGAACCTGCTGTCCTGTGCGCGCGCGAAGGCGTTTGGGTGCCCGATGGTGATCGCCTTGGTGAACGATCCGTCCATGCAGGAACTGGTGCCCCATCTCGGGATTGACGCGACCATTAACCCTCGTGCGGTGACGGTGTCCTCGATCCTGCGGCACATTCGTCACGGCAAGGTGCGGCAGGTCTATTCCATCGGCGATGGCGAGGCGGAGATCTTCGAGGCGCAGGTTCTCGCCACGTCCGAAATCGCCGGTAAGTCCTTGTCTGAGGTGAATTTTCCCGAAGGCGCGCTCGTCGGCGGGATCCTCAAGGGCGAGCAACTGGTCATGCCGCGCGGCTCCACCCGGATCGAGGTGGGCGACATTCTCGCCGTGTTCTGCATGAAAGAAGACATCGCTCAGGTCGAGGCGCTGTTCCAGGTCGGGATCGACTTTTTCTGATGATGGTGGTCCGGCGCTTCCCGCTTGCGGTGAACCTGATGCTGCTGACCTCCGCGGGCATGGTGCTGCCCATGCTCAACGCGGCGGTTTACCAGGATTGGGAAACGGCGCGGACCTTCTTCTACCATGGGCTGATTTTCTGGCTCGGCAGCTACGCCATCGGCCTCGCGATTGGCCCGCAGCGCAAGCGGCAAAGTCAGGTGCGGAGCGATCTTATCACGCTGATTGCGGCCTATGCGCTGCTCCCGCTCATGATGGCCGCACCGGTGGCGCACCTCGTCCCAAGTCTCGGATTTTTTGGCGCTTATTTCGAAATGGTCTCCTGTTTTACCACCACCGGGGCGACGCAATTCGAGCAGGCGGTGGACCTCTCCGCGACGCTGCATCTCTGGCGCGCTTTTGCGGGATGGTCCGGCGGACTGCTGATCGTTCTCGCCGCCTTCGTGATCTTCGAGCCGCTCAATCTCGGCGGGTTCGAACTCTTGCAAAAGGGCGCGCCGGGATCGGAATCCTTTTTTACCCAAACGATTTCGGCGGGCGAAACTTTGTGGTCGCGCTACGTGCCGATCATCGTCCCGATCTATACCGGCGGCACATTAACGTTAACACTGCTGCTGATCCTCGCCGGGGAGGGGCCACTGATCGCGCTCTGCCACGGCATGTCGGTGATTTCCACCACCGGCGCGTCTCCTGTGGGCGGGCTCGAAAACGGCCTTTCTGGCCGCGTTGGCGAAGTCATCGTGATGTTTTTCTTCATCTTTGCGCTGACACATCGCGTTTACCGCCCGCAAACACGCATCAAAAGCGATCGCGGCATTAACGATCCTGAACTGATCCTCGCGGCCATCGCGGTCTGCTCGTTGACCTTACTCCTCTTCATGCGCCATTGGCTTGCCAGTTTCGATTTCGCCGATCAGGAAAATATCGGCGCAATGGCCAGCGCGGTCTGGGGGACGTTCTTCACGGTGCTGTCCTTCGTGACCACCACCGGCTTTGTCAGCGCGGACTGGATGGCTGCGCGGGACTGGTCCGGCCTTGAGACGACTGGCTTGATTTTTATGGGCGTTTCGGTGATCGGCGGCGGGATCGCGACCACGGCGGGCGGCATCAAATTGCTGCGAGTCTACGGGCTTTACCGCCATGGGCTGCGCGAAGTGCAGATCCTCGCCGAGCCGCATTCCGTGCCGTCCGAGGGCAGGGGGCACCGGCAGATGCGCCGGCAGGGCGCCTATCTTAGCTGGATTTTCCTGATGCTCTTTCTGGTGACGCTCGCCAGCCTGATGCTGGTGTTAACCCTCCTCGGGCTCGGTTTCGTCGAGGCCATCGCCCATGCCATCGCGGCGCTCGCCACCACGGGCCAACTGGTGCCCGCCATGGGCACCGACGTTACCGATTACGGCTATCTTTCCAGTGAGGTAAAAGCCGTTCTTGCCATCGCGATGGTGATGGGACGGGTCGAATCTCTTGCATTGATCGCACTTCTCAACCCAATGTCTTGGCGTTGACCCTTTAAATTCCGACATTCCTGATTATTATGATGTCAATAACGTAACGGCCCGTCAGAGGCGCGACAAAAAGGCACAAAATGGCTGATAAACAGAACCTCCAGGACGCTTTCCTTAACGCAACCCGCAAAGCCAAGATTCCGGTGACGGTGTTCTTGGTAAATGGCGTGAAACTTCAAGGCGTTATCACTTGGTTTGACAATTTTTGCGTGCTCTTGCGCCGTGATGGCCAGAGCCAGCTTGTCTATAAACATGCCATTTCGACGATTATGCCGTCGCAGCCTGTGCAGCTTTACGAAGGCGACGGGGATAGCTAAGCCGCTTGCGCACACTCGTCCTACACCCGCATTTTAACGACCGCGACACCCGCCGGGCGCCTGAAAACGCGCTCGACGAGGCTGTTGCGCTGGCCGACGCGCTGGATCTGGAGATCATGGGCGCGGAGGTTGTCACCCTTAACTCTATTCGTGCAGCGACTTTAATTGGCACCGGCAAGCTCGCGGAAATTCACGAGAAAATCGAAGCTGACGAGATCGGCCTCGTGATCGTGGACGGGCCGCTGTCGCCGATCCAGCAGCGCAATCTGGAGCGTGAATGGAAGGTGAAGGTTCTCGACCGGACGGGGCTGATTTTGGAGATTTTCGGCGACCGAGCGGCCACCCGTGAGGGTGTATTGCAGGTGCAGCTTGCGCATCTGAGTTACCAAAAATCGCGCCTTGTGCGCAGTTGGACCCACCTTGAGCGCCAGCGAGGCGGTGTCGGCTTCATGGGCGGCCCTGGTGAGACCCAGATCGAGGCCGACCGGCGTGCGCTGGACGAGCAGATCACGCGGCTGAAACGCCAGCTTGAGAAGGTCGTGCGAACTCGCACACTTCACCGTAAGGCCCGGAAAAAAGTACCATTTCCGATTGTCGCGCTGGTTGGCTATACCAACGCGGGCAAATCGAGCCTGTTCAACCGTCTCTCCGGTGCGGATGTGCTGGCCAAGGACATGCTCTTTGCCACGCTGGACCCGACGATGCGCGCGATTGAGCTCGAAAATGGCCGTAAAGTGATCATGTCGGACACGGTGGGTTTCATTTCCGATCTGCCTACACAGCTTGTCGCCGCGTTCCGCGCGACGCTGGAGGAAGTGCTCGACGCTGATCTCATCCTCCATGTCCGCGACGTGGCGCATCCCGAGACCGAGGAGCAAAAGGCGGATGTCGAGGCGATCCTGACCGCGCTTGGCGTCGATGAGACGCGGCCGATGCTCGAAGTCTGGAACAAAATCGATCTTCTGGACGACGCCGCGCGGCAAGCCCACGAAGCGGTGGCCGAGCGTGACGAGAATGTCGTCGCGATTTCCGCGTCCACGGGCGCCGGTCTCGATACGCTGGTCGAGGCGATGGAAGAGCAACTGATGGGCGTGCGCAGTGAGGATGAGCTGAAACTCGGGCCGACTGAAGGTGCGAAACGCGCCTGGCTTTACGCGCATCATCTCGTGACCGACGAGCGCCACGACGGCGAGCGCAGCGTTCTCAACGTGTCGTGGACCGAGAAGGACAAGGCACAATTCGAGAAACTGTCGTCCTGATCCATCTCCTTAATTTACATAATACTGATTATTGGAATAATGGAGGTAGCTCTCCCCTGAGGTTCCAAGGGAGAGTTTCCGCGCGTTTCACATCACCAGCGGCTTGCTGTTGCGCTGATGGCGCGTGACGAGTTTGCGGGCGAGTTTGCCGGATGGCAGTTGGCGCGCAGAGATGGCGCGGTAGTCGATATCCCTGAGTTCCGGGAACAGCGACAGGATTTCCGCGCGGGCCTCGGCGCCGACGGATTTGAGCGCTTGCGGGCCGGTATAGAGCGACTCGCTTTCCGCGCCGTTGGCGTAAACGATCTCGTGCTGGTCGAGCAGGAAGTGAATATAGTCAACGCCATCGCTGTGGTTGACTTGCTCGACGCCGTCGATCTGCAAAAGCTGTTTGGCCGCCACCAGCACTTCATCCGCGCCGAACATCCGTGCCGCGATGCGTGAGCGGATCAGGATGCGATGCTGCGGCGACACGATCAGATCCGCCGCCGGATAGCCCGGTGCGAGCGCCCCGGCACGGATGCGGATCGGCCGGTAGTTTTCGTTCTCGTCAAGCATGGTCGCGCTCAGGCGATTGCGCCCGATCCAGCGCACAGGTTTCAGCCCGTGATCCTTGGTCAGCACCAGATCACCGATCTGAAGCGTTTCCACCGCGCGCGGCCCCTGATCCGTCTCGATCAGCACACCGGGCGTGAAGCAGATCGGCTCCTCAATCTCGACTATATCCAGCCTGTAGCTGTTGGTGCCATCGCTGACATTGACGATACCGGACCATGAATTGCCGTCGGCATCCCGTGTCAGGCTGTAATCGGTGATGGTAAGCCCCGACAGATCAATGCTGTCATAATCATCCACATCGCCCGCGGCGGTCGAGCCGGTGCCGCCGTCAATGGTGATGCTGTCACCGGGCGCGAGCTGGTCGCGGTCTATGATGAACGCATCCCGGTCGTCATTGCCCGAGGCGATGTCGCCGCCGCCGACGGTGATGTCGTCATTGCCGCTTCCGCCGGAAACGGTGTCAGCCCCTTCCCCGCCATCAATGATGTCGTCCCCGGCCCCGCCGGAGATCGTATCGGTTCCCGCTTCCCCGAGCAGCGTGTCCTGGCCGGCATTGCCCTCGATGGTGTCCGCACCCGTGCCACCGCGCACGGTGTCGTCATCCGCGCCGCCATAAATGGTATCATCTGCCGCGCCGCCGTCGATCGTGTCCGCGCCGGCGTCGCCATAGATGAGATCATTGCCATCGCGGCCCATCATCATGTCGTCGCCATCACCGCCATACATCTCGTCAGCACCGCCCGGCGGCGCGAATTGCAGCGCGTCGTCATTACCGGTGGTTAGCGTGATGCTGCCCTGATCCTCGACATTTTCGTAATAGCCGAGCACGCGCCCGGTGCCGCTCTCGGCAAGCAGCACATTGGAATTATCCGGAAAATAGAAGGTGCGGGACTGGTTGAGCGGGACACCCATGGATGCGGTTTGAAGTGTGCCATCCGGCTCAATGTAATACACCGTGATGCCCTGGCCGCCGGTGTTGTTGTTGGTGAAGGTGACGGCGGTTTTCCCCGCACCGTTCGACGGGCCGGTGAAGGCGGTCGCAGACCCTGCGTCGCTGCCGATAAAGTTTGCGACGGTCTGGCTGGCCGTCGTGCGCAAGGGAACGAGACCGAGTCCGTCGCCGATCATTACATCATCGCCGGTGCCGCCTTCCATATAATCCGCATCACCGCCACCGATGATGGTGTCCGCACCCTCCCCGCCATAAAGCTGGTCCGCCCCGGTGCCGCCCGAAATCGCATCATCGCCCTGCTGGCCATAGACGGTGTCATTGCCCTCGCCGGCGGTGATGTGATCGTTGAAGCTGCTGCCCGCGACCGGCGCGCCACTTTCGGACTCGCCATAGATGATATCATCGCCCGTGCCTGTCTGGATCGTGTCAGCCCCCTCCCCGCCAATGACCGTGTCATTGCCCGTGCTGGTATGTATAAAATCTGCCCCGGTGCCACCGTCGACGCGATCATCGCCGCCTTCGGAATAGATCGTGTCATTGCCCGCGCCGCCATCAATGATATCGGCGGCGGCGCCCGGTGCGGTGGATCCAAACTCGGGATCGGCATAATTGGCGATGTTGAATGTGCCGCCTGTGCCTGTTTCACTGCGGTCAATCAGCCCGACAATGGCGTTGTCTTTGACAATGGCGAAGGTCGTATCTGCTGGTAGCTGAAGCGTGGTGACGTTGCCCGTCGTGACGCTCGCCAGAAAACGAAGATCGCCGTTTGGTTCAACATAATAGACTTCAAACCCGCCCGACGCCTGATGGGTGAAATTATATGTGACGGTGTTCGTGTTGCTCTGAGAGTTGGCGGCGGAGAGACCTGTTCCGAAAACCTTGCTATAGGTGCCGGCGGTGGCATTGCGGTCGATGATTATGTAGCCATCGCCGCGGATCGTGTCATTGCCGGCACCGCCGAAGATGGTGTCCTGCCCTGCCCCACCGACAATGTTGTCTGCGCCGTTCTCGCCGTAAATTGTGTCATCACCCGTGCCGCCGCCGATCTTGTCGTTGCCGCCGCCGCCATAGATGGTGTCGTTGCCTTCGCCGCCGTCGAGATAGTCGTCACCCGTAAGGGTATTGTCATTCGCCTGAAAGCGCTCGCCATAAATCGTATCATCGCCTTCATTGCCGAAAATGGTATCGTTTCCGGCATAGCCTGCAAGATTGTCATCGCCGCTAACAACCGCGTCCAGCGGGGTCGATGAGCTTGCGGTGGCGGAAAAATGATGATGGATCTCGCCGGAACTGGTGTCCACAGCGATGAAATTGCCTTCGGCAGACCGGACCGCGATGCTGCGTGTCGCACCAGCGATGACCTGTGTCATCCAGGTGATTGTGCCATCCGGTTCGACATAATAGATGTCATAATTGACAGCCTGCGCACCTGACGTCGTGTTGCTGAAGGTATAGAATGAAGTGGTACTGCCTGAGGTGCTGGTCGCGGCGGAGCCAAGCTGAGAATCCACCGCATTTGCGACGCTATAGCCGGCTCCCCCTGTGCGTGTCGGGATATGGGTGCCGATATAATCGCCGCCGATATAGTCGTCACCGGCATTGCCCCAAACCTGATCATTGCCGCCGCCGCCGGTCATGACGTCGTTATTATTCGTTCCGGGTGCAACAGCGTTGTTGCCGCCATCTCCCTTGATTACCGCCATAAGATGGGTCCTTGTTATATTATACTAGGTATCGGCGCCGGGTGGGGTGGCGCCGATATTTACTTGTTAAAAATCATGGAAACGCAGTATCTGGATGTAAATATCATTAACATACCACGTTTACCCGATGTAATGGTCACTATTCGCATAAACCTGAGTATAGATCGGATTGCCTGCCACACAATTGGTATCTGGTATCAAACCTGCATGAATATTAAGCATTTATGGTGAAAAATTAGGCAAAACTGTGATATTATAACTAAATGGATATGGATCGCGCGTAATAATTTATATATGTCCGAGGGTGTCTGACCAAACATCAGAAAATAAAGGGTGATGAGTGGCGTCCAAAAACCAGAATACGAATCACCTTTGCGATTCCTGTGTCGCGGAGTGATTGGGAAGAAAAGGAAAGTAAAAACCAAAAAAGAAAAGACCGCCCTTGGGCGGTCTCTCTGTGTTGGTTAAGGCGCGGTTTGCGCGCGCCTTTGGCCGTCTCGCTTACGCGCTGCGTTTGCGGCGGGCGAGGCCGAGGCCGGCGATGCCGAGGCCGAGGAGCGCGAGGCCGCCGGGCAGCGGCACGGGGGCCACGTTCGAGGTGTAGGTGTAGGTGCCCGAGCCGGAGACCAGCGCCGATTCCAGCCAGCCATAGGAGGCGGTGCCGCCCGCGGCCCAACGGATCGGCGGGTTCTGCAGATCCGCGGTGCTCAGCACGTCGAAGGACACGCTGTCATCGCCGCTCGCGGCAATGTAGCTGGCCAGATCCGCCGCATCGATCTCGAAGGTCACGGTCGCCGTGCCGCCGATGGACGTGCTGGCATTGGCGGTTTCGCCGATGCCGATCTGGTCGAGGCCGGTGATCACCAGCTCATCATAGTTGTTGAAGGTGAACGCGGTCTCTTCCCCGCCTTCCGAGCCGGTGATGACGCTCTCGCCGGTCGCATAGGTTTTCGCATCGAAATCCGGGTACACCGTGCGGCCGAAATTCCAGTCCTGCGCCTTGTCGGTCTTCAGCGTGACCCGCGAGGTGTTGGTGATCTGGAGCTGCGCCGAATAGTCGAATTCGAAGGTAAATGTCGCGCCGGTCAGGGTGCGATCGCCGCCCTGCTCGTCGAATTTGTTGAAGGTAAACGTGCGGTCGAGCGCGTCGATCGACGTTGTGCTGAGCGATGCATCCCCCACCAGGGTCGCCTCTTCGGTCGCGGCCAGAGCTGCGGCCGGCAGAGCGGCGATCACAGCAGCGGTTGCGATAAACTGTTTGAACATGATGTCCTCTTTCCTCACCCGTTGCGCCTTGGCCTTGCGCTCATCGCAGGCCGCCGCGTCAACGATTTCTTAACTAACATAAGCGGAAATCCGCCCCAAGGTATTTTTGCGCTGCATCAACGCCAAGGGAGGGAGTTTGGGACGGCAAAACAACGCCTTGGCCGTCCCTTCTCTCAAGCCCGTGGCAATCAGCCGCAGACGCAATCCTGTGCGAGCTCATCCCACGGCACACCGATCAGCATGATCTGACCGACATTGGCATCGGTCTCGTCAATGAGCCCGTCGCCATTGCTTTCGATCATCGGCGCAACCACCACGCCGACGAGATCGCCCTCGCCCGGCACGAAGCCATCGCCATTGGCCAGCGCGAGATCGACCATGTAGCCGGCCCCCGGATAGCCATCGATCGTGTCCATCTGACCCGGCTTGAGCGTGTCTTCGTTGACGAGCTGCCAGGTGGCGTAGAAGAGATCCTGGAAATCGAGGGTCGTCTCATCGATGCCATCGCCATCAGTGTCGACCGTGCTGCCGAGCAGGCCTTCGGCCTGATTGAGCAGCCAGGTCGCCTCGTCGAGACGGCTCTGGTCGAGCACATCGGTGATGAAGCTCGGCAGCGCCTCATCGACGCAATAGACCAGCGCATCCTCGGGACGCGGCGAGTCCTCGACGGTGAAGAGATCGCCCTCGGGATCGATACAGACCGCGAGATAGCCTTCGCCGGTCAGCAGATTGTCC
>NZ_JBLEFH010000007.1:0-234225 GCF_047345645.1 Jujubicoccus corallicola | reverse complement strand
ACATTGGCATCGGAGTCGCTGTTCACCGCATCCGCCGCAACGGTGCTGGCCTCAGTGAACTCATACCCATCCGGGGTCGTGAACCGGACCTGATAATCGCCCGCCGCGAGACCGTCGAAAAGGTATTTGCCATTCGCATCGGTCAGCGTGGTGGCCACCACCTCGCCATCGACCAGCAGCTCGACAGACACACCCGCCGCCCCGCTCTCAGAACCGTTCAGCACGCCGTCGGCATTGGTGTCATACCAGACCGTGTCGCCAAGGGAGGCAGTGTGGGGGTCCTCGACGATGAGACCAGCGTCGACGTTGCGCTGATGCTCGCCCTCGCTGAGGCGGACCACGCCGCTCAGGCCGTTATCGCCCGCGTCAGAGTCGTTATTGGCCGCTTCCGGGCCCGCTGGGCTTTCGGTGGTGAAGACATAGCCGCTCGGGGCCACGAACATTACCTGATAATCGCCTGCATCGAGATCGTCGAAGAGATATTTCCCGTTGGCGTCCGTCGTCGTTGTGTCAAGAACGGTCTTGCCATCGGCGCTCATCAGCAGAACCTTCACACCCGACGCGCCTTGCTCGCCTGTGTCGAGCTTGCCATTGCCATTGGTGTCATACCAGACCGTATCGCCGAGGGACGGCTTGTCGCAGACCTCGATCCGCAGATTTTCGCGCTGCGGCGCGCAGGTCGGATCATCGGTTTCCCGGATCAGGGTCACATTATAGACATTGTCCTTGCCGTGATCTTTCGGGTTCTCGTAATCCGGCGCCTCGCGGAAGGTCACCTTGCCATTCGCATCCACCTTGAAGAGCGCCGCATCAGGGCCTTCGAGACGATACGTGACTTCGCCGGTCTCCTCGAAATCCTGCTGGACGGTGGAGCGGATGAGTTCCCGGCCATCGGCATCGCGCTCAGTGGTGACGTTGCCGGAAATCTCGGTGATGCCCTTGGAGGACAGGCTGACGATCTCGCCGCGCTCGACCTTGGCATCGCCATTGTCGACCCAGAGGCTCAGCCCGTTCAGTTCCGCGCCCTTGATGATGCCGTCGCCATCCTTGTCGAACAGCGTGCGCAGCTTGTCATAGCCGTCGGTATATTTGCCGTCCTCATCGCCGAAGAGGCGCAGGCCGGTCATTTTCTGGTTGGCAATGCCGGGGCGCGTGTCGATCAGGATGCCGTCGCCGGAGCCGTCGAACCACTCGATCCGCTCGGCCTTCCCGTCGCCATCCATGTCGAAGAGCACGGTTTCGCCAAGCGTTTTGATGCCCGATTTATCCGCCGAGGAGGTCTCGCCGGTGACGCCAATCTCGCCGTCGCGGTTCAGATCAAGCGCGATTGGTGTGGTGACGATCCGCTTCACCTTCGAGCATTCTTCGTCGAGATCGTTGTTATAGATGCTGTCGACCTCAAGGCCGAACACATAGTTGAAACGTGCGGACTCTGTGCCGACATAGAAGGCTTCCGAACGAACCTGGCCAGCTTTGATCACCACATCAATCGTCTCGTAGCGCGGTGCGCCGTTCTCGTTGCTCTGATTGGTCAGATAGGCAAAGCCGTCGGGCGCGTAGTCGAGCCCATCTTTGGGCGCAACTTCCGACGGATCTGTCGTCAGGCGCACGGTCACGGTGACATCGTAATCGACCGCTTCTTTCAACCAGACATAATGGGTGAACGCGGTCGGCCCGCCATTGTTCCAGACGCCATCCTTATCCGGGGTGTCATTGGCATTGCGGCCGATATTGGCACAGATCGGATCTTCGGCGACCATGAAATACACGTCCTCGCTGATGATCTCGCAGGTCGTGTCGAAATCCTCGACGAATGTGTCGTTCTCGCAGATCTCGATGGTTTTATCGATAATCTTGCCTTCAAACCCGTTATCGATCCCGGAGAGCTCCTTGCCCGCCTTGATCTCAATAGAGTCGCTGGTGTCTTTCAAACGGTTCTTGTCACTATACTCGGTCGCCTCGGTGAAGCCGATCTTGTATTTGCCCGGCGCGACGCCCTCGAAGCTGTAATTGCCGTTGGCATCGGTCTCGGTATAGACACGCTCGCCATCGACCCAAACACAGGTGCCGTTCTCTTTGAGCAGATAGACAATCCGGCCACCGATGCCGCCCTCGTTGTCATCCTGACGGCCATCAAGATCGCCGTCATAATAGAGCGTGCCGGTCACGACACCGGTATCATGCACCATCTCGACCTTGCGCAGTGACACATTGTCGATCAGAGCCCCTGCCCCGTCATCGGCAAAATGCGTGCCCTCGGCCCAACCCGTTTCGATGAATTCGATGGTGTGCGTCCCTTTGCTCAGTTGCAGATCAAAGGTCCGATTCATGAAGTCCGGGAGCGGCTCACCGTTTTTCGTGCCTGCACCGACGAGTTGGACAAGCTCTCCATCGACCCTTACCCCGAACATGTTGGTATAGGAATCCGAATACCAGGCACTGTCGCGAATATCGCGCAGGCCATAATCGAAGGACATCTGATAGGTCCCGGCTTCGGTGACATTGACCACTTGCTTGATGCCGCCAAGTTCCCAGGCGTTGACGTCAAGCTCAACCACCGAATTGTTGAGTTTCTGACCTGTCTTCATGTCAATGGTCTGAACCTCAATCTGGCTCGCATAGCCTGCGGCCTTCCAGCCTTCGACACCGCCGTCATCATAACGATAGAACGGCAAATTGCGGTACTGGTGACCTTCAAAATCGCCATTAACGATCAGCTCTTCACCAAGCTCGCGGACTTTGAGATCGTCGTATTCGGCGCCAAGGGCGTTCATCGCGGTGGATTTGAAGCCCATGTCGATATCGCGCGTCTCCGCGCCGTTTTCGACCTTCACATAGTTGATCTGCCAACCGTTGCTGACCCGCTGGTCGATATCGCTGTCAAATCGTTCATCGCCGCCCTGACTGGAGCGGACCGGATCGCGCCCGGTGTCATTGATCACGCGAACACGGTAATCATCGTGGTCCGGCAGACCGTCAAAGCTGTAATTGCCGTCGGCGTCAGTGGTGGTTTCCTGAACGACCTTCCAGCCATTGTCATATTTCCAGAGCTGCATCTTCAGCCCGGCCAGCCCACCATCACCATCATCAACATTGTTATCGTTCTGATCGACGAAAATGCGGCCCGAAATCGCGCCGATATCACCGTCTTTCACCCCGGCATCAATGTTCTCGGTCGTGCTGCCATTGCGGACTTTCACATAATTAATCTGACCATCGTCACGCAGCACCTGACTGATATCGCTATCGGTCTCGGTGGATCCAACATCCGACGTTACAAAGTCCTGACCGGTATTGTTGATGAAGCGGACCCGGTAATCTTCATTATCGGGCAGTCCCGTAAAGATGTAATCGCCGTTTGCATCGGTCACGGCTTCCTGAATAACCTGCCATTCCTTGTCGTCGTGATTGTAGCTCCAGAGCTGAACGGTCGCACCGACCACAGCGCCGCCATCATCGTCCTGATTGTTCCCGTTCTTGTCGACAAAGAAGCGCCCGGTGATCGCCCCGGTGGGCTCTGCATCCGCGGTCTCGTCGGCCATCGCGCGCGCACGGATGATCTCGGTCTCATCGCTGTCCGTGTCGCTGACATAGCCGGTGCTGGTCTGCCATGCGATCAGCTTCGTAAAGGCTTCTGCGCCGAAATTGCTCCGGAACCAGGCTTCACCTGTCGCATCCAGAATTTTTGCAAGATAATCATTTGTGTAGTTCGAATGGATCTGGCCCATAATGTCGGTCCCACCTTTGCGTAAAAGTCGAATAAAATTCGACTAGAATTTTATCAAAACGTGTTTTTTGGGTCCGACCCAAATCTTTCCAGATTCCAGATCAGGGAGTTCGCGAGAATGACAGTCCAGCTATGTGTTCTCGTGTAACATGAGAATTCCCCACCCAAGGCCCAACGTTCCCCGGGACCTTGGCAAGAAGTTGCTCAATGGGTCAAGAAATAAGTATACAAAGGGTTAATTAAAATTCCTGCTTTCCTCGATAGTTAGGCTTGCATTTTTATAAAAGTTTCAAAATAGGATGATTCGCGAATGCAAAAATATCAATTGACATGCGTTTAAATGTTATAACGTCTCAAAGCGCTTCGGGTGCACATTGATACTTGTCAGATAGTGATTCGCGCTCAGATTTTGAGAGCGCCTCCGCGCATGAAAAAGGCAGCCACAGAGATCGTCGCTACCTTCATCTTTGCCGGCCCGGCGCATCCGCGCCAGCGTGATCAGCCGAAAATATCCCAGAAGCTCCAGCCGTCATTGTCTTGCGTGATGTCGTTGCCATCCGCGAGCGCCTCGCGGAGCGGGCCGAGATAATGCGCGTTGAGGAAGCCATCAAACTCGCCCTCCCCTTCAACATAATAGACCTCGTCGCTCAGGCGGTCGCCGAAATTATGGATGAAGCGGGAGACGAAATCCCAGTCATCCTCTTCCGAATAGATATAGGTGACCTCATCGGAGCCACCGCTCAGGTTGTAGCCGGGGCTGTTGAACACCACCGCGTCACTGGAGATCGGGCCGAAATCGATCACCGATTCCGCATATTGCGCCAGATACCCGCCGAGCGAGTGGCCGGTGAAGGTGATATCCGAAATTTCCAGCCCCATACTGGCCGCCGCATAGTAAGAGTCGATCGCAAAGGACACCGCTTCCCCGGCCTGCGCGGGCGGGCCAAAGAGAAGCTGCACATCGGCAATGGCATCGCCAAACCCTTCCGTGCCGCCAAAGCCGATGACGAGTTCATTATCCGTCTCATCGTAATAAGAGATGCCGGAAAAAGAGCTGTTCGAGCCATTTCCGGTGACTTCAAGAATTTCGTCATAGCTTCTGAAGTCGAACCCATCGGTGTCGTCATAGGCAAAGCTGGAAATATCTGCATAATCGATCAGTTCCTGGCGGCTATACATGGGCGGTTCCTCCTGAGATATGGTCTTTTGCGCATCATACACGATAAAAACCTCCGTCAAATGCGGTTAAAAAATGGTAAATCGACAAATTGTCTAAAATCCTGATCACCGGTGCGCGGGCGCCCGTGGCGCTGCATCTGACCCGGCTTCTCGGCGCGGCGGGAGAGACGGTGTTTGTCGCCGACAGCGTGCCCGCCACCCTCGCCGCCGCCTCCCGCTATGCCGCCGGGTTTGCGCGGCTCCCCAGCCCCAATGCGGATGCGCAGGCCTATGGCGACGCGCTTGCCGCGCTTCTTGCGCGCGAGGCCATCGACACGGTCCTCCCCACCTGCGAAGAAATCTTCCACCTCGCCGCCCTCTGGGCGCGCCGCGACTTGCCCGCCAAGCTGCTTGCACCGCCCCTCCCCCAGCTTCTCGCCTTCCACGACAAATTCCACTTTCACCAAACACTGGCGACCCTCGGCCTCCCGACGCCGGAGACGCGTCTGCTCACCTCAAAGGCAGCTTTCGACCAGATCCGCGACCTCTCGCAGATCGTGCTGAAACCCGCCCTCTCCCGCTTCGGCGGCCATGTCCATGTCGCGCCAGACCTGCGCGTCCTCGCCCGCATCCGCCCGACGCCAGAAACCCCATGGCTGGCGCAAGACTTCATCCCCGGAACCGATCTGTGCAGCTGGTCTTGGGCGCATGACGGCAAGGTCACCGCCTCCGTCATCTACCGGCCCGACTATCGCACAGGCCGCCACGGCGCGGCCACCTGCTGCCAGCCGACCGCCGCGCCCGATGCGCAAGAGATGATCCGCCAAATCGCCGCGGAAACGCAGTGGACAGGCCACCTCGCCTTCGACTTCCGCCGCGATCCAATGGGCAAACTCTGGTTCCTCGAATGCAACCCGCGCGCGACGAGCGGTCTGCATTTCTTCCGCGATCCCAAAGCCTTCGCCGCCGCGCTTCAAGGCGAAGGCGCGGCGATCCCCACCGACCGCCCGCAAATCATGCGCAGCGCAGCGCTCCTCTACAGCCTGCCGCGCGCGGTCCGGGACGGCACCCTCCGCCCGCTCCTACGCGACCTGCGCCGCGCCCAGCCCATGCTCGACTGGCCCGGCGATCCGATTTCCCCGCTCACCCCGACCAAGGTCTTCGCCCAATTCGCCACCCGCGCGCTCCTGAGCCGCCAGTCGCTGACCGACGCCTCCGTCGCCGACATCGCCTGGAACCGCCCCGATCAGAGCTGATAGCGGCGGATCAGCGGCACTCCGACCTTGCGCAAAATCTCGGCAATCGCGCCAATCGCCAGCCTCTGACGGCGCGGCAAATGCGCCGCATAAATGGCCGTGTATTCAATCGCCGGCCGCGCGCCGCGCAGCCGTTTGAACCGCGCCGCGCCCGCGCTGCTGTTGAGCTGCAATCTGGCCTCGCGGGCGGCGCGAAACGCATGGGCCGTGACCAGCCGGTAAAGCCCATCCGAGGCCGGGCGCGCAAGGTCATAGCCAAGCAGCGGCTGCGTCAGCACCGGCCCGTTGCGAAAGAGCCCGCCGACCGCGACCATCTCGCCCGCCGGGTCATACCATCCGGTCAATGTCAGCACACCCGCCCGCTGCATCGCCTTGATGTATCGCGGCGTGTATTGCGGATTGAGCGGCGTGTATTTCTCCAGATAAAGCTGGCCGTAGAGCCGCGCCGCACGCGCAAAATCCGCGTCGGTGAACGCGTCCCCTGCCTTCGCCGCAAACCCCGTCCGCTCCAGTGCCCGCAAGTCCCGCCGCAAATCGCGGGTCTCAGCGCAGGCTTGCGGGTCCGTCAGCCAAACCTGCCGCATCGGCATCAAGGTGAACCCGGCGTCTCGCAGCGCCGCCAAACTCGCCGCGTCATGCCCCTCATTGAGCGAGCGCATCACCACGGCGCGATCCGGATACGACGCCGTCAGATCATCCCGGATCGCGGCGGCGGTCGCGGCGCGTAGTGGCGGCACCGGGTTGGTCGAGACCAGCCAGTCATTCACCTGCACCTGATGGCCGAGCCCGCTCGCCGCCACCAGCGGGTGCACCAGCGAGATCAGTGCACCCGCGCCCGTCCGAGCCGCCCGGTTTGGCAGCGCGTGAAGCTCAAACCGCGCGTAATCGGTGAGCGCGGCCACCGGGTCGCTGATATAGCAATTGAGGGGGTTCTGCCGGGTCGAGAGACTGACCGGGAAGGCGATCCCGTCGAAACTCTGCATCCGCATCTCGGTCGTGAGATTGCCGATCAAAGTGGTGCTGCCCGCGCCGTTCACCGCCTCCACCAAAGCGGCAATCCGTGCCGGATCATTCCAGCTTGTCACGCGCCGCTCCGCCGCATCACCCGGCGCAATTTGCCGCCCTTGGGGCGCGGGTCGAGCGTGTGACGGCTAATCTCAGGCGACACGCCGCGCGCGCTGAAAACGGCCCGAAGCGCCGCCTCCACAGCGTCCTTCGCGCCCGCCTCCACCGCCTCTGGCAAACGCAGTTCCACCTGCGCCGCACCGGTTTGGATCACGCGAAAATCCGTGACCGCCGGGCTCGCCGCCAGCACCGCATCGCGCAGCGTGTCGGGCGTGATCCGCACCGCGCCGGAAGGCCCCAGCCGGAAAATATCGTCCTGCCGCCCCACCACCTCCGCCACTGCGCGCAGCGGCGAGCCGCAGGGACAGGGCGCGGCCATACGCAAGAGATCGTTCATCCGATAGCGCGCCATGATCTGCACCTGCCGCCGGAACCCGGTGATGAGCGGCGAGACCAGCCCGCCCTCCGCCTCTTCGAGCTCAAAATGCGTTGAGTCTTCGCACAAATGCAGGGTGCCATGGGCGCAGCTCACCGCCAGAAGCCCTTCTGTCGCCATGTAAATCTGGCGCAGCGGTCCGAAATGCGCCTCGATCAGCCCCCGGTCTTGCGGGTCCAGCGTTTCGGCGGCGGCGAAGATCCGCTGCGGTGCGATGCTGTGCCCGGCCTCGGCCATCAACCGCAGCATATGTGGCGTTGCGATCACGATGCTGGGCGCGAAGCGCTCCAATTCCGCACGCCACTCCGCCGGGTCGTGGTCGGTCGGGAAAAACTGCAAGGTGATCGGCCCGGCGGCGCTCGCAGCGTCATAGAGCCGGGCGTTGCGCGGGAGGATCAGCGCGATGCGGTGACGGCGCAGCAAGAGGTCCGGGATCGCTTTGGCCAGCAGCACGCCAAGCCAGCGGAAACTCTCCACCCGCGAGATCAGAAACAGCCCGCGCTGCCCGCTCGTCCCGGTGCTGGCCCCCGCGATCAGCCGGCCTTCGATGTTGCGGTCGATCCGCTCCCATACCGCGTCGGCGCTCAACCCTGCGGTGTTGAAGGCGGCGAAATCACCCATCACATCGGCTTTGTCGATGATCGGCAGATCGGCCAGCGTCGCCGGGTGGCGGTCCGCGTAAAACGGCGCGCGCGGCAGATCGCGGCGCAGCCATTCGGTGATCTGCGCGTCCTGCCAACGCAAAAACGCCTCACGAGAGAGCGCGCTGCGGGTGCGCCAGCGGGTTTGCAGGAAGGCCGGGAGGGTTTCGCGCAAGAGGTGCAGGGCGGCGGTCACGGGACGGCTCCGAAGCTAATCGGATCGTCCCATGGCGTGCCCGCCGGGTCGTGGCAGAGAACCACGCTGCCGCCATCTGCTTGAAACTGCGCGACGATCTCCCGGCTGCGGCGCTCCGCCGCGCGGTCGGCGGCAATCAGGCAGGCCGGGAATGGGACTTTGGCGTCTGCGGGGAGAAGCGCGTGGAGCCATGTCACATCGACGGCGTATAGCAGGCGCGCTTCGGTGAAGAGAAAGCTGTGATGGCCGAGGGCGTGGCCCCCGAGCGGGATGGCGAGCAAGCTGCCGTCGCCGAAAAGATCGTAGCCCTCAAGGCCCTGCGCGGTGCGGCGGGGGAAGTCCGAGAAATCTTGCATGGTTTCCCGCGCGTGTGTCGGCATCAGGTCCGCGAAAAATCCGTGGTGCACGCGCGCGAGCAGCGGTTTGGTGGAGAGTGTGTCGCAGGTGTTTTTCGGTCCGATGATCTGCGCGGAGGGCAGTTGGTCCAGACCGCAGATGTGGTCCGCGTGGAGGTGGCTGAGGAAGACGCGCTTGATCGCGCCCGGCGTCAGGTTTTGCCGCGAGAGGAACGCGTCGATCTGGCCCTCAGGGGTGAGTGTTGGCTTGAAGAGCCGCGCGTAAGCCTTTGTGGCAAAGCTGTTTCCTGGTCGAAACAGGGCGGCGCTGTAGCCGGTGTCGATCAGACAGGGACCGGATTCGGGATGGGTGAAAAATGCATAGCGCACCGGGAGGCGCAGTGTGCCGCCCTGCCCGCGCAGGAGGCGGTTTGCCTTGACCGTCATCGTCGCGCTTGTCGCAAAAACCGGGGTCATGGCGCGAAGCTCCGGGCGAGGCCCTCTTCGAAGCGAACCGAGGGTGTCCAACCGAGAAAGTCGCGCGCGCGGTCGAGGTTCAGGCTTTGCTGATAGGCGAAAAGGCCGAGGCTGTAGCGGGTCGCGGGCGGTTCGGGCTGGCCGGGCAGAAGCGCCGCGCCGGTCTCCATGGCGCGGGCCGCGAGCATCAACATACCAAACGGTATGTTTCTCCAGCGAACCGGCACGCCCGCCCGCGCGCAGGCGGCTTCTGCGATCTCGCGGACGGGCAGCACCTCCCCGCCGGAGACGTTGATAATCGCCTGATCCGACCGCTCGGCCCGCAGGGCGGCGAGGACCGCGTCCACCGCATCGTCGATATAGGTCAGGTCGATGGCGGCGCGGCCGCCCCGGAAGCGGGGGAGCGGGCCGCGGCGGGCGGCGCGGAGCAGGCGCGGCAAGAGACTGGTGTCGTTCGGCCCGTAAATGCCGCGTGGGCGGAGGATGAGGCCGGGGGCGCGGCTGGCTTGCACCAGGCGTTCCGCCTCGGCCTTGCTGCGGGCGTAGTGGTTAGCGAAACGGCCGGGGAGCGGTGTGTCCTCGCGGCGGCCCAGATCGTCGCAGAACGCGAAATGGACCGAGGGGGAGGAGATGTGGAAGAGCCGCGCTGTTCGCGCTTCGGCCCAAGCAATCACCGCGCGAGTGGCGGCGATATTCGCGCGCTCGAAGGCGGACCATGGGCCGAAGGGCGCGCTGAGGGCGGCGGCGTGGATGATGGCGCTGCCCTCAAGGGTCTCGGGGAGACCGGCGCTGAGATCGCAGGGCTGCACTGTGAACCCTTCCTCACGCAGCGCCTCAAGTTTTGCAGGATCGCGCCCGAGGCCGACCGCTGGCGTCCCTTCCGCCCGCAACCGCCGCAGCACCGCACCGCCGAGATGGCCGGTCGCGCCTGTGACCACGACCGTCATGAGGTCAGCGCCATGCCGCCGAAGCTGACCCCGGCGGCGGTGCCGAGCATCAGCAGTTTCTGGCCCGGCTGGATGCGGCCCTCGCGCCACGCCACATCGAGGGTGAAGGGGAGCGAGGCGGCAATTTGGTTGCCGACCTCGGCGGCAAGATCGACGATGCGATCCTCGGAAATCTCCAGCATCCGCACCATATGGCGGAGCGCATGGGGGCTGGCCTGATGCGGCACGATCAGATCGACCTCGTCGAGACGCCAGCCCGCGCGGGTGAGAAGCGTCTCCAGAAACCCGCGAAAGGCGCGAGCGGTGACGCGGAAGAGGGCCTCGCCGTCCATCTGGAACACGGCGTCTTTCAGGAAGGCGGCGGTGTCATCATGGACGCTGAGGCGGGTGCCCCCGGCGGCGATCTGGCAGGCTTCCCATGCGGCGGGAAAGCTTTGCCAATGGCGGGCGACGGGGGTGAGATGCGGGCGGCGGGCCTCGCGCTGAACGACCGCCGCACCCGCGCCATCGCCAAAGAGCGCGGCCACATCCGGCGCGGTTTCCCATGGCAGGGCGCGGGAGGCGCGTTCGGCGGCGACGATGAGCGCGGTTTGCCCCTCCCCGATCTCCAGCCAGCGCGCGGCGGCGTCGATCCCGGCGAGAAAGCCAAGGCAGGTCGCGTTCACATCGAAGCCGAAGCCCTTCCCGTCCGGCACGCCAAGCGCGCGCATCAAAAGCGGCGCGGTGCTGGGGAGCGTCTGATACGGCACGGCGCTGGCGTTGATCAGCACGTCGATGTCTTGGGGGGTGATCCCGGCGGCATCCATCGCGGCGCGGGCGGCGGTGACGGCAAGGGAAATCTGGTCCTCATTCTCGCAAAAATAGCGCGTCTCAACACCGGAGCGGGCGAAAGCCTCGCGCCCGATCTGGGGGAAGCGCGCGGCCAAAGCGTCGAGATCCTGCCGGCTTTGGGGCAGCGCGCGACCCGTCGCCGTGAGATGGACTGTCATATCAAATCTTACCGTTTACGCCCTCTTTAGGAAAGCGCGGCAGGCGGCGCTTTCAAGGGAGGGACTCGTAAGGTCAGATCCGTCTCAGCTCCCCTCGACGATCATGATATTGGCGATCCCATTGCCTTCGCGGTGTTTTTTCGCGTTTTGATAGGCCTCGGAATGATAGCAGGCGAGCGCCTGATCCATGCTCTCAAACTCGATCACGACATTGCGCGGATGGCCCTCGCCCTCAAGCTGCTGCACCGCGCCGCCGCGGGCCAGAACCTTCGCGCCAAATTCGCGAAACGCTTCGGACGCGCCTTCGGCATAGAGCTTGTAAGGGTCCGGGTTGGTCACGGTCACATGGGCGATCCAATAGGCTTTGGGCATGGGGGTCTCCTTTGGCAAAAGCGCGGCGGCACAGGGGGTGCGCCGCCGCACGTATCGTTAACGGCGGTTCAGCATCGGGGTCAGCACCAGATAGGCCGCCCCCGCCACGAACAGCCCGACGAACCACGCATAGGTGTAGATCGTCGCGAAGAATGGCGAGGCGCCACTGGTCAGCCCCACCCCGGCGAGAAAGCCCGGAATATTCGGCAAAATCCCGATGATGAGCGCGCCCATCCCGGCCCAGTTGGTGCCGCTGCTGCCCAAATAGATCCCCTCATGGCGATAGAGATCTGTGAGGTTCAGCCGTCTTTTGCGCAGCAGGTAATAGTCCGCCAGCATGATCCCGGCGATCGGGCCGAGCAGCGCCGAATAGGCGATGAGCCAGCCGGTGATATGGTTGATCAGCACCCAAGGGAACATGGCGATCCCGATGGCCGCGGTGATATAGCCGCCGCGCTTGAGGTTGATCTTGCTCGGCGCGAGGTTCGCAAACCCGTGGGCGGGTGCGACCGTGTTGGCCGCGAGGTTGGTGGTGAGCGTCGCCACGATCAGCGCGAAGAGCGCGATGATGACCGAGATGCCGCCCATACGTTCGGCAAGCTGGATCGGGTCCCAGATCGCTTCGCCGAAAATCACGATGGTGGCCGAGGTCACGGCGGAGGCGATGAAGGCAAAGAGCGCCATGGGGATCGGGAGGCCAATCACTTGCCCCTTGATCTGATCGCCCTGACTGCGCGCGTGGCGGGTGAAATCGGGGATGTTCAGCGCGAGTGTGGCCCAATAGCCGATCATGCCCGTCAGGCTTGGCCAGAAGACGGCCCAGAACTGGCCCTCCTGCGGCTGGCCGGGGTCAAACTGGCTGGGGGTGGAGAGCATCGGGCCAAAGCCCCCTGCCCGCAGATAGGCCCAGATCAGGAGCGCGATGCCCATGGCGAGCAGGAACGGCGCGGCCCAGATTTCGAGCCAGCGGATCGACTCCGTGCCGTGGGTGATGAAGTAGATATGCAGCAACCAGAAGGCGAGGAAGCAGAGGAACTGCCCCAAATTGATCCCGAGGATCGGCAGCGGATCGCCCGCCAGCGCGCCGCCGAGCAGCATGTTGAGAATGACGTAAATGGCCGAGCCGCCCACCCATGTCTGGATGCCGAACCAGCCGCAGGCGACGATCCCGCGCGCCACCGCCGGGATTTTCGCCCCCGCTGGCCCGAAGGAGGAGCGGAGCAGCACCGGGAACGGGATGCCGTAGCGCGTGCCCGCATGGCCGACGAGCAGCATCGGGATCAGCACGATCACATTGGCGATGAGGATGGTCATCACCGCCTGATCCCAGCTCATCCCCGAATTGATGAGATAGGAGGCGAGCAGATAGGTCGGGATACAGACCACCATGCCGACCCAGAGGGCGGAAATGGCGACCCAGTCCCAGTTGCGATCGTCCATTCCGGTCGGAAGCTGGTCCTCGTTATAAAGCGCAGGATCAAGAGCGCCGAGCTCCTGGTGAACAATCCCGGCTGCGTCCGGTTGATAATTAGGCTCCGACATTTTTTGTTCTCCTTATGAGGTCGCATAAGCGTCGTCGTTGGCGATGATGCCGCCCGCGGGTCCCTGTCAAAGCCCTGCGCGGCGGGTGGTGAGAGGCGGCCCGCGGCGGGCGGACCGCCCTGTTATCTTACACCCCGCTGGCCGGGATGCCGCTGCGCTGCACGGGGCGCGGCGCGGTGAGTTCTTTCCAGGCAGAGAGGGCGCGGTTCACGGCGGGCTTGGCCTCGCGGGGCACGAATTCGCCATGACCCTCGCGGCTGTCGACCTTGCCTTCCGTCACCGCGACTACACCGCGCGTCAGCGTGTAGCGCGGCAGGCCCTTCACGTGATGGCCCTCGAACACATTGTAATCAATGGCCGATTGCTGGCTGTCTGCGGTGATGGTTTTCTCCGCCTCGGGGTCCCACACGACGAGATCCGCATCCGCCCCAACCAGCACCGCGCCTTTTTTCGGGTAAAGGTTCATGATCTTCGCGATATTGGTGGAGGTCACGGCGACGAACTCGTTCGGGGTCAGCCGCCCGGTGTTCACGCCATTGGTCCAGAGCATCGGCATCCGGTCTTCCAGCCCGCCGGTGCCATTGGGGATCTTGGTGAAATCGCCCACGCCGTAGCGTTTCTGCTCTGTGGTGAAGGCGCAATGATCCGTCGCCACCACCGAGAGCGAGCCCGATTGCAGACCGGCCCAGAGACTGTCCTGATGCTGCTTGTTGCGGAAGGGCGGCGACATCACCCGGCGGGCGGCGTGGTCCCAGTCCTTGTTGAAATATTCGGACTCGTCGAGCGTCAGATGCTGGATCAGCGGCTCGCCAAAGACCCGCTTGCCCTGCTGGCGCGCCCGGCGGATCGCTTCATGGCTTTCCTCGCAGGAGACATGAACGACATAGAGCGGCACGCCCGCCATATCCGCCACCATGATCGCCCTGTTGGTCGCCTCACCCTCGACTTGCGGCGGGCGGGAATAGGCGTGCGCTTCAGGGCCGGTATTGCCCTCCTCCAGCAGCCGCGCCGAGAGATCGGCGACCACATCGCCATTCTCCGCATGAACCATCGCCAGCCCACCGAGATCGCCAATCCGGCGGAAGGAGGCGAAGAGCTCGTCATCCTGCACCATCAGCGCGCCCTTATAGGCCATGAAATGTTTGAAACTGGTGATCCCGCGATCCTTGACGACGGTTTCCATTTCGTCAAACACCTGCTCGCCCCACCATGTGATCGCCATGTGATAAGCGTAATCGCAATGGGCGCGGCCGGATTTGTTGTCCCACATCCGCAAAGCATCGAGCAGCCCCTGCCCCGGCGACGGCAGCGCGAAATCCACGACCATCGTGGTCCCGCCCGCCAGCGCCGCGCGGGTGCCGCTCTCAAAATCATCGCTCGAATAGGTACCCATGAAGGGCATTTCGAGATGGGTATGCGGGTCAATCCCGCCCGGCATCACATAGCAGCCGGTCGCATCGAGCTGGTTGTCGCCGCTAAGGTTCTCCCCAATCTCGGTGATCTTGCCCCCCTCTACCCGCACATCCGCCTTATAGGTCAGATCCGCCGTGACGATGGTGCCGTTTTTGATGACTGTACTGGTCATGAGTTTATCTCCCGGTGTATTTTGTCTAATTCGCGCGACCTAAGTCCAAACCCGATGTATTCTGAATGAAAGGTGTTTCCTTCAGTCGTCGACACTTCAAGGGAAGTACACACACTGAGCGTGTGCTCAAGATAACTTAGGCATGGACCGCCGTAGGTAAGATACATATCTTGGTCATCTAAATCTTGGGCGACCTCAGGATATTTGCCGCTAAACGTTATCCCTTCGGCAAATAGAGCTTTCTGTATAGCTTGCGCCTGAATACCTGAGAATAACCTTTGTCTGATGTGTTCAGCGCCGTGCTCATCTTTCAATAACTCTGAGGCGACTTTATTGAATGAAATCTCATTTGGTTGGATTAATGTGATTGCATCGTGGAATGGATTATTAGCTTTCTCTCTATTGGAGGCTTTTTGTGCGAACGCTAATGAATTAAAGTCTCGTCTGGCTAACAAATTTGCAATGACAACGCTATGACTTTCAATTTTTATCGGTCGGCCATCCCAACGAACGTTATTAATCAATACCGGAGCCGGGAAGGTGTTATTCGGCGAAAAATTAATTCGTTGTAGAATAACAGGTTCTGACTGATCATTAATTATATGAAATTCCACTTCCTGTATTACGCCATGTTCCGTGACGAAAAATTCGCCACTCTTGCCCGGCGCTTGAAGAATTTCCAGATTTTCGCTCTCACTTTGCCACTGCCAGTAGAGGCCGACACCTGACATTATCAGCGAAATTAAAATTCCAGCCGATTGAATGGTGTCAGTCATTCTCACCGCACCACCTCCGCTGCTTCCAAAACCGCATGGAGCAGCACATCTGCCCCCGCTTCGGCCCATTCCTTGCTGATCTCTTCGGCCTCGTTATGCGAGAGCCCGTCCACGCAGGGGCACATGATCATGACGGTGGGGGCGACGCGGTTGATCCAGCAGGCGTCGTGGCCGGCGCCGGAGACGATGTCCATGTGGGAATAGCCGAGGCGGTCGGCGGCGTCGCGGAGGGATTGGGCGAGGTCTGGGTCGAAGGTGACCGGATCGAAATGGCCGACGGGGTCGATCTCGATGCCAAGGCCGAGCTCTTCGGCGATTTTCGGGGCTTCGGCTTCCAGTTCCGCCCGCATTCCGTTCAGTTTCTCCAGTTCCGGGCTGCGGAAGTCGATGGTGAAGACCGCCTTGCCGGGGATCACGTTGCGGCTGTTGGGGTAGACATTGGCCTGCCCGATCGCGCCGACGGCGTTTGGCTGGTTGTCCATGGCGATGCGGTGGACGAGTTCGGTGATCCGCGCCATGCCAAGCCCCGCATTGACGCGCATATTCATCGGCGTCGAGCCGGTATGCGATTCCTTGCCCGTCAGCGTAACTTGCAACCACCAGAGGCCCTGCCCGTGGGTGACGACGCCGATCTGCGTGTTTTCGGCCTCCAAAATCGGCCCCTGCTCGATGTGATATTCGAACATCGCATGCATGGGCCGCCCGCCGACCTCTTCGGTGCCGCGCCAGCCGATGCGGTCCAGCTCCTCGCCAAAGGTTTTGCCCTCGGCATCCTCGCGGGTATTGGCGAAGTCCTCGGTGTGCTCGCCCGCATAGACGCCGCTGGCGAGCATGGCGGGGGCGAAGCGGGTGCCCTCCTCATTGGTCCAGTTGACGACGACGATGGGCCGTTTGGTTTTCACGCCCATATCGCGGATGGAGCGGATGACTTCGAGGCCGGAGAGCACCCCCAGCACCCCGTCATATTTGCCGCCCGTGGGCTGGGTGTCGAGATGGCTGCCGATATAGACCGGGTCGAGATCCGGCTCCGCCCCCTCGAAGCGCATGAACATATTGCCCATTTTGTCGAGCGCCATGGACATGCCCGCCTCCTCGCACCATGACTGGAAGAGCGCGCGGCCCTCGGCATCTTCATCGGTCAGCGTCTGGCGATTGTTGCCGCCCGCGACCCCCGGACCGATCTTGGCCATCTCCATCAGGCTGTCCCAAAGACGGTCCGCATCGATCTTCATATTGCTGTCGGGGCTGGTCATAGGCGGTCCTTTCGATCACATTTGCAGGCGCATCGGCTTGGCCTGTTTTGACCAAGCTTTTGATAACAGGCTATAAGAATTGCGAATCCAATCAAGAGCGGGACGCAGATGGACAAGGCGCGGCGGCTGACCCGCATTCAAAAGCGCAATCGCGAGGCGATTTTGACGGCGGCGCTGGAGGTCTTCGCGGCCCATGGATTTCGCGGCGCGACGGTCGACGAGATTGCCACGCTGGCCGGGCTGTCGAAGGCCAATTTGCTCTATTATTTCCGCTCCAAGGAGGAGATTCATCGCACGCTGCTCGACGCGCAGATCGAGGAGTGGCTGGCCCCGTTGCAGGCGATTTCGGAGGATGGCGAGCCGCTGGAGGAGCTGCTGGCCTATATGCGCTGCAAGCTCGATATGAGCCGCACCCATGCCAAGCAGAGCCGGCTTTTCGCCAATGCGGTGGTGCGCGGCGCCGAACATATCGAGGCGATCTTGAGCGGGCGGCTCAAGGCGGTGGTGGATGAGAAAGCGGCGCTCATTGAGCGCTGGATGGATGAGGGGCGGATTGCGAAGAGCGATCCTTACCATCTCATCTTTTCCTTCTGGGCGATCACCCAGCATTACGCCGATTTCGAGGTCCAGATCCATGCGGTTCTGGGGCCGGATCACGACCCCATCACCGAGGCGCGCCCCTTTGCCGAGACGCTGTATCGCCGCCTGCTGACGCCCTGAGCGCGTCACTTCGGAAAGGCGCGCGCTCAGGCTCATTCGGCCGCCGTGGCCGAGGGGTTGTTGGGATGCTCGGTCCAGTTGGCGTAATCGCCGACCACCTCGCCCGTGCGCGGGTCCGTCTCGCCCTTCTCAAGCTGCCGCATGGTGATGCAGTTCTCGACCGGGCAGACATCGACGCAGAGATTACAGGCGACGCATTCGTCATCCTTGACCGAGAACACACGATCCGCCGACATATCAATCGCCTGATGGCTCGTGTCCTCGCAAGCCGCGTAGCAGCGCCCGCATTTGATGCACAGATCCTGATCAATCTCGGCCTTGGTGACGTAATTGAGGTTGAGATATTGCCAATCCGTCACATTTGGGCGGGCGCGGCCCACGAGATCGGCGGTGGATGTGAAGCCCTTCTCGTCCATATATTCCGAAAGGCCGGAGATCATCTCCTGCACGACCTTGAAGCCATAGGTCATCGCGGCGGTGCAGACCTGCACATTGCCCGCGCCAAGCGCCATGAACTCCGCCGCGTCGCGCCATGTCGTCACCCCGCCAATGCCGGAAATGGGCAGATCCGCCGTCTCCGGGCTGCGGGCGATTTCGGCGACCATGTTTAGCGCAATCGGTTTCACCGCCGGGCCGCAATAGCCGCCATGGGTGCCCTTGCCGTCAATCGTCGGCTCCGGCGCGAAGAGATCGAGATCGACCGAGGTGATGGAGTTGATCGTGTTGATAAGGCTCACTGCATCCGCGCCGCCGCGTTTCGCCGCCTCGGCGGGTTTGCGCACATCGGTGATGTTCGGGGTCAGCTTCACGATGCAGGGCATCCGGCTATATTGCTTCACCCAGCGGGTGACCATTTCGATATATTCCGGCACCTGACCCACGGCGGAGCCCATGCCGCGCTCGGCCATGCCATGCGGGCAGCCGAAATTCAGCTCGACCCCATCGGCCCCGGTGTCCTCGATTTGCCTCAGGATCGTTTTCCAACTGTCCTCGTCGCAAGGCACCATCAGGCTGATGATCAGCGCCCGGTCCGGGTAGTCGCGCTTCACCGATTTGATTTCGCGCAGGTTCACCTCCAGCGGGCGGTCGGTGATCAGCTCGATATTGTTGATGCCAAGCACCCGGCGATCCGCGCCATACACCACGCCGTAGCGCGGGCCGTTGACGTTCACGACCGGCGGGCCTTCCGCCCCGAGGGTTTTCCAGACGACCCCGCCCCACCCCGCTTCGAACGCGCGGCGGACGTTGTATTCCTTGTCGGTCGGCGGCGCGGAGGCGAGCCAGAACGGGTTGGGGGATTTGATCCCGATAAAGTCGGTGGTGAGATCAGCCATGATTACGCCCCTCCCATGAGTTGCTGGTGAATGTCTTCCGCGGCATCGCGGCCTTGGGCGACGGCGGAGACGGTGAGGTCCTCGCCTGCCGTGCAATCGCCGCCGGCCCAGATTTTCGGGTTTTTGGTGCGGCCATTCGCATCGACCGCGATCTTACGCCCGTCAAGGGCGACGCCGTCCGGTAACCCGCCGAGTTTCTGGCCGATGGCAAACAGCACCTGATCGGCTTTCAGCGTGAAGGTCTCAGGCCGCTGCGCCATGGCGCCGCTCGCGTCATCCTCGGTATAGGCGAACTCGATTTCCTCGACCTTGCCATTCCCGCGGATTGCAACCGGCATGGCGTTGCAGCGGATGCGGACCCCGGCCTTACTGGCGTGTTCCTGCTCGACCCATGAAGCGGAGAGCCGCTCCGGCCCGCGCCGGTAACACATGGTGACATTTTCCGCGCCCAAAAGCCGCGACTGCACCGCCGCATCCACCGCCGTCATGCCGCCTCCGATCACGACCACATCGCGGCCGACGGGCAGCGTGGTCAGATCCTCGGTCTGGCGCAGCTCGGCGATGAAATCGACCGCATCGCGCAGCCCGTTCATCTCGCCGCCAAGCCCGAGATCATTGACCGCGGCGAGGCCGATCCCGAGGAACACGGCATCATAATCCGCCGTCAGTTGATCGAGCGAAATGTCCCGGCCAAGCGCGACGCCGTTCTCGATGGTGATGCCGCCGATCTTGAGCAGCCAATCCACCTCACGCTCGGCAAACTGGTCGCTCGCCTTATAGGCCGCGATCCCGTATTCATTGAGACCGCCGGCTTTGGGCCGCGCCTCGAACACCTTCACATCATGACCCTTCATCGCGAGACGGTGCGCGCAGGCGAGACCCGCTGGCCCTGCCCCCACCACCGCCACGGTTTTGCCCGTGGCCGCCGCGCGGGCGAAGGGGTGCGGATCGTCCAGCACCCGGTCCGTCGCATAGCGTTGCAGCGCGCCGATCTCGACGGGTTTCTCCTCCGCTTCCATCCGCACACACGCGCCTTCGCAGAGCGTTTCCGTCGGGCAGACCCGCGCGCACATCCCGCCAAGGATATTCGACGACAGGATCGTTTTCGCCGCCGCATCGGGCGTGCCGGTCGCGATCTGACGGATGAACAGCGGAATGTCGATCTCCGTCGGACAGGCCGTGATACAGGGCGCGTCATGGCAGAAATAACAGCGATCCGCCGCCACCTGCGCCTCATGCGGATCGAGCGGCGGGCAGTAATCGGCGAAATTTTCGGCAATGAGGGTGGAGGAAAGCCGCCCCTCGGCGATTCCGGGTGTGAAGGTCGAATTACTCACTGGCTTGCTCCCTGGCTGGCGAGTGTCTGATGTCATCCGCGCGCGCGGCCGCCCGTGCGTGTGGACCAAACGCTGTTATCCGCGTTTCCTTCGAGAATGACAGAACCGGAAATTTTATCAACTGGTAAAATTTTGAGCCGTTTCAACATGAAAACAAGGATTTCGCAGATGCAAAAACGCCGCGCATCGGGGAATGCGCGGCGTTTGCTGTGGCGGTGTGACTCGCTCTCGGTTGCTCTGCGGGACGGCCTAGATGCGATATTCCTGCACGCGCTCTTTCGCCCGCGCACCCGCTTTGGCGCCGCTCCATGGCGCATCGGCGGCGAGTTCGAAAAAGAGCCGCCCTTCGCGCCCGCGATGCTGGGCCTGCCCCTGGTCCGGCAGCAGCGCGGCGACGGCGGTGTCGAATTCGTCGGGCGTCACCGGACGGTTGCGGAAATTCGTGACCGAGTTGTCCGTCACAATCGGATAGACCCGCAGCTTTGGCGCACCGCGTGCCCCGATCATCAGCTCGGTCACGAGGCCAAAGGGCGGCGCGTCGAATTTGTGGAAGCCGCTGCCCGGCGTGTTCCAGACGAAATTGCCGATGCCGAAAAGGACCGGCTTGCCGTTCAGCATCTCGATGCGCTGGCTGGAATGGGTGCCGTGGCCGATGATCACGTCGATCCCGGCGTCGATGAGGCCCCAGGCCAGCTCGCGCTGCCGCTCGGTCACATCCTGATAATCCGTGCCCCAATGGGGATAGGCGACGAAAATCGGGTCCGCCAGCTCGGCCCGCAGATAGCGGATCATCTGGCCGATCCGCTCCGGGTCGAGCCGCGCGACGCCTTCGGTTTCGGGGCTGGCATACCAGCGATAGCGGCGGTCGTAGCGATTGCGATGCTCAAAGCCCGCGAAGATCACGAGGGACCGCTCGCGCCCGCCCACGGTGAGGGTTTTCACAATCGGGCGTTCGGCCAGCGAGATGTTCGGGCCCGCGCCGAAAGGCACGATGCGCGCGCGGGTGAGTTGGTCCTGCGTTGCCGAGAGACCAAAACCGCCGCAATCGAGCGCGTGGTTATTGGCGAGGGACAGCGCGGTGAAGCCCGCCCCGCGAAGCGCGCTCACCGTCCGCGCCGGATCGCACCAGCCGAGGAATTTCTTGCGCCCGCGCAGCCGCTCGTCAATGCGCGGCGCCAGCGGGACTTCGAGATTGCCGATCAGCATGTCGGCAGGCTCCAGAAGGTGCTGCACATGGCTCAGGCACTGGCCATAACCCTGATCGAGAAGGCGCTGAAGATCGCGGCATTTGGGGTAATGGCGATAGGCCTCGCCAAAGCCGATATCGCCCACGAAGGTCGCGGTGAAGCTCTGCTCGCGCAGCTTGGCGTCAAGGCTCTCGGCGACCTGATCGCGGCTCCGCGCCACGGGGCTCGCGGTCTCGTCCGGGGCAATCAGCGCCATGGCGGCGAGCGCGCGCGGCATGAGATCCGGATCGGCGGCGGCGAGGATCTGGCTGTTCGAGACCTGTTGCAGCGTCATGATCGCCGCCTCATGGATCGGCTCATTCGGCAGAACGGCGAGATCGACCCGCTCCAGCCCCAAACCGTTGCGGATGATCCCCTCGTCGGAGACCTCGACCACCGCCGCGTCGATCCGCTGCTCCCAGAGCACCGCATCGGGGCTTGGCAGGGCGATCACATGATCCGCGCCCTTTAGCACCGCCTCGTTCTGGCTATAGACCCCGAGTTTCGCGCCGGTTGTCCGCGTGGCGGCGATCATGTTCTTGACCACGCTGGCGGAATCCGTGCCTTTGGCGACCGCGATCACCGGGGTATGGCTCTGCGCGCCTTCGGGGAAGAGGACGTTCACATAATCGGCGGCCACATCGCGCGGCTCGCTTTCGGCGACGATCAGGTGAAGCGACATGCCCGGCTGGGTGTTCGCCTCGCAAATCGCGCCATTGGTGGCCTCGGGCGATTTCGAAATATCGGTGGTCAGGTAATCGATCCCGCACATGTCGATATTGAGGATCTGCGCGGTGCGTTCGGCCATCTCGCGCACCTCGGGGTGGACCTTGTCGGTCACATCCACCGTATCGCCGCCCATGGAGACATTCGAGACGCCATTGATCTGAATGATTTTGCCCTTTTTCGGCACGCTGTCGGGCGAGAGCCCCTGCCCTTTCAGATGCGTTTTCGCCGCAGCGTCCAGCTTGATCGGCAGGCGCATGGCGAGGCGGCCATGGGGGACCGGCGCGCGCAACGGGTCCTTGTTCACCTTGGCGACAAGCTGGCGGATGGTCGATTTGCCATTGCCGACCACACGGGCCGGGCGGCGCAGGCTGGCGGCGCGAATTTCCCCGCCGATCACGAGCAGCCGATATTCATCCCCCTCGATACAGCTTTCCACCAGCACGATGCGCGAGACCTTGCGGGCATAGCGGAAGGCGCGCGCGGCTTGCAGCGCGGAGCCGGGACGCACGGTGATCCCCTTGCCCTGATTGCCATCGACGGGCTTGACCACGACATTGCGGCCAAGGGCATTATACGCCTCCACCGCCTGACGAATGGAGCGGACGGTGCGCTGCTGCGGCACCGGGATATTCGCCTCGGCCAGCATCGCATTGGTGACGGTCTTTTTCTTGGCAAGGCGCTGGCCGATCAGAGAGGTGTCCGAGGATTCCGTGCCGCGCAGGACTTTGGAATATTGCCCGGAGCCGAGCCGCACAAAGGTCGATTCCGGCACGCTGTTCCACGGGATACCGCGTTTCGCGGCGCGGTCAGCCAGCTCCAGCGCATCGGAGGCCGGGGTGCGTTTGGCTTCGCGTTTGAGGAAGGCGGTGAGGATCTCGGAGACGCTTTTTCGCAGATCCTTCTCCGTGCCGCCCGCTTGCAGAGCGGTCAGAAGCTCTGCGCCCGCGCGGGCGGCGTTGCGGCCGATCCGGGGGTTGCGGGTCTCGAAAATCGCCGGGCCTTTCGGCACGAAAGCGCAGGCCGAGACGGGCCAATGCAAGGCGCGCTGGAAGAAAATCGCCAGAACCTCAACCACATGCGCCGCCGGCACGGCACTCCGCGCGCCGCCGATTTGCGCCCAGCCGGGAAAATCGGTGATGCTGGCGCGCTGCGGGCCGATGGCTTTGTAAAGCGTGCGGATCTCTTCGGGCGAGACGGCGGCGCTTTTGGGCAGATCCGCCACGATCACAGGGCTGCGGGACCATGGATTGCCTGCGGCGAGGCTCGTGAGTTTCCTGATTTTCATCCTGTCGCTCCTTCGGATCGTCTGGCGTTATTCCTCGCGCAGGCTGCGCGAGATGGCCCGTGAGATCGGGGCCGAGATATATTCCCAACTGGTGCGTTTGCCGGTGCGGATCATCACCTCGGCGCTCATCCCCGATTGCAGCGGGATGGCGCTTTCCTCGACATCTTTCGGGTCCAGTTCGATGCGCGAGAGGTAATAGGCCGCGCCGGTGCGCGGATCCGTGATCCGGTCGGCGGAAATGGTTTGCACCGTTCCGTCGATCCCGGTCTGGTTGCGGCGGTTCATGGCCGAGAGCCAGACCGTTGCGGGCAGGCCCACGGAAACCTGATCGATATCGAGCGGGTCGATGGTGGCCTGAATGACCAGCTTGTCATTGCTCGGCACGATTTCGAGAAGCTGCTGACCCGGCGCGACAACGCCGCCGACCGTGTGGACGGCGAGGTTCACGACGATGCCAGACGCGGGCGCGCGGATTTCGGTGCGGCGCAGAACGTCGCGGGCTTCGGCGAGTTGCTGGCGCAGGTTATGCGCTTCCGAGCGGGTCTGGCGCAGTTCTTCGACGATCTCGGTGGACTGGCTGCTGCGCAATTCGGACATGCGGAGCGTCGCTTCCTCGACCTTCTGGCGCGCCGTGCCGATATTCGCGCGATGCGTGGCGACCTCGCCTTGGAGTTCCGCCTGATCGCGTTGCAGCGTCAGCAAACGGCTGCGCTGCATCAGCTGGCGGTCCACAAGCTGCTGCGTGGTGGCGAGTTCTTCATTGACGATTTCGAGTTCCCGGTCGGCGGCGGTGATCTGGCCTTCCAGCCCCTCGATCTCGCTTTCGACGCCGCGCCGGGTCTGCTCCAGCATGGTCAGCCGCTCACCAAGGAGCTGCTTGCGGCTGGCGAAAATCTCGCGCTGCCCGTCCATCGCGGCGAGCGCAGCGGCGTCCCCGACCTTGAGGCGCAGATCATCGGGGAAGGTGATTTCGTCGGCATTGTTGCGCTCGGCCACAAGCCGCGCCTCCAGCGCTTGCAATTCGAAGAGCCGCGCCTGAATTTCGGTCATCACGGCGACGGGAATGGTGTTTTGCAGGCGGACGATCACATCGCCCGCCGCCACCTCGGAGCCCTCGCGCACCTCGATGCTCTCGATGATCCCGCCCTCAAGATGCTGGACCGTCCGCACATTGGTATCGACGCTGACAATCCCCGGTGAGACCACGGCGCTTTCCACTGGTGCGAGGAGCGACCAGCCGAGAAAGCCGCCGAAAAAGAGGCCAATAATGGTGAAGCCGATGGCGATCAGCTTGCGATCAAACGGATGGGGAAAGGCGCGGCCTTCCGGCCCGAGCGAGAGATCGGTCATTTCACGCTCCTCAGGTTGGCGCGTTTCTTTTCCTTGCGGGCCTTGGCCCCTTCGGCCTCGGAGACCTTGATGCTCGCCCCGTCAAAATTCAGCGCCATATCGGCGATGCGCGAGAGGCGCGGCGAGTCGATGGCTTGGGTCGCGATGATCGTCGTGCCCTCGTCGCTCAATTGCTGAAGCGCGGCCTCCATGATGCGCCGGGACGGGCCGTCGAGATTGGCGGAGGGCTCGTCCAGCACGAGGATGCGCGGCGCGTTGTAGAGCGCGCGGGCCAGGCCGATGCGTTTGCGCTGGCTGCCGCTGAGGATGCCGTGATGGTCCGAGGTGATCATCGTGTCATAGCCTTCAGGCAGGCTGAGCATCAGCTCGTGAATGCCGACGAGTTTGGCCACCGCGATGACCTTTTCGAGCGGCGGATCGCCCATATGGCCGATATTTTCGCGGATCGTCGCATCGAAAAGCTCGGTATGCTGGGGCATATAGCCGACCAGCCCGGAGCGTTGCTCCGCCGGGATGCGCGAGATGTCGATATCGCCGAGGCGGACATGGCCGAGGCGCGGCTGGATGATCCCGGTGAGGATGCGCGCCAGCGTGGTTTTGCCCGCGCCTGCGGGCCCGGTCAGCACCACGATCCGGCCCGGCGGGATCTCCACCGAGAGACGCCGGAAGAGGTAATCGCGCTGGTAAGGATAACGGTGGCTGACCGCATCGAGCACCAGCGGCGCATGTTCCAGACCGCCCAGCATGGAGGCCTCTTTCGGGGGCAGCGCGTTGAAATAATTGACGAGGCGCTTGTAGGCGTCGATGGATTCGCGGGTGCTGCGCCAGTTGCGCACCGCGCCCTCGACCAGTTTGAACCCGAAACCCGCCATCAGGCGCGCGGCGAAGATGCTGCCGATGGAGAGCTGGTCCAGCACCACGAGCCAGACACCGGCGGCGAGAATGCCGATGCGCAGAAACTGCCCGAGCGCGCCCATGATGAGCGCGAAGGTGTCGCCGCGCGAGGCGGTGCGTTCGGCTTCTTCGAGACGGCCCGCCTCATTGCGCCGCCATTGCTCCGTGAGATTGCCGCCCATTTGCAGCGCATCGACGGTTTCGCGGTGGCGCGTCATGGTCTGCATCAGCGTGCCGCCATCGCGTTTGGCGGCGCTGGCGGCGCGGCGGGCGGCGCGGGTGAGCGGGTCCTGCATCCAGCCGACCAGAATGACGATCAGCACGGAGGCGAAGGTGATCCAGCCCAAGACCGGATGGATCAGGAACACGCCGAACACAAAGACCGGCGCCCAGATGAGATCGAGCCAGCGCACCAGTTGCCCGCCAGCGAAACGGCTGATCGCGCCGAGATCGCTCAGGGCCTGGCCGCTGCTTTTCTCATCCGTCTCGCGATGCGTGCTCCGGCGCATGATTTCCGGCCCGAGCGTTTCCTCGATCCACGCGCTCCAGCGCCGTAGCAGTCGGCGGCGGATGATGTCGAGCGCATAGCCCGTGGCGACCGCGATCAGCGTGATGATGGTTAGCATCACCAGCGTTTCGATGCTGCGGCTCGCCGGGATGCGGTCGAGCACTTGCAGAAGGTAAAGGGGCGTCGCGAATTTCAGGATGTTCACGAACACACTGAAAATGACCACCGCCGTGAGGCCCCTCCAGGAAGCACTCCAGGCGTGGTCGACCAGCGTTTTCAAGCCCGCTTTGCGCCGTTTTGCCATGCGTCTGTCACCTTGAAGCGCCCCGGATATCCGGGGCGGCTTTTCCCTTCACTGCCTACGCGTTACTCGCCGGGGATCGGGATGTAGCGCAGTTCTTCAAAGCCCTCGACGGGGCGGTCGATGCTGCGATTGAACGGGCTGGCCTCTTCGGCGCGGCGCGTGTGGCCATACTCGTTCATCATATCGAGCGCATCGGCTTCGTTCTCGTCGAGATCGTCATCGAGCTCCGCATCATCGAGCACCTTGGCGAGCGCATCCGGGATCGGGTGCAGCGTCGGCTCGATCGGCGGGGTCGCCTCGGCAATCGCCTCGCGCACCGTCACCGCGAGCGCCCCAAGATCGGCGATCTTGGTCTTGCGCGGGCTGATGCGTTTGAGAAGCGCGGCGAGCGCGGTTTCCATCTCGGCGGTCTCGGCATTGAGGACCGCGTCGATCTCCGCGCGGCGCGCCTTGTCGAAACTCTTCGGCGGGACATAACCGCCCTTGCGCAGACGCGGCACCTCCAAGGCAATCGGCCCCATGGGGCTGGCCACTTTGCGCTTGCGGAACCCGTTGCGGCGGTTCACCCGGCTCCCGCCGCGCGCGCCGTAAGCCGAGCGGCACATCTCATCGACTTCGGCTTTCATCACCGCCTGCATGGCCGTGCGCAGAACCGCCTGGGCCTGAAGCTCGCGGGGCGAGACGGACGGGCGGCCCATCGGGACCACATTGCCGCTATACTCGCCCGCATAGATCGCATCTTGCGGGACCAGCACGTCTTTGGTGAGCGGTTTCAGATGCTTGGCCTTGCGGTTCGAGGCTTCATATTCCTTGCGAGCGAGATCGCGGATCGTCGGCACCAGCATCCCGTCCTGAAGCTCCCACGGGCTGAAGACCCGCAGACCGGTGGAGAGTTCCGCCTCGCGCACCCCAAGCGGCGAGCGGCCAAGGCGGCCACTCAGGGCGACCACATTGTGACCGGCCCGGCGGAGCATATCCGCGCCATATTTCGCACCCATGGAGTCGTAGGCCGCGAAGACGGTGCCGATGGTCACATCGAGGATCTTCTTGCTGCGAATGAGTTGCGAGGTTTCAAGCTGCATCAGCCCGTCCGCAATCTCGATCACGGCGAGATCACAGCCATTATCAGCGGCGAAATTCATCAGCCGCATGGTGGCGTTCTCGATATCCTCGACCGAGGTGAGATAGGTGCTGGCAAAGCCCGCATCGGTGAAATCGGCCACGATATCGGCGCCCGCATCGCGCACGATCCAGATATCGCCGCCCGCGCCCGTGCCGGTGATTTTCAGCGCCGCGACCTTGTGGCCAAGGCGTTTGAAACCGCGCACAAGCGACATGGCGGTGAGCGTCTTGCCCGCATTCATCGAAGTGCCGAGCGAGAGGATCGCCGGGATCGGCGGGGTCATTTCGCTCGCCTTCACGCCGTAATCGGCAAGGTTCAGGCGCGAGCCGTCAGCGCGGGCAATGATCCCGAGCGGCGAGATTTTCGTCGGCGGGAGCATCCGCTGATGACGGGACAGCTCGACCGCCGCAAGACCGCCGGCAGCGACCAGATCGCAGGGCGAAAGATCTTCCGCAATCTGCGCCTCATACTGGTCCGGCGCGTAGCGGTTGCCGAAGGCGACGACGATCTCATCGCCCGCGAACATATGCGCGCGGCGACCATCGGTCAGTTCCAGCTTGGTGTGTTTGATGATCTCATCGACGCGCGCCAGCACCAGATCGCCCGGCTCCGGCCGCAACTTGCCGGTCAACAGCCGGCGCATGTCGCCCTTCGGAACGCGCCGTGTGCTGAACGCACGCTTGGCCGTGTCGATACGCTTCGCAGAAAGAATCTGATCCATGCTTTACCCCCACCCAGATCTGATCGCCCGCCTGCACGCGGGCTACAATGTAACAGCTCTAGAGTGAGACAACATGCCACCACGCATACCGAAACTCGCTAAGATCTCACCCATAGCTCTGCGCGGAGGTTCTGCCAGCTAATTAACTTTATTTAAAGCCGCAAATGCAGCATAAGCCCCCACATCCCACGGCTTTCTTAACGAAATTTTAACCAAACTTAACCCAGAAAATTGGTTGTTATTAGCTACTTAACATTTATGTGATGGTGTTACACCCCTGTGTCACAAGGGAAAAGGCGTGTTAGTGGTATTATGATACTCCTGACGAGGCGTCAGGTTTCGGCGGATTATTGCCGACGCGCACTCAAAAGCGCGTGCATTTTGACAGGCCGGAAGCTGCGTTTCATCTGCGCCAGACCCTCGCGCCCGCTATCGGCGAAGTCATTAAAGAATCGCCCATGAGTGGTGCTTTCGATAAATTTGTAGCGCTGATAATAGGCCAGCCCCGGAAAGGCGTGGTCGGAAATGGTGATGAAAAGCGCCGTGGTCTCCGGGTCGATCGGGCCGCCAAAGGTGAAGGCGGCGATCTTGCCGTCCATCTCGATAACCTCGCCGCGGATGACCTCCGGCCCAAGGCCCGAGGCGTTGGCGAGACAGTTGCGGGCATAGGAGCGATAGGGCCCCAGTTTCACGCCGCGTTCCTTCAGGAGCGCGCGCCACTCTTCGAGCAGCGTTTCGCAAGGTTCGCGGTCCTCGGGCGTATAGGGCCGCACCACCGCGCCCGCCTCGTCGAAATAGCGCACCTTGCGGCGGAGCGTTGCGAAGGCCTTGCCCGCCATCGGCAAAACCGCTTCGCGATCATAGACATATTCGTCAGAGTTAAAGCGCAGCTCGAAGCCTTCATTGCCGACCATCCATGCCGCTTCCTCCGGCACGCGGTTGATCCGCAGCGCGCCGCCCTCGTTAAACGCCGCCATTCGCGCCTCGGCGTGGGCGAGCGCCGCCGGGCTGAACGGGAAAGGCGGGACGAGCAAGGACAGCATCTCCCGCCCCTTCCGGCGGTTCATCCGGTAGACCAGCATCGCGCCCTCGGCGTCCTCGAAAAGCGCGTGTTCATTGCCCGAAAGCTGGCTGAAAAAGAGCATATAGGGGAAGAAATAGGACCAGCCCGTGACCTCGGCCGCCGCCACCGCTTCGGCAATGCGCGGCTGATCCTCGGCCGTCAGCGGGCGCAATCCGTCCAGCGCATCGGTTTGGAACGCGGCATCTTCGGGCGCCATGAAACTCTCCCTGTCTTAAGTCGTCTTACGTCAGCTGGGCGCGGAAAATCTGCACCATGCGCGGCGGGCGGAAGCTGCGTTTGAGATCGCTGAGGCCCCCTCGCCCGGCATCATGCCCGTCATTGAACGCCGGCAGCGATGTCCATTCTGCCATCTGGTCATGGCGCAGGAAATAGCTCAGCCCGCGAAATTCCGTGTCGCTGATCCCGATCATCAGATTGCCACAATCGGGGCTGATGGGGCCAGCGAAGGAAAATCCGTGGATCGTTCCGTCAATTTCCGCAACGCGGCCCTTGATGAGATCCTGCGGCCAGTCCGGCGCTTCGGCGAGGCAATTGGCGGTGAGCCGGTAGCCCTCCGCAGGCAAGCCCGCCTCCTTGAGACGGCTGCGCCAGCGGTCCAGCACCTCCATGCAGCCCGCTTCGTCCTCCGCCGTATAATCGCGGGCAACGAAGCCCGGCAGATTGGCGGCCTTGTTGATCTCCTTGCGCAGTTTCTTGAACTGCGAGCCGTCGAGCGGCACCACCTGCGCGCAATCGTAGTAAAATTCCCGCTCCCGCGCATGGATGCGGAACCCGGCGCGGGCGAGATCCGGCATCTGCGCCTCTTCGACATAACGCACGCGAACCGTGCTGCGCCGGTTGGTATCGCGCACCCGCTCGACCGCATGATCCATCGCGGCGGTGCTGTAGGGCATCGGCGGCGTGTGGATTTCCAGCACGGGCCGCCCCTTGCGCTCCGACATGCGGTAAAGAATGGTCGCGCCCTCGAATTGCTCTTCGAGGATCGCATAGCCCTCGCGCATCCCGGTCAAATGCAAATAGGGCAGATAGAGGAACCAGCACATGCGGTCCTCTGCTGCAAACAGCTCCGGCAGCCAGTGATGGCTGTCCACGCGCACCCGGTTTAATCCCTCAATACCCATACGCGCGATTTAAAAAGCCAGATCGTGACGAGGGCAAGACAGTTAACGGGCAAAACTGTAATAAACTTTATATGCGCGGAGGATTGCCGATGCGCCGCGCCCCCTGCCCTTGTTTCGCCCTGCCCCACATGCCACATGGGGGCCAAGCAACGACAGGCGAGGCCCGGTTTGAAACAGTTAACTGCCCCTTTCGCACAGCTTATGTCGTGGCTCCTGCTAGCGTTTTTGGCGCTCGCACCCGGAGCCGCCGAGGCGCAAAGCGGCGCGAGCCGTTTTGGTGCCGCCGCCATGGATGCAGAGGTCGACGGACTCGAGATGGAAATTTATGCGTATCGCCCGGAGGCCTGCGCCTCGCCTTCGGTGCTGGTGGTGTTTCACGGCAATGGGCGCGGTGCCGAATCCTACCGCAATTCGGCGCAGCGCGTGGCGGATCAGTCCTGCTTCGTGATCTATTCGCCGCTGTTTGATGAGGAGCGTTACCCGAGTTGGAAATACCACCGGGGCGGGCTGGTGCGGGACGGTGAGACGCTGGACCCCGAGACATGGACGGTCGAGCAAGTGGGCGAGTTGGTGGATTGGATCCGCGCCCGCGAGGGCCGCGATGTGCCGATCTATCTTTTCGGGCATTCGGCGGGCGGGCAGTTTCTCTCGCGCTACGCCGCCTATATGGAGCCGAATGATGTGGCGCGCATCGTGATCGCCAACCCCTCGACCTATGTGCTGCCGAATTTCGACGAGAGCATCCCCTACGGCTTCGAGGGCCTGCCGCCGGAATTCGACGCCGAGCGCTTGATCGACCATTACCTCGCCGCGCCGGTCACGATTTATCTCGGCACCGACGACACCGGCCAGAAGGATCTGACCATGACCCGGCAGGCGGTGCGGCAGGGCGACAACCGGCTGGATCGCGGGCGCAAGACGTTTGAGCTCGCGCGCGCCGAGGCGGAGCGGCGCGGCGTGCCCTTCGGCTGGGAGCTTGTGGAGGCGGAAGGCGTCGGCCACACGGCGCGCGGGATGCTGGAGCATCGCGACATTCTCGAAGCGCTCGGCTTCGATCTGGCGAGCTAACCGCTAAAAGCACCCGTAAAGACACAGCTTTTCCCGCCGTTCCGGTTGGTTTCGGCGGCAATCGGTGTTATGCGCCCGGCTGACTTGAGAGCAAACACAAAAAACAACCGAGGCAAAGCATCATGGAAGAGTTTCTGAGCAGTCAGACATGGCAGAACGCCCTGACGATCTGGGATCAGGGCTATCGCGGCGTCGATGTGCAGCGGATCCTGATTGCGGTCGGCGTGATTGTGGTGGCGCTGATCCTGCGCAAACTCGTCGCGGCGATCCTCGTGCGGATCCTGCGCGGCGTTTTTGGGCGGCGGAACAAGGCGTTCGGGGAACGGCTGGGCGAGATTTTCGGCCCGCCGCTGTCGCTTGTCGCCGTGGTCGCCGGGATCCTGATCGCCAGCAATGTGGTGTCGGAGAATGAGCAGCTTCAGATCATCGGGCAGGAGATCGCCCGCTCGCTGATTGTCTTCGGCATTTTCTGGGCGCTCTACCGGGCGATCGTGCCGAGCTATCAGTCGCTGAGCGAGCGCTCCAGCCTGTTCAACCCGTCCATGCTGGGCGTCGCGAGCGCGGGCACGAAACTGCTCGTCGCGGTGCTTGGCGCGGCGATGATCCTCGATGTCTGGGGCATCAAGGTCGGCCCGATCCTCGCCGGGTTTGGCCTGCTTGGCGCCGCCGTCGCCTTGGGCGCGCAGGATCTTTTCAAGAACCTCATCGGCGGGATTTTCATCATCGCCGAGCGCCGCTTCCAGATTGGGGACTGGATCATGTCGGACGGGGTGTGCGACGGCACGGTGGAGAAAATCGGCCTGCGCACCACGAAAATCCGCCAGTTCGACCAGTCGCCGATCTATGTGCCGAATGCGGAACTGTCGGACAACCCGGTCGTGAATTACGCCGAAATGCCGTTCCGCCGGATCAGTTGGGTTGTGGGCGTGACCTACACCACCACGGTGCCGCAACTGCGCGAAATTCGCGACGGGATCGCCGAATATATCCACAACAGCGACGATTTCGCGAATCCCGATGAGGTCTCGACCCATATCCGCATCGACAGTTTCGGCGACAGCGCGATCAACATCATGGTCTATTGCTTCACCCGCACGACGGTGTACGCCGATTACCTGCGGATCAAGGAGCAACTGGCCTACAAGATCTCGGATATTGTCGAGAAAGCCGGGTCCGGATTCGCCTTCCCGAGCCAGTCGCTCTATCTCGAAACGCTGCCGAAAGGCGCGGAACTGTTCCCGGCGCATCAGGAGCAGATCGAAGGGTCTGCCGAGAATTCGGACAGCACACCGCAGCCGCAGGGCTAAAGCATCGCGGCGGCCTCTTTACGGGGCCGCCGTGCTGTCGCGGATCAGCAGCTCGACCGGAAGCGTCACCTGCGAGGCCGCATCCTCCCCCTCAATCGTCGCAAGAAGCGTCTCCGCCGCCCGCTGGCCCAGCACGGCGCGGCGCTGGCGGATCGTGGTGAGCGGCGGCAGGCTGTAGCGGGACATTTCGATATTGTCGAACCCGACAACGGAGATATCCCCCGGCACGGACAGCCCCGCCCGGTGCAGCCCGTTCATCAGGCCAATCGCCATCTCGTCATTGTCACAGAACACCGCCGTTGGCTTTTCGGCCATCGCGGCGATCTCGGCAGCGGCGTCGATCCCCGATTGCAGGCTGAAATCGCCAGCAAGCTCGCGCGATGCGTCGATCCCGGCGTCCTTCAGCCCGGCCGCGAAGCCTTCCCGGCGCGAGAGCGTCAGCGTGTTGCCTTGCGGCCCGCGCAGATGGAGAACCCGGCGGTGGCCCAGTTCCGCCAAATGCGCGGCGACCAGCCGCCCGCCTTCGGCATTGTCGGCCAGCACGCGCGGCGCATCCAGCCCCTCGATCCATTCGCAAGCCTGCACCACGGGCGGGCAACCGGGGATGGAAAAGAGATCCGCCGGAAGCGCGCCGTCAAGCGCGATCACCCCGTCGCAGCGCGCGCGATTGAGATAAGAGGTCAGCGGCGCGTCGGGCGACTGGTCCGATGCCATCCGCGTGTCGAGGACCAGAAGGTTCATCCCCTTGGGACGCAGCGTCGCGGCGATTCCCGACAGGATTTCCGAAAAGAACGGATTGGCGAGCTTCGGAACCAGCGCCAAGACCCCGCCAACCTGCTGCTGACGCAGATTGCGCGCGGTGACATTGACGATATAGCCGGTTTCCGCCACCGCGTCCTCGACCGCTTTGCGAGTCGCTTCCGAGACCATGGAAGGCTTTGATAACGCACGGCTTACCGTTGCTGCGGAAACCCCTGCCAGCGCCGCGACATCATGGATTCGCGGCGCCCGTGACTGATCTTTCACCTGTCAATCTCTCCCTCTCCTGTAACCACTAAAATTAATCGAAAAAAACGGGTTGTAAACCATTACATCCTGTGTCAGCGTTTATGAAACCGATTGCATAAACATAAATCAACGGTGTTAACGGGGGGATAATGCGGACACTGAAGGGTCCAGGCTTGTTTCTTGCGCAGTTTGTGGGAGACGATGCGCCGTTCAATAATTGGGATGGTATCACGAAATGGGCCGCCGATTGCGGCTATCTCGGCGTGCAGGTTCCCTCCGGCGCGGATCCGCTGATGGATCTCGAAAAGGCCGCATCTTCAAAGGCGTATTGCGATGAGCTAAAGGGCGCGGCAGAGGCCCATGGCATCGCGATCACCGAACTTTCGGCGCATTTGCAAGGCCAGCTTGTGGCCGTTCACCCCGCGTTTGACGTGGCTTTCGACGGTTTCGCGCCGGCACCCGTCCATGGCAATGCCAAGGCGCGGACCGAATGGGCGGTCGATCAGGTCAAGAAAACCATCGACGCCTCGGCCCATCTCGGCCTCGACCGGATGGCGGCGTTCTCGGGCGCCCTCGCCTGGCCCTATGTCTACCCCTGGCCGCAGCGCCCGGCGGGTCTCGTGGAAGCGGCGTTTGACGAACTCGCCGCGCGCTGGCGGCCGATCCTCGATCATGCGGAGGAGAAAGGCGTCGATATCTGTTTCGAGATCCATCCCGGCGAGGATCTGCATGACGGCGTGACCTTCGAGATGTTCCTCGATCGCGTGGATCAACACCCGCGCGCAAAGATGCTTTACGATCCGTCCCATTACCTGCTGCAACAGCTCGATTACCTCGCCAATCTCGACATTTACGGCGAGCGGATCGGGATGTTCCACGTCAAGGATGCGGAGTTCAACCCGAGCGGGCGGCAAGGCGTTTATGGCGGCTATCAGCCTTGGGTGGACCGCGCCGGACGGTTCCGCAGCCCCGGTGACGGGCAGGTCGATTTCAAGGCGATCTTCTCCAAGCTGACGGCGATGGATTTCGACGGCTGGGCCGTGGTCGAGTGGGAATGTGCGATGAAACACCCCGAGGATGGCGCGCGCGAAGGCTCAGAGTTCGTCAAGGATCACATCATCCGCGTCACCGAACGGGCCTTCGATGATTTTGCGGATAGCGGCGCGGATGACGTCGCGAACAGAAACATGCTGGGTTTGGGAGGACAAGAATGACCCGTCATATTCCACTGCGTCTCGGGATGGTCGGCGGCGGTGCCGGCGCGATGATCGGCAATGTGCACCGGATCGCCTCGCGCATCGACGGGGAGTATCAGCTCGTCGCGGGCGCGCTCTCCTCGACCGAAGAAAAGGCGAAGGACAGCGCGGCGGCGGTCGGCATTGCCGAGGATCGCGCCTATGCGGATTTCGAGACAATGGCCGAGGCGGAAGCGGCGCGGGAGGACGGGATCGAAGCGGTCGCGATCTGCACGCCGAACCATCTGCACGCCCCTGCCGCGATGGCGTTCCTGAAGCGCGGCATCCATGTGATCTGCGACAAGCCGATGACGGCGACGCTGGAGCAGGCTGAAGAATTGGCGGCGGCGGCGAAGGAGGCGGATGCGCTCTTCTTCCTCACCCACAACTATTCCGGCTATCCGCAGATCCGCCTCGCGCGCGAGATGGTGGAACGCGGCGATCTTGGCAAAATCCGTCTGGTGCAGGTCGAATATGCGCAGGACTGGCTGACCGAGGCGAGCGACTCCAAACAGGCCGAGTGGCGGGGCGACCCGAAGCGCGCCGGCGCGGGCGGCTCCATCGGCGATATTGGCACCCATGCCTTCCAATTGGCGCGGTTCGTGACCGGGATGCTGCCCGAAAAGCTGGCGGCGGATCTCACCGCCTTCGTGCCGGGCCGGGTGATGGATGACAACGCGAATATCCTGCTGCGCTACGCTGAAGGGGCGAAAGGGAGCCTCTGGTGCTCGCAAGTCGCCCCCGGCACGGAAAACGGTTTGAAACTGCGGGTTTATGGCGAGAAAGCGGGTCTCGAATGGGCGCATGAAACGCCGGAGACGCTGTGGTTCACGCCCTTTGGCGAGCCGACCCAGAAGCTGCGCCGCGGCGGTGCCGGGACGACCGACAGTGTGGCCAGCGCCAGCCGCGTGCCGCCGGGCCATCCCGAGGGGTATCTCGAAGGCTTTGCCAATCTTTACAAGGAAGCCGCCGCCGCGATCCGCGCGAAGAACGCCGGGGAGACGGTGCCCGAAACGCTGGTGCCGAGCCTGCAAGACGGGCTTGAGGGGCTTTATTTCATTGATGCTTGTGTGCGCTCGAACGAGGCGGACACGGCCTGGGTGGAGATCATGCCATGAGCGAGCCGATCCTGTCCCTGCAAGGGGTCACCAAATCTTTCGGGCCGATCGAGGTGCTGCATGGCGTCGATTTCGCCCTGCGTCCCGGTGAGGTTCACGCCCTTATTGGCGAAAACGGCGCGGGCAAATCGACCACGATGAAGATCCTCGCGGGCTATCTCGGACAGACCGACGGCGAGATCCTGTTTGAGGGCAAGCCGATCACCTTCGACCATTCCGACGAGGCCGAGGATCTGGGGATCATCATGATCCATCAGGAGTTTAACCTCGCCGAGCATCTGGCGGTGGATCAAAACATCTTTCTCGGGCGGGAGCTCAAAAAGGGCTGGCGGCTCGATCACAAGACGATGCGCGAGCGCTCGGCGGAGCTTCTGAGCCGTCTCGACTGCCGCGTCAATCCGGGCACGCCGGTCAACCGCATTTCGGTGCCGGACAAGCAGATGGTGGAGATCGCCAAGGCGCTTGGCCGCGACGCGCGGGTGCTGATCATGGACGAGCCGACCGCCGTGCTGACCGAGAAGGAAACCGAGGTGCTGTTCGAGCAGATCGACCGGCTCCGCGATCAGGGCGTGGCGATCCTCTACACCTCCCACAAGCTCGGCGAGGTCAAGCGCATCGCCGACCGTGTGACCGTGCTGCGGGACGGGACGATGGTGACATCGAGCCTCGTCGATGAGGTGTCCGAGCATGATATGGCGACGGCCATGGTGGGCCGGGAAGTCTCCGACCTCTTCCCGCCGAAAGCCTTGGGCGGTGAGGACACGATCCTTGAGGTCAAAGATGTGAGCGTGCCGGGGATCGTTGAGGATTGCAGCCTCTATCTGCGGCGCGGCGAAGTGCTGGGGATCGGCGGGCTCGTCGGCTCGGGCCGCACGGAACTGGCCGAAGCGATTGCCGGGCTGCGCGCCCGAACGGGCGAGGTGAAGATGAACGGGACCACCCTGCCCTCCGGCTCGATTGCTGATGCGGTGAAGGCGGGGCTGGTCTATCTCACCGAGGATCGCAAGGGCGCGGGTCTCCTCCTGGAAAAATCCCTGCGCGAGAACCTGACCCTGCCGCTCCTCCATGAATTCGGCAACCCGCTGATCGACCGCAAAAAGGAAGACGCGGCGCTCTCCAAAGCCATTGACGATTTTGCCATTCGTGCGCCGGACCGCAATATGGCGGTTGGCAACCTGTCGGGCGGGAACCAGCAAAAGCTGCTCCTTGCCAAGACCCTGCTGAGTGATCCCGAGATCATCATCATTGATGAGCCGACCCGCGGCATCGACATCGGCACCAAGCAGCAAATCTACACCCTGATCGCGGAACTCGCCGAACAGGGCAAAAGCATCATCGTCATCTCTTCGGAAATGCCGGAACTGATTGGCCTCGCCGACCGTGTGGTCGTCATGCATGCGGGCGAGATCACCGGCGAAGTGCGCGGAGAGAACGTCACCGAAGAAGCCATCGTCAAGCTCGCCATGGGCCTTGACGGACAGCATAAGGACACAGCGGCATGAGCACGGCCACAGCCCCCAAAACCCAAGCCTCGCGCGGGAAACGCGTCGATCTGCAAGTGATCGGCCCCATCGTCGCGCTCATCGTTCTCATCCTCATCGGCATCTCGCTGAGCGACAACTTCCTCAGCTATGCCAATGTGACCAACGTTCTGGCGCGCTCGGCCTTCATCGGGATCATCGCGGTCGGCATGACCTTCGTGATCACGGCGGGCGGGCTGGACCTCTCGGTCGGCTCCATGGCGGCCTTCGTGGCCGGGGTGATGATCCTCGCCATGAACGCGCTGACGGAGAGTATGGGCGTGACCCTGCCCGTGGTCCTCATCGGCATCGCGCTGGCGCTCTTTGTGGGCTTTGCGGCGGGCATGATTAACGGCCTGCTCATTACCCGCGCCGGGATCGAGGCGTTTATCGTGACCCTCGGCACCATGGGCATCTACCGTTCGCTGATCACATGGCTCGCCGATGGGGGCACGCTCTCGCTCAGCTTCGAGATGCGCGAGCTGTATCGCCCGGTTTATTACGGCGGCATCGCCGGAGTGAGCTGGCCGATCATCGTCTTTGCGCTCGTCGCCATCATCGGCGAGATCGCCATGCGCCACACCCCCTTTGGCCGCCACTGCGCCGCCATCGGATCCAACGAGAAGGTGGCGCGCTATTCATCCGTGGCGGTGCTGCGGGTGCGGCTGATCACCTATGCGCTGCTCGGCTTTCTCGTCGGCCTCGCGGTGGTGATGTATGTCCCGCGCCTCGGTTCGGCCTCCTCGGCCACGGGCCTTCTGTGGGAGCTCGAAGCGATTGCGGCCGTGATCATCGGCGGCACGCTGCTCAAGGGCGGGTTCGGCCGGGTCTGGGGCACCGTAATCGGTGTGCTGATCCTCAGCCTGATCGGGAATATCCTGAACCTGACCGATTTCGTGAGCCCCTATCTCAACGGAGCCATTCAGGGCGTCGTCATCATCCTGGCGGTGGTTCTGCAACGCAATACGGGCCCGGCGCGCTAAGCGCTGCCGGCTTCCCGTGACCCCAATCTTTATCATCTAGGGAGGATTTTCAGATGAAGATGACTTTGATCGCAACCACGGCATTGACCGCCAGCATGGCCCTTCCGGCCCTTGCGCAGACGGTGGGTGTCTCGATCCCTGCGGCGACCCATGGCTGGGCCGGTGCGCTGAACTTCCATGCCGAGCAGACGGTTGAGCGGCTGGAAGAAACCTATCCGGACATGGATTTCGTGCTGACCACGACGCCCGATCCGGCAACGCAGGTGTCCGACCTCGAAGACATGGTCGCGACCCGCAATATCGACGCGCTGGTCGTGCTGCCCTTCGAATCCGAGCCGCTGACCGGCCCGATCCAGCGGATCGCGGAAAGCGGTGTCTGGGTGACTGTGGTGGACCGCGGCCTTGCCGTTGAGGGGATCGAGGATCTCTATGTCGCCGGGGACAATGCCAGCTTCGGCCGCACGGCGGGCGAGTATTTCGCCGAGACGCTGGAGGACGGTGCGCAGGTCGTCGTGATGCGTGGCATCCCCTCGACCGTGGACAATGAGCGCGTGGAAGGCTTTGAAGCGGCGCTTGAAGGCTCCGGTGTCGAAGTGGTCGCCATGGATCACGCCAACTGGAACCGCGACGAAGCGTTCACCCTGATGCAGGACTATCTGTCCCGCTTCTCGGAAATCGACGCAGTGTGGGCGGCGGATGACGATCAGGCCGTTGGCGCGCTGGCCGCGATCGAGCAGGCGGGCCGGTCCGGCGAGATGATCGTCGTCGGCGGTGCGGGTATGAAAGAAATGGTCGACCGCATCCGCAATGGCGATGAGAGCGTGCCGGTGAATGTCACCTACCCGCCCTCGATGATCTCGACCGCGATTGAAATGACCGCCGTTGGCGCGTCGGGCGCGGCCCCGATGACCGGGGAATTCATCATCTCCTCGGAGCTGATCACCCCTGAAAACGCTGACGATTACTACTATGAGGACAGCCCCTATTAAGGGCTGACCTGCTGCGCGCGCGGGCGCTACGACCCTCCCGCGCGCAGCCCCCCTTTTTCCCGTTTACATCCGCAGCGCGTAAAGCTGCACCAACCAGTCGAGGAGACCGACATGACCGATTTTTCGGAACGGAGACTTGCGCGCCGAACACTCTTCAAAGGGGCAGGTGCCGGGATCGTGCTGATGGGCGCAGGCGGTGCGGCACGGGCGCAGGAGAGCGGCGGCGCGGCCCCTGAGGAGACCGCGCTGAAAGGCAATATCAACCACTCCGTCTGCCGCTGGACGTTTGGTGATCTGCCGCTCGAAGACCTCGCGGCGCTTTGCAAGGAGATCGGCATCGGCGCGATTGATCTGTGCGGGCCGGATGACTGGGAGACGTTGAAGAATAACGGCCTCGACAGCTCCATGTGCAACGGCGCGGAGATCAGCCTTGAGGATGGCTGGGCGGAGCCGGAAAACCACCCCGAACTGATCGAGCGCTATCGCCGCCATATCGACCTCGTGTCGCAGGCGGGCTTTACCAATCTCATCCTCTTTTCCGGCAATCGCCGGGAGATGGACCCCGCCGAAGGGCTTGCCAATTGCGAGACCGGGCTGAAGGAAATTCTGGGCCAAGCCGAAGAGGCGGGCGTCGTTCTGCAAATGGAACTGCTGAACTCCAAGGTCGATCACCCCGATTACCTTTGCGACAACAGCCCTTGGGGGATCGAGCTGGTGCAACGCCTCGGCTCGCCCAATTTCAAGCTGCTTTACGACATTTACCACATGCAGATCATGGAGGGCGACGTGATCCGCACGATCACCGACCACCATGAGAATTTCGGCCATTACCACACGGCCGGAAATCCGGGACGCAATGAGCTCGATGAAAATCAGGAGCTCTTCTACCCGGCGATCTGCCGCGCCATTCGCGACAGCGGTTTCGACGGCTATGTCGCGCAGGAGTTTATACCCAGTGCCGATCAGGGATCACCGGAGGCAGCCGAGGCGCTGCGCCGCGCGGTGCTGACCTGTGATGTGTAACCACCCGAACTAAAAGCAAGAAACTGCCAACCAGCAATCCGGAGGAAGATAGCAAGATGGCTGAGAATATGCATTACGACGCGATTGTCGTCGGGTCAGGGATCAGTGGGGGCTGGGCCGCCAAGGAACTGACCGAACGCGGGCTCAAGGTGCTCATGCTGGAGCGTGGCCGCAATATCGAACATCTCACCGATTACGTGAATGCCGATAAGGAAGCGTGGAATTACCCGCACCGGGGCAGCGCGACGCAGGAGATGAAAGAGAATTATCCGGTCCTGAGCCGCGATTATCCGCTGAATGAGCCGACCTATGGGATGTGGGCCGATGAGCAGGAGAACCCCTATGTCGAGACAAAGCGGTTCGACTGGTTCCGGGGCTATCATGTCGGCGGGCGCTCGCTGCTCTGGGGCCGTCAGTCCTATCGCCTCGGGGATATTGATTTCGAGGCGAATGAGAAGGAAGGCGTCGCGATCGACTGGCCGATCCGCTATGCCGATATCGCGCCCTGGTATGACCATGTGGAGGCTTTTGCGGGCATTTCCGGCTCGACCGAGGGTCTCGATGTTCTGCCCGACGGGCAATTCCTGCCGCCGATCCCGCTCAATATCGTTGAGAAAGACGTCGCCGCGCGCATTCAGGAAGCCTTTGGCGGCAAGCGTCACCTCATCAACGCGCGGGTGGCCAATATCACCGAGCCGAAGCCCGAGCAGAACCGCGTGAACTGCCAATACCGCAACAAGTGCTGGCTCGGATGCCCTTACGGCGCCTACTTCAGCACCCAATCGGCGACCCTCCCGGCGGCGGTGGCGACTGGCAATCTGACGCTCCGTCCCTTCTCCATCGTGCGCGAGATCATCTATGACAAGGACACCAAACGCGCCAAGGGCGTAGAGGTGCTGGATGCGGAAAACAACCAGACCTATGAATACACCGCCAATGTGATCTTCGTGAACGCCTCGGCCTTCAACTCCACCTGGCTGCTGATGAACTCGGCGACCGATGTGTGGGAAGGCGGGCTCGGCTCCTCCTCGGGCGAGCTGGGTCACAATGTCATGGACCACCATTTCCGCGTCGGCGCGTCGGGCCGTGTGGAAGGCTATGACGACAAATACTATTTCGGGCGGCGTCCGGCGGGCTTCTATGTGCCGCGCTTCCGCAACCTTGAGGGCGAGCAGCGCGACTATCTGCGCGGTTTCGGCTATCAGGGTTCCGCGAGCCGTCAGAACTGGCGCCGCGAGGTTGCCGAACTCAACATCGGCGCGGATTTCAAGGACGAGATCAGCAAGCCGGGTGACTGGACCATTGGCATGACCGCCTTTGGCGAAATGCTCCCGAACCATGACAATCGCATTTCACTCGACCCGAACACCACTGACAAATGGGGCCTTCCGGTTCTCGCTGTCGATGTGGAGCTTGGGGAGAACGAGCGCAAGATGCGGATCGACATGCAGCAGGATGCGGTGGAGCTGTTCGAGGCGGCGGGCGTTGTCGATGTCCAGCCGACCGAGAGCGACTATGCCCCCGGCATGGGCATCCACGAAATGGGCACCGCCCGGATGGGCCGCGATGCCGCGACCTCGGTTCTCAACCAGCACAATCAGGTCTGGGATGCGCCCAACGTCTATGTGACGGACGGTGCCTGCATGACCTCGTCAAGCTGTGTGAACCCCTCCCTCACCTATATGGCGCTGACGGCGCGGGCCGCGGCCCATGCGGTCGAAAGCCTCAAAAATGGAGATCTGTGATGAATCGCCGCGAATTGATGCAAATGATCGCCGCCGTCACCGGGACGACCATGGTCACGCCGAAACTGGCATGGTCCTATCAGGACACGGAGGTGGGCGAAAACATCTTCAGTGATGAAGATGCCGCCTTTCTCGATGAGGTCGGCGAGGTGATTATCCCGCAGACCGACACGCCGGGCGCGAAGGACGCCGCCGTGGGCGCGTTCATGACAGTCTATGTCAGCGATTGCTATGACGCCGAGGCGCAGCAGGGTTTTCGTGACGGGATGGACCAGCTCAAGGCTCGCGCGACTGAGGCCGGGACCGACTTCATGGAGATGTCCCCCGAGCAGCGGCTGGAGCTGATCACCGCCGTTGCGACCGAAGCGAAAGAGCAATCGAGCCAGGAGGAGGCTGAGCCGCATTGGTTTACGCCGATCCATCAGCTTGTGCTTTTCGGCTTCTTCACCTCCGAGCCGGGCGCGACCGAAGTGCTGCGCTATGAGGCTGCGCCGGGTGAGTATATCGGCGATCTCGATTATGACGGCGGCCCCGCCTGGGCCACCTGACGGAACTGGCCCCGGACCTCCCTCCGGGGCCTTTTTTGACGACGAAAGGAAACACTGATGAAACAGATTATGACAAGCGCGCTGGCGCTCAGTTTCGCCGCCGGCATGGCGCTCGCGCAGGAAGATGCTCCCGAAGCGGAAATGACCGATGCGCAGAAATCCACCGTGACCGAGCAATGGGAGCCGGTGCCCGAGAAAATCGACGCGCCCGCCGATGCGCCGCCCTCCGATGCGACGGTGCTTTTTGGCGGTGACAACTTGGATGCGTGGGAATCCGTTGAGGGCGGCGAAGCGGGCTGGACCGTGGAGGACGGCGCGATGACCGTGGCGCTCGGCAGCGGCGCGATCCGCACGAAGGAGAGTTTCTGCGACGCCCAGCTTCACATCGAATGGCGCGCACCTGCCGAGACCGAAGGCTTCGACGGGCAGGATCGCGGCAATAGCGGCGTGTTCTTTCAGGAGCTTTACGAGGTGCAGGTGCTGGATAGCTATGACAACCCGACCTATCCGAACGGTCAGGCTGGCTCTGTCTATAAGCAGCACCTCCCGCTCGTGAACGCCTCCCGCGCGCCCGGCGAATGGCAGAGCTACGACATCATCTTCGAGGCCCCGATTTTCGGCGAGGACGGCGATCTGCGTAAACCGGCCTATGTCACCGTGATGCATAACGGCGTGGTCGTGCAGAACCATGTGGAATTGCAGGGCGGAACCGAGTGGATCGGCTATCCGCGCTATCAGGCCCATGACTGCGCGCCGATCCAGCTTCAGGATCACGCGAGCGAAGTCAGCTACCGCAATATCTGGATCCGCCCGCTTTAAGCGGCGGTTCCAACGTTATCGCAGACAACAAAAAACGGGCCGCTTATCATGCGGCCCGTTTCGATTTGCCAGAAGCCAACTTTAGTCGCGAGTCGCGCCTTCAGGCAGGTTTTCGGTCAGGAAGCTCGCGCCGGTCGCGACGACCTCATCGGCTGCGGGCGGCAGATCATGCTCGATGATATACCACTCGACACCGGCCTCTTCAGCCGCCGGAAGGATCGCGGCCCAGTCGAGCACTCCTTCGCCAAGTGCTGCAAATCCGCGCTGGTCCTCATTTTCGCCCTCAGGCGCATTGTCCTTGGCGTGAACCGCAAAGACGCGATCCTGGAACCGGCCAAGATATTCCGCCGGATCATGCCCGCCGCGCGCGACCCATGCGAGGTCAATCTGCGCCATCACGTCTTCGCCCGCCGCGTCCAGCATGATTTCAAGCGCCGTTTTGCCGTCAAACTCGACCATCTCGAAATCATGGTTGTGATAAGCCAGACGCATATCCTGCTCTTGCAACTGGTCCGACATCTCCTTCATCTCCGCGCCAAGGGCTTCCCAGCCCGCCGCATCCTCGGGGCGCGCCTCTTCTGCGAGATAGGGAATGGTGATCGTGCTGTTGCCAATCGCCTTGTTGAAATCGACCACGGCCTGAAGATCGGCGCGCAGATCGTCGATCTGGGCATGGGTCGAAATGGCCTGGATGTTATGGGCGTTCATCAGCTCCGACAGCTCTTCGGCGGTGATGTCATGGGTGCCGACCGTCTCCACCGCCGTCACGCCTGCCGCTTCCACCGCGCCAAGCTGCTCATCGAGCGTGCCGAAATCGCGCATGGTGTAAAGCTGCACCGCAATCGGCAACTCGCCGGTCACGCGCTCGGCGTCGTCCTGCGCCATCGCGCCCGGTGCGCTCATCATCAGCGCCGCGCCCGCCATCAGGCCAAATTTGAAAGTCCGAAATGTCATGGAGGTCTCCCTAAGGTTTCTACCCTGTCTCACTGAGGGCTGAGTCGAAATGTAATGGATTGCAACGAGACTGCAAAGGTTTGCACTCGGAGATTTACGCTAAATTTTAACGATTTGGGGTGGGGTGAGCGGAACTCCGCCCGCGCCCGGTTTTGCAGGCTTCGCGAGCGCTCTTGGGGCCGCGCGACGCGCCGCGAAGGTTACTTTTCACACAAACATGTCTGGCACCGGGATGCTATACTGCACAGATTATATTTCAGGAGATAGATTATGGCACAGTTACGACCCCTTCTTCGTCATGCGCTCGACACGCTGAACAGCGCGGCGGGCGGCGCGGCGGATCTTGGTTTTTCGCGGCAAATGGATGCGCTGGCGACGCAGCTTGATGTGGAGAGCGGCGCGGGCACCCTGCCCGTCGTCATGCAGATCCCGCAACATCCCCCTGCCCCCGGCGAGACTTGGCCGGAATATAAAGCGCGTGTTCACGCGGCGCTGGAAATGGCCAATGAGGCGCTGACCGGCGGCGGCGGTGAGCCGCTCTATCTCGCCAATGCGATTGCGGCGAAGCTTGGGCCGGAGCAAATCGCGGCGATGGCGGAGACGGAGATGATCGCCTCGATTGAGCTCGACCGGCTCGCCAAGGTGGTCGATATGGACGACGCGGTGATCGATGTTGGCGTCGAGCCGTTTCGTCAGGAGGTCGGCCCCTATCGCGGCAAGGGCGTGCGGGTGGCGGTCCTCGATTCCGGGATCGATGCGGAGCAACCGTTTCTCAATGTCGCCGAAGCCGTGTCGACCTGCGGCGAGCCAGTGGAACTCCCCGGCTCACATGGCACGCATTGCGCCGGATCGGTCGCCTCGCAAGACGCGGTCTTCCCCGGTATCGCGCCGGATTGCACGCTGCTCAATGTCAAAGTCCTGCGCGAAAATGGCAGCGGGACCAGCACCTTCATCACCAAGGGCGTCGATGCGGCGCTGGATCTCGAAGCGGACATTCTCTCCATGAGCCTCGGCTTTAACCATCTGCCGATCTGGTCGCGCGGCGGGCATGGCTGGAGTTGCCCGGATGGGCGCTGCGAGCTGTGTACGGCCATCGACAACGCCGTATTCTTCGGCAAAACCGTGATCGTGGCGGCGGGCAATGAGCATAACCGGGCCGAAGCGCTGCGGCAGGCGGGCTATGGCAATGAGTTTGACACGGAGCTTGGCTGTCCCGGTCAGGCGCGCGGCGCAATCACCGTGGGCGCGCTGACGAAACGGACCTTTCTGCCGGCGGATTTCACCAGCCACGGCCCCGCCTCTTACGGCGAGACCAAACCTAATATCGCCGGCCCCGGCGTCAATGTGACCTCGACCATTCCGGTGCCGCGCGATCTCTCGGGCAATCCCGTGCCGGACGCCAATCGCAGCCAGCTTTTCGAGCGGTTCAGCGGCACCTCCATGGCCACGCCCATCGTTGCCGGGACCGCCGCACTCATTTTCGAGCACCACCGCGAGACTGGTTTGCCGACCGATCCGGAGGCGATCCGCGCGGCCCTTCTCAACCAGGCGGTGACAGAAATGGAGGAATCTGCCACTATCGTCGGCGCCGGACGTGTGGATCTGGCAAATTTCGGGCGCGCGCCGCTCGTTGGTTAAAGGAACCGGGCCATGGACCGTCTTGGACCCCAAGAGATCGAAAAACTCGCCGCGAGCGGTGAGACGGAAACCCTGCCCGGCGGCGCGCCGGGCCTCCGCCTCACCGCGCAATATCCCGGCCGTCCAACGACGCGCGACCGCTCCGAATGGGCCGCCGAGCTTCAGAAATGGGAGCAGCATCTCGCGGAAGACATTCGCGAAATGGGCGGCGACACGGTGGATGGCAGCCTGTCGATGAGCGGGCAGACGGTGGAATTGCTCGTTCCGCTCGATGTGGTCGAAGTCACGGTCCGCAAGCTGGAATCGCAAAATATCGCGGTCACGCTGCAACGCGAGCGGCGGGTTGATCCGAGTTATTGACCGCTTGCGGTGCGTGTCTTTTGACATCGCCCGCAACGGTCCCGAACTGCGACCCCCTGAGATTCGGTAACTATTTCCTTAACGCGCCGAAAAAGACGGCATTTCGCCGCCTATCGGCGCGTGAAATGCTTGCCGTGACAGTTATGTGATCGTATGAATCGCCTTTATTTTCCGTAAGCTGGATTGCCTTGATGCAAAGACGCGCATTTCTGCAAGTGACCGCCGCGCAGGCGGTGCTGACCGCCCTGCCCGCCACACTGCACGCTCAGGATGAGGACGCGGCGCCCGAGGATGGCGAGCCGCAGGGCATTTTCAGCTTCGACACGGTGATCGCGCAGGCCAAGGCGCGGGCGAGTGCGGAATATGTCGCGCCGAATTCGACCCTGACCGGGAGTTTCGCCGATCTCAATTACGACCAGTATCGTGCGATCCGTTTCCGCCGGGACCGCGACCCTTGGGCCGATCTGCCGAATTTCGGGATCGACCTGCTCTCGCCGGGGCTGATTTTCTATGAGCCGGTGAAGATCAATCTCGTGCGTGAAGGCCGGGCGACGCCGATCCCCTTCTCGACCGATCTTCTGGAATTCGACCCCAGCCAGTTCTCGCCCGAACAGGCGGCGAATACGGAAGTCGGCGATATGGGCTGGTCCGGCTTTCGGATGCGCACGCCACTCAACCGCCCCGATGTGATGGATGAATTCATCGTCTTTCAGGGGGCCAGCTATTTCCGCGCCGTCGCCCGCGGCACGCTTTACGGTCTCTCCGCGCGCGGCCTGGCGATCGACACCGGCAGCCCGCAGGGCGAGGAATTCCCGCTCTTCACCGATTTCTGGCTCGACACCCCACAATCGGCCTCGCAAACCGTGCGGATCTACGCGATCCTCGACAGCAAATCCGTGTCGGGCGCGTTCCAGTTCGATGTGACACCGGGCGAAGAGACCGTGATCGAAACCCGGCTCGTCCTCTTCCCGCGCGCCGATCTCGACGGGGCGGGCATTGCCCCGCTGACCTCGATGTTCTGGTTCAGCCCGGCCAACCGGCGCGGCGTTGATGACTACCGCCCGGCGGTGCATGATAGCGACGGGCTGCAAATCTATACCGGCGCGAGCCAGAGCCTGTGGCGCAGCCTATCCGCGCCGCCGCGTCTGCAATTCTCTGATTTCGTGGATGAAAACCCCAAAGGCTTCGGCCTCGTTCAGCGCGAGCGGGATTTTGATGCCTATCAGGATTCCGAAGCGCGCTATGAGCGCCGACCAACCGCGTGGATCGAGCCGCGCGGTGACTGGGGCAAGGGTCAGGTGCGGCTGGTGGAGATCCCGGTCGAGAACGAGTTTAACGACAATATCGTCAGCTATTGGCGCCCGCGCGAGCCGCTGGAGGCCGGGCAGCGCTATGATTACGCCTATGATCTGACCTTCACCGCCGCGAGCCCCGATCCCGCTCCCGTGGCCCGCGTGGTTGCGACCCGTTCGGGCCGCCCGGTGAATGACAAGAATGGCCGCAGCTATGTGATTGATTTCGAACTGGAGCCGTTCAAGGACGAGACACCCGAGGCCAATATCCGCGCGTCCACCGGCGAGATCGCGAATATCTATGTGCTCCCGCTTCCCGATGAGAACATCCTGCGGCTCGGCTTCCTCTACACGCCCGACGGCGATCAGGCGGCGGATCTGCAAGCCTCGCTCCGCCGCGGCGAGCAGACGGTGAGCGAGTCCTGGGTGGCGCGCTGGTCGCGATGAAGATCGAACGCGACACCCCCTATGCGCCGGTCCCGCCTGATGCGCCGCTGGAGATGCCGACGCAGGATCTAAGCGTCGTGCCCGATGCCGGCCCTGCGCCGGAGCATCGCGTGACCCCGGCGGCGGAGCGCGCCCGCATCTATCTCGCGCGGCTCCTCACCTTTGGCGGAGCGGCGGCGGCGACCGTGTTTGGCTTTACGCAAATGCTCGCGGCGTTCGGCGACAATGTCGTGCCGCTGCAATGGGCGCTGCTCTTTCTCTTCACGCCGACCTTCCTTTGGGTGTCGTTCAGCTTCTTCGGGATGCTGGCGGGGGTCTTCGCCCGCAATTTCAGCGTGACCCGCGACGAGACCGCGCCCTTGCCCCGCCTCGCCGTGGTCATGCCGATTTACCATGAAGATGCGGCGGCCTCCCTCGGTGCGCTGATCACGCTGGCCGAAGAACTGGCCGAGCATGGCAGGGCCGAGGCGAGCGAGATTTTTGTTCTCTCCGACAGCCGTCAACCCGAAGCGGTGATCGCAGAGCGGCTGGCCGTGCAAAAGGCGCGCGATCTCAGCCCCCTGCCGATCTGGTATCGCCAGCGCGAGGACAACACCGACCATAAATCCGGCAATGTCGCCGATTTCGTCCGCCGTTGGGGCGGGCGTTATGACCAAATGGTCGTGCTCGACGCGGATAGCATCATGTCCGGCGGCACCATCGCCGCACTATCGGACCGGATGCGCGCGGACCCGGCGGTCGGCCTTATCCAGACCATGCCCATGCTGATCGGCGGCGAAACGATTTTCGCCCGTGTCACGCAATTTGCGGGCCGGATCTACGGGCCGATGATCGCGCGCGGTGTCTCCGCATGGTCCGGGGACAATGGCAATTTCTGGGGCCATAACGCGATCATCAATGTCAAAGCCTTCGCCGCCTGTTGCGGTCTGCCGCGGCTCAAGGGCAAGCCGCCCTTTGGCGGCTCGATCCTCAGCCACGATTTCGTCGAGGCCGCGCTTTTGCGTCGGGCGGGTTGGAAAGTCCGGCTCGATCACGACCTGCGCGGCAGCTATGAGGGCAGCCCGCCGACGCTGATCGATGTCGCCAAACGCGAACGTCGTTGGGCGCAGGGCAATCTGCAACATCTCGGCCTCATCCGCTCGCGCGGCTTCACCGCGATCAGCCGCACGCATTTCATCATCGGCGTCTTTGGCTTCGTGATGAGCCCGATCTGGCTCGCGATGATCCTTGTCGGGCTTGCGCTGTCCTTCTGGGTACTGCTCTCGACGCCGGAATATTTCCCCTCGACCTATCAGATGTTTCCGGACTGGCCGGTCTTTGACAGCCGCCGGATGCTCTGGCTCTTCTTCAGCGCCATGACCCTGCTTTTGCTGCCGAAATTCGTGGCGACCTTCCGGGCGTGGAAGCGCCCGCTGGCGCGCAACGCGGGCGGACGGCGGCGCGTTCTGAGCAGCGCCGTCTTCGAAACCCTGCTCTCCGCCCTCATCGCCCCGGTGCAGATGCTGATCCAGACCCGCCAGATCGCCGAAATCCTCTCGGGCCGCGATTCCGGTTGGGGCGCGCAACTGCGCACCGGGTCCATGCCAAGCTGGTCGATGGTCTGGGGACGGCACTGGACGCATGTGGCCCTCGGCGTCGTCACGCTGATCGTGCTGTCGGTCTTCGCGCCGCCGCAACTGATCTGGCTTTCGCCGATCCTCGCGGGGCTGATCCTCTCGCCCGTCGTCTCGCGCTACAGCGCCAGCCCGCTTTTCGGTCGTTGGGCGCGGCTCAACGGCCTCCTGGTGACGCCCGAAGAGCGCGACCCGCCGAAGACCCTGACCCGCGCCGCGACCCTCACCCGCCAGTTTCAGGCCGCAGAGCATCTGCAACTGCCCGACATGGCGCGCAATCCCGCCGCCCTCGCCCGCTACAGCGCGATGCTCGATACGCCCGACGAGACGCGCCCGGCCGCAAAACGCCTCCACGAAATCTCGGCCGAAGCCAAAATCGCCCATGCACAAAGCCGTGCGGAGGCCCTTTCCTTCCTTGACCGACAGGAAACTTTGGCGTTGATCGGGTCCGCAAACTTGATGCGGACGTGGAGCGCCCTGCCCGAATGAATCGGATTATCCAGCTTGATATGCTGCGCGGCTACGCGCTGCTGTGCATTATGATCGACCACATGCCCGTCTCGGTGCTCCGCGAGGGCACGTTGGCGCGGTTCATGATCTTCGATGCGGCTGAGCTGTTCGTTCTGCTCTCGGGCTTTCTGGTCGGCCTCGTCTGGGTGATGACCGAGGCGCGCGAAGGTCTGAAAGCCGCCCGCTGGCGCTTTGCCCGCCGCGCCTTCGAGGTCTGGCGCGCCCTTGTGATCGGCGCGCTGATCATGGCTGCACTCTCCGCTTGGCTGCTCGCCAATGGCTATGAGCACCGCGCGATCTGGAACGGATACGCGGCATGGCTGGTCGAGGATCCGCTGAATTACCTGATCTCCGTGGCGTCCATGTGGCTCCAGCCCAATCTGCTCGACGTGCTGGCCGTCTACGTGATCCTGATCGCGAGCGCCCCGATTTTGGTGCCGCTCCTGCGCCGCTGGCCGCTGCCCTTCGCGGCGGTCTCGGTCGTCCTTTGGTGGTTCGCGCCCGAGCTCAACATGATGATCATCCCGAGCCACGAGAAAAACGGGATGCTGTTCAACCCCTTCGGCTGGCAAATGCTGTTTTTCTCCGGTGTCGCCATGGGCCTCTTCCGCAAGGAGATGATGCCGAAGCTGATGGAACATTCCCGGCTTCTCACCGTAATCGCTGCCGCCGTGGTGCTCTACGGCATGGTGATCGACCTCGCCCCCCTCATGGGCGAGACCGGCAAAACCATCCGCGAGACGCTCAAGCCGCTCTATGGCGAGATCAACAAATGGCGCCTCGACGAGACCCGGTTCATGGCGATCATCGCCGCAAGCTGGCTGGTCGCCGTCCCTCTGGCACCGCCGCTGCGCTGGCTCGCGCAAACGCTTCTGGGTCGCGCCATGTCCGATATCGGCCGCGGCGGTCTCTGGTCCTTCTTCATCTGCGTGTTGCTTTCCGTCCTCGGCGACGCCATGCAGCGCCACCCTGAAGTGCAAACGGTGCCGATCCGCCTCGCCATCGACCTCTGGGCCATCACCGCCCTCTGGCTCGCGGCATATCTCTATCACGAGATCAAAGCGCGACGTCTGGCCAAGTCGAGTGCGGCAACGCGGACACGTAAATCCGCATGAAAAAAGGCGCGGTTTGACCCGCGCCTTTTGGGTTTTGGGGATGCGGCTCATTGAGCCGCGTGGGTTTTAGAAAAGGATCAGCGTCCCGTCGTCGAGCATATCATCCACGGTGCCGAGATAGGCGCGGTGGATCGTGATCGACATCACCGAATCTTCCGCGTTTCCGGCACCGTCAAGATCCACGGAGATCTCAGTGCGCGTCGCGCCATTGCTGAACTCGCGGCTGACAACATCGACGTAGTCGTCGTAGTTGTTCTCATTGATCCCGCTCCCCTCGAACACGCGAGAGAGGTCGACCGCATCATCTTCGCTGAAATGGACAAGACGGTGCTGATCCTTGTTTGCATCGGCATAGATGAATTGATCGGCGCCGCCATTGCCGTTGAGAAAGCTCTTCTGGCCTTTGGCGACGTAGACAAGTTCACTTGCGCTCGACAAGTCCGCGCGGCCCGTGACTTGCTCCAGAACCTTTTCAAACGCATCCGCAATGGAAATGAGACCGCCGCTGACGCTTCCATCACCAGTGTCCGTTTCGCCACTTCCGTCGAGGAAGTTCTCGCCATTGTCTTCAATGAAACCGAGATCAATCTGAAGCGCTTTACCAGCGGCGTCATAGGCGTCATATCGTTCAGTGGTGGACAGGCTCGCATCGTCGCCGATGCTTTCCATCTTTGTCAGATACTTTGTATAGCTTTCGAGCCACTCTGCATGCCCGTCCTGCTGTAAATTGAGAACGAACGAGTCCGTCACATCGATGGAGAGCGCATCCATATTTTTCAGCGCATTCTCGCCAGTTGTGCGCGGAAGCATCGTCACATTGTTTGCGACGATTGCGTTTTGCGTCAGTGCCGTCTCGGTCCATTGACCCGTCTTCGAATTGTAGAATGTCCCGTTTGCAAGGTTGTAGCGACCAGAGTCGCCGCCATCCGACTCAAAGCCGATATTTATTGACGGGACGTGCACCGGATGGGTCATGCGGCCCGTTTCAAGATTGAGGCTCAGCTCGTTGCCGAGCACCATGTTGTCGGTGACTTCAAGGCCGTTGATCCCCGTCAGGGTGATGCCATGAAGATGGCCATTCAGAATCTGGTTGCCGGTAATTTTGAAGTTCTCGAAAGGCACGTCTTTGTATTCGGTGTCGCCCTGAAGGGCATGGCGACCGAAAATTGTCTGCGTCCATTCATTGCCCTGCTGATTGAACACATTGTCTTCGATCGTGAAATTCTTGATCCCGTAATAATCGCCATTCGCCCAATACTGGATGAAATCGCCATGGTCGCCACCGGTGTCGGTCGCGTTGCGATAGGGATTGAAGTTTTCGAAAATGTTGCGCGCAATCGTGGTGCCGTCATGGTCGCCGCCGCGGATGCCATCGGTTCGGATCTCGGTGAAGTAATTGTCTTCAATCGTGACATTCCGGCTCGGCGTTTTGCCCCAGCCGCCGATTTCGATCCCATGATTCAGCTCTTTAAAACTTGAGCCCGACACTTCGACATCTGTCGAGCCCCGAATGCCGAGGCCAACATAGGTCGCGTGGTCTGCGCGATAGTGGATCGACTGAAAATTGTTGGCTTTGAGCTCGTTATACTCCTCTTGAGAAACGATCCGACCGCGAAAATCCACATCGTTAATGGTGATGCCGTGGCTGTCGGCGACACGGATCAGGCGCTCGGCGCCCGCATGCTTGGTGTTCGGAACCCAGTTTTCCGCGGTGATCGTCATATCTTCAATCGTCACGCCTTGAGACTCGCGGATGACAAAACGCGACTCGACCTCGACGCCTTCGGAGGCGGTGATCGTGATGGGATTGTCCGCGTTGAACCGTTGGTTCTGGATATAAAGCGCGGATGCGTTGTCCAGGTTTTTCGTCAGCTCGATGGTGTCGCCGCTGCTTGCCTTCTCAAGCGCGTTGTAGAATTGAGCTTTCGTCGAAACTTTAAAAAGGGCCATTCATAACTCCAGTTGTTGGGTGTGGCTGACATTGCGAGTCGCGGAGTTAAAGGCGCGATAATTTTTTCGGTAATGCTCTATTAACCATCCTGAATTCTTCGTTAGCGTGGATTTGGAAAGGTTTATTCTTGTCAAGGTAAAACTGTCAGGCATGACGGCCTGCCAGGGCGGATTTCCAATTGAGGGCACTGTTTTTGAGGGTTCTTTCTTGGGTGTCATAGCTCACATGGACGATGCCGAAGCGCTTGGCGTAGCCTTCCGCCCATTCGAAATTGTCGAGGAAGGACCAGACATAATAGCCGCGCAGATCAACGCCCTCGGCCATCGCGTCGGCCGCAGCGGCGAGATGGTCTGTAAAGTATTTTATACGAATCTGATCATTAACCTCGCCATCCACCAGCGCATCGTCAAGCGAACAGCCATTTTCCGTCACGTAGAGCGGCGGCAGGTCCGGGTAGGTCTGATGGGTGCGCAGCAACATGTCGCGCATCGAGTCGGGAAAGATCTCCCAGCCCATGGTCGTGGTCGGCGCGCCGTCCGGGACAAATTCCCGGAAGGCGTCCGGCTCGGCGTAAGACACACGCAGCGGTGTGTAGGTGTTGATGCCGAGGAAATCCATCGGGGCGCGGATATTCTCCATATCTCCGTCGAGGATCAGCGGGGCGGTGTTCGGCCAGAGACGATCGAGCGCGGCGGGATAGCCCTCGCCGAAGAGCGGACCGAGAAACCAGTCATTCTGATAGGCATTGGCGAGCAGCGCCGCTTCTTCGGCACCGGGGGCCGCGCCATAGACGGCGTAGAGGTTGAGGGCGATGCCTGCGGGTGTATCCGGGTCGATGGCGCGCAGCTTCTCGAGGCCGAGCGCATGCGCGAGGAGCAGATGATGCGCGGCTTGCCGGGCGAGTTTGGGATCGGCGCGGCCGGGCGCGTGAACGCCGACGCCGTAGCCGAGCCATGCGGAGACCCACGGCTCGTTCACCGTGATCCATTGATCGACAAGCCCGCGAAATTCGGTCGCCATCATCTCCGCGTAATCAGCGAAGCGATAGGCGGTTTCGCGGTTGGTCCAGCCGCCGCGTTCTTCCATCCATTGCGGCAGATCCCAGTGATAGAGCGTGACCGACGCTTTGATCCCGCGCGCCTTCAGCCCTTCGAGAATGTTGCGATAGAAGGCGATCCCCGCCTTGTTGCGCGTGCCGTCGCGGTGCATCACCCGCGGCCAGGCAATCGAGAAACGGTAGAGGTCGAAGCCGAGATCCGCGATCAGATCTAGATCGGCTTCCCAGCGGTGGTAATGATCGCAGGCCGGGTCGCCACTCTCGCCGTTGCGCGTCTTGCCGGGCGTGGCGGCGAACACATCCCAGATGCTCTCGAGCCGTCCATCGGCGTCGAGCGCACCCTCCACCTGATAGCTGGCCGTGGCCACGCCAAAGGTGAAATCACGGCGCATTGCGTCCGGGATTGTGATCATTCCCATTGCTCCTTCCTTCAGAAAGCCAATTTGTATTCAGACCGGTTGGCGTGACTGACACGGGGGTGAGGCGTGGCAGTGTGGCTCAGGTGGGGTGGCCTATGCTGCGGGATTTATCGGATGTGTGGCGGAGCTTTCGCAAGACCAGTGGCCTTCACAACGGGGCGCGAAGGCGGTATCTCGCTTATAAAGAGACGTTGACTGTCGGAAGCGCTTTGAAAATACGTCAGATTAGTTGCCAACTTTAACTTATCTTGGCGACGAAACGTTACGATCATTCCTGCTTCCTCCTTTATATGTGCTCTTTAACATAAGTTTATAACACATTCGTGATATATCGCGAGGGAGAATGTCCATGAAAAACGCTTTGCTGGTCATTGATATGCAAAAAGATTTTTGTCCCGGTGGGGCCCTGGCGGTCACGGGTGGGGACGAGATTGTTGCGGGTATAAACGCAGCAATGTTTACATCTGACCTCGTGGTGCTCACACAGGACTGGCACCCCGAAGACCATCTTTCTCTCGCACCCAACCATCCCGGAAAATCTTCCTTTGAAACTGTTGATATGCCTTACGGTCCGCAGATCCTTTGGCCCGCCCACTGCCTCATCGGCAGCGAAGGTGCAGCATTTCACGACGATCTGGACCTGAGTCGCGCGGACCTTATTCTTCGCAAGGGCAGCAATCCCAAAATCGACAGTTATTCGGCGTTTTTCGAGAATGACAAGGAGACGAAAACCGGACTGGAGGGCTATCTGCGCGACCATGGTGTCGAGGCGGTGACACTGATGGGGCTGGCGCAGGATTTCTGTGTCGCATGGTCGGCGGTGGATGCGGCGCGGCTTGGTCTTGACACATCGGTGGCGCTGGATCTGACACGGGCGATTGACACAGACGGCTCGAAAGAGGCGGCGCTGGCGAATATGCGGGCGGCGGGCGTGACATTTATCTGAGGCGCGCCGCTTCAGAACGCGCCCCCTCCCCAAGAAACAAAAAGCCCCGCACAGTGGCGGGGCTTTCTTTCTTCTGAGAGGCGCGGTTTAGTTGCCAGCAGCTTTCGCCACTTCTTCCGCGAAGTTCTCTTCTTTCTTCTCGATGCCTTCGCCGACACCCATGCGGATGAAGCCGAGGATCTCAACACCGGCTTCCTTCGCCGCGTCGCCCACGGTGATGTCCGGGTTGATGACGAAGGGCTGGTTCACGAGCGTCACTTCCTTGAGGAATTTCTGCATACGGCCTTCGATCATCTTCTCGATGACATTCTCCGGCTTGCCGCTCTCGCGGGCCTGCTCGGTCAGCACGTTTTTCTCACGCTCGATGAAGGCTGCGTCCAGCTCGGACTCGTTCAGCGCTTCGGGGTTGGTCGCCGCGATATGCATCGCGATCTGGCGGCCGATACCGTTGTCCTGACCCTTCATCGCGACGAGAACGCCGATTTTGCCGATGCCATCAGCGGCGGCATTGTGCACGTAATCGGCCACGCTGTCGCCTTCGATGCTTTCCATGCGGCGCACGGCCATATGCTCACCGATGGTCGCAATCGCGTTGGTGACGAGATCGTTCACCGACTTGCCGTTGACCTCTGCCTGAAGCAGCGATTCCAGATTGTCCTGACCATGGGCGGCGCCAGCGATCTGGGTCACCATGCTCTGGAAATCCGCGTTTTTCGCAACGAAGTCGGTCTCCGAGTTCACCTCGACAGCGACACCCTTGCCGCCTTCGACCTTCACAGCCACAAGACCTTCGGCCGCGGTGCGATCCGATTTCTTGGCAGCTTTCGCCAGACCCTTGGTGCGCAGCCAATCGACCGCAGCATCCATATCGCCATCGGTTTCGGTCAGCGCTTTTTTGGCATCCATCATGCCTGCGCCGGTCATCTCGCGCAGTTCTTTCACTTGTGCAGCAGTAATAGCCATATCTCTCTCCTTGAATGATAAGGCGATAATTGAGGCGCAACCCTAGAGACGGGTTGCGTCAGAATTATGTCAGTTATGTAGGCTTAGGCGTCGGTGTTTTCAGCAGCTTCTTCAACCGCTGCGGCTTCCTCTGCCGGAAGCTCTTCCATCTCGCCAAGGTCCACACCGGCATTGCCGAGCTGTGCCGCCATGCCGTCCAGCGCCGCACGGGCCACCAGATCGCAGTAAAGGGCAATCGCGCGGGCCGCGTCGTCATTGCCGGGGATCGGATAGTCGATGCCATCGGGCGACGAGTTGGAGTCGACCACAGCCACAACCGGGATGCCCAGCTTCTTGGCTTCGGCAATCGCCAGATCTTCCTTGTTGGTGTCGATCACGAACATCAGGTCCGGCACACCGCCCATTTCGGCGATCCCGCCGAGCGATGCTTGCAGCTTGTCCTGCTCGCGCTCCATGTTCAGGCGCTCTTTCTTGGTGAGGCCCGCAGCGCCTTCCGACATCTGCTCATTGATCGTCTTGAGACGGCCGATGGAGTTCGACACGGTTTTCCAGTTGGTCAGCGTGCCGCCGAGCCAGCGGTGATTCATGAAATACTGCGCCGATTTCTCAGCGGCTTCCGCGATCGGGCGCTGTGCCTGACGCTTGGTGCCAACGAACAGAATGCGGCCACCTTTCGAGGTGGTCTTGCGCACGGCTTCCAGAGCCGCGTCGAGCATCGGGACCGTCTGGGTCAGGTCGAGAATGTGGATGCCGTTTTTTGCGCCGTAGATGAACTGGTCCATCTTCGGGTTCCAACGGTGGGTCTGGTGACCAAAGTGAACACCAGCTTCAAGAAGCTGGCGCAGCGTGAATTCGGGAAGCGCCATATGCGTATATCCTTTCCGGTTCTTCCTCGGCAGCGCGTCACGGGGTCTCCCCCGACCGGCGGACCTGATGAGGATGTCTCCCCCATAGGCCCAAAACGCCACCTGTGTTTTCAATGTGGGGCCACATACGCGCATTTCCCGCCCTGCGCAACCCCCCTTCCCCCTTGCACGCGCGAGGCCGCCGGGACATAGGAGGGATATGACGGATTTCATTACGGTAATCGGCTCTGCCAATTGGGATGTGATCGCGCGCTCGGCCCGCGTGATGCAGCTTCACGATGATATGCCGGGCACGGTGTCGCGCCATCCGGGCGGTGTCGGGCTCAATATCGCGCTGAAACTGGTGGGGCATGGGGCGAAGGTCGCGCTGGTCTCCGCCATTGGCCGCGATGCTTTGGGCGATGCGCTGACCGAGGTGATCGAGGCGCGCGGAATTGAGACGCGCTATCTATACCGCACGGATCGCCCGACCGACACCTATATTGCCGTCGAGGCCGCCAATGGCCTTGTCGGCGCGATTTTCGATGCGCGTTCGCTTGAGGCGGTGGACGAAGCGCTGGTCGAGCCGCTCGCCAAGATGGACCCGCCGCGCCTTCCGGTGGTGATCGACGGCAATCTGACGGAAACCACCCTTGCCGCCCTCGCCGCGCACGAAACGCTGGCGGGCGCGGATTTGCGGCTGGTTCCGGCCAGCCCCGGCAAAGCGGAGCGGCTACGCGGTTTCGTCACCGGCGGGCGCGGGCTGCTCTATTGCAACACGCATGAGGCGCGGGTGATCTCCGGCAAGGATGTGATCACGGCCCGCGATGCCGCCGATGCGCTCTTGGAGATGGGCGCGGCGCGGGTGCTGGTCACCGATGGCAGCGCGGAATGTGTCTGCGCCGATCCTTCCGCGATTCACGCCGCGACCCCGCCCCCGATTGAAACCCGGATCGTCACCGGCGCGGGCGACAGTTTCATGGCCGGGCATATCATGGCCGAAATCGCGGGCCTCTCCCGCCAGGATGCGCTGGAAGCCGCCATCGCCGCCGCCCAGACCCACATGACCAAGGACCCGACATGAAATTTTCTGCCGAAGTCGCTGCTGCGAAAGAGAAAAATGAACCGATTGTGGCGCTGGAAAGCACCATCATCACCCACGGGATGCCCTATCCGCAAAATGTGGACACGGCCCGCGAGGTGGAGCAGGTCATTCGCGATGCGGGCGCGGTTCCGGCGACCATCGCGGTTCTCGGCGGCGAGCTGCATATCGGACTTGAAGAGGACGAGCTAACGGCGCTTGGCCAAAAGGAAAATGTGCTGAAGCTTTCCCGCGCCGATCTTGCTGCCGCGATGGCGACGGGCCGGGATGGCGCGACCACCGTGGCCGCCACGATGATCTGCGCGCATCAGGCCGGGATCTCCGTTTTTGCCACCGGCGGCATCGGCGGGGTGCATCGCGGCGCGGAGACGAGTTTCGACATTTCCGCCGATCTCTTGGAACTCGCGCAAACGCCGGTGACGGTCGTTGCGGCGGGTGCGAAGGCCATTCTCGACATTCCCAAAACGCTGGAAGTGCTGGAAACCCAAGGGGTTCCGGTGCTTTGTTATCAAAGCGACGCATTCCCTGCCTTCTGGTCCCGCGACTCCGGCATCCGCGCGCCCTTCCGCATGGATCACGCGAAAGACATTGCGCAAGCCCATATTCTCAAACAGAAAATGGGGATTCCCGGCGGCCAGCTTGTGGCGAACCCGATCCCCGAAGCTGACGAGATTTCCCGCGACGTGATTATCCCGGTGATCGAAAAGGCGCTGTCTGAGGCAGAGGCTCAGAACATTGCCGCAAAAGAGGTCACACCCTTCCTGCTCGCGCGGATTTTCGAGTTGACCCAAGGCCGCTCCTTGACCGCCAATATCGCGCTGGTGAAGAATAACGCGAAACTCGCCGCCGCAATCGCGCGGGAGATGCTTTCGTAAGACCCGGCGCTAACCTGATGAGCTGACATGCAAAAACCATCGCTCTTCCAACGTCTGCAAGCGAATTTCTTCACCGGCCTCGTCGTGGTGATGCCAATCCTGCTGACCATGTGGCTCATCATGACCATGGTGAATTTCATTGACGCGCGGGTGCTGCCCTTCCTGCCCGGTGCCTATAACCCGCAGACTTACTTAGGCAAAAACATCTTCGGCTACGGCGTGTTGGTGTTTGTGGTCTTCACCACGCTCATCGGCGCTGTGACCAAGGGCATGTTCGGGCGGCAACTTCTGCGCATGACCGAACGTCTGGTCGATCGCACACCGGTCGTGCGCAATATCTATGGCGGCGTGAAGCAGATCATCGAGACGATCCTGTCGCAAAATGGCAATAATTTTCAACAGGTTTGCCTTGTCGAATATCCGCGCAAGGGCATCTGGTGCATCGTTTTTGTCTCGACCGACACGACCGGCGAGATCCCCCATAAGGCGGGCCATAATGACCTTGTCAGCGTGTTTCTTCCAACGACGCCGAACCCGACCAGTGGCTTCCTTCTCTTCGTGCCGCGCGAGGATCTGACGCTGCTCTCCATGTCGGTCGAGGAAGCGGCGAAGCTGATCATTTCGGGCGGGCTGGTGACGCCGGAATATGTCGAGGATCACATCATCGAGCCGCCCCATCAGACGGATATTCCGCACGTTTAAAAAAACGGCGCCGAAGCGCCGTTTTCGTTTGAGATCAACTCACTCTGCGGATTTGCTCCACCAGACTTCGGGCAGGAAGCCTACCCAATCGCCCCACATCGGGACCTCTTCAGCATGGGTCAGATCCGCGTCATAGGCGAGGCGCGAGACATCCTGATACCAGGTCGGGACGATATAGCGCCCGGCGGTCAGCACCCGGTCGAGCGCGCGGGTCGCGGCGATGAAAGTGTCTTCATCCTCGGCGGTCAGGATGGTGTTGATCAACCCGTCCACCGCTTCGGAATTGATGCCCGCATAGTTGCGCGTGCCCTCCGCCTCGACGCCGTCCGAGCCGAAATAGAGGTTCAGCTCATTGCCGGGGCTGAGTGAGAGCGGCCAGACGCCGTAAACCGGGTGGCCATAGATCATGTCGTAATCATAGGCTTTCTGGCGGGTCTGATACTGGCTGTCGTCGATCAGCCGCACATTCGCGGTAATCCCAAGCGATTTCAGCGCGTTGACATAGAGGTTTGTCACCGGTTCATTGCTGGATGAGCCGAGCAGGATCTCGAAACTGAAGGGCTGGCCGTCCTTCTGCAAAATCCCGTTCTCGACCTGCCACCCGGCCTCGTTGAGAAGCTTCATCGCGGCGCGGATATTGGCACGGTTGCGCTCGGTCCCATCGGATTTCGGCAGGGCGTAGCCTTCCAGCGCGCCCTCCGGAATGTCCTCATATTGCTCCAGCAACTCCTTCACCTGTCCCTGCGCCGGCCCGTGCTGCATCCCCAAATCCGAGTTGGAGAAATAGCTTTCGGCGCGCGGCAAGGTGCCGTCATTCAGGGTCCGGTTGATGAATTCATAATTGAACACCCGGATCAGCGCCTCGCGCACCCGCGGATCCTCGAAAATCGGCTTGCGGGTGTTGAACACGAAGCCCTGCATCCCCGAGGGACGTTGATGTTCGACCTCTTCCTTGACGATCTCGCCATTGGTGACCGCCGGGAAGTCGTATTGCGTGGCCCAACGTTGCGCATCCCCTTCCCGGTGAACAGAAATTTCGCCCGCCTTGAAGGATTCCCACGCCGCATTGCTGTCCACGAAATACTCGTAGCGGATGGTGTCGAGATTGTGCTGGCCCTTGTTGATCGGCAGATCCGCGCCCCAGTAATCGGGGTTGCGGGTGAACTCGATGAAGCGGCCCGGCTCGAAATCGCCGAGGATATAGGGGCCGGAGGCAATCGGCGCGTCGAGGCCCGATTCCGCAAAATCCTTGTCGTCGTAGAAGCCTTTTTTGAGGATCGGACGCAGGCCGATGATCAGCGGCAATTCGCGGTCGGCTTCGGAGAAGGTGAAACGCACCGTGCGCTCGTCCACCTGCTCGCTGCTCTCGACCTTTTCCCAGGCGTTGCGATAGCGCGGGTGGCCGTCGCTCGCCAGCGTCTCCATGGACCAGATCACATCCTCCACGGTGACGGGCGAGCCATCGGAGAAGGTCGCCTCCTCGCGCAGGGTGAACTCGACGAAACTGCGCGCCTCATCGGTCTCGATGCTTTCGGCCAGAAGCCCGTAAAGCCCGAACGGCTCGTCATAATTTCGGCCCATCAGGGTCTCGACCATATGTGCCTGCACGCCGTAAGCCGGGCGGCCCTTGAGAATATAGGGGTTGAGCGAGTCGAAACTGCCGCTCTCGCCATAGACGATCTCGCCGCCCTTGGGCGCTTCGGGGTTCACATAGGGAAGTTGGGTAAACCCCTCCTCCAGCGCCGGTGCGCCATACATCGCGATCCCATGCTGAGGCTCGGCCCATGCGGCAAAAGGAATCACCGCGCTGGCCAGCAAAAGCCCCCGTATCGTCTTGTTAAGTGTCATCTTTGTCACAGCTCCTGCTCGAATCGCCTTGTTTTATGGGGTCAGCCTACAAGCCTTTGCCATTTCTGCAAATTCAAGTTGGAGAACGGCGATGTATGGCCTATAGTGAAGTTACTGCTCGATAGGTTTCTTGCCTGTATGAAACCTGCCTCATGACTGTGCCCTCCTTCGGGAGGGCATTTTTTTATGAGTCATCAAGAGATTTTGCGAAGGACATCCGCGCGGTTCCTCTCGAAATTGTCCCATCAAGCGGTTACGTTCCCGTCAGATAATCGACAAGGAGCACACTGTCATGTCAATTAAAGGTAAGACCGCCGTGATCACCGGATCAAATTCGGGGATCGGTCTCGGGATTGCGAAGGAAATGGCCCGTCTGGGGGCGCATGTCGCGCTCAACAGCTTCACCGATAATGACGAGGACCACAAACTCGCTGAAGAGATCGCGGCGGAGACCGGCTCGAAAGTCGTCTATATCAAGGCGGATATGTCGAAGCCCGAGGAATGTCGCGAGTTGATCAGGAAAGCGGCGGAGCAGCTCGGCAAGGTCGATATTCTGGTGAACAATGCGGGCATTCAGCATGTCGCCGGGATCGAGGAATTTCCGACCGAGAAATGGGACGCGATCATCGCGATCAACATGTCCTCGGCCTTCCACACCTCGGCTGCCGCCGTCACGCAGATGCGCGCGCAAGGCTGGGGCCGGATCGTCAACATCGCCTCGGCCCATGGCCTGACCGCCTCGCCCTATAAATCCGCTTATGTCGCGGCCAAGCACGGCGTTGTCGGCCTGACCAAAGTGATCGGGCTGGAGACGGCGCAGGAGCCGATTACCTGCAACGCGATCTGCCCCGGCTATGTGATGACGCCGCTGGTCGAGAGCCAGATCCCGGACACCATGAAGAAATACGACATGGACCGCGAAACCGCGATCAAAGAGGTTCTGCTGGAGCGTCAGCCCTCCAAGGAATTTGCGACCACCGAGCAGATCGGCGGCATCGTGGCGTTCCTCTGCTCGGACTCGGCCGAGCAGATCACCGGCACCACCCTCTCCGTTGATGGCGGCTGGACGGCCCTCTGATGGCAGCCAGGAAAAAGCGGGTCGTCAATCTCGCCCTGCAAGGCGGAGGCGCGCATGGCGCCTTCACCTGGGGCGCGCTGGACCGGCTCATGGACGAGAAAGATATTGAGATCGACGGCGTCACGGCCACGTCGGCGGGCGCGATGAACGCCGCGGCGATCAAGATCGGCTGGCATGAGAATGGCCGCGCCGGTGTGCGCCGCCGTCTCGATCAGTTCTGGCTCTCGCTCTCCACCACCGGAGACGCCCTGCCCGCGCCGATCGAGAACTGGCTCATGACAGTCGCGCCCTCGCCCGGCTTCGTCAGCGATATTCTGGAGATGAGCCCGGTCTATTGGGGCTCCGAAATGCTGACCCGGTTCCTCTCGCCCTATGAGTATAACCCGTTCAACATCCAGCCTTTCCGCAAGCTTGTGGAGACGCATCTCGATGAGGAGAGCCTGCGCGCCAAGGACGGCCCGCAGCTTTTCATCAACGCGACCAATGTGCGGACCGGCAAGGCCAAGGTGTTCAGCGGCGACGATGTGACCATCGACGCGCTCATGGCCTCGGCGTGCTTGCCGACCATCTATCAGGCGGTCGAGATCGAGGATAAGAAAACCGGTCAGATGGAGGCCTATTGGGATGGCGGTTATACGGGGAACCCGTCGCTTTTCCCGCTCTATGAGACCACCAAGGCCGACGATATTCTGATCATCCATATCAACCCGCTCTACCGGGAGCAGGTGCCCCATACGGCGACGGAAATCTCCAACCGTGTCAATGAGATCTCCTTCAACGCGTCGCTCCTCAAGGATCTGCGCGCCGTGGCTTTCGTGAACCGTCTGACCTCGCAGGGGAACATCCCCAAGGGCGCGATGCGCGATCTGCGGATCCATTCGGTGATGGATGACGAGACCATGCGCCAGCTTGGGGTGGCCACGAAAATGACGCCGGATCTGGCGTTCCTGCTGCACCTCAAGGAAGCGGGCCGCCGCGCGATGTCCGGTTTCCTGCGCCAGAATGGCGACAAGATTGGCAAGGAAAGCTCGGTCAATCTGACGGAGATGTATTCATGACCCGGCTCGAAATCTGGTCGGACCCGATTTGCCCTTGGTGCTGGATCGGCAGCACGGGCCTCTTCCGCGCCATCGAGGCGATTGGCGACACGCCCTTCGAGGTGAGCTGGCATCCGTTTTTCCTCAACCCGGAGATGCCGCCGGGTGGGATGGATCGCCGCGCCTATCTCGAAGCGAAATTCGGCGGCAAAGCGGGCGCGGCCAAGGCCTATATGCCCGTCTCCGAGAATGCCGAGGCGATGAATTTGCCTCTGAACCTCGACAAGATCGGGAAAACGCCGCGCACGCAGGACGCGCATCGGCTCATCCATTGGGCGGGCATCGAGGGCAAGCAAACCGGCCTCGCCATGGCGCTCTTCGAGGCGTATTTCCGCGACGGCAAGGATATTGGCGATGCGGAGGTGCTGGCCGAGATCGGCGGCCATGTCGGGCTCGACCGGGATCTGATCACGCGGCTTCTCGCCACGGATCAGGATCTGGAGCTGGTCGAGACGGACGCCGCGCGCGGGCGCGACATGGGCATCACCGGCGCGCCGACCTTCATCATCGCGGGCGCCCATGTGGTGCCGGGCGCGCAGCCGGCGCATTTCTGGGAACGTGTCGCGCGGGAAATTCTCACCGCGCAGAAAGACATGCAGCCCGAATAAAAAAGACCGCAGGCGTTTCCGCCTGCGGCCTCTTCACGCATCTGAAACTCAGATTAGTTGCTGGTCGCTTCTTCAGCTGCGTCGCCAGCTTCTTCAGCCGCATCGCCTGCAGCTTCAGCTGCATCGTTGGCTGCGTCGCCTGCTGCGTCAGCCGCATCGCTTGCTGCGTCCTGAGCGGCGTCAGCTGCATCGCCAGCGGCTTCCGCTGCGTCATTTGCCGCATCTTCAGTCGCGTCCATTGCGTCGCCTGCTGCGTCGCCAGCCGCATCGGCTGCGTCGTCAGCTGCTTCAGCAGCGGAATCAGCGGCTGCGTCTGCGTTTTCAACGGTTTCGTCAGCGGCAGCTTCGGCTGCGTCTGCTGCATCTTCAGCCGCTGCTTCTGCATCGCCAGCCGCTTCTTCAGCATTCTGTTCGATGGTGGTCTCGTCGCCTTCGACAACGGTCTCATCGTCGCCGCCGAGGAAGAGGAAGCCGAGGATCGCAAGTGCAACAATTGCGATGATCCCGATGATCATGCCGTTGCCGCCGGATTTGTTCGGATCGTTCTGGTTGTTGTTCGCCATGTCGTTTTCCTTTCGAATCAACAGATTCTGCAGCGTCGTTCACAACGCGCATCGGCGACCTTATGACGGAGTATGTCAAAAAATTCGAGTCACCATTTCTTGAATACGCAGTTTTCAGCGGGTTAGCGAGAGATTTCCTTCGCAAGCGCCGCGAGATCCCGAACGATTTGGAAGGCCCCTTTGACTTTCTGACCGTCACGATCCCAGTCCCGTTTGACCACGAGCTTGTTGTCGCGCACCTTCGCCGTGCCGCGCTGGTCCTGAATAAATTGCACAAGGCCCGCCGGGTTAGGGAATTTGTCGTCGCGGAATTGCAGCGTGATCCCCTTCGGCCCGCCATCGAGACGCTCGACATTGGCGCGGCGGCACATCGCCTTGATCCGCATGATGTTCATCAGCCCGTCCACCTCTTTGGGCAGCGGCCCGAACCGATCGATGAGCTCGGCGGCAAAGCCTTCCATCTCGACCTTCTTCTCCATCTCCGACAGGCGGCGATAGAGGCCGAGGCGTACATCGAGATCCGGCACATAATCCTCCGGGATCAGCACCGGCACACCGAGATTGATCTGCGGCGACCAGCTTTCCGAGAGATCCACATCCCCCATCTCGCCGGATTTCAGCTTGGCAATCGCCTCCTCCAGCATGTCCTGGTAAAGCTCGTAACCAACTTCGCGGACCTGCCCGGACTGCTCTTCGCCAAGGATATTGCCGGCCCCGCGAATATCGAGATCTTGACTGGCGAGCGCGAACCCGGCCCCGAGGCCATCAAGCGCCGCCAGCACTTTGAGCCGCTGCTGCGCGGCGGGCGTGAGGCGCTGGCCCGCTTCGGTCATGAAATAGGCATAGGCGCGGATTTTCGAGCGCCCGACCCGGCCCCGGATCTGGTAAAGTTGCGCGAGGCCAAACATATCGGCGCGCAGCACGATCAGCGTATTGGCCCGTGGAATGTCGAGGCCGGACTCGATGATCGTGGTCGCGAGCAGCACATCATATTGTCCGTCGTAGAACGCATTCATCCGCTGATCGAGATCACCGGCCGCCAGCTGGCCATGGGCCGTGACGGTTTTCACCTCGGGCACCAGCTCTTTCAGCATATCCTCATATTCGGGGATGTCGGAAACGCGCGGCACCACGATGAAACTCTGCCCGCCGCGATAATGCTCGCGCAAAAGCGCCTCGCGGATGGTCACCGGATCGAATTCGCTCACATAGGAGCGGATCGCGAGGCGGTCCACGGGCGGCGTGCCGATGATCGAGAGGTCCCGCACCCCGGTCAACGCCATTTGCAGCGTGCGCGGGATCGGCGTGGCCGTCAGGGTCAGCACATGCACATCAGAGCGCAGCGCCTTCAGCCGCTCCTTATGCGCCACGCCGAAATGCTGCTCCTCATCGACAATCACCAATCCAAGCCGTTTGAACCGTACGGATTTTGCCAGCAAAGCATGGGCGCCGATGACGATATCGACGGAGCCATCGGCCAGCCCGTCCCGCGTCGCCTTCGCATCCTTGGCCGAGACGAAACGCGAAAGTTGCCGGACTTTCAGCGGGAAGCCCCGGAAGCGCTCGGCGAAGTTCTGGAAATGCTGGCGAGCGAGCAGCGTCGTCGGCGCGATCACCGCCACCTGATGCCCCTCCATCGCGGCGATGAAAGCGGCCCGCAGCGCGACCTCGGTCTTGCCGAACCCGACATCGCCGCAGACGAGCCGGTCCATCGGGCGCCCGCTTTCAAAATCGCTCAGCACATCGGCGATGGCGGTTAGCTGATCCTCGGTCTCCTGATAGGGGAAACGCGCGCAGAACTCTTCCCAGAGATGGTGATGTGGCTGGAATTTCGGGGCGTTACGCAGGTAGCGCTCGGCGGCAAGGCGGATCAGCTTCTCCGCCATCTCCTTGATCCGCTCTTTCAGCTTTTCCTTCTTAGCCTGCCACGCGCCGCCGCCGAGACGGTCCAAAAGCCCCTGCTCATGACCGTAGCGGGACAGCAGATCAATGTTTTCGGCGGGCAGATAGAGCCGATCGCCGCCCGCATATTCAAGGAGAAGACATTCATGCGGCGCGCCGGTCACATCGACCGTCTCTAGCCCCTGATAGCGACCAATCCCGTGCTGGATATGGACCACGAGATCGCCCTGTTTGAGCGAACTCGACTCTTTCAGGAAATTCTCCGCCCGGCGGCGTTTCTTGGCGCGGCGGATGAGCCGGTCGCCCAGAATATCCTGCTCGGCGATCACGGTCAGATCCGGCGCGGTAAACCCGCTTTCGAGCGCCCAGACGGCGAGGTTCACGCCCTCACTCACATCCCCTGCCCGCGCTATGGTTTTGCTGGCGATCCCCTCGTCATTCAAAAGGCTCTGCATCCGGTCCCGCGCGCCATCCGAATAGCTCGCCAGCACCACGGGGCCCTCTTTGAGCCGCGCTTTGACATGGGCCGCCAATTCGCTGAAAAGATTGATTTCCTCGCGTTTGCGCTCGGCGCTGAACTCACGGCCAAGCCGCCCGCCCGCGTCGATCACATTGGGGCCGGAGGGCGTCGGATTGGGCGAGAATTGCCGCACTGCCCGCGGCTCCAGCGCGGTCATCCATGCTGCTTCATCAAGGTAAAGCGTCTCTGGCGGCGCGGGCCGGTAAGGCGTGCCGCCCATCCGGTTCTTGTCCTCCATCGCCTCCAGCCGCGTCTGATATTGCGTCGCGATTTCCTCGCTCCGCGCCGCGCGCATCGCCGGGATCTGGTCGTCCAGCGTCACCGGCGCGCCCGGCAGGAAGGTAAACAGCGTCTCCAGATCTTCGTAAAAATAGCCGAGCCAATGCTCCATGCCCTGATGCTTGCGCCCGGCGGAGACCGCCTCATAAAGCGGGTCGCTCGCTACCTGCCCGAAGGCGGTGCGGTAGTTTTGCCGAAACCGGGTGATCGTCTCCTCTTCAAGGATCACTTCGGAGACCGGCGCGAGCGCGATCTGCTTGACCGTCTCGCCGCTCCGCTGCGTCACCGGGTCGAACCGTTTCGCGGCATCCAAGACGTCACCGAAAAGATCGAGACGGATCGGCTGTTTCTCCCCCGCCGGGAAAATGTCGATGATGCCGCCACGAATGGCGTAATCGCCGGGCTCCATCACGGTCGGCACCTGGTTAAAGCCCATGCGGACGAGATAGGCCCGGAGCGCCGCCTCGTCGATCCGGTTCCCGACGCTCGCGGTGAACGAACTGCCGCCAACCAACTGACGCGACGGCAGTTTCTGCATCGCCGCCCGCAAGGGCGCGATGATCACCGAAGGTCGGTCCCACCCTTTCGCCAGTTGCGCCAGCACCGCCATCCGCGCCGCCGACACGCTCGCATTTGGCGAGACGCGGTCATAAGGCAGACAATCCCACCCCGGAAAGCGCAGCACGGGCAGATCGGGCCGGAAAAACCGCAGGCTCGCCTGGACGGCGGCCATCCGCGCCTCATCCCGCGCAATATGCAGGACCGGACCCTTTGTGTCCCCGACGAGATCCCCGATCAGTTTGGCGTCAAACCCTTCCGGCGCACCGCCAACCAGCGTCCTTACCATAAAAATTGCCCCTGAAGATGAAACAGCGCCAGGATCAGCGCGAAGGTGAATCCGATGGTGAGAATGACGCTGTTGCCGCGCCGTGTCCGCTCCAGCGCGTCAAGCAGGGCCGGTCCCTCCAGCCCGCGCCGCGCCGTGCGCCGCCCGCGCCAGCGCGCCAGCAAAAACGGGATCAGAAGGAGCGACAGTGCTTGCCCCATGGGCGCGCCATAGATCCAGCCGATCACCCAGAAGAGCGCGAACACAAAGGCGATGACTCCGGCGAAAAACCAGCCCGCGCTCTCCCACACCGCGCGGATGCGGGCGGTCTGCGCCTCGGCCAGCGCCTCGGCGCGGCGCTGCCAGACCGGGTCACGCTTGGCCTCGGCGATCACATCCGCCGGCACCCCGCAGACCCGCGCCAGCCCGTCATGGATCAGATAGATCCACAGCGCCCAATACCAGATCGAGGCGAAGCTCTGCTCCGTCCAGATTTGCATCAAAATATCGCGGAAGGTCATGGTGATCTTTCAGACTGCGGGTCGAGACGGCATGTAACCCGGCGCGCCGGGTGATTGCAATTGCCGCGCGAGGCGGGCAAAGGGGAGGAAAAGGAGATTGTCATGGCTCACTTCGCCCCCTTCCCGCTCGCCCGTGGCCGCCGCCTGCGCCGGAATGCCGCGCTGCGCGCCATGGTGCGTGAGACGGCGCTGACCCCCGGCGATCTCATCTGGCCGATTTTCGTGCGCGAGCAGGAAGCGCCCGCCGCGGTCGCCGCCATGCCCGGCGTGACGCGCTACACCGTGGAAGGTGCGGTGAAAGCGGCGGCGGAGGCGGTGGCGCTCGGTATCCCCTGCATCGCGCTTTTCCCCTACACGCCCGAGACGCTGAAAACCGCCGATTGCGCCGAGGCGTGGAACCCTGAAAATCTCGTGAACCGCGCGACCAAGGCGATCAAGGCGGCGCACCCGGATCTCATGGTCATGCTTGACGTGGCGCTCGATCCCTATAACGCGCTCGGCCATGACGGGATTGTCGAGGACGGCGTGATCGTCAACGATGCCAGTCTGATGGCGCTGGAAAAGCAGGCGCTCTCCCATGCCGAAGCGGGCGCGGATATTCTCGGGCCGTCGGACATGATGGATGGCCGCATCAAGGTCATCCGCCACGCGCTTGAGAATAATGAGTTTTCAGACACCGCGATCATGGCTTACAGCGCCAAGTTTGCCTCTGCTTTCTATGGCCCGTTCCGTGATGCCGTCGGTGCGTCCGGCGCGCTCAAGGGCGACAAAAAGACCTACCAGCTCGATCCGGCCAATAGCGATGAGGCGCTGCGCGAGACCGCGCGGGACATCGCCGAGGGTGCGGATATGGTGATGGTCAAGCCGGGGATGCCCTATCTCGACATTTGCCGCCGCGTGAAATCTGAGCTGGCCGTGCCGACCTTCGCCTATCAGGTCTCCGGCGAATATGCGATGATCGAGGCGGCGGCGCAAAATGGCTGGATTGACGGCGAAAAAGCGATGGTCGAGAGCCTGATGGCGTTCAAACGGGCCGGTTGCGACGGGATTTTAACCTATTTTGCCCCTCGAATGGCCGCGCTTTTGAACGGTTAGACTTGGCCGCGCGGTCTTTGCCGTGGTAATGTCCGGCCCATAAAAATAACGGAGCAGGACATGAGCAGTTTAACACGGCGGGGTTTTCTCGCGGCGGGCGGCATGGCGGCAGCGGGCGCGGTTGCGGGCTGCACGCAGACGGGCGGCCCGAATTTCCCTTCCCTTTCAATGCCAACCGCACCGGCTTTGACAACGCCAGAGCTTCCGGCGCTTGGCAATCCTGACAAGCGTCTGGTCGATGCCAAGGTCGATATCGGCATCAAGCAGATGCGCAACCTCGTGCCCGCGGCGGAGCCGCTGATCGCGCAGGCCAAGGGCATTCTGATGATGCCCGATGTGACCGAGGCCAGCATGATGGTCGGCGGCTATTACGGCAATGGCGCGCTGAATATCGGCGGCGCGAATGTTGCCTATTATCAAATGGTTGGCGGCAGTTTCGGCTTTCAGGCCGGGGCGCAGAAACTCGCCCATGCCCTACTCTTCATGACCACGGAAGGGCTCTACCGCTTCCGTCAGGGCTCTGGCTGGACGGCGGGCGCGGACCTCAAATATGCGCTTTTCAACAACGGCATGACCGTGGGCGCCGAGAGCAGCAGCCTCTTCGCACCGGTCTATGCGATCGTGTTCAACCAGCGCGGGCTTTTGGGCAGCGCGAGCATTGATGGCGTAAAATACACGCGCTTTGGCTGAACTTTTAAAGCACGCCGCAACCTGCCGATCTCAAACGCAGATTGCGGTGTGTTTTCACTTGGTTAACCGGCGCATCAGGCTGGACGTGTCCCAACGATTGCCGCCAAGCCCCTGAACATCCTTGTAAAACTGATCGACCAGCGCGGTCACGGGCAGCGCCGCGCCATTGCGCTCACCTTCGGCAAGGCAAATCGCCAGATCCTTGCGCATCCAGTCCACCGCGAAGCCGAAATCGAACTCGTCGGCGAGCATGGTTTTGCCGCGATTCTCCATCTGCCAGCTTCCCGCCGCGCCTTTGGAGATCACGTCGATGAGTTTTTCCCCGTCGAGCCCGGCCTTGGCGGCGAAATTCATCCCTTCGGAGAGCGCCTGCAACAGCCCGGCGATGCAGATTTGATTCACCATCTTCGTGAGCTGGCCCGACGCCACCGGCCCCATCAACACGCAAGACCGCGCAAAGGCGTCAATCACCGGCTGGGCGCGGTCGAAATCCGCTTGCGCGCCGCCACACATCACGGTCAGCACACCGTTTTCCGCACCGGCCTGCCCGCCGGAGACCGGCGCGTCGACAAAGCCGACACCGCGCGAGGCGGCTAGCTCGCCCAATTCCCGCGCCACTTCCGCCGACGCCGTGGTGTGATCGACAAAGAGCGCGCCCTTCTCCATCGCCTCAATCGCGGGGATGGCCACCTCGCGCAGATCGTCATCATTGCCGACACAGCAAAACACGATCTCCTGACCCTTGGCCGCGGCTTCGGGCGTGGCTTCAGCGCGGCCGCCATGCTCTTTCACCCACGCCTCCGCCTTCGCGCCTGTGCGGTTATAGACGGTCACCTCATGGCCCGCCGTCGCCAAATGCCCCGCCATGGGCGCGCCCATGACCCCCAAGCCCAGAAATGCCGTCTTCACCATGTCTTTCCCTTAAGTAAGCATTTACCTCTCTCCCCACCTATCGCAAAACAGAGACAAATCAAACGGAGGCGATATGCGGGCGGTGTTTAATTGGGTGTTGCGGCTGTTCTTGCTCGTGACGGTTCTGATCGCCGCCGCGATTGGCCTCGCCTATTATCTGGCGAGCCAGAGCCTGCCCGATTACTCGCGCGACATGATGTTTGAGGGGCTGGACGCGCCTGTCGAGATCGTCCGCGACACCTATGCCGTCCCGCATATTTTCGCCGAGAGCGATCACGATATTTTCTTCTCGCTCGGCCTTGTCCATGCGCAGGACAGGCTCTGGCAGATGACCATGCTGCGGCGCACGGCGCAGGGTCGGCTCTCGGAGATGTTCGGCAGCGAGACGGTGGAGATCGACCGGTTCCTGCGGACGGTCGATATTTACGGCGCGGCGAAGGATGCGCTGCCCGACCAAAGCCCGGAAACCCGCGCGGCGCTGGAGGCTTATGCGGACGGCGTCAATGCGTGGATCGCGACGGTGCAGCGCGATGCGCTTGGCCGCGGCGCGCCGGAGTTTTTCCTCTTCGATGCCGACATCGCGCCCTGGACCCCGACGGACAGTCTCGCCATCCTCAAACTGATGGCGCTGCAAATGACGGACAGCGCGAAATCCGAGGTCCTGCGGGCCAAGCTCCTGCTCTCGGTCGATGCGCAGAGGGCGCGGGATCTGATGCCGGACGGCCCCGGCCCTGGTGTGATGGACATGCCTGATTTCGCGGCGCTTTTCCCGGAAGGCTGGGAGGTCGGTCCGGCGCCGAGCCGCCTTGCGCTCGACCCAATCCCGGACCGGACTTTCGCGGGGGCCTCCAACGCCTTTGCCGCCGCACCGGCGCGCACGGCGGGCGGCGGCGCGCTGCTGGCGTCGGACCCGCATCTCGGCCTCTCCGCGCCCTCGATCTGGATGCTCGCCCGGCTCGAATTTCCCGACGGGCCCGTTATCGGCGGCACTATTCCAGGGATGCCAGTAGTGCTGGTCGGGCGGAACAACAGCTTTTCCTGGGGCCTCACAACCGCCTATTTCGACGATCAGGATCTCTATCTCGAACGGCTGACCGAGGATGGCGGCGATTATGTCACGCCGGACGGGATCGCGCCCGTGGGCGAGCGGCTCTCCATCATCCGCGTGAAGGATGGCGAGGATATCGAGCATGTCACCCGCTCCACCCGCCACGGGCCGATCCTTGAGCCGCAAATGTATGATGTGGGCGATGTGACCCCGCCGGGCCATGTGATGGCGCTGAGCTGGACGGCGCTGACCTCGCCCGACCGCTCCATGGATGCCGCCGTGCAGATGATGCGGTCCAAATCGGTCGCGGAGGCGCGGCGCATCGGGCGCTTTCAGGTCGCACCGGCGCAGAATGTCGTGATGGCCGACGCGAATGGCAATATCGCGCTGCAAGCCGTGGGGGCCGCGCCGCAGCGCAACGCCAATATGAGCTCGCAAGGGCGGATTCCGGCACCCGGTTGGCTTCCCGAAAACGATTGGGAGGGGATGCTGCCCTATGATCTCAACCCGGCGACGCTGAACCCCGAAAGCGGCGCGATTGGCAACACCAACAACAAAACCGTGGACCGGCCCTTCCCTGAGCATATCGCCTATGATTGGGGGGACGCCTACCGGATCCTGCGTTTGGAGCGGCTGATGCAGCAGCGCGAATTCCATTCGCAGGCGAGCTTCATCGAGGCGCAAACCGATGTGGTGAGCCAGCCCGCTCGGACACTGCTGCCGCTCATCGCCCGTGAGCTCTGGTATCAGGACGAGGCGGCCGAGGATGGCAGCGAGGATGCGCTGCGCCGCGATGTGCTGGAGCGCTTGGCGGACTGGACCGGCGGGATGGATGCCCATGCCCCGGAACCGCTGATCTATGCCGCCTGGACCCGCGCGCTGCAAAAACGGCTGATCGAGGATGAGCTTGGCCCGCTTTGGGAAGAGTTCAACATGCTCGATCCGCTCTTCATGGAGCGGGTGTTCCGCGATGTCGATGGCGCGTCAACCTGGTGCGACATTCAGCAATCCACCCGCGTCGAGACCTGCGCCGAAATGTCGAGCCTTGCCTTGGACGACGCGCTTCAGGAACTCACCGAGCGCTATGGCGGCGATCTCGAAAGCTGGCATTGGGGCACCGCGCATCAGGCGTTTCACAAGCATCAGGTGCTTGGCGATGTGCCGCTCGTCTCGTGGGTGGTGAATATCTTGCAGGACACGCCCGGCGGCACCGGCACGCTCCAGCGCGGCAAGATCGCGGGTGACGGGCCGAACCCTTACTATAATGTCCATGCGGCGGGCTATCGCGGGGTTTATGATTTCTCGGACCCCGATGCCTCGGTCTTCATCATCTCGACCGGGCAGAGCGGGCATTTCCTGTCGCGCCATTACGACGATCTCGCCCCGATCTGGCGGCGCGGCGAATATCTGCAAATGTCGCTCGATCCGGCCATCGCGCGCGGCGGCGCGATTGGCACAAGCTGGCTCACCCCGGCGGAGTGATCAGGCGAAGAGGTCATAGCAGGTGGTCAGCGCATCCGCGAGCGCGTCCACCTCTTCGCGGGTGTTATACATCCCGAAACTCGCCCGGCAGGTGGCACTCACGCCCAGATGCTTCATCAGCGGCTGCGCGCAGTGATGCCCGGCCCGGACGGCAACGCCCTTCTTGTCGAGAACCGTCGAAATATCATGGGGATGCACGCCGCCCTTCATGGTGAAGGAGAAGATCCCGCCCTTGCCCTGCGCTTGCCCCTGAATGTCGAGAAAATCGAGATCATTGAGCCGCGCGGAGGCATATTGCGCCAGCCCCGCCTCATGGGCCGCGATGTTCTCCATCCCGACCGCGCTCATGTAATCAATGGCCGCGCCAAGCCCGATGATCGGCACGATCGGCGGCGTCCCGGCCTCGAATTTATGGGGCGGCTGCGCATAGGTGATCGCGTCCTCGCTCACATCCTTGATCATGTCGCCGCCGCCCATGAAGGGCCGCATCTCGCCGTAGCGCTCCGGGTTCACGTAAAGCGCACCGGAAGCCGAGGGCCCGTAAAGCTTGTGGCCCGTCACCGCGTAGAAATCCGGCTGGATCGCGGCCATATCGATCGGCATATGCACCGCCGCTTGCGAGCCATCGATCACCGTGACGATCCCGCGCGCCCGCGCCTCGGCGCAGATCGTGGCGACATCGACCACCGTGCCAAGCGTGTTCGACATATGGGTGAGCGCGATCAGCTTGGTATTGGGCGTGATCGCGTCGATCACCTTCTCCGCCGGCAGCGAGCCATCCGGCTCCGGCGCGACCCAGTTGATTATGATGCCATGCCGCTCACGCAGAAAATGCCACGGCACGATATTGGCGTGATGTTCCATCACCGAAATCAGGATCTCGTCGCCGGGCTCAAGATTGTCCACACCCCAGCTTTGCGCGATCAGGTTGATCGCAAAGGTCGTGCCGGTGTTGAACAGCACCGCCTCTTCGGGCGCATTGAGAAACCGCGCGAGCTTCCCGCGCACCGCCTCATATTTGCTCGTCGAGACATTGGAGAGGTGATGCAGGCCGCGATGAACATTGGAATAGGTCTCGCCATAGCCCTCGGCCACCGCATCGAGCACCGCCTGCGGCTTTTGCGCCGACGCGCCATTGTCGAGATAGACAAGCGGCTTGCCGTTGATTTTCGACGCAAGGATCGGGAAGTCGCTGCGGATGTTTTGGACGTCATAGGTCATGCGGCGACTCCGAGCAGGCCGCCGATCATACCGACCAGCAGTTGGAAAAGAATGGAAAACCCAACAAGTCCCAAAAAGACGAGCAAGCGATTTTTGAAATCATGCAGCGCGGCAAGGAAGCTTACCTGTATCCAGAACATCCAGATAGCCATTGCGATGATGAAGGGGAAAAACATTCCCGTCGCGCCAAAACCGCCCAGAATCGCTGAGAGAACGATGAAGGGAATGACAATCAAGAGGCTCCAGATAAACAGCCAGATCCGGTGTTTCCACGCCTGATCGAAGGTGCCTGTGCCGGAAAACAACCGCGCCGGTATAAAATATTCAAAAAACGATTGGACGGTAAAACCAACGAACATCCCGATGCAGGCGATGAGAAGCATCGGCAGTCCCATCTGCATGGCTGAGCCGTCCTCGATGGGAATCTGAACGACCGCAAGGATCATGGCGATGACAACCGCAATCAACGCCGTCGCCAGCACCAGCGCTTCACGGCTCGCGGGCCAGTGCCGCACAATCCGGCCCGCCTCCAGCGGATCGCGGGCGGTGAGTTTCACAAGTTGCCAAAAACCGATCTGCGTCATGGGGTTGCTCCCAATTGTGCAAGGATTAACAGAGCCGCGCCGAAGATGAAGAGCACGCCGAAAACGCGTTTATGGCCGAAATTTTCGACCTCCGCCAGCGTGCCGCTCCAGAGCCACGCGAAACCGAGCCCGGCGAAGAGGTTGACCCCGGCTGCGATGGCGGTCTGGCGGGTCAGCGCGGTGAGAAACAGGAGTGGGATCGCGCCGATCAGCGCCCAGAAGAGCGCCGCGCGGGCTTCGAAATAGCTGCCCTGCCCGCCAAAACGGCGCGCGATGAGATGGGACAGTCCCGCCAGCGCGTAGAGAAAGAGCGGCGCGAAGAAGAGCGCCGCCACGAAACGCGCGCCGAGGAAGGCCGTGAGGTCATGTCCGCCCTCGCGGGCAAGCGCGATGCCAGCGGGCATCCCCGTCAGAAATTGCAAAAGGCAAATGAGGTAAACAAAGAAAAGCAGCCGTTCTTCGGTGAGAACGGGCAGACGGGCCCGCAGGCTTTCACCCGGGGCCCGCCAAATGCCGGGAATCGCGGCGAGAAAGCTCTCAGACCGCGTCATCCGCCATCCAGTCCACGATCTGCTCGCGCATCAGCTCTTGCAGGTCTTCATCGGCAATCTCGGTGATCGCCTCATCGACGAAAGCACGGACCAGCATGTTCTCCGCATCCTTTTTGCTCACACCGCGCGAGGTGAGATAGAAAAGCTGCGTCGGGTCCACCGCGCCACAGGTCGAGCCATGCGAGCAGGCCACATCATCGGCGTAAATCTCCAGCTCCGGCTTGGCGAGGAACTGCGCCCGCTCGTCCAAAAGAAGACCCTGCGATATCTGATACCCATCGGTTTTCTGCGCATCGGGCTGGACGAGGATCTTGCCCTGAAACACGCCCTTCGACGTCTCCCGCAGGACCTTCTTGAACACCTGACGACTCTCGCAATCCTGCGCGTCATGGGTGATGAAGATCGTGTCGTCCTGACTGTCCGACGCCGCAATCAGCGAGGCGCCCGCCACATGAGCGTTGGCATTGTCGCCATTGAGGGTAAACACCGCCTCGTTCCGGGTCATCGCGCCGCGATGCACCAGCGTGCAGCTTTTCACCACGGTCTCTTCGCCAAGCTCGGCAAAAAGCGCCGTCGAGACGAGCCGTTCCTTGGTGCCCGACTGTGTGCGCAGATGGTGCAGCTCCGCCCGGTCCGCGACATTCGCCTCGATCACGACATTGGAGCGCGCGCCCGCCTGACCGTATTCGAAAAGGGTCAGCGAGGCGCCCTCGGCGATGTCGACGAGGTGATGCAGACGCACATCCTTGCCTGCGCCGCTCGTCTCATAGCGCAGCGCAATCGGCTTTTCTGGCGTTGCGGTGACGCGCAGCGCGACACCTTCCACCGCCCGCGCGGTGTTGAGCGCAGCGAGCGGACGCGGCACCGGGTTCTGCCCGCGCGCCTCCAGCTTGCCGTAAAGCCCCTTGGCCCAGCGACCGGCATCTTTCAGCAAGGTTACCTCGACGCCGGTGCCGGAGAGATCATCCGATTTCTCCGCCGAAAACCGGCCATCAACGAAACAGATGGTCAGTGCGTCCACCGTGCCCAGACGGTCCGAAGGGACGATCTGGCGGCCTTTCGGCAGTTCCGGTTTGACGAGCGGGCCGGGATTGGTGAAGCGCCAATATTCGTCGCGCCCGACCGGGCCGCCCATGGCGGAAAGGCGCTGCGTGGCGTCCTCCACCGCTTCCTCCATCCAGTCCGCGGGCGAAATCTGGTCGGCCAGAAGCGCCTGTGCGAGTTCTCTTTTGGGTGCAGAAACAGCCATTTACACAGCCTCTTTCAGAATGTCCGCATAGCCGTTCTTCTCGACTTCGAGCGCCAGATCCGGCCCACCCGATTTCACGATCCGGCCATCCGCCATAATATGCACGACGTCGGGGGTGATGTGGTCGAGCAGGCGCTGATAGTGCGTGATCACGAGGAACCCGCGATCCGGGCTGCGCAGCGCGTTCACACCTTCGGAAACGAGGCGCATCGCGTCCACATCGAGGCCGGAATCGGTCTCGTCGAGGATGCACATTTTCGGCTCCAGAACCGCCATTTGCAGGATCTCGTTCCGCTTTTTCTCGCCGCCCGAGAAGCCGACATTGACCGGACGCTTGAGCATATCCGCATCGATATTCAGCTCGGCTGCCTTCTCGCGGATCATCTTGAGGAAATCCGGCGCGCTCACTTCCGGCTCACCGCGCGCCTTGCGCTGTGCGTTAAGCGCCGTGCGCAGAAACGTCATGTTGCCCACGCCGGGGATCTCGACCGGATATTGGAAAGCAAGGAACAGACCCGCCGCCGCGCGCTCTTCCGGCTCCGCCTCCAGCAGATCTTCGCCGAGCAGCGTGGCCGACCCGTCGGTCACCTCATACCCGTCACGGCCCGACAGCACATAAGACAGCGTCGATTTGCCCGAGCCATTCGGCCCCATGATCGCATGCACCTTGCCCGCCTCAACCGTCAGGTCAACGCCTTTGAGGATCTGCTTGTCCTCTTCCTCAAGTTTCACATGCAGGTTTTTAATTTCTAGCATCTCGTCCCTCCTTCGGGGTGATCATAAAGTTTTCGTTGACCGCGTAATGACGGATGCGCTCGGCAATCTCATAGTCATTCGCCTCGACCCATTCAAAGAATGCGTCCGAGCTGCGGTCTCCGATTTCGATGAAAATGTTGGGGCGGCGGTCGCTGATGGTGGCCTCAAGCCCCTCCAGAACGTCCATTTCCGCGCCTTCGACGTCGATCTTCAGAAAATCGACATTGCGATCTTTCAGGGCGTCATCGCCGCGAATGACGGAGACTTCGCCGCCGCCGACATTTGCGCGCACGATCCGCCCGCCGCCAAGGTTGTTGGGGTTCCAATGCATGGCCAACCCCTCATCAACCGTGTTCGACAAGCCGTAAGTCAGAAAGCTGAAATCCACGATCTCCATCATCCGGTTGAGGATGGCGTTGTTGATGTAGATTTCCTGCGCGATTGGATTTGGCTCAAACGGGATCACCTTTGACGCGCCAAGGATCTTCGCGGCGTAGACACTGTGATTGCCCACATTCGCGCCGATATCCGCAAAAACGCCACCCTTCGGGAAGTATTTTGAGAACAGCGCCAAGTCCTTATGCTCGAAGAAATGCGACCCAAGGTGGAGTCTCTGAACCAGGTCGCGATCATTCACGACGTTGAACATGACTTCCACACCATCGCTCTCGAACACCGAGATCTGCCCTGGCAGAAGTTTCATCCGGCCGCGGTGAAAATAGGTGCGAAGGGCACGGGACGCGTCAAAAATCGGCGTCTCGTCAACTTCTTTTGTGCTCATATCAACGTCTTGGCTCATATCGGTTCCGGTGGTGGGATTTGCCGCGCAGAGGGCCCCCGCTCAGCCTTTTTTCTGATCCTCGGCCATGATCTCTTCGACGGAGGGGCCGGTCAGGATCGGCTCGTACCAGCCAAAGAGATTGGCGATGAAATTGTGGATCCAGTGGAAGATCGCGCCGAAAATCGCGGTCTTGATGATCGCGCTCAGACCAGCGCGCCAGACGACCTGATCCTCAAGCACGATCCCGGCGCCGAAATTCAGGATGAAAAACACGATTACCGCGATGATCGTCGGGCCCCAGATGGCGTTTTTGTTGCGAATGTCAGCCATTTTTCTCGCTCTTTTCCTTGTTGAAGCCGTCTCGCGATCGCGATTGCCAGTTGATCGTATGAACCACCGCCGAGATCATCAGCAGCACCCCGCAAATCCAAGTCACGCCGAAGACAAGCATCCATTCCTTCCAGTTGAGAAATTCGAACCGAATGGCGGCAAAGAGAAGCCCCAACATCGGCGTGAAGACGATCGCGCCAACTGTTGCATAAAGAAATATCCCTTTGCCGTCCCTTGGGATCACCCCACACTGCCTTCGAGGCTGATGGCCACGAGTTTCTGCGCTTCGACCGCGAACTCCATGGGCAGCGCCTGAAGCACTTCCTTCACGAAGCCATTGACCACGACCGCGACGGCCTCTTCCTCATCCATCCCGCGCTGGCGGCAATAGAAGAGCTGGTCGTCATCGACCTTGGAGGTGGTCGCCTCATGCTCGACGCGCGACGAATGGTTCTTCACCTCGATATAAGGCACGGTATGCGCACCGCACTGATCGCCGATCAACAAGCTGTCGCATTGGGTATAGTTGCGGCTGTTCGTCGCTTTCGGGTGCATCGAGACAAGGCCGCGATAGGTGTTCTGCGCCTTGCCCGCCGAGATCCCTTTCGACACGATCCGCGAGCGAGTGTTCTTGCCCAGATGGATCATCTTGGTGCCGGTATCCGCCTGCTGCATGTTGTTGGTGATCGCGATGGAGTAGAACTCGCCCTGCGCCTCGTTCCCGCGCAGGATGCAGGACGGATATTTCCAGGTCACGGCCGAGCCGGTTTCCACCTGAGTCCACATCACCTTGGCGCGGTCCTCGCGGCAATCGGCGCGTTTGGTGACGAAGTTGTAGATCCCGCCCTTGCCGTTTTCATCGCCCGGATACCAGTTCTGGACGGTGGAATATTTCACTTCCGCATCTTCCAGCACCACGATCTCGACAACCGCTGCATGAAGCTGGTTGGTGTCGCGCATCGGCGCGGTGCAGCCTTCGAGATAAGACACATAAGCGCCCTTCTCGGCGATGATCAGCGTACGCTCAAACTGGCCGGTGTTTTCCGCATTGATGCGGAAATAGGTCGAGAGCTCCATCGGGCAGCGGGTGCCTTCGGGCACATAGACGAAGGAGCCGTCCGAAAAGACCGCCGAGTTCAGCGCCGCATAGAAATTGTCGCCCTGCGGGACCACGGAGCCGAGATATTTCTGAACAAGCTCAGGATATTCGCGGATCGCTTCGGAGATCGAGCAGAAGATCACGCCCGCGCGCTTCAGCTCTTCCTGAAAAGTCGTACCGACGGAGACAGAGTCGAACACCGCATCCACCGCAACCTTGCGCCCTTCCGCCGGGGCTTCGCCCGCCCCTTCAACGCCCGCCAGAATCGCCTGTTCTTTCAGCGGGATGCCAAGCTTTGCGTAGGTCTCCAGAAGTTTCGGGTCGACCTCATCGAGGCTTTTCGGCTTCTCGGTCATGCTTTTGGGCTGCGCGTAATAATACTGGTCCTGAAAATCCGGCGTCGGGTAGTTCAGCAGTGCCCAATCCGGCTCTTCCATTTTCTTCCAGCGCTCGAACGCCTCCAAACGCCAGTTCAGCATCCATTCCGGCTCGCCCTTTTTCTCGGAGATCAGGCGGACGATATCTTCATTCAGGCCCTTGGGGGCATATTCGGTCTCGATATCCGTATCGAAGCCATATTTATACCGGTCGCCGACGGAACGCACCGCATCCACGGTTTCCTGATCGACACCTTCTTTGACCTTATCCATCTCGGTCATGCGACCTCCTTCTTTCGGCGGCTCTTGAACCGCTCATATGCCTGTCGCCACGCGGTGATGAAACCCTCGATTTCATCTTCCGTGGTTTCCCATCCTATCGAGACGCGGATGGCGCTGCGCGCCTGCATCTCATCGAATCCCATTGCGTTCAGCGTGCCGGAGACTTGCGTCTTGCCGCTGGAGCAGGCGGTGCCGGCGCTGATCGCGTAGCCCGCCAGATCCATCTGCATCACCTGCGTCTCACCGACCCAACCGGGGGTGATCATCATGCTGGTGCCGGGCAGCCGTTTCTGGTCCTTGCCCACACAGATGATCTCTGGCGCGATCTCTTTCAACCGCGATTCCAAATGATCACGCAGGGTTTCGAGCCGCGCGGGCTCGCCGGTTTCGAGATCACGCACCGCCGCATCGAGGGCGGCAGCCATGCCAACCGCGCCGAGGATATTCTCGGTCCCCGCCCGGCGGCCCATTTCCTGCCCGCCGCCACGAAGCTGCGCCGCCACTTCCGTGCCTTGGCGCAGGATCAGCGCGCCGATCCCTTTCGGCCCGCCGAATTTATGCGCGGAAATGCAGGCCATTTCCGTGCCCATCCAGTTGAACGCGACCGGCAGCTTGCCCGCCGCCTGCACCATATCGGTGAAGACCAGACCCTCGCGCGGGGTCTGCACGATCCCGGTCTCGCTGTTGACGGCCTGACGCACCTGAACCGCGTCGCTGATCTGGCCGTCCGGGCCAACCGCATCGAGATGCTCGCACCATGTCCAGACGCAAGGATGTTCCGCCTTGGTGCTGGTATAACCTTTACCCTTGAGCGCCAACGCCGCCGCTTCCGTCGCGCCGGAGGTGAAGACCACATCGGCACCATCCGCGCCAAGCGCGGTCGCGATCCGGCGGCGAGCGTCTTCCATCAGCCCTTTGACCGCCCTTCCCTCACTATGGACGGAGGACGGATTGCCCGTGACATCCATCGCCGAGAGCATCGCCGCTTTCGCCTCAGGGCGCAGCGGCGTGGTCGCATTGTAATCAAGATAAGCGCGGCTCATTCGTCCACCATCTCCACGAAATGCGGCACGGCGGGGCAAGGCGCCATCTGGTCTTTCGCCACATCCGACAGACGCGTCTGGTGCAAAAACACATAGACCGTGGCGGAAAGCTGCTCCCACAAACGATCCGTCTGGGTCTGCTCCAGAGTGCCGCCTGTCGCACCGCTCGCGCCCGCGCCGCGTTGCAAGGCGCTCATGGTTTCATCCACCGCTTCGAGAATTTCAGAGACACGAATCGCCTCGGGCACCCTCGCCAGGCGGTAGCCGCCCCCGGGACCGCGCACACTTTCCACGATCCCGGCGCGCCGGAGCCGCACAAAAAGCTGTTCGAGATAGGCGAGCGAGATATCCTGACGTTCCGAAATTTGCGAGAGCGTGACGAGATTCTCGCCGCCATGATGCGCGAGATCCGTCAGCGCAATCATCGCATAACGGCCCTTGGTGCTCAGTTTCATCGTTAACGTCCTCGCTCAGATTGACGAATGGAGCCCGAATGTTTAACTCATGCGACGATTATCGGGGGACCTCGCAGTTTCTGGAATTGTTCTAAATTATTGCGAGACAGGCGTCAACAGCACCCGACTAAAAGTGTAAGGATCAGGAGCGCAATGCCCGAAGTGATTTTCCCCGGCCCGGCGGGCCGTCTCGAAGGCCGGTATCATCCGCAAAAAGCCAAAGACGCACCGATCGCCGTGATCCTCCAGCCGCATCCGCAATTTGGCGGCACGATGAACAACAAGGTCGTCTATAATCTGCACTATGCCTTTCACCGCATTGGCTTTTCTGTGCTGCGCTTCAATTTCCGCGGCGTCGGCCGGAGCCAGGGCGAGTATGATCAGGGCACGGGGGAGCTCTCCGATGCGGCCTCGGCGCTCGACTATCTGCAAAGCATGAACCCGGCGGCGAAACATTGCTGGGTGGCGGGATTTTCCTTCGGCGCGTGGATCGGGATGCAGCTCCTGATGCGCCGCCCGGAAATCAGCGGCTTCATCTCCGTCGCGCCGCCCGCAAAGACGCATGATTTCAGCTTCCTCGCGCCCTGCCCGTCTTCGGGTCTGATCATCAATGGCGCGGAGGACAAAGTGTCCGCCCCCGAAGATGTGCGCGGCCTCGTCGACAAGCTGCGCCAGCAAAAGGGCATCACGATTTCCCATGAGGAAATTCCCGGCGCGGGCCATTTCTTCGACGATCATATCGAGGATCTGACGGATCATGTGGAAAGCTATGTCTCGCGGCGCTTGACCGAAACCACGCGCTGAGCGCCCTCAGATCTCAAGGTGAAAAGGCCCGGATAACGCATTCCGGGCCTTTTCTCTTCAAGGAGACTGACGAAACTGCTCGATACACCTCATCTCTATTAACTATAACACAGTTTAGGATTCGGTTAATTGCCCTGAGATAATGCCGCCGCTGGTCGGGGTGCGCACCCCGGTCGATCCGGGCGCGGAGGTCGGCAAGCCAAGCGCCACGCGTGCGGCGAGATAAGCAAAGGCCTGCGCCTCCAGCATGTCGCCATCAAGCCCGACATGCTCGACCGCCACCGCCGGCACGCCGGAGAAATCCGCGATCATCCCCATCATCGCCGCGTTTTTCCGCCCGCCGCCGCAGACCAGCCACCTTTCGGGCCGCGCCGGCATATGCTCCATCGCGCGGGCCACGCAATGGGCGGTAATGGCGGTGAGAGTCGCCGCGCCATCCTCATCCGAAAGCCCGTCCGTCACCTGCATCAGCCCGTGAAAATCATTGCGATCCAGCGACTTCGGGCCGGGTTTGGCGAGATAGAGATGCCCGTCGAGATCGCCAAATATCCCCTGCGCCACCCGCCCGCGCGCCGCGAGACGGCCCTCTTCGTCAAATGCCTTGCCCTGGCGCTGCGTCATAAAATCATTGAGGAGCGCATTGGCCGGGCCGGTGTCGAAGGCGATCAGCGCGCCCTCCTCTTCCGGGGCCGGTTTGCGTGGATCGAGCCATGTGACATTCCCAACCCCGCCAAGATTGAGGAAGGCCACGGGCGCCTCCGCCCCGATCTTGCGGGCCAGCGCGAAATGGTAAAACGGGGCGAGCGGCGCGCCCTGACCGCCTGCGCGCACATCGGCGGTGCGAAAATCCCAGACGACCGGAACGCCAAGATCAGCCGCCAGCGCTTCGCCATCGCCAAGCTGAAAGGTAAAGGGCGGCGCATGGTTGAGGGTTTGGCCATGAAAGCCGACAAGCTCCGCCTCGGGCAGAATCCGCACCGCCTCGACATGCGCCGCGCGGATCATCGCCTCCAGCGCGGGCGCTGCGTCCCACGCCCCCATCCCGGCACGGATCGCGGCGGTTTCATCTGGCGAGAATGTCCGGCTCGCCACCTTCAGAAAATCGATCCGGTCCCGCCCATCCGTCTCGATTAGCGCCGCATCGACGCCATCCGCAGAGGTTCCGCTCATCAGACCGATCACCCGCATCCGCAATCCCTTCCCTTTTGCGTCCAAAGCCCCTAAAGGTCAGCCACCAAATTGATGAGGTGACGCGATGACATTCAAGCCCAAAAGCGGATTTTTGAACGAAATGATCACGCGCGGCTATATGCAGGACTGCACGGATCTCGAACATCTGGACGCAGCGCTGATGGCCGGCACCGTTCCCGGCTATATCGGCTTCGATGCGACGGCGAAATCGCTCCATGTCGGCTCCCTCATCCAGATCATGATGCTGCGTTGGCTGCAAAAACACGGGCATAAGCCGGTTGTTCTGATGGGCGGCGGGACGTCGAAAGTGGGCGATCCGAGCTTCCGCGACGAGGCGCGCGGGCTGATGACGATGGATGTGATTGCCGAAAACAAGGCGGGGATTGCGTCGGTTTTCGAGAAATACGTCCAGTTTGGCGACGCAGATTCTGATGCGGTGATGCTCGACAATGACGAATGGCTGGGCGGGCTCAACTATCTGGAATTCCTGCGTGATATTGGCCGCCATTTCTCGGTCAACCGGATGCTGAGTTTCGAGAGCGTCAAGCAGCGCATGGAGCGGGAGCAGTCGCTCTCCTTCCTCGAATTCAACTACATGATCCTGCAAGCCTATGATTTCATGGAGCTAAATCGCCGCTACGGCGTGAAGCTGCAAATGGGCGGCTCGGATCAATGGGGCAATATCGTTAACGGGATCGACCTGACGCGCCGTGTTGATGGCAATGAGGTCTATGGCCTGACCTCGCCGCTGCTGACCACCTCGGACGGCAAAAAGATGGGCAAATCGCAGGACGGCGCGGTCTGGCTCAACGCGGATATGCGCAGCCCTTACGAGTTCTGGCAGTTCTGGCGGAACACGACCGATGCGGATGTCGGGCGGTTCCTCAAGCTCTATACCGAACTGCCGGTGGACGAATGCGAGCGGCTCGGCGCGCTTGGCGGCTCCGAGATCAACGACGCGAAGATCGTGCTGGCCAATGAGGTGACGACCCTTTGCCACGGCGCGGAAGCCGCGCTGGCGGCGGAAGAGACCGCGCGCGAGGTGTTCGAGAAAGGCGGCGTTGGCGGGGATCTGCCAAGCGTTGCGCTTCCCTCGGGCGAGATCAGCGTCGCGCAGCTTTTCGTGCAATCGGGGCTGGTGAAGTCCGGCAAGGAAGCCAAGCGCCTGATTTCCGAAGGTGGCGCGAAGATTGACGATGTTCAAGTGAACGATGCCGGACAGATGGTTGATCTCAAACAGCAAATCAAGCTGAGCGCGGGCAAGAAGCGCCACGCGCTGGTGACGCCCGAATAACAAAAAAGCCCCGCGAAATTGCGGGGCTTTTCACTTTTAAAGTGGCGGCTAAGTTATTCAACAACTGTCACAGTTTCCATAAAGTCCGGCTCATCGACCGTACCATTGCGGGCCTGATCCCCCTTGGCGATCTGATCGACCAGCTCCATGCCTTCAGTCACATAACCGACGACGGTATATTGCCCATTCAGATACGGCGCTTCATCGAACATGATGAAGAACTGCGAGTTGGCGCTGTTCTGATCCGCCGCGCGCGCCATGCCGACCGCGCCGCGGGTGAATTCGCCGCCAAATTCCGCATCGAGATTCGGTAGATCGGAACCGCCACGGCCCGCACGGCGCGGATCATAGCTGTCGATCCGGCCAAACTGCACGTCGCCGGTTTGCGCCATGAACCCGTCGATCACCCGGTGAAAGGCAATCCCGTCATACTCACCCGAACGGGCCAGCGCGACGAGGCGTTCGGCATGGCCAGGCGCGTTTTCGGAATCGAGCTCGATGGTGATCTGCCCCTCAACCTCACCGCCAAGATCGATGAGCAGAGACGGCTCGGCAAAGGCAAGGCTCGGCGCGGCGAGGGCTGCGAGAACGAGATTACGCACCATCGCCGCCCACGGTTACGCGGATCATCCGATCGGGGTTCGCAGGCGGCTCGCCGCGCTGGATCTTGTCCACGAATTCCATGCCGCTCGTGACCCGGCCCCACACGGTATATTGCCCGTTCAGGAAATGGCCCTCATCGAACATGATGAAAAACTGCGAATTGCCGCTATTGGGGTTCGACGAGCGTGCCATGCCGCAGACACCGCGATCAAAGGGCAGCTTGGAAAATTCCGCCGGCAGATCCGGCTGGTCCGATCCGCCCGTCCCGGCGCGGCGCAGGTTGAACCCGTCCTCCATGTCGCCATTCTCCACATCGCCGGTCTGGGCCATGAAGCCGTCAATCACGCGGTGGAAAGCCACATTGTCATATTCGCCCGCTTCCGCCAGCGCCTTGATGCGCTCAACATGTTTGGGGGCCACATCGGGCAGCAGTTCGATCTCGACCGTGCCATCCTTGAGTTCGATAAACAGTTTTTCGCTCATGGTTTCTCCTTCTTCACATCGCAGATAAGGGTCAGGAGGTCTGAGGTCAAAGCCTTAGCTTTGATGAATCCCGAATTTCTCATGCAGCGCGTCGCGCACATCGGGGGTCACGAAGGGGGCGATATCCCCGCCAAGCCGGGCGATTTCCTTCACGAGACGCGAGGCGATGGCTTGATAGCGCGTGTCGGACATGAGGAACACGGTTTCAATATCGCTGTTCAGCTCGCGATTCATGCCCACCATCTGGAATTCATATTCGAAATCCGCCACGGCGCGCAGGCCGCGAATAATGAGATCCGCCCCCACATCCTCGGCGCAGTGCACCAGCAGATTTTCGAACGGATGCACGACGATCTCGACGCCCTTTTCCTCGGCAATCGGCGCACATTCGGCCTCGACCATCGCCACGCGCTCCTCAAGGCTGAAAAGCGGCCCCTTGTCGCGGTTGATCGCCACGCCAATCACCAGACGCTCCACAAGGCCCGCCGCACGGGTGATAATGTCCTTATGGCCGAGGGTGATCGGGTCGAAGGTGCCGGGATAGAGACCTGTGCGCATGAGTTCCTCGCTTTAATTCTCTGGAAAGCAATATGAATTTGACCGCGAGGTCAAGCGATCAGCGACCCGAAAGCATGTCGGTCATGGCCTGGTTCTCGGCCTGGATCTCGTCGATCCGCGCCTTGACCACATCACCGATGGAGACGACGCCTTTCAGCTCGCCGTCCTGCACGACGGGCAGGTGGCGAAACCGGCCATCGGTCATCATCCGCAGCACCCGCAGGAGCGACATGCCTGGCTCGCAGGTCTTGACCTCTTTGGTCATCAGGCTTTCCACCGGCTCGCTCAGGCTCGCGCCGCCGGTTTTGCCGATCTCGCGCACGATGTCGCGCTCGGACAAAATGCCTTCCAGCGTTTTGCCATCTTCGGTCACGACCAGCGCCCCGATGCGGTGTTCGGACAGCACCTTGGCCGCATCCTCCACGCTGTCCGATTTCTTGACGGTGATAAGATCACGGCCGCTTTGACCGGAAACAATGTGTTGGACCAACAGCATGGACGCCTCCTCAACAGTTTCAAAAAGATTGGGCCGCAGGCGGATTTGTGTCAATCCCCCGTGAGGTCCCCGGCAATCGCGCGCCCGATTTCGCGGGCGAGATCCGTGGCAAAACGGCTGAGCGCGCGGGCCCGCACGTCGTCGGCATGGCGGATCATGTAGTAATGGCGCGAGATGCTGATTTTATCGGTAAAAAGCTGGGCCAGCCCATCTTCGGGGCGGACCAGAAAATCATGGAGAATGCCCGGCCCGACGCCCGCCTTAACCAATTCATACTGAACCACCGCCCCCGATGCGGCAAAACGCGCGCTCTCGCCGCCTAAGAGGCCGAGATAGTCGAGCGCCTTGTCGAAAATCAGGTCGGGGACATAGCCCACAAGGTCGAGCGCGGCGAGATCTTCGGGCATCTGCACGGGCTGGCGGGCGAGAAAATCGCGGCTCGCATAGCAGTGGAGGCGGTATTCGGTGATCGGGGTGGAAATCAGCCGGTCCGTCTCCGCCGGAGAGACGCCGATGGCCAGATCCGCCTCGCGCTTGGTGAGGTTGACGGCGCGCGGCAGGGCCAGCAGTTGAAATTCCAGCGCGGGATAATCGGGCGCGAGCCGCGCCAGCGCCTTCGGCAGCAGCGCCGTTGCCACCCCATCGGGGGCGCCGATCCGCACTTTGCCCGAGAGCCGCCGCTCGCCCGCATGGCTTTCCGCCTCGATCTCGCGGGCGGCTTTTTCCATGGCGCGGGCGTGGCGGCGCAGCCCCTGCCCGGCTTCGGTCACGCTGTAGCCTTGCGCGCTGCGGGTAAAGAGCCGCGTCGCCAGCGCCGCCTCGAGCGCGCTTATCCGCCGCCCGACCGTCGCCGGATCCACCGCCAGTTGCTTGCCTGCCGCACTCAGGCTCCCCGAGCGCGCCACGGCCAGAAAGATCCGCAGATCATCCCATTTCAGATTGAGGACGTTTTGCATAATTGCAAAAGAGTGCCGCGATATTCCCTCTTCCGCAAGCAGAATTGCACCCCTATCCTGCCCTTAAATCACACCAAACGGGAGGACCCCATGGACGAGATCAGCCATTTCATCGACGGTGAGCGCGTTGCCGGTAAATCGAGCAATTTCAGCGATGTTTTCAACCCGGCCACGGGCGAAGTGCAGGCGAAATGCCCGCTCGCGAGCAAGGACGAGATGGACGCCGCCATCGCCTCCGCAAAGGCCGCGCAAATCGGTTGGGGTGCGACCAACCCGCAGCGCCGCGCCCGTGTGCTGATGCGTTTTGTCGATCTGCTGAACCGCGATATGGACAAGCTGGCGGAGAAGCTCTCCTCCGAGCATGGCAAGACCTTCCCCGATGCGAAGGGTGATGTGCAGCGCGGCCTCGAAGTGGTCGAGTTCTGCATCGCCGCGCCGCATTTCATGAAAGGTGAGTTCACCGATGGCGCGGGTCCGGGCATCGACATGTATTCCATGCGTCAGCCGCTTGGCGTCGCCGCAGGCATCTCGCCCTTCAACTTCCCGGCGATGATCCCGATGTGGCAATTCGCTCCGGCCATCGCGGCGGGCAACAGCTTTATCCTCAAGCCGTCCGAGCGCGATCCCTCCGTGCCGGTGATGCTGGCCGAACTGCTGACCGAAGCGGGTCTGCCCAAGGGTGTGCTTCAAGTCGTCCATGGCGACAAGGATGCGGTGGATGCGATCCTCGACAATGAGGACATCGCGGCGATCGGCTTTGTCGGCTCGACCCCGATTGCGGAATATATCTATTCGCGCGGCTGTGCGAACGGCAAGCGCGTGCAGTGTTTCGGCGGCGCGAAGAACCATATGATCGTCATGCCCGACGCCGATATGGAACAAACCGCAGACGCGCTGGTTGGTGCCGGTTTCGGCGCGGCGGGCGAGCGCTGCATGGCGATTTCCGTGGCGGTGCCTGTGGGCGATGAAACCGCGGACCGTTTGATCGAGGCGCTGAAACCGCGTGTCGAAGCGCTCAAGGTCGGCCCTTACACCGCAGGCGACGATGTGGATTACGGCCCGGTCGTGACCAAGGCGGCGCAGGAGAAAATCCTCGGCCTCGTCGAGACCGGGATCGAGCAAGGCGCGAATCTCGTCGTCGATGGCCGCGATTTCAAGCTTCAGGGCTATGAGGACGGCTTCTTCGTCGGCCCCTGCCTGTTCGACAACGTGACCACCGATATGGAGATCTACCGTCAGGAAATCTTCGGCCCGGTCCTCTCCACCGTGCGCGCGGAAACCTATGAAGAAGCGCTGAAAATCACCATGGACCATGAATATGGCAATGGCACCGCGATCTTCACCCGCGACGGCGACACGGCCCGCGATTTTGCCTCCAAGGTGAATGTCGGCATGGTCGGGATCAATGTGCCGATCCCGGTGCCGCTGGCCTATCACACCTTCGGCGGCTGGAAGAAATCGGCCTTTGGCGATCTGAACCAGCACGGGCCGGATGCGTTCAAATTCTTCACCAAGACGAAAACCGTGACCGCGCGCTGGCCGTCGGGCGTGAAGGAAGGCTCCAGCTTCTCCATGCCGGTGATGGACTAAGCCTCACCGCCACCATTTTGCACCGGGCGGCATTCCCGGCCGGTTGCCCTTCGAGGGTGAAACACTCTCGCAACAATCAGGCGTTACCAAAACGTCAAAACAGGACAGGGAGAGAGATATGGATTTTGCGCTCACCGAGGAGCAGCAGGCCATTTTTGACATGGCCAAGGATTTTGGCCAGACGCGGATCGCCCCTCATGCGCTGGAGTGGGAGAAGCAAGGCACCATCCCCCGCGAGATTTTGAAGGAAGCCGCCGAGCTTGGCTTTGGCGGTCTTTACGTGCCTGAAGAGCATGGCGGCACGGGGCTGACGCGGCTCGACGCGACGCTGGTGTTTGAAGCGCTCTCCATGGCCTGCCCCGCCGTGGCGAGCTTCATTTCCATCCATAATATGTGCGCCGCGATGATCTCCAAATACGGCTCCGAGGAGATGCGCGAGCGCTTCCTGCCGGGCGCGATGACCATGGAAATCGTGCTCTCCTACTGCCTTACCGAACCGGGCAGCGGCTCCGACGCCGCCGCGCTGCGCACCAAGGCGGCCAAGGGCAATGACGGCTACACGCTGAACGGCACCAAAAGCTTCATCTCCGGCGGTAGCTATTCCGACGCCTATATCTGCATGGTTCGCACGGGCGATGCCGGTCCCAAGGGCATTTCCGCGATCATCGTGGAGGACGGGACGGACGGTCTCGGCTTCGGCGCGCTGGAGGACAAAATGGGCTGGCGCGCACAGCCGACCTCGGAAGTGCAGTTCGACGATTGCAAAGTGCCGCTCGAAAACCTGCTCGGCAATGAGGGCGAAGGGTTCAAATATGCCATGGGCGGGCTCGATGGCGGGCGCCTCAATATCGCCGCCTCCGCGCTTGGCGGCGCGCAGGCCGCACTCGACAAAGCCGTGGCCTATATGGGCGAGCGCAAGGCTTTCGGCCAAACGCTCGACCAGTTTCAGGCCCTGCAATTCCGCCTCGCCGATATGGAAATCGCGCTGCAATCGGCCCGTGTGTTCCTGCGCCAAGCCGCGTGGAAATACGACAGCGGCGCGCCCGATGCGACGAAATATTGCGCCATGGCAAAACGTTATGTGACCGACACCGCCTTCGATGTGGCCAATCAGGCCCTTCAACTTCACGGCGGCTATGGCTACCTTGCCGATTATGGCGTGGAAAAACTCGTGCGTGATTTGCGTGTCCACCAGATTCTTGAAGGCACCAATGAAATCATGCGCCTGATTACAGCCCGCGCCCTTCTCAAAGAGGCAGGACATGGCTGACATCAATATTCGCACGGAAGGCCGCGCAGGCCGCATCACGCTCACCCGCGAAAAGGCGCTGAATGCGCTAACTCACGAGATGGCGCTCGCTATCGAGCAGGCGCTCTTGGATTGGCAAGAGGACGACGCGGTCGAGCTGGTGCTGATCGACAGCGCGGGCGACAAGGCGTTCTGTGCGGGCGGCGATATCGTCGGGCTCTACCGGGCCAGCAAAGACGAGAATGATCACGAGACGGGCCGCAAATTCTGGCGCGACGAGTATCGGATGAACGCGCTGATCGCGGGCTACCCGAAACCCATCGTCGCCATGATGCAAGGCTATGTGATGGGCGGCGGCGTCGGCATCGGCGGCCATGCGGCGCACCGCGTGGTCTGCGAGTCGAGCCGGGTCGCCATGCCCGAGGTCGGCATCGGCCTGATCCCCGATGTGGGCGGCTCCTACCGGCTCGCGCAAGCGCCGGGACGGGTCGGTGAATATCTCGGCCTGACCGCCGGGCAGATGAACGCTGCCGACGCGATTTACGCCGAATTTGCAGATGATTTCGTGCCTTACGAGAGATGGGACGATCTCAAGACCAAGCTGATCGAGACTGGCGATCCTGCCGTGATCTCCGACTTCTCCGCCGAGCGTCCGGCCCGCACCCTGCCTGATGAGGCGTGGCTGGAGACGCATTTCAGCGGCGGCGATCTCAAGGAGATTCTGACCTCGCTGGAAGGCGATGAGGAGAAACCGGAGCTCGCCGAACGCACCGTCGAGAAGATCCGCAGCATGTCGCCGCTCTCGCTCGCCTCGACCCTGTCGCTGGTGCGCGAGGGCCGGACGGGCTGCATCCGCGACGCGCTCCGCCGGGAATATCGCTTCACCTCCCGCGCGCAGGAGCATGGGGATTTTGACGAGGGCGTGCGCGCCAAACTTGTCGACAAAGACGGGGCGCCGCGCTGGTCGCATGACCGGCCCGAAGCGGTCACCGAAGATGAAGTCAACGCCATGCTGGCCGCGCCGGACGATGGCGAACTGGAGTTGCCGGAGGTATCATGAAGATCGGATTTATCGGACTTGGAAATATGGGCGGCCCGATGGCGCGCAATCTTGCGGTGGCGGGTCATGAGGTCGTCGGGTTTGACGTCGCTGCACCGATGCCCGACGGCGTGAGCAAGGCCGAAACCGCCGCCGAGGCTGCGAGCGGCCGCGATGCGGTCATCACCATGCTCCCGAATGGCGAGATTTTGCGCAGTGTTTACGATGAGATCGTGCCTGTTGCGGCGGACGGCACGCTGATGATCGACTGCTCGACCGTCGATGTCGCCTCCGCCCGCGCCGCCGCCGAGATGGCGGAAAAGGCCGGGCTCAAACCCGTCGATGCGCCGGTCTCCGGAGGGATCGGCGGCGCGGATGGCGGCACGCTGACCTTCATGGCGGGCGGCAGCGACGCGGCGATGGCGGAAGCGCGCCCGCTTTTCGACATCATGGGCCAGAAAGCGGTGCATTGCGGCCCATCCGGAAACGGTCAGGCGGCCAAAATCTGCAACAACATGATCCTCGGCATCTCGATGATCGGCGTCTGCGAAGCCTTTAACCTTGCGGAAAAGCTCGGCCTTGACCCGCAGGCTATGTTCGACGTGGCCTCGACCAGCTCAGGCTCCTGCTGGTCGCTCAACACCTACTGCCCCGCCCCCGGCGTCGGCCCGACCTCGCCCGCCGATAACGATTACAAACCCGGTTTCGCGGCGGATCTGATGCTCAAAGACCTGCGCCTCGCGCAACAGGCGGCGGAAAATGCGGATGCGGACACGCCCATGGGCAAAGCCGCCACGGATCTCTACGCGCAATTTGTCGAAAATGAGGACGGCAAGGGCCGCGATTTCTCCGCTATGCTGCCCCGCTTCCAGGCGCGAAGCCGCAGCTAACGGCCTGATAGCCAAATAAAAAGGGCGGGATCACACCCGCCCTTTTTCTTTTATTCGCAAGAGACCTTACTCGGTCAGACCCTCTTGAGCGACCTCAGCGTTCTCTTCAGCGGCCTCTTCCATCGGGGTTTCTTCGGCCGGCATTTCCGTGACAGCGGGCATGCCCATTGCGTTCACATCCTGCCATTCGCCATCCGGCGCCGCGCGGTAGCGATCGACCGCGAACGCCCCGGCATTGGTGTCATACATCATCTCGCGGGTCTCATCGCCGCGCGACGCGACGACCGCGATCAGGCCCTCCTGCTCGGCGACGGTTTCAACCGCGAAACCCTGCGCGGTGAGCTGCGAAGCAATGCTCTCGGTCGTCGCAATCTGGCTCTCGGGGATGTTGGCGAGCTGCTCGGCAAGGGTTGCGACCTCTTCCGCCGACTGTGGTTCCATCGTTACAGCACCTTCGGGAACGGCGTCTTCGATGGTGTTCGTGTCCTGCGCGAAGGCCGCGCCGCCAGCCAACAGACCTGCCAGAAGAGCCGTCGTTTTCACTCCGTTTTGCATCTTGGAACTCCTTATGTTCACTTAAGCAAGACGAAGCTAACACTCATAAGAAGCAGTGCCAGATGCCGCGGCCTCACGGTCCTGTCACATGGCAAAAAATTGCGCATTTACTACGTACAATTTTACTTAAAGCATCTCTTTTAAGTAACTGCCCGTGTGGCTTTCTTTCACCTTTGCAACCTCTTCTGGCGTGCCCGTCGCGACGATCCGCCCGCCGCCATCGCCGCCCTCGGGACCGATATCGATGATATGGTCCGCGGTTTTGATCACATCGAGATTATGCTCGATGACGATCACCGAATTGCCCTGCTCCACCAGCTCATGCAGCACTTCGAGCAGCTTGCGGACATCCTCGAAATGCAGCCCCGTCGTCGGCTCGTCAAGGATATAGAGCGTCCGCCCCGTAGCCCGTTTCGCAAGCTCTTTCGACAGCTTCACCCGCTGCGCCTCGCCGCCCGACAGCGTCGTCGCCTGCTGGCCCACCTTTATATAGCCAAGGCCAACGCGCATCAGAGTCGTCATTTTTTCCCGGATGGACGGCACCGCGTCGAAGAATTTCTCCGCATCCTCAACGGTCATATCCAGCACATCCGCGATGCTTTTGCCCTTATATTTGATCTCCAGCGTTTCCCGATTGTAGCGCGCTCCCTTACAGCTTTCACAGGTCACGTAAACATCGGGTAAAAAATGCATCTCGATCTTGATGACACCGTCGCCCTGACAATTCTCACAGCGCCCGCCCTTCACATTGAAAGAGAACCGCCCCGGCTTGTAACCACGCGCTTTCGCCTCCGGCAGCCCCGCAAACCAGTCGCGGATCGGTGTGAAGGCGCCGGTGTAAGTCGCTGGATTTGAACGCGGAGTCCGGCCGATGGGGCTTTGGTCAATGTCGATGACCTTGTCGAGATGCTCTAGCCCCGTCACCTTGTCGCACGGCGCAGGTGTCTGGCGCGCACCGTTGAGCCGCATGGACGCGGTTTTGAAAAGTGTTTCGATGGTTAGCGTGGACTTACCGCCGCCGGAAACCCCCGTAATACAAGTGAAATTCCCAAGCGGAAATTCTGCGGTCACGTCCTTCAGGTTGTTCCCGGTCGCACCATAAACCTTAACGGATTTCCCGTTCCCCTTACGCCGCTCCGCCGGAATCGGGATCGAACGTTTCCCCGTAAGATACTGACCCGTAATGCTTTCCTTGGACTTCGCGATCTGCTTTGGCGTGCCTTGCGCGATCACTGAACCGCCATGGACACCCGCGCCAAGGCCGATGTCGATCACATGATCAGCCTCACGGATCGCCTCCTCATCATGTTCGACGACAAGCACCGTATTGCCTTGATCCCGCAGGTTTTTCAGGGTCGTCAGCAAGCGCCCATTGTCGCGCTGATGCAGCCCAATCGATGGCTCATCGAGCACATAAAGCACGCCCGTCAGCCCCGAACCGATCTGGCTGGCGAGACGAATCCGCTGGCTCTCGCCGCCCGACAGCGTGCCGGAATTGCGCGCAAGGGTGAGGTAGTCGAGGCCAACATTCACAAGGAAACCAAGACGTTCGCGGATTTCCTTCAAGATGGCGCGGGCGATCTCATTCTTCTGGGGGCCGAGTTGGTTCGGCACCTCATCGACCCAGTCCAGCGCCTCGCGGATCGACTGCTGAACCACCTCGCCCACATGCAGCCCGGCGATTTTCACCGCACGCGCTTCCTCGCGCAGACGGTAGCCATGGCAGACCCCGCAGGGGCGATTATTCTGATAACGTTCAAACTCTTCGCGGACCCAGTTCGAGTCCGTCTGGCGGTAACGGCGCTCCATATTCGGGATCACGCCTTCGAAAGGCCGCGTCACTTCGTAAACGCGCCCGCCCTCGTCGTAACGAAACTTAATCTTCTGATCGCCAGAGCCGTAGAGAAAGACCTGTTTCACCTCATCGGGCAGATCCGCCCAAGCGGTCTTCATTGCGAAACCGTAATGCTTTGCAAGGGCTTCGATAGTTTGGGTGAAGTACGGCGATTTCGAGCGCGCCCAAGGGGCAATCGCGCCCTTCAGCAAGGTTAACGCGCCGTCCGGCACGATCAGCCGCTCGTCGAAAAAGAGCTCGACGCCGAGACCGTCACAGGCGGGACAAGCCCCGAAGGGTGCGTTGAAGGAGAAGAGACGCGGTTCAATCTCGGGAATGGTAAAGCCCGACACCGGACAGGCGAAATTCTCTGAAAACGTCGTGCGCTCCGGCTCACCTTCCCGCGGCGCGGTTTCCAGAATCGCGATCCCGTCGGCGAGGTCCAGCGCTGTGCGCAGACTGTCAGCGAGCCGCGTCTCGAGACCTTCCTTCACCACGATCCGGTCGACCACCACATCAATATTATGGCGGAATTTCTTGTCGAGTTTTGGCGCGTCGTCGATTTCGTAGAATTCGCCATCCACCTTCACGCGCTGGAAACCCTGTTTCCGAAGTTCCTGAAATTCCTTCTTATATTCGCCCTTCCGGTCGCGGATGATCGGGGCCAGCAGATAGGCGCGGGTGCCCTCCTCCATCGCCATGATCCGGTCCACCATGTCGGAGACCTGCTGCGCCTCGATGGGCAGGCCGGTCGCCGGGCTGTAGGGCGTGCCAGCGCGGGCGAAGAGAAGGCGCATATAGTCGTAAATCTCGGTCACGGTGCCTACGGTCGAGCGCGGGTTCTTCGATGTGGTTTTCTGCTCAATCGAGATCGCAGGCGAGAGGCCCGAGATGTGATCCACATCGGGTTTCTGCATCATATCAAGGAATTGCCGCGCATAGGCCGAGAGCGACTCGACATAGCGGCGCTGCCCTTCCGCATAGACCGTATCGAAGGCGAGCGAGGATTTGCCCGAGCCGGACAGCCCCGTGATCACGACAAGCTTGTCGCGGGGGATGTCGATGTCGATGCCTTTGAGATTGTGTTCACGCGCGCCGCGAATCTCGATATTTTTCAGCTCGGCCATGCCTGCCTCCGTTAACCTCGCCGTAACTTAGGCAGATGTCGCGTGGATTCCAACGGGAAAGAACGAAAAAGGAACAAACAAAAAGCCGCCCGAAGGCGGCTCTGTGCAGTCTTTTGGGTAAGTTTGCTTAACGGCCCAAAATTTTAACGACGTAGTTCTGCGTCTCACGGAAGGGCGGGACGCCGCCATATTTGATCACATTCTGCGGGCCGGCATTGTAGGCCGCCAGCGCCAGGCGCCAGTCGCGGAAGGTGTTGTATTGCATCGCGAGATATTTCGCGCCGCCATTCAGGTTCTGCTGCGGGTCCCACGGGTTGGAGACGCCGAGCATCCGGGCGGTGCCGGGCATCAGCTGCGCGAGGCCCATGGCACCGACATGGGAGCGGGCGCGCGGGTTGAACGCCGACTCAGCCTGCACCAGACGCAGGAAAATCGACTCGGGAATGCCGTAGCGCTGCGCCGAGGCGCGGGCCATCTGGACATAGGCATTGTTGCTGCCACCGCGGATCACAGCGGGCGGCACCGTCATGGTGTTCGTCGCGCCGGGAACCAATTCGGCCCGTTTGGAGTTGTATTGGGTAGCAAGCCGACCAGAGATCAGCATGTTCGCCGTGGAAGAAATACGTGACTGCGCCTCTGCGATCCCGGCGGTTGCCAGAGTCAGAACCAGCGCGATCAGCGTGAGTTTGCTCGATTTCATAAATGCCTCTTTTGCTTCGGCCCGAGAGCGGTTGTGTGGCCCAGTGGACCGATTCGCGCCGGAGGATCTCACGCCCTGTCCCGGCTGTTTAACGATACTCTTAAACGAATCGCATAATCAGAAACTAACCGAGAAGCTGCTGATTTTCCAAGACTCGATATCATCACGTTTCACGGGCCCCTCACGGGAGGGTGATATGGGCGAATACTTGCCGATGTATTAACGAGGCATTCTTGGCGCTCGGGCTTGCGTTATCGGCGCTGAAAGATATGGTCGCGCAAAATCGTATGGAGGACGGCATGGCCGGAAGCGTAAACAAAGTGATCCTGATCGGGAATCTCGGGGCCGATCCCGAAGTGCGGACCTTCGGCAATGGCGGGCGCGTGGCGAATCTGCGCGTCGCGACCTCAGAGAACTGGCGCGACAAGAATACCGGTGAGCGCCGGGAGCGCACCGAATGGCATCAGGTCGCGATCTTCTCCGAAGGGCTGGTTCGGGTCGCGGAGCAATATCTGCGCAAGGGCTCGAAGGTCTATATCGAAGGAAAGTTGCAAACCCGTAAATGGCAGGATCAGCAGGGCAATGATCGCTATTCCACCGAGGTTGTGCTGCAAGGGTTCGACGGCACGTTGACCATGCTCGACGGGCGCGGCGAAGGCGGCGGCGGTCAGGGTGGCGGTTACAACCAGGGCGGCGGCAACTATGGTGGCGGCGGCGGTGGCGGCTACAGCCAAGGCGGCGGCCAGGGCTCGTCCGGCCAGCAGGGCGGCGGCAATTATGGCAATGATATGGATGACGAAATCCCGTTCTGAGGAACGCGTCATAACACATTGAAAAGGGGGCGTCTCGGCCCCCTTTTCGTGTTCACTTATCCGCGCCCGTGCGGCTCGCCCCATTCGATCACCGGGTTGATCGGGATGATCCGATGCGGGTTAATTGTCTCGTGGCTGTAGTGATAATGCCGGACGATATGGTCGAAACTCACCGTCTCTGCGATGCCGGGGATCTGGTAAAGCTCCCGCGTCCAGCCCCAGAGATTGGGATATTCGCGAAGCCACGCTCGGTTGCATTTGAAATGCGTGTGATAGACCGGATCGAAGCGCACCATCGTGGTGAAAAGCCGCCAATCCGCCTCGGTCAGCCGGTCGCCGGTGAGGTAACGTTTTTCAGCGAGAATCCCCTCCAGCCAGGCAAGACTGTCGAAAAGCGGGCCGACCGCCTCGTCATAGGCCTCCTGACTGGTCGCGAACCCGGCTTTGTAAACGCCATTGTTCACCGTGCTGTAAATGCGCTCGTTCAGCCGCTCGATCTCAGGGCGTAGATCCTCGGGGTAATAATCGTCGTGATTGCCCGTCAAATCGTTAAGGGCGCTGTTGAGCATCCGGATGATCTCGGCGCTCTCATTGCTGACAATCGTGCCGCGCTCCTTGTCCCAGAGCACCGGCACCGTCACGCGGCCAGACGCCTTCGGGTCCGCCTTGAGGTAAACGTCGCGCAGATACGGCAGGCCGAAGAGGTCATCGCCGGTCGCGCCGGGATAATCCGAGCGAAACTCCCAGCCCTCCTTGAGCATATCGGGATGCACCACGGAGACGGAGATATGATCATTGAGCCCCTTGAGCGCGCGGAAAATCAGCGTTCGATGCGCCCACGGGCAGGCCAGACAGACGTAAAGATGATAGCGCCCGCTCTCGGCGGGAAACCCGCCCTCCCCCGACGGCCCTGGCGATCCGTCCTTGGTGATCCAGTTCCGCCAGGCCGTCGTCGTGCGTTTGAACCGCCCGCCGGTGCTTTCGGTGTCATACCAGACGTCCTGCCAGACGCCGTCCACAAGTTGTCCCATCTCGCCTCGCTCCTTACGGATCTTCGCCGGGTTTCGTGGTGAAGAGATCCGCCCAGTCCGGGTGTTTCGCATATTGCTTGCGGATGAAGGAGCAGACAGGAACGATCTTGAAACCCGATGCCCGCGCATCCTCCAAAAGGTGATCGAGCAGCGCCTTGGCCACCCCCTTACCGCCCATTTCCTCCGGCACACCCGTGTGGTTGGCGCTGATCACGCCCGCGCGCGGCTTGGTGTAGGTGATCTCAGCCTCCGCCGCGATCCCGTCGACCCGAGCGACATAGCGGCCCTTGGTCTCGGCGTCTTCCTTGGTGATGGTGATCTCGCTCATCGCCTGTCTCCTCTCGTGAATGTGGGCGGCCCGAAGCCGCCCCTGATCTTACGCCTCGCGGGCGGCTTTTGTCGCGTTGGTCCACCAGACCAGCTCGTCCAGCATCGCGGTGAGCGACGGCTCCAGCACGTCATGCACTTCGCTCATCTCGCCATTGCCGCCGAGCGGGGAGACCTTCATGAACTCGCCGCCGCCCAAGTGAACCGCATTGCGCAGCGGCACCATTTGCAGCTCCACGCCAATCAGACGCAGATGCTCGATCGCCCGCGCCGCGCCGACACCGCCATAGCCCATGGCGGCCATCGGCTTGCGGGTCCACTCCTTATAGGCTTGATCCAGCGCGTTTTTCAGGGCGCCTGTGATCGAGTGGTTATATTCGGCGGTCAGAAAAATATAGCCGTCGAACTCGGCGAGTTTGTTCTGCCACGCCACCGCATTCTCATCCTCGCTCGGCATCCAGGCGTTCGAGGCTTTCTCGGCGAAAAACGGCAGGTTGAAATCACGCAGGTCCAGCAGTTCAAACTCCAGATCATCGCGCTTCTGCGCATTTTCCAGCAGCCATTTCGCGGGCTTATCTGCAAAACGCGCCTCGCGGGTGGAACTGATGATGATGGCAATTTTGGGGGTGCTCATGGTGTCGTCCTTTGTTGGGGGCGGTAACGCCCGGAAATTCTGTCTGACCCGAAGCTAACTTCGATCAATGTTCCGAACCAGCCGACAGAAGGAGAACCCCATGTTCGCCCTTGCCGAACACCCTGCCCTTGCATGATCGCTCAAACCGGCCAATCTATGTGCAAACGCCCTTTCAAGGAGCCCCCAAATGGACGACACTCTCACCCTCGGCGCGCGGGATGGCTGGCCCGAAGAGCTGCTGTTTCTCGCGCAAAAACATCCACCTGACACATGGCAGGGCCATCCCGGCCTGCTCGGCACGGGCGAGATCTGGCTCGGCAATCACCTCTATTTCCGCCAGATCGCCAGCAAGATCGCGGCTGAGTTGGAGCGCCTGCAAAATGACGGCGAGACCAGCTATGACAGCGGTCCGGCGCTGCATCGCCATCTTTACAGCCTGCTCAGCGGTCTCGATGCGCATCACTCGGTGGAGGACAATCACTATTTTCCCGTCTTTCAGCAGGTTGAGCCGCGCCTGATCCGCGCTTTTGAGGTGCTGGATGCCGATCACCACCTGATCCATGACGGTCTCGACCATCTCGCCGCGACGACCGAGGACAGTCTGCGCCGCCTTGGCCGCAGCGAGGGCGTGATGACCAGCGATCAGCACTACGCGGTCGATGCGCTTGCGGATGCGCTCAAAAGCTTCGATCCGCTGCTGCGCCAGCATCTCGATGATGAGGAGGAGATCGTTATTCCCCTCATCCTCGAACGGGCGGAAAACGATCCTGAATTCGGCGCTTAACCGCTTGAAATCTGGCACATGCCTTTATTCCGCGCTGAGGATGCCTAGCTGTTAACCAACGCTAAAGACGTGAAAGGAGCGACTTATGTCCATTGAATTGATTGGACCCGCGAAGATCCCCTCCATCGGTTTCGGCACCTTCGAATTGCCTGATGAGGAGACCGCGAAACTCGTGTCGGCGGCGCTGGCCGAGGGCTATCGCCATATCGACACGGCGCAGGTTTACAAGAATGAAACGGGTGTGGGCAAAGGGATCGCGCAGTCCGATGTGCCGCGCGACCAGATTTTCCTGACGACGAAAATCTTCCCGGACCATTTCGCGCCCGACGCGTTTAAAACCAAGCTCGACGAGTCGCTGTCCCGCCTTGGCACCGACTATGTGGACCTGCTGCTCCTGCATTGGCCGTCCAAGGATGTGCCGATTGCGGACACGATGGGCGCGATGAATGACCTCGTCGCGGCGGGCAAGGTCCGCCATGGCGGTGTGTCGAATTTCACCATCGCCATGATCGATGAGGCCGAAGCCGCGCTCGACACGCCGCTCGCCGCCAATCAGGTCGAGGTGCATCCCTTCATTCCGCAGGAAAAGCTGCTGAAGCATCTGGAATCTAAGAATATTCCGTTTGAGGCTTATTCCCCGCTCGCGCGCGGCAATGTCATGAAGGACGAGACGCTGAAAGCAATCGCGGCGGATCATAACGCGACGCCCGCGCAGATCTCGCTCGCCTGGATCCTGTCGAAACCGAACGCGGTCGTGCTGCCGAAAACGGCCACGCCGGAGCGCCTCGCGGGCAACCTTGCGGCAGCGGAGATCAAGCTCAGCGACGAAGAGATCGCGAAAATCGACGCGCTCGTGCGTCCCGATGGCCGCATCATCTCGCCGGGTTTCGCGCCAGATTGGGATTGAGCGCTGTCTTAAACTAAGATCAAAACGCCCGCTTCCTCCACTTGAGAAACGCGGGCGTATTTCTTGATTTCAAACGCTTTTACGCGCGGCGGTAATTCGGCGCTTCGCGCGTGATCGTCACATCATGCACATGGCTCTCGGACAGCCCCGCATTGGTGATCCGAACGAATTTGCAGCCTGTGTTCATCGCCTCGACGGTCGCATTGCCGGTATAGCCCATGGCCGCGCGCAGGCCCCCGACGAGTTGGTGCAGCACCGCGCCAACCGCGCCTTTATAGGGCACCTGACCCTCGATGCCTTCGGGGACCAGCTTGTCGGAACTCGCTTCTTTCTGGAAATAGCGATCCGCCGAGCCGCGCGCCATCGCGCCGACAGAGCCCATGCCGCGATAGGATTTATAGCTGCGGCCTTGGTAAAGGATCATTTCGCCCGGCGCTTCGTCGGTCCCGGCCAGCACGGAGCCGACCATGGTGACCGCTGCGCCCGCCGCGATCGCCTTGGCAAAATCGCCGGAGAATTTAATGCCGCCATCGGCGATCACCTTATGGCCCGTCTTGGCCGCTTCCATGGCGCAATCATTGACGGCGGTGAGCTGCGGCACGCCCACCCCGGCGACGATCCGCGTGGTGCAAATGCTGCCCGGCCCGATGCCGACCTTCACCACATCCGCGCCAGCCTCGATCAGCGTCCGCGTTGCCTCGGCGGTTGCGACATTGCCCGCGACGATGGTGATCTCGGGCCGCGCCGCGCGCAGCTCCCGCACCGAGTCGGCGACCCCTGCCGAGTGGCCATGCGCCGTGTCGATCACCACCATATCGACGCCCGCATCGACCAGCGCGATGGAGCGCTCAAACCCGGACGGCCCCGTGGTCGACGCCGCCGCGACGCGCAGACGCCCCAGATCATCCTTGCAGGCATGGGGGTTCAGCACTGATTGTTCCAGATCGCGCAAGGTCAAAAGGCCCGTCAGGCGACCATCGGCATCGGTGATGAGCAGCTTCTCGATCCGCCGCGCCCGCATCATCTCGCGCGCCTCGTTGGGGTCCGCCGGCTCGCGCATGATCGCGAGGTTGTCCGAAGTCATCATGGTGTGGACCGGCGTGCTCTCATCGCTCGCGAACCGCATATCGCGATTGGTGACGATCCCGACCACGCGGTTCTCGTCATCCACCACCGGAAATCCGCTGATTTTATACTGCTCTTTCAGACGGTTGGCGTCCGCCAGCGTCTCATTGGGGCGCAGGGTTTTCGGATCATAGACCACACCGCTCTCGAACCGTTTCACCCGGCGCACCTGCCGCGCCTGCTCCTCGACCGACAGGTTGCGGTGGATCACGCCGATCCCGCCCGCCTGCGCCATGGCAATCGCCATATCCGCCTCGGTCACCGTGTCCATCGCCGAGGACATCAGCGGAATGTTGAGCGTGATCTTATCCGTCAACGGGCTGCGCGTGTCCGCCGTCGAAGGCATGACCTCGCTCTTCCCCGGAACCAGCAAAACATCGTCGAAAGTCAGTGCCTCACGAATATCCATATCGTCCCCCGATTGGCTCGTTATTGGCACTTTCCTATTTCACAGATGGTCGTCCATGGAAAGCCCTTGCGGCAGGTTGCGGCCATGAAATCCGGTCGCGACGACGAATTTTTCCGAGCTGTCCTTGCGCGAGCTTGGCGGTTTGACATGCTGGACCTTGTCGAAATTCTGCTTGAGCAGCGACAAAAGCCCCTGCTCCGCACCGCCTGCCAGCACTTTGGCAACGAATGTGCCGCCCTCTTCGAGCACATCGAAGGCGAAATAGGCGGCGGCTTCCACAAGGTTGATGATCCGCAAATGGTCCGTCTGCTTGTGACCCGATGACGCAGCGGCCATGTCGCTCATCACCACATCCGCCGGGCCGCCAAGCCAGGCCTTCACCTTGTCGTCCGCCCCTTCTTCAAGAAAATCGAGCTGGTAAATCTCGGCCCCTTCAATCGGCTCGACTTCCTGAATGTCGATCCCGACGATCTTTCCCTGTTTCGAGCTTCGCTTCCCGAGCGCGTTGATCTTCGGCACGGCCACCTGACACCAGCCACCGGGAGCGCAGCCGAGATCCACCACCCGCGCGCCGGACTTCAGAAATTCGAATTTCTCATTCAAATCCAGAATCTTGTAGGCCGCACGCCCGCGAAAACCATCGCGCTTCGCTTGCGCCACATAGGGATCGTTCAACTGCCGCTCCAGCCAGCGGGTGGAGGACAGCTTCCGTCCCTTGGCGGTCTTCACCTTCACAAACAGATCGCGCTGCCCGCGGCCGGATGTCTTTTTCTCGCTCATTTGCGTTCTCCCGCAGCGTTCATCATCGAAAATAACATGCCCTCGCGCAGACCGCGATCCGCAACCGAGAGCATATCGGTCGGCCAGAGGCGCAGCAGCGTTTGCAGGATCGCCGCGCCGGACATGATCAGTTCCACCCGATCCTTACCGATGCGCGGGTCGCGCCGCCGTCCTTCGGGGCCAAGCACGAGGAATTCCCGCACCACCGCGTCGATCTCGTCGCCGGTCATCTGCATCCCGTCCACCAGCTTGCGGTCGTAACGGGTGAGGCCGAGATGCGCCGCGCCGACGGTCGTGACCGTGCCGGAGGTGCCGACGATCTGGAATTTGCCATTTCCGATCCGCTCCTCGCCATCCTCATAAGGCGCGAAATCCGCGACATGCTCCTCAAAGAGCCAGCTCATCAGCGCGAAGCGCGCGCCGTCATCCTCAACGTCTTTATACCGCTCGAAAAGGGTCGCGACCCCAAGCGGCACCGAAATCCAGTCCACCAGCCGCGCCTCATTGGGCCCCGGCACATGGCGGCGCGAGAAGCGCAGTTTCAGCATCGCCTTCACGCGCTTTTCCGGCGCGACATGCGACAGGTCCACCCAAACAAGCTCCGTCGAGCCGCCGCCAATATCGACGACCAGTACCTGCTCGCTTTCCGGGCTGACCAGCGAGCCGCAGGAAATCACCGCAAGCCGCGCCTCTTCCTGCGGGCGGATCACCTCCAGCCGCAACCCGGTTTCCTTCTGGACCCGGCGCAGAAATCCCTTGCCATTCTTGGCCCGGCGGCAGGCTTCCGTCGCCACCAGCCGCTGGTTCGTGACCCCGGCCCGCTTGAGCTTCCCGGCACAGACATGCAGCGCCTGAACCGTCCGGTTTTGCGCGTCGCGGCCGATAAAGCCCGTTCGCTCCAGATCTTCACCCAGACGCACGGATTTCGAAAACGCGTCGATGATCTTGAACCCCCGGCCATCCGGCTCGGCGATCAGCATCCGACAGCTGTTTGTGCCCAGATCCAGCGCGGCATAACGCGTCCGCACTCTCTTTTTTTGTGCGCGAGACCTGCGCGAGCTCTGGGCCAGCTCGGCATGTCCCCCGTCACCTCTCGGTGCCATCTCAGCACCTCATCTTTCGTTAACGCCCATGGCGTTTGAGATCAGAGTAAGGCGTTCACGGGGAAGGTTCAAGCGCTCTAAATCAGAGGCTTACTCATCTTTCAATCTTTGGTAAATCCGAGCCCGCGCGCCACGCCCCAGGTCAGATCGGGGTTGTTGAGCGTGTAGAAATGAAGGTGCCGGACGCCCTCGCGCATCAGCTTTTCCGCCTGCGACACGGTGGTCGCGATCGAGAGATCCCGGTCGGTCTCGCGGCCTGCAAAACGGGTCTCCATCCATGTCGGAATCCGCGCCCCGCATTTGCGCGCAAAGCCCGCAGATTTGGTGAAGTTTTCAATGGTCAGCAGCCCCGGCATGATCTCCGCCGTGATGCCCGCATCCGCCGCCTTGTCGCGGAAACGCAGAAAATCCTCATTGTCGAAGAAGAACTGCGTGATGACATGGGTCGCGCCCGCATCGGTCTTGATCTTCAGCGCCTCGACATCCGCATCGAGCGAGGCCGCTTCGGGATGTTTCTCGGGATAGCCGCCGACCGCGATATCGAGCGGCCCAAGGCTGCGCAGCGCCGCCACCAGCTCCGCCGCCGAGGCAAACCCGCCCGGATGCGGTTCCCATTTTTCCGCGCCCTTGGGCGGATCACCGCGCAGCGCCACAATGCCCGTGACCCCCGCCGCCAAATAATCCCGCGCGACCTCCAGCGTCTCTTCCTTAGTCGCGCCCACGCAGGTCAAATGGCCCGCAATGTCGAGCTCGGTATAGCGCGACAGTTCCTTGATGATCCGCGTCGTCCGCTCCCGCGTCGTGCCGCCCGCGCCATACGTGACTGACACGAACCGCGGGTTGAGCGGCGCCAAACGGACCACCGACTTCCACAACCGCGCCTCCGCCGCATCGGTCTGCGGCGGGAAAAATTCAAAGGACAGGCTCGTCTCGTCGGTTTTCGGGGTCATGTCGGCTCCTTTGCTTCAGGGCGATATTTCCTCTTGAGCGCCCCCTGTCAATGCACCCGCCTTGACATTTTGCGCTGCAAAAGGGGAAATGCCGCCAGATTCCCGGACCATTGGAGCCCCTTATGCCCGATCTGACGATTGTTTATTGGCGCGATATTCCCGCGCAGGTTCTGGTGGGCCGCGGGCGCAAGGCCGAGAAGCGCCAGCTCACGGAGCGGTTCGAGCAGGCCATTGACCGCGCCGCCATGAAAACCGGTGCGCGGGACAGCGATGCCTACTTGGCCGAATGGCGCAAGGCCAAGGAAAGCGTCGAGGGCAATCCGGCCGAGATTGCGGATCAGGTTGCCGCGCGGCTCGAAGCCGAATATGACCAAGAGCGACTGAAGACTCTCATCGCCGCTGAAGGACGTGAAGAATGACCCGCACCGTATTGGAATCGAAAACGAAATCCGCTGTCATCGGCTTTGGTGAGGCGTTCTGCGTCATTGGCGAGCGCATCAACCCCACAGGCCGCAAGAAACTCGCGGCGGAGCTTGAGGCGGGCGATTTTTCTACTGTTGAGGCCGATGCCGCCGCGCAGGTCGCCGCAGGAGCCAATGTGCTCGATGTGAATGCGGGCGTGGTCTACAACTCGAACCCCAACCCCAATGAGACCGAGCCGCCGTTGATGCGCGAAATGATCCAGCGCGTTCAGTCCCTTGTGGATGTGCCGCTCTGCATCGACTCTTCGGTGCCCGAAGCGCTGAAAGCCGGTCTTGAGGTCTGCGAGGGCCGTCCACTGGTCAATTCCGTGACCGGCGAGGAAGAGCGTCTCGAACTCGTGCTGCCGCTCATTGCGAAATACAAGGTGCCGGTGGTCGCGATCTCCAATGACGATACCGGAATTTCCGAAGACCCTGATGTGCGTTTCGCGGTCGCCAAGAAAATCGTCGAACGCGCCGCCGATCACGGCATCCCGGCGAGCGATATCGTCGTGGATCCGCTTGTCATGCCGATTGGCGCGATGGCGACGGCGGGCCAACAGGTTTTCGCCCTCGTCAACCGTCTGCGCGCGGAGCTTGGCGTGAACACCACTTGCGGCGCGTCCAACGTGTCCTTCGGCCTGCCGAACCGCAGCGGCATCAACGCGGCCTTCCTGCCCATGGCGATGACCGCCGGGATGACCTCCGCCATCATGAACCCGCTTCATGAAAACGAGATGAACGCCGTGCGCGCTGCCAATCTCCTGCTCAACCAGGACGCCCATGGCGCGGGCTGGATCTCCGCCAACAAGGCGCCCGGCGAAGCGGGTGCGCGTGGCCGCGGCGGGCGTGAGGGTCGTCGGCGTCGCCGTGGCTGACCCGCTCGTCATTTTCACCCCCTCGGGCAAGCGCGGGCGCTTCCCGGTCGGCACCCCTGTGCTGACCGCCGCGCGCAAACTTGGCGTCGATCTCGACAGCGTGTGCGGCGGGCGTGGCATCTGTTCCAAATGTCAGGTGGAGCCCTCTTTCGGCCAGTTTCCCAAACATGGGGTGACGGTCGAGAAAGACGCGCTGTCGCCATGGAACAAGGTCGAAGCGCGTTATGATGAAAAGCGCGGGCTGAAACCGGGGCGGCGGCTTGGCTGTCAGGCGACGGTGCAGAGCGATGTGGTGATCGACGTGCCCGCGGAGAGCCAGATGCACCAGCAGATCGTCCGCAAGGATGCGACGGTTCGCGACATCACGCTCGATCCGGTCCTCAAGGCGCATCCCGTCACGCTCCCGGCGGCGAACATGGATGATCCGACCGGCGCGGCCGAACGTCTGCGCCTTGCGCTCGGCGCGCCCGATCTGCGGATCCCGCTGGCTTTGCTCACCAAACTCCCTGCCACCGACAAGCCCGCAGACCTGACCGCCCTCACCCATGGCGCGGATCTCATCGACATTCTGCCCGGCCATGACGCGCCGCATCTCTACGGCCTCGCGGTCGATCTCGGCTCGACCACCATCGCGGCCCATCTCTGCGATCTGAGCACCGGCGCGGTGCTGGCCTCGGCGGGCATCATGAACCCGCAAATCCGCTTCGGCGAAGACCTCATGTCCCGCGTCTCCTACGCCATGCTCAACGAGGGCGGCGCAGCGGAAATGACCCGCGCCGTGCGCGCCTCGATGAACACGCTGATCGAGAAGCTGGCGAAAGATGCGGGGATCACCCACGCGGATATTCACGACATCACGCTGGTGGCGAACCCCGTGATGCACCACCTTTTCCTCGGCCTCGACCCGGTCCCGCTCGGCCAGTCGCCCTTCGCGCTGACCGTGACCGAGGCGCAGGATCTGCCCGCCGCGGATGCGGGGCTGACGCTGCACCCGGAGGCGCGGCTCTACACCCTTCCGTTGCTCGCCGGTCATGTCGGCGCGGATGCGGCGGCGGTGATCCTCTCCGAAGCACCGTGGGAGAGCGACGAGATCACGTTGATTGTCGATGTGGGCACCAATGCGGAAATCGTTTTGGGGAACAGCGGCCGCGTGCTGGCCTGCTCCTCCCCGACCGGCCCCGCCTTTGAGGGCGCGCAGATCAGCTCCGGCCAGCGCGCCGCGCCTGGTGCCATTGAGCGCGTGCGGATCGACCCCGAGACCAAACGCCCGCGTTTCAAGGTGATCGGCGATGAGCGCTGGTCCGATGTTGAGGGGTTCGCCGCCCGCGTCACCGGCATCTGCGGCTCCGGCATCATCGAGGCGATTGCCGAGATGCGCATGGCCGGGCTGATCGACGCGTCGGGCCTCATCGGCTCCGCTGAGGAAACCGGCAGCGATGCGATTGAGGCGGATGGTCGCACGGCGCTTTACGTCCTCCATCCCGGCGATGAAAACAGCCCGAAAATCGCGGTGACGCAAAACGATGTGCGAGCCATTCAGCTTGCGAAATCCGCGCTTTATGCCGGGGCGCGGCTGCTCATGGACGAATTTGGCACCGATCATGTGGACCGGGTCCGCCTCGCCGGTGCCTTCGGTGCGCATATCTCGCCGCTTCACGCCATGGTGCTCGGCATGATCCCCGATTGCGCGCCGGAGCGCGTCACGGCGGTTGGCAATGCGGCGGGCACGGGCGCACGGATGGCACTCCTCTCGCGCGCCTCGCGGGCCGAGATCGAAGCGCGGATCAAGGACGTGACCAAGATCGAAACCGCCATCGCGCCGCGGTTTCAGGAGCATTTCGTGGCCTCGAACCACATCCCGCACGCCACCGCGCCCTTTACCGAACTCAATCAGCGCGTGACCCTGCCGCAGCCCAGCTTCTCCGCCGGCTCCGGCCCGCGCAAATCCCGCCGCCAGGCGCGCAGCCGCTGAATTTCGCTTGACCCTTTCCGCCGCGCGCCCTAATCAAAACGGCGTTGCGGGTGTAGCTCAATGGTAGAGCAGCAGCTTCCCAAGCTGACGACGAGGGTTCGATTCCCTTCACCCGCTCCAATCCTCCCAAAGCCGATAAACCGTCATGTTGGCGTCACATCCCGGCGCTAAAGCGAAGGCCTCATAATTGTCTGGAGGCTTCGATGATCCGTTCCGCTCTTTTCCTTCTCGCCGCAACTGCCCTGCCCGTCATGGCGCAGGAGGTGCCGGAGTTTCCGGCAACGCTCAAGGCGCACGCCCAGCTTCCCGCGCAGAGCTTTGTGACGCCGCCCGAAGATGCGCCGCGCTATTTCGGCAAATCCGGGCGGTTCACCGGCGAAGGCGGTCGCAGCGAGGCGCTTTACAGCATCTTTGACGAGAACACGGGGCTTTCGCGCCCCTTCCCCGGCCAGCCGCTGCAAGGGTTTTCCGGTATTCGCTCCCTCGGCAACGACCGTTTTCTGGTGCTGACCGATAACGGTTTCGGCGCGAAGGCCAATTCCGCCGATGCGCTCTTGATGTTCAACGAGATGGAGATCGACTGGGAGACGGGCCGCGTCATGCCCGCGAAAACCGTGTTCCTCTCCGACCCGGAGCGCAAAGTGCCCTTCCCGATCATCAATGAGACAACTAACACACGCTATCTCACCGGCGCGGATTTCGACACGGAGTCGATCCAGCCGGTCGGCGACAATTACTGGATCGGCGATGAGTTTGGGCCTTGGCTCCTTGAGGTGAACGCGGAAGGCGTCGTGCAGCAGGTCGTCGCCACCGAGCCGGGCGGCGAGTTGCTCCTCTCGCCGGACAATGCCGCCGTCGCCACGCCGAACCCCGGCAGCCCGCTCGAAGGCGTCAGTTCCATGCGCTCGGGCGGCTATGAGGGAATGGCGGTGTCCGAAGATGGCGCGACGCTGTATCCGCTCCTCGAAAAGCCGGTGATGACCGAGGACGGGCCGGAAATGATCGATGGCACGCCGGTGCTGCGGATGTTTGAATTTGCGCCGGAGAGCGGTTGGAGCGACACCGTCCGCTATTATCCGCTCGAAGATGCCTCCCACGCCATCGGGGATTTCAACATCATCGGCGGCACGCGCGCCCTGATCATCGAACGCGACAGCAATCAGGGCAGCGAGGCCTTCTCCGATGCGCCCGCCGCGTTCAAGCGCATCTATCTGGTGGATCTGGAGGATCGGGGCGAGAATGGCGTCCTGCGCAAAATCGCCTCCATCGACCTTCTGAACATCGAGGACCCGGACGGGATCGCGCCGCGCGGCACGGAAGATGGCGTTTTCACCTTCCCCTTCGTGACCATCGAGGATGTGGACCGGGTGGACGAGACCACCATCGTTGTCGCCAATGACAACAATTTCCCGTTCTCCGTGGGCCGTGAAGAGGGCCGCGCCGATGATAACGAGTTCATCCTGCTCGATGTCGCGGACTTCCTGACCGCCGAATAAGAAAAAGGCCGGGGCGATGATCCCCGGCCTTCTCTCACCCACCTATGCGCAGTGCTTATTGGTTCGCAACCGCGCCCACATATTCGAGCGTGAACTGCTCAACACCAGCCGCGATGCCGAGACCTTCCGAGGTCTGGGTCGAGGCGGGCTGAAGCGTGATCGCGTCACTCGAACCGCCGACCAGCACGCGCGCGCCCGCACCAAGGCCAAGCGCCGCATCCGCGCTCACACCCACGTAATTGCCAGCCAGAAGACCCGGCTGATCGCCCCACTCCATCTCGCTGGCGGTGGCGACAACCCATGTCAGACTCTCTGCCGATTTCGCGGTCAGATCCACGCCGATCTTGTTGATCGTGCCGGTGTAAACCTGATCCTGACCTTCATCGCCTGCGAAATCAAAGACACACTGATAGGTCTTTTCGGAGACCACGATGGCATTGGTGCCGCCGGTCAGATCGCAGCTGAGCGTCCCCGCTTCGATTTCGCCCTGCACTTGGTTGCTGGACACATCGGTTTCCTCACCCGGAACCGAATTGGTGTTGCTGCAGGCCGCGAGGCCGAGGGCCGCGCCAAAGATCGTCGTCGTCAGAAGAGCTTTCATGTTGTCCTTTCCGGCGCACGGCACGGACCGCACACCCTTTTTCTGTTGCGGGGGTCCAACGTCGCGCTGCGCCAATGGTTCCAAAAACTTTACATTTCGGCAGGATCCCGCCCGCCTGCACACTTGTCGGCGGCCCCGTCCCGCGCTAATCAGCGCCATGACCAATCGCGACCATAACCAACCCGACCTGCCGCCCGAGATTGCCCGCCGCCGGACCTTTGCGATCATTTCGCACCCGGATGCCGGCAAAACGACGCTGACGGAGAAGTTCCTTCTTTATGGAGGCGCCATTCAGATGGCCGGACAGGTGCGCGCGAAGGGCGAAGCACGGCGCTCGCGGTCGGACTTCATGCAGATGGAGAAGGATCGCGGCATTTCGGTCTCCGCCTCGGCCATGTCCTTTCCCTACCGCGATTTCTGGTTCAATCTCGTGGACACGCCCGGTCACTCGGATTTCTCGGAAGACACCTACCGCACGCTGACGGCGGTGGATGCGGCGATCATGGTCATCGACGGCGCGAAAGGTGTGGAGAGCCAGACGCAGAAACTCTTCGAGGTCTGCCGCCTGCGCGATCTGCCGATCCTGACATTCTGTAACAAGATGGACCGGGAGAGCCGCGACACCTTTGAGATCATTGACGAAATTCAGGAAAATCTCGCCATCGACGTGACCCCGGCAAGCTGGCCCATCGGGATGGGCCGCGATTTCCTCGGGGCCTATGACATGCTGAACGACCGGCTGGAGCTGATGGACCGCGCGGACCGCAACAAGCGTGCGGAGAGCATCAAGATCAGCGGGCTGGATGACCCGGAGATCGAGAAACACATTCCGCCTGAGCAATTGGAGCAGCTTCGCGAAGAGGTCGAGATGGCCCGCGAACTGCTACCCCAGTTCGACCGGCAAGCCTTTCTCGACGGCACGCTGACCCCGATCTGGTTCGGCTCCGCGATCAACAGTTTTGGCGTGCAGGAGTTGATGAACGGCATGGGCGATTACGGCCCGCAGCCGCAACCGCGCCCCGCCAAGGAGCGCGAGATCAGCCCCGACGAGAAGAAAGTCACCGGCGTCGTCTTCAAGGTGCAGGCCAATATGGACCCCAAGCACCGCGACCGCGTAGCCTTCGTGCGCCTCTGCTCGGGCCACTTTAACCGCGGGCAGAAACTCCTTCATGTGCGGTCGAAAAAGCAGATGGCCGTCACCAATCCGGTCCTCTTCATGGCCAATGATCGCGAGCTTGCGGAAGACGCCTGGGCGGGCGATATCATTGGCATCCCGAACCACGGCCAACTTGGCATCGGCGACGCGCTCACCGAGGGCGAGGCGCTGCATTTCACCGGCATCCCCTCCTTCGCGCCGGAACTCCTGCAATCGGTCCGCGCGACGGACCCGATGAAGGCCAAACATCTCGAAAAGGCGCTGACCCAATTTGCCGAGGAAGGCGCGAGCAAGCTCTTCAAACCGATGATCGGCGCGGGCTGGATCGTCGGCGTCGTCGGCGCGCTGCAATTCGAGGTGCTGGCGAGCCGGATCGAATTGGAATACGGCATCCCCGTGCGCTTCGAGCCGACGCAATTCACCTCCGCCCGCTGGGTCTCCGGCCCGGAGGCGGCGGTCGATAAATTCGTCAACGCCAACAAGGGCCACATCGCGACCGACCATGACGGCGACCCGGTCTACATGACCCGCCTGCAATGGGACATCGACCGCGTCGAGCGCGATTATCCGGAGCTGAAGCTGACGGCGACCAAGGAGATGGTGGGTTAAATCCCGCCGGTCAGCCCGCGCGAGAGCATTCCGGGCAAGCCCTTCGAGAACACCTCCCTGAACGAGGCGAAAAACCGGGCGCGATCAAGGGCGGCCGTGAAATCCTTAAACGCCTCGTCTCGGGCGTTGCTATAATCATGGTCGGGATCGTCCTTGAGATAGCCTTCCCAGCTTGCCTTGGCGGCGGCGGAAATCTCCAACATACATTTCTGCGCGCTCGCGGGCGTCGGTTCCTTCGGCTTGATCCGCAGCAAGCGCTCGTCTGAGAAGCGGTTGAACAGCAGGAACAGCGGCAAGTCCTGAAATTCATCATCCAGAAATTGATGACAGACCATGTAAAAGGATTGCTCCGGCGTCTTGGTCTCTTCGGTAAATTGCGGAAATTGATCCTGCCAGCGGGTCATCGGGTCGATCTGGGCCGGGTCTATCAGAGGACGCGCGCCCATGAACATGGATTTGGGCTTTCGTTCCGCCGCGAGGTGATAGAACCCCATATGCCGACCCGTCATATGATCGAGCGCGGTATTCGCATTCCTGAAATGCGCATAAATCTCCGGATGCGTCGTCTCACCATACAGAAAATAGGCGAAAAACTGCGGCGCACGCTCCAGCTTGGCCTGCGCCTCCTCATCAAGAATTTCATCTGCCATAACCATCCTCCCCGAGCGCAAAATATCACGTTCGAGGCGGTTTTTCGCTTTAAATATCCGCAGATGGCGGCGGCGAGAGGATCAAACCTCCTTTCCGCGCATACGAATTAAAAAGAGACATAGCCGCGAGAGGCGAAGCTCCCTCACTCAATCGCCAATGTCGCTGTATCCCCCTGCCCTTGTTCGGCCTGAAAGGTCAGGCGGTTGTCGCTCAGGGTCACGGTTTGGCAGTCATAGCCGAGGGAGTCGCCGCTGAAGATAAGCTCGCGGCAGAAATACGGACCATCCCAGGACCAACTCCCACCCACATCGCCGCCAAAGGCGCTGCCGGTGATGCGGCCATCGGCGAGCACATTGAGGCTCACACCGAAGCGCGTCAGGGTTTTGCCCTCGACCAGCGAGAAGAAACTCGTGCGGTCCTGCACGGCTTGTTGCGCGGCGGCGGTGCCCGCCATGGCGAGGGCGATCAGCAGATAAACATGTTTCATGCCCTCACCTTAGCAGACCCGCCGCAAAGCGCGCATCACAATCGCTGGACCGGTTCACACATCCTCGCGGCTGCGCCCGATCTCGTCGACCTGCGCTTGCAGCGAGGTGCGGTCGAGCGTGGCGATTGGCAGAGAGGCGAAGATGGAGATGCGGTTTTTCATGGCCCCAAAGGTCCGCTGGAAGGCGAGCGCTTTTTCCGCGTCGGTCCCTTCCACTTTGGCCGGGTCCGGCAGGCCCCAATGGCCGCTCACCGGCTGACCCGGCCAGACCGGGCATTCCTCATTCGCCGCATGGTCGCAAACGGTAAAGACGAAATCGAATTTCGGCGCGCCGTCAACCACGAACTCATCCATGTTTTTCGACCGCAACGCGCTTACGTCGTGGCCCGCCTCTTTCAGCATTTGCATGGCGAACGGGTTCGGTTCGCTCGCGGGCTTGGTGCCGGCGGAATAGGCGTTGAACTTGTCCCCCGCATCATGGCGCAGCACGGATTCGGCGATGATCGAGCGCGCCGAATTGCCGATGCAGATGAAGAGGACGTTGTATTTGCCTGAACTCATGGTGTTTTCTCCTGTGGGAAGGTCTGGATCCGGCGCGCAGATCACGAGCGGGCGGCCCTTGCAGCAGCCCAGGAACAGGTCGCGCGTCATCTGCTCCACGCCCTCCATGGCGATGGTGTAATGGCGCGAGGTGCCGTGGCGGGTCCCGGTGATCAGCCCGGCATGGGTGAGCGAGGTGAGCAGCGCCGAAAGCGTGCTGGCTTTGAGGTCGAGCGCCGCGGCGATCTCGCCCGCAGGCACGCTGTCGGGGTAGCGGCGCATCAGCAGACGGAATACGGCGAGGCGCGGTGCGTGGCCAAGGGCCGAGAGCTGGTCGATCAATTCAATTTCCATATTTCACGAAATATCGAAATAAAGAGATTCGGGGAAGCGTTTTCTGCGCCGCCCGCCCGCCATGATCCCGCTTGACTTCCCGCCCGCGCGGGTCCATCGCCTGCCGGGAACCATTCCGGGACGCATCATGACCCTCACCATTTACCAATTTGCGGCGCTTGGCGCGGCGCTCTGCTGGGCTTTTGGCGGCATCATCTCGGCCCGCGCGGTCGGGGAAATGGGCGTGATGCGCTTCAACGCGCTGCGCCTCGTCTCCATCGCGCTCATCGCCGGGGTCTGGGTGATTGCCAGCGGACGGCATGAGGCGATCACGGCATGGATGGTCGGGCCGATCCTGCTCTCGGGTTTCATCGGGATTTTCCTTGGCGACACGCTGCTCTTCAACTGCATTCGCCGCATGGGGCCGCGCCGCACCGCCGTTCTCTTCGCCACCAACGCCCCGATGGGCGCCCTGCTCGGCTGGCTCTTTCTGGGCGAAACCCTCCCCGGCAGCACGATCCTGGCTATCGCGATCATCATGGCCGGCGTGATTATCGCAATCGTCTTCGGCAAACGCGCCTCGGCGGTGCATGAGTGGGAAAGCGTGAAAGGCCCGATCTGGGTCGGCGTTGCGCTTGGCCTGCTCGCCGCGCTCGGTCAAGCCGTCGGCGCGATCTACGCCCGGCCCGTCATGGCGGCGGGCGCGGACCCGTTTACCGTCATGGCCGTGCGTGCCGGAATCTCGGGCCTCGCGCTTGGCGGGCTGACCGCCGCCCTGCCCCGCCTTGCCGGGCCCAGCCAATTCTCTCCGCGCGGCATCATGTGGACCGTGATCTCCGGAATCGTCGGCATGGGCATCGGCATGAGCCTCCTGCTCTTCGCCCTCGAAGGCGGCAATGTCGGCGTCGTCACGACCCTCTCGGCGACCACCCCGATCCTCGTCCTGCCGCTCCTCTGGATGACCACCAAAGAGCCACCCGCACCCGCCGCCTGGCTCGGCGCGTTTTGCGTCGTGATCGGCGTGGCGATCCTCGCATTGGCATAACAATCACGTTTCGCGGCGGAAATGCTGCCAAATCCACTGCAAAGATTGACAAAGACGTGTTAAACCTTCTAACGCGAAGCATCGTTGCACGGGGTGTGGTGCGACTTTTGACTTTTTAGGTGTGCATTGACCAAATTTAGCGATCTCGATCTCGACCCGAATGTGCTGAAAGCCATTGACGAAGCGGGGTATAAAGAGCCGACGCCCATTCAGGCGCAGGCCATTCCGCATGCGCTCAAGGGCCGCGATATTCTGGGGATCGCGCAGACGGGGACGGGCAAGACCGCCTCTTTCGTGCTGCCGATGATCACGCTGCTCGCCAAGGGCCGGGCGCGGGCGCGTATGCCGCGCAGCCTCGTGCTGGCGCCGACACGCGAGCTTGCGGCGCAGGTCGCCGAGAATTTCGAGATCTACACCAAGCACATGAAGCTGACGATGGCGCTTCTGATTGGCGGCACCAGCTTCAAGGATCAGGACAAGCTGATCGACCGCGGCGTCGATGTGCTGATCGCGACACCGGGCCGCCTGCTCGACCATTTCGAGCGCGGCAAGCTGATGCTGACCGGTGTGCAGATCATGGTGATCGACGAGGCCGACCGGATGCTCGATATGGGCTTCATCCCGGATATCGAGAAAATCTTCAAACTGACGCCCTTCACGCGCCAGACCCTGTTTTTCTCCGCCACCATGGCGCCCGAGATTACCCGCGTGACGGACACCTTCCTGCACAATCCCGAGCGTGTCGAAGTCGCCCGTCAGGCGACCGCGAGCGAGACGATCACGCAATATCTCGTGGAGCACACACCGTCCCGCAAAGACAAGCAGGCCGCAGAAAAACGCGCCGTTCTGCGCGCGCTCATCGAGCAGGAAGGCGACAAGATCCAGAACGGGATCATCTTCTGCAACCGCAAGCGCGACGTGGATATTCTCGCCCGCTCGATGCAGAAACACGGGCTCGATGCGGCGGCGATCCATGGCGATCTCGACCAGTCGGTCCGCACGGCGACGCTCGACAAATTTCGTGGCGGCGAGCTGCGTTTCCTCGTGGCCTCCGACGTGGCGGCGCGCGGTCTCGACGTGCCCGCCGTCAGCCATGTGTTCAATTACGACCTGCCGACCCATTCGGAAGATTACGTCCACCGGATCGGCCGCACGGGCCGCGCGGGCCGCGACGGCACGGCGTTTTCCATTGCGCTCCCGGCGGATGAGAAATATCGCGACGGGATTGAGAAGCTGATCGGCAAGGAAATCCCCCGCAAGGAGTCGCCGCTCGCCAAAGGCAAGCCGGAGACAAAGACGGAAGACAAACCCGCCGCGAAGCCGAAGCCCGAAGGCAAATCCAGCCGCGGCCGCCGGTCCGCCAAGGACAAAGATCAGAAACAGGCCGACGCAGCGCCCCGCGAGGAGCCCAAAGCCAAGCCCGAGCCGCAGCGCGAGCGCACCGAGCAACGCAGCCGCGACGGCAATCGCGGCGGGCGCGGTGGACGCGGACGCCGCGATGGCGGCGGCCCCTCCCCCAAAGGCTTCGGCGACCACGTCCCCAGCTTCATCGTGGCGGATCTAGCGAAGGCCAAATCCTCCGTCAGCGTGCGCCGCGGCAAGGATGACGAGGGTTAATTCGCCCCAAGCCGCGAGAAAACTTGCTCCCCAAATCGCAATTCCATAGGCTTTAACACGTTTAAAGCTATGGAAGGGTGATCCATGGGACAGATTTATGTTTCCCGTTTCTTTATAACTGCTTGCAGCGCGACGCTGATGTCAGCCGTGCCTGCTTTGGCGCTGACATATTCTTACAATGCAGACGAAACGATTGAGCTTTACGCGCATGACGCGGATGAAAGCGCGGGCAATGTCTGGAGCGAAAACGGCGGACTCTATCGTGTCGTCAATGATAGCGATGCACGGTACATGCATTTTACGCCGCTTGATGGCGGCACATTTACGCCCGAAAGCATCTATATTGAGAATCTTCGCGACGATAATGTCGAATTGGATGTTGTGACTTCTTGGGGAACAGAACAACCTGATCAGGAGCTTATCGACTCGGGCTACTATGAAGTTATCGGGATCGATCATGAAATAAAGCTTCTGCCGACCGGAGAGTGGGTGGATTACTGGTATGGCGGTTGGGACAAGATCTATCCGGACCCAGATGCGCTTCCTTCACTGATAACGGCCACCCAGCACACCACAACTTATTGGAACGACACATCTATCCAAGGATATCGCGACGGAAAGCTCGTGGCCTCGGATGATCTTCCTCTCGCCAGCGGAGACTGGGTCGGCACCTATACATTCTCAGACGCGTTTCAGGATATCGACAAGCTGTATTTCACCGCCAATCACAACGCGAATGCCAGTTATCTCATTGATCCGAAACCGGGCGAGCATTGGTGGATCACAAGTAGCAATTATTTCGACGCGACTTATTACATGAGCGACTTCCAAGCGACCTATAACATCGCGCCGGTGCCACTCCCCGCGAGTGGGTTGGCGTTTGTTGCCGCTCTGGCGTCTTTCGGCCTCTACCGGCGCAAACCGCGCGGTTAAAAAAAGGGGCCGCGAAGGCCCCTTTTTCATCACGCCTCGCGCATCGTCTTCAGCGCGGTGCCCCATTTGTGGAGCTCATTGAGAACGCCGGTGGCGCCTTCTTGCATCTGGTCGTTGGCGTTCACCTTGCCGTCTTCACCGAGGAATTGCGGGTAGAACGGCACCGGGATGCCTTGGGCGATCGGCGCAACGTTGAGGGCCGCGAGCAGCGTGCGCAGGGTTTCTGCCGCGCGCAGGCCGCCGGAGACGAAGCCGTAGCTCAGAACCGCTGCCGGCTTGCCATACCATTCCAGCGCCAGATACTGGATCGCGTTGACCAGCGAGGATGGCGGGAAATAGTCATATTCGGGCGTCACGAAGATGAACGCGTCGGCGTCGTCCACGATTTTCGCCCAAGCCTTGGTGTGCTCGTGCTGATAGTCCTGCGCGCGCGGGTGGTTCGGCTCGTCCATGACCGGCAGGTCGAGTGCGCCAAGATCCACCAGTTCCACGTCGAATTTGCCGTGCTGGCCCGCAAATTCATGGATCCATTCGCCAAAGGCCGGACCCACGCGGCCCGGACGGGTGCTCCCGATAATCACTTTCAATTTCAAAGCCATAGTCTTTCCTTTCCACGCGGCGCCGCCCTGCGGTCCGCCTTTTTCTTCCCCAACGACATAACAATTTTGCAGCGCACAACAACCGAGAAGCGCCGGATTTCTGTTCGCGGCTGGCAAAAGCTGGTTTCCAAAAAAGAAAACGCCCGCCGGGTCGGGCGGGCGTCTTGCGATCAGACGTCTAAGATCAGTCGAACATCATCCGGTTGATCATCACCTCGATCAGCGGCTTTTTCCCGGTGCGGTCTTTCACGACCCGGTTCACCGTTTTTACCACAAGGCTCTCGACCGCATCATCGGAGCGCAGTTTCTTGCCCTTGGCGGATTGCATCGCGTCCTCGATCTCGCTCTCCAGTTCTTCGGCAAGCGGCTTGCCGGAGGGCATCGGAACACCGTGCAATTCGGCCCAGACCCCATCGACCGGCGCGCCCTGCTCGTCGATCACGAGGTTCACCACGACCAGCCCGCGCAGCGCCATTTGCAGACGCTGGCGCACCACGCCGTCCATCGCGCCGATCAGAACATCGCCGTCGAGATAGGTGCGGCCGGTTTCGATCCCGTCCACGATCTTGCCCTTGTCGCCGGTCAGATCGACCATGGTGCCATTCGGCGCGATGATCCCCTGACGGCCCTTATCGGCGGAAATCTCGGCATGTTCGCGCAGATGGCGGTGTTCCCCATGCATCGGCACGACGATCTGCGGCTGGAGAATATCCTGAAGCTTTTCAATGTCCGGGCGGTTGGCGTGGCCGGAGACGTGATAGCGCGTATCGCCGTCGCCATAGCTGTGGACGCCAAGCTCGGAAAGCTGGTTCTTGATATAGGCGACGCCAAGCTCGTTGCCAGGGATGGTTTTCGAGGAGAAGAGGAACATATCCCCCTCATCGAGGCTCAGCCCCATATATTTGCCGCGCGCGAGCTGCGCGGAGGCCGCGCGGCGTTCGCCTTGCGAGCCGGTCACGAGCAGCATGAGCTGGCCGCGCGGGATATTTTCGGCATCGTCCACATCGGTGAGCGGCGGAAAGTCGGTCACGATATTCGAGCGGCGGCCCGCATCGAGCATCACATTCATCGCCCGGCCCAGCATCACCACCTTGCGGCCCGCATCCACACCGGCCTGCGCCAGCGTTTTCAGGCGCGCGATGTTGGAGGCAAAGGTCGTCGCGACCACCATGCCCTGCGCGGATTTGATGAGGTCGGTCACATGGGGCTTCAGCGTCGATTCCGAGCGGCCCGGCTCCTGGCCGAACACATTGGTCGAGTCGCAGACAAGCGCCTTGATGCCGCCCTCGCCGATTTGGCGGAACATCTCTTCGTCCCACGGATCGCCGATGACCGGATCGCGGTCGATCTTGAAATCGCCGGAGTGGAAGATCTTGCCCGCCGGGGTCTCGATCAGAAGGCCTGAGGCTTCCGGGATCGAGTGGCTGATCGGCACGAAGCTGACCTTGAAGGGGCCGACCTCAATGCTCTCGGGATAAGCGGGCGCGACATTGATCCGCTCGATATCCCCGCCAACGCGCTCCATTTTGTTCCGCGCAATCAGGGCGGTGAAGCGGCGCGCCCAGATTGGGCAGCGGATTTTCTCATGCAGGATGCCAACCGCGCCAACATGGTCCTCATGGGCGTGGGTGATGAAAAGGCCCTCAAGCTGATCGGCCCGCTCCACCGCATATTTCGGGTCGGCCATGATCAGATCGACGCCGGGGGTCGTGTCCATATTCGGGAAGGTCACACCGGCATCCACCATGATCCAGCGCTCCTTGCCCGGTGCGCCATATCCGTAGAGATACATATTCATACCGATCTCGCCCGCCCCACCGAGGGGCAGGTAAACCAGCCGTTCTTTATCGCTCATACTTTATCCTATTTGTTATATTCAGCGATGAGCCAGAGCCCGTGGAGGGTCAAATCCAGCTCGGTATTTGCAAGGAGATCTGTCCCTTGCGCGAAGAGGGATGAAAGCCCGCCGGTCGCAACGACAGTCATGTCGCGCCCGCGTTCTTCCTGAATTCTGAGGCACACGCCTTCGACGAGGCCGATATAGCCCCAATATATGCCGGACTGCATACACGCAAGGGTATTGGTGCCAATGACTTTTTCCGGGCGCGTTACGTCGATATGCGGCAGGGCGGCGGCGCGGCTGTGGAGCGCGCCGAGCGAAAGGTTGACGCCGGGCGAGATCACCCCGCCAATATAGGCGCCGCCCTCATCGACCACGTCGAAATTGGTCGCGGTGCCGAAATCCACCACGATGCAATCGCCGCCGAACCGGTCAAACGCGGCGGCGGTGTTGGCGAGACGGTCGGCCCCGACAACCACATCCTTGTCCACCTTCGGCGGATGCGGCAGCTTCACCTCGGGCTTGCCGACCACCAGCGGACGGGCGCTGAAATAACGGTCGGAAAAGACACGGAGATTGAACAGCACCTGCGGCACCACGCAGGCGATCACCACGCGGTCGATCACCCGCTCGCGGTTGGCGTCGAGCAGCACCCCGTCATGTTCCAAGAGCTGTTGCAGCCAAGTGAAATACTCATCCGCCGTGCGCTCGCGCGAGGTCGAGATGCGAAATTCCGCAAGCTTCACCGCCTCGTCATAGATCGCGAAGACTGAGTTCGTGTTGCCAACATCAATCGCGAGGAGCATTGGCTTCTCCCTTCAAATAAACCTCGCCGGCGGGGATGCGTTTGAGGCAGACCGGCGTTTCCAAAAGGAGCGCGCCGTCCCCGTCAATATCCGCAAACCGCCCTTCCAGCGTCTCGTTCGGCAGGCGAACGGTGATCTCTTCACCATGCCCGACCGCGTGATCCATCCAGGCGCGGCGAATGGTCGCAAAACCCTGCTCCATCAGCCGCGACTCCCACAGGGCGAAGCGGTCGGCGAAATGATCGAGGAAGGTGGCGGGCGGCGGCGTCACCCCGAGTTCCGGGCCAAGCGCAGCGGGCAGAAGCGCGCCCGGCTCCACCGCATCGCGGCCCGGCGCGGCGGCGAGATTGACGCCAACGCCAATGACGAGCCACGGCCCCATTTTGTCGGTCCCGGACTCAAGCAAGATCCCGGCAAGTTTCTTGCCCCGGATCAGCACGTCATTGGGCCATTTGAGATCGAAGAGATCATCCCGCCCGGTCAGCTCCACAAAGGTATCGCGGAGCGCCAGCGCGGTCGTGAAACTGCGCAGCGCCGCATCGGGGAGCGCGTCTGGCCGCATCGCGTAGCTCGCCGCGAAATTACCGTCGGGCGTCGCCCAGGCCCGGCCGCGGCGACCATGCCCGCCGGTTTGCTTTTCCGCCAGAAGCCAGAACGGAGCCGTCTCGCCCTCGCGCAATTTCTGCGCGGCGGCGAGGCTGCTGCTGGCCGTTTCGGGATAGATGAACCGGCCAACGCCTTCAGGCCAGCCGGGACCGCGCGTTTGCATCAGTTGAAGAGACTCTGCGCCGCCGCCATCGCCGCATCATCGACGCCGAGCAGGCTCACACCGGGCAGCCAGAAGGTCGAGAGGATGATCGCGGAAGCCGCCAGCACGATCCCATGAAGGAGCGGCATCGGGCGGTCCGGCCCGTCGGTTTTTTCGCCGAAATACATCAGGTAAACGATGCGCAGATAGTAATACGCGCCGATGACCGACCCGATCACGCCAAGCACGGCGAGCCAGAACATGCCGCCGCTCACCGCCGCGTCGATCACGTAGAACTTGCCCCAGAAGCCGACCAGCGGCGGCACGCCCGCGAGCGAGAACATCAGCGCTGCCAGCGCGAGCGCGCGACCCGGAAAATCGGAGGCGAAATTGCCCAAGGCGTAGATGTCCGTGATCGCCTCGCCGTCGCGTTCCATTGTGAGGATGAAGGCGAAGACGCCGAGATTCATCACAAGGTAAATCGCCATATAGATCAGCATCGCCTGCGCGCCCTGCTCGCCGCCGCCCGCCAGCCCCATCAGGGCGAACCCCATATGGGCGATGGAGGAATAGGCCATCAGGCGTTTGATATCCTTCTGCCCGATCGCGGCGACCGAGCCGAGGAAGATCGAGGCGACGGACATGAAGGCGAGCACCTGCTGCCAGTCGCCGGTCGCGCCGTCAAACGCATCGAAAAGGACGCGGCCCATCAAGCCCGCCGCCGCGACTTTCGGGGCGGTGGCGAACAGCGCGGTCACCGGGGTCGGCGCGCCTTCGTAAACATCCGGCGTCCACATATGGAACGGCACGGCGGAGACCTTGAAGGCCATGCCGATCAGCAGAAAGACGAGACCCGTCAGCAAGCCTATGGAAATGTCGCCATCGGCGGCAATGCGGGCGATATCAGAGAATTGCGTCGTTCCGGCGGTGCCGTAGATCAGCGACGCGCCATAGAGCAGCATCCCCGAGGAGAGCGCGCCGAGGACGAAATATTTCAGGCCCGCTTCGGTCGAGCGCACGGAGTCGCGGCGGAAGGCAGCGATCACGTAGAGCGCGAGCGATTGCAGCTCCAGCCCGAGATAGAGCGCGATGAGATCGCCCGCCGAAACCATGATCATCATGCCGACCGTGGCCAGCGCGACCAGCGGAGCATATTCGAATTTCATGATATCGACGCGGCGCAGGAACTGCTCGGACATCAGGAGCACAATCGCGCTCCCGGCGAGGATCAGCACCTTGCAAAAGCGCCCGAAGCCGTCATCGACCAGAAGGCCGTTGAAGAGGATGAAGGAGCCATCCGGTTTAAAGCCGATCCAGAGCGCGAGGAACCCCATCAACACCGCGGTGCCCTTGAGGATGAACCCGGCCAGCTTGTCATGGGTGGTGTAGACGGCCAGCATCAGGCTCGCCATCGCCCAGAGGGCGAGGATGATTTCGGGGCTGAGTGCGGAAACGGAGTCGCTGAACATCTCTAACCTTTCGAGCCTCAGTGCTGCGCCGCTTCGGCGGCGTCTGTTTCAGAATGTGCCGGGGCGCTCGTTTGGGCGACCTCGGAGGATGTGCCGACCGCGGCGTCATAGCTCGCGAGCAGGTTCTCGACCGACGGGCCGATCCGGTCCGTCACGAGGCTCGGGAAGACACCGAGGATGAGCGTTGCGGCAACGAGCGGCGCAAAGAGCCATTTCTCGCGCGGCGTCATGTCCGTGATGGCCTTCAGGCTCTCTTTCATCAGATCGCCGAAGACGACCCGGCGATAGAGCCAGAGCGCGTAGCCCGCCGAGAGGATCACGCCGGAGGCGGCGAAGAGGCCGACCCAGGTGTTCGCCTTGAACGCGCCGAGCATGGTCAGGAATTCGCCCACGAAACCGGAGGTGCCGGGCAGACCGACATTGGCCATGGTGAAGAACATGAAGACGGCGGCATAGGCCGGCATCCGCACGACCAGCCCGCCATAGGCCTCGATGTCGCGGGTATGCATCCGGTCATAGATCACGCCAACGCAGAGAAAGAGCGCGCCGGAGACAAAACCGTGGCTGATCATCTGGAACATCGCGCCGTCCACGCCCTGCTGGTTGGCCGCGAAAATGCCCATGGTCACGAAGCCCATATGGGCGACGGAGGAATAGGCGATCAGCTTTTTCATGTCCTCCTGCACGATCGCGACGAGCGAGGTGTAGACGATGGCGATGACCGAGAGGGTGAAGACAAAATCCGCAAGGTTGGCGCTCGCCACCGGGAACATGGGGAGCGAGAAGCGCAGGAAGCCGTAGCCGCCCATTTTCAAGAGGATCGCCGCCAGCACCACAGAACCAGCCGTCGGCGCTTGCACGTGTGCATCGGGCAGCCAGGTATGCACCGGCCACATCGGCATTTTCACCGCGAAGCTGGCGAAGAAAGCGAACCAGAGCAGCGTCTGGAAGCCGCCGGTGATCGTCAGCCCGAGCACGGTGATCGGGTCAGAAGCAAACTGATGGTTGAGCAGCTCGACAATATCCGTCGTGCCCGCGTCGCGATACATGGCGATCATGGCGACCAGCATCAGCACCGAGCCGAGGAAGGTGTAGAGGAAAAATTTGAACGCTGCATAGATGCGGTTCTGCCCGCCCCAGACCCCGATAATCAGGAACATCGGGATCAGCGAGCCCTCGAAGAAGAGGTAGAACAGCACCAGATCGAGCGCGACAAAGACGCCGATCATCATGGTTTCCAGCAGAAGGAAGGCGATCATATATTCCTTCACGCGGGTCTCGACCTGCCAGCTTGCGCCGATCACGATGGGCATCAGCGCGGTGGTCAGCATCAGCAGAAGGACAGAGATCCCGTCCACCCCGAGCTTGTAGGAAAAGCCCGCAATCCATTCGGATTCCTCAACGAACTGGAAGCCGCCGCCCGGCTCGAACCGGGTCAGCACGATCAGCGAGAGGAGGAACACCACAACGGTCGTTGCGAAGGCGATCACGCGGGCATTCTTGCGCTGCGCTTCGCCGTCGCCCCGCAGGAACACGCCGAGGATCACCGCCGCGACCAGCGGCAGGAAGGTGATGAGGGAGAGAAGATTTCCCATTAATTCAGACCTCCGGCGATGAGGAGCCATGTCAGCAGGGCGACCAGCCCGATGACCATGACGAATGCGTAGTGGAAGAGATAGCCCGATTGCAACTTGCTGGCGCGGCGGGTCAGCGCCGGGATGATGCCCATGGCGATCCCGTTGATGGTCCCGTCAATCCCGTCGCCATCACCGCGCCGCCAGAGCCAGTTGCCAATCGCAATGGCCGGGCGGAGGAAGATGCGCTCGTAAAGCTCGTCGAAATACCATTTGTTGAGCAGGAATGCGTAGAGACCGCGGAAGGTGCTTGCGGTGCGCGCCGGCATTTTCGGATCGACCATATAGAACCAGACCGCAATGGCGAGGCCGAAGAGCATCGCGAAGAACGGCGCCGTCTTGACCCATTTCGCGACGTAGTGCGCGTCATGCATCACGGTGTTGTCCGGGTGGTGACCCACGGCGGAGGCGAACCAGTGATGCGCGTTGTCGCCGAAGAAATCGCCATACCAGAGCATCCCAGCAAAGATCGCGCCGAGCGCGAGAACACCGAGCGGCACCAGCATGACCATCGGGCTTTCATGCGCGTGGTCATGGGTGTGCTTGTCGCCGCGCGGCTTGCCATAGAAGGTCAGGAAGATGAGACGCCAGCTATAGAAGCTCGTCATGGCCGCGGCGATGACCAGCATCCAGAAGGCATACATGCCCGCCCCGGTGCCCGCCGCATAGGCGCTCTCGATGATCGCGTCTTTCGACAGGAACCCGGCGAAACCGATGGTGGTCAGCGGGATGCCGACGCCGGTGATGGCCAGCGTGCCGATCATCATCGCCCAGAAGGTATAGGGGATCTTTTTGCGCAGCCCGCCGTAATTGCGCATGTCCTGCTCGTGATGCATCGCGTGGATGACCGAGCCCGCGCCGAGGAAGAGCATCGCCTTGAAGAAGGCGTGGGTGAAGAGGTGGAACATCGCCGCCTCGTAAACGCCGACACCCGCCGAGGCGAACATATAGCCAAGCTGGGAGCAGGTCGAATAGGCGATCACGCGTTTGATGTCGTTTTGCACAAGGCCGATGGTCGCGGCGAAAAAGGCGGTGGTCGCGCCGATATAGGTCACGAAGGTCAGCGCGCCCGGTGCATATTCAAAGACCGGCGACATGCGGCAGACGAGGAACACGCCCGCGGTCACCATGGTCGCGGCGTGGATCAGCGCGGAAACCGGAGTCGGGCCCTCCATCGCGTCCGGCAGCCAGGTGTGCAGGAACAGCTGCGCCGATTTGCCCATGGCCCCGATGAAGAGCAGGAACGCGATCACTTCACTCGCCGTCCAGCTGCGCCAGAGGAAGGTCAGTTGCTCATTCGCGAGGCCCGGTGCGGCGTCAAAAATCACATCGAACTCGATGGAGCCGACCGCCACGAACATCGCGAAAATGCCCAGCAGGAAGCCGAAATCACCGACACGGTTGACGATAAACGCTTTCATCGCCGCCGCGCCCGCGGACTGTTTGCGGAAATAGAAGCCGATCAGCAGATAAGAAGCGAGACCCACGCCTTCCCAACCGAAGAAGAGTTGCAGCAGGTTATCCGCCGTCACCAGCATCAGCATCATGAAGGTGAAGAGCGAGAGATAGGCGAAGAAACGCGCGCGGTAGGGCTCGCCTTCGGGGAAATTCTCGTCATGGGCCATATAGCCGAAGCTGTAGAGATGGACGAGCGCCGAGACCGTGTTGATCACCACCAGCATGATCTGGGTGAGCCGGTCGATGCGGATCGCCCAGAAGCTCTCCATCTCGCCGGACTGGACCCAGCGGAACAGCGTCACCGTCTCCGCCTCGTCGTAATGGCCGAAGAAAATCACCCAGCTCAGGAAGGCGGACAGGAACAGCAGCGCCGTCGCGAGGATCTGGCCATTGCGCTCGCCCATGAGACGCCAGCCAAAGCCGCAGAGGATCGCGCCGAGAAGCGGGGCAAAAAGAAGGATCGTTGCCATGATTTACCCTTTCATCGCCGAGATGTCTTCGACCTGGATCGTGCCGCGATTGCGGAAGAAACAGACGAGGATCGCGAGGCCAATCGCCGCTTCCGCCGCCGCGACGGTCAGCACGAAGAGCGTGAATATCTGCCCGATGAGATCGCCCATATGCGTCGAGAAGGCCACAAGGTTGATATTGACCGCCAGCAGCATCAATTCGAGCGACATCAGGATGATGATGAGGTTCTTCCGGTTGAGGAAGATGCCGAAAATCCCGATGGTGAACAGGATCGCGGCCACGATGAGATAATGTTCAACGCCGATCATGTATCCTGCTCCTTCTGCTCTTTGCGGCGGGCCTGTGCGCCGAGGATGACGGGGACGAAAATGCCCGCGAAGAAAATGGCGATCCAGCTTGCAATGCTCATGACAGCCCCTGCCCCGGTTTCACATCCTTGATTTCCATGGCCTCTTTCGGGTCGCGGTAGATCTGGCGCATCACATCCTGACGCTTGACCCCGTCACGGGTGCGCAAGGTCAGCACGATGGCGCCGATCATGGCGACGAAAAGGATCAGCCCGGCGAGTTGGAAGAGCAGCACGTAATCGGTGTAGAGGATGGTGCCGATCGCCTCGATATTGTTGACTTCCAGCATATCGGGCACCGGTGCCTTGAGGTTGGCGAGCGCTTCGTCGTCATATTGCCAGACGCCCATGACGAGCAGCAATTCGGCGAGGATCACGAGGCCGAGCATCAGCCCAATCGGCAAATACTGCGTCGCGCCCTTGCGCAGTTCCGCGAAATCCACATCGAGCATCATCACGACGAAGAGGAACAGCACCGCGACCGCGCCCACATAGACGATCACGAGCAGCATGGCGACAAACTCCGCGCCCATGGTCAGGAAGAGACCGGCGGCGGAGAAAAAGGTCAGGATCAGCCACAGCACCGAATGGACCGGGTTTTTCGACGTCACGGTCATCAGTGCGCCGATAATCGCCGTCAGGGCAAAGAGATAGAAGGTAAATACGATCATGGCTCCCCCTTACCGATACGGCGCGTCGAGTTCGAGATTGCGGGCGATTTCCGCCTCCCAGCGAGCGCCGTTATCGAGCAGCTTGTCCTTGTTGTAGAACAGCTCCTCGCGAGTCTCGGTGGCGAATTCGAAATTCGGGCCCTCGACAATCGCATCGACCGGGCAGGCTTCCTGACAGAACCCGCAATAGATGCATTTGGTCATGTCGATATCGTAACGGGTCGTGCGGCGCGAGCCATCGGCGCGCGGCTCGGCCTCGATGGTGATCGCCTGCGCCGGGCAGATCGCTTCGCACAGCTTGCAGGCAATGCAGCGCTCCTCACCATTGGGGTAACGGCGCAGCGCGTGCTCGCCGCGGAACCGCGGGCTGAGTGCTCCCTTCTCGTTCGGATAGCTGAGCGTCGCTTTCGGTTTGAAGAAATATTTGAACCCCATCCGAAAGCCGGTGAACACATCGGCAAGGAAGAAATATTTCAGTCTGCGGGACATCGACACGGACATGATTAACCTCCGATTGCCCAGCGGGCATAGGCCCCGCCGAAAGCGCCATATTGTGCGAAGAAGGCCACGATGACGACCCAGGCGAGCGAGAGCGGCAGGAACACTTTCCAACCGATCCGCATGAGCTGGTCATAGCGATACCGCGGCACGATGGCCTTCACCATCGCGAAGATAAAGAAGAAGAACAGCATCTTGATGAACATCCAGAAGAACCCGTCCGGCAGGAACGGCACCGGCGAGAGCCAGCCGCCAAAGAACAGGATCGAGACCAGAGCGCACATCATGACGATGGCCAGATATTCGCCGATCATGAAGAGCAGGAACGGCGTGGAGCTGTATTCCACCTGATACCCGGCCACGAGTTCGGATTCCGCTTCGGGAAGGTCAAACGGCGGCCGATTGGTTTCGGCGAGCGCCGAGACGAAGAACAGCACCACCATGGGCAGATGCGGCAGCCAGTACCAGTTGAGGATCGAGCCGTCCTGCGCCATCACGATATCGGTCATGTTGAGCGAGCCGGTCGAGATCAGCACCCCGATGATGATCAGGCCAATCGAGACCTCATAGGAAATCATCTGCGCGGCGGAGCGGAGCGAGCCGAGAAACGGATATTTCGAGTTCGACGCCCAGCCTCCCATGATCACGCCATACACCTCCAGCGAGGAGATGGCGAAAATGTAGAGGATGCCGACATTCAGGTCCGAAATCACCCAGCCCTCATTGAGCGGGATCACGGCCCAGGCGATCAGCGCCAGCACGAAACTCATGATCGGGGCGAGGAAGAACACCACCTTGTCGGCGCCCGCAGGCACGACGATTTCCTTGACCGCATATTTCACGAAATCGGCGAAGGATTGCAGCAGGCCCCAGGGCCCGACCACATTCGGCCCGCGCCGCAGCTGCACCGCCGCCCAGACCTTGCGGTCCGCATAAAGCAGGAAGGCCAGCGCTATGAGAAGCCCCACCGTCAGCAGCAAAATCTGCCCGGTAATCAGCAGGAAGGCTCCAAATCCATGATCCCAATAACTCATAGAATTACTCCGCGGCTATCTGCGTGTGGCGTTCGGATGCGCGGCGGGCCAATTCACCCATGAGCGGGCTCGCGCGCAGGATAGGGTTGGCGAGATAATGATCGCGCGGCGTGCGGAACTGGCCCTCGCCAAGGGCCGCATCGCCGGGGGTCGCTGGCTCATTGACCGGCACCATGTCGATATCGCCGAAGTGCGGGATCGCCTCGATCATCTTGCCGCGCAGTTGCGGCAGACTGTCGAAGGGCAACGTCGCGCCCATTTCGCCCGACAGCGCCCGGATGATCGCCCAGTTTTCCTTGGCTTGACCCGGTGCGGTCCCGGCCTTTTGTGCCAGTTGCGGGCGGCCTTCGGTGTTGACGAAAATCGCCGACTCTTCGGTATAGGCCGCGCCCGGCAGGATCAGATCCGCACGATGCGCACCGCGATCCCCATGGGTGCCTTGGTAAATCACAAACGCACCCTCGGGCATGTCGCGCTCGTCCACACCGAGATTGTAGATGACATCCGCGCCGTCGAGCGCCGCGTCGATGCCGCCTTCGCTCGTGAAGCCCACATCCATCGCGCCGACGCGGGACGCCGCCTGATGCAGAACGAGGATCTTGGAGTTCGAATTCTCCGCCAGACGCAGGGCCGCTGCCAGAACCGCGTCCCCGCCCTCGCCCGCCAGACCCGACGCGCCAAGCACGATCACGGTGTTTTTCTCGCGGGTCTTGTCGCTGATTTTCTGGCTCGCCAGCTTGTCGAGCGCGCTGAAATCGCTGCCCAAATTGGCGACCTCATAGGTCAGATCGCCGCTCGGGCCGACATAGCCGATATCCGCGCCGCGCAGCCATGCCTTGCGGATGCGGGCGTTCAGAACCGGCGCTTCAATCCGCGGGTTGCAGCCGATGATCTGGATCATCTCCGCCTCGTCGAGATCGGCAATCGTGGCCGTGCCGACATAGCCGCCGCGATCCCCTGCCGGGAGCGCTTCGCCCTCCGTCCGGCACTCATGCGCAGCCTCGGGCAACAGTTCCTTCAGCGCCCAAATCGCCTCGGTCGGCGCGAGATCGCCCGCCAGCGCCGCCACTTTCGATGCGCCTTTGAGCTTTTCCGCCGCAATGCCAAGGGCTTCGCCCCAGCTCACCGCGACCAGCTTGCCATCTTTGCGCGCATAGGGCCGGTCGAGACGCTGGCGTTTCAGCCCGTCCCAGAGGAAGCGCGAGCGGTCCGCCAGCCATTCCTCATTCACCCCGTCATTGTTGCGCGGCACGATCCGCATCACCTCGCCCGAGCGGCTGTCCACGCGAATGTTGGAGCCGAGCCCGTCCATCACGTCGATGCTCTCGACCTTCACCAACTCCCACGGGCGTGCGTTGAAGGCATAGGGCTTGGACACCAACGCGCCCACCGGGCACAAGTCAATGATATTGCCCTGCAAATTGCTGTCGAGCGTCTCACCGAGATAGGTGGTGATCTCCGCATCCTCGCCGCGCCCGGTCTGGCCCATCTGCGTGACACCCGCCACCTCGGTGGTGAAGCGCACGCAGCGGGTGCAGGAGATGCAGCGGGTCATATGCGTCTCGACCAGCGGGCCGAGATCGATGTCGATATTGGCGCGCTTCGGCTCCCGGTAGCGGGAGAAATCAACGCCGTATGCGATCGCCTGATCCTGCAAATCGCACTCGCCGCCCTGATCGCAGATAGGGCAATCGAGCGGGTGGTTGATGAGCAGAAACTCCATTACCCCCTCACGGGCCTTCTTCACCATCGGCGAATTGGTTTTCACCACCGGCGGCTCACCATCCTTGCCGGGCCGCAGATCTTTCACCTGCATGGCGCAGCTCGCCGTCGGCTTCGGCGGGCCGCCGACAACCTCGACGAGACACATGCGGCAGTTGCCCGCAATCGACAGGCGCTCGTGATAGCAGAAGCGCGGGATTTCCACGCCGACCTCTTCGCAGGCCTGAAGGATAGTCATCGCGCCATCAACCTCAAGCTCCTGACCGTCGATGACAATCTTTTTCAGATCACTCATGTGCAGTCTCCTTTGAAGGACCAGAGGGTGCGGCCCCCGGCCTCACGCATTGCGCGCCCGTCGTCAAGTATCAGAGCCTGTCCGGGCTGACAAAAAGCGGGCAGTGCGATTTCCGCCGCAGCCCCGGCCTGCGCCTCATTGGACGGCTCGTCGGACGCGACGATAATACGGCCATATGGCTCCTGGGTCACGGTGAAGCCGATATTATCGACAACCGTGATGGTCTGACCGCCGCGCTCGGGCACCTCGGCGTCGAGTTCCGGCTGGGCGCAGGCGGCGAGCGCCATGAGCGGCAAAAGGCTAAAGGCAAGTCTCTTCATCATCATCCCCGCACCAGCATCCGGCCAACCAGCGAGCCTTTTGCGATTTCCTGTTCCCCGGCGGCGCAAAACGCCTGCCCGTTCGATTCCTCGATCCCGAGGCCGCTCAGATAGGCCTGATACTGGGCCTCCATCCGCGCCGCCATCGTGGGATCATCCGCCTGCCGCTCCAGTTTGGAGAGAATGGTGGACGCATCCGGCTCCGTGCGGAGCCGCGCATAGGTCTCATATTTCACGCGGGTCATCTCCGTCTCCGAGAGGCTCAGCCGCGAGCAGCGCGCATCGAAAATCCGCGCGAGGCTCAGAGCATCGGAATATTCCGTCAGATAGCTCGGAATCCCCGCGATCGGCCCCGTGGTCGGGACCGGCTCACAGGCGGCGACGGCCATCAGGCCCAAACCGCAGAGATATGCCCGCGCGGCGTTCATCTTACTGCGTCCCGGCTGGCACCAGCATTTTGCCGATGCTGCTGTTCTGGCGGATCTCTTCGTAACCCGCGCCGCAGAACGCATTCACGCTGCCGGTATCGAGACCGTAGCGCTGAATGTAAGGCTGCTGAAACTGCGCGATCTTCTGCTGAAGCGCCGGATCGGAGGTGTTCTGCACCGCCTTGATGATATCTTCTTCATTGCGGGTGCCACGCAGACGGCGGTTGATTTCGTAATCCATCACGCGATCAGCCCGGCCGGGCGCAAAGTCGTAATTCGGGCATTCCGAGCCAATCGACTGCGCCACGACGACACGGGCCAGCGATTGCGCCACATAATCGGGCACGAAGGCATTGCCCACGCGGGTCATGTTGGAACAAGCCGCCAAGCCGGCCACGCCCAAAAGTCCAAAAAATACTGCTCTTTTCATTGTTGTCCTCATTCTGCCGCAATGGCGCCACGTTTGTGGCGGATGCGATCTTCGATTTCGTCGCGGAAATGGCGGATCAGGCCCTGAATCGGCCAGGCCGCGGCATCGCCAAGGGCGCAAATCGTGTGGCCCTCCACCTGTTTGGTCACATCGAGAAGCATATCGATCTCCTCGGGCTGCGCATCGCCCGTCACCAGACGCTCCATCACCCGCATCATCCAGCCGGTGCCCTCGCGGCAGGGGGTGCATTGCCCGCAGCTCTCATGTTTAAAGAATTTCGCGAGCCGCCAGACCGCCTTGATCACGTCGGTATTCTTGTCCATCACGATCATGCAGCCGGTGCCGAAGGAGGATTTGTTCTCCCGCATCCAGTCGAAATCCATGATGGCATCGTCCAACTGGCTCGCCGGCAGCACCGGACAGGACGCGCCGCCCGGAATGATCGCCTTGAGATTGTCCCAACCGCCACGCACGCCGCCGCCGTAATACTCGATCAGCTCGCGGACGGACATGGACATGGATTCCTCAAACACGCAGGGCGTATTCACATGGCCGGTGATCGCGAACAGCTTGGTGCCCGCATTGTTCGGGCGGCCAAAGGAAGAAAACCACTCCGCACCGCGACGCAAGATCGTCGGCACCACGGCGATGGATTCCACATTGTTCACCGTCGTCGGGCAGCCATAAAGACCTGCGCCCGCCGGGAAAGGCGGCTTCATCCGGGGCATCCCCTTCTTGCCTTCGAGGGATTCCAGCAGCGCCGTTTCCTCGCCGCAGATATAGGCACCTGCACCATGCGAGAGATAAAGATCGAAATCCCACCCCGAACCGGCGGCGTTCTTGCCCAGAAGCCCCGCATCGTAACATTCGTCAATCGCCGCCTGTAGCGCCTCACGCTCGCGGATATATTCACCGCGAATATAGATGTAGCTGGTATGCGCGCCCATGGCGAAACTCGCGATCAGCGCGCCCTCGATCAGCGTGTGCGGATCGTGGCGCATGATCTCGCGGTCTTTGCAGGTCGCGGGTTCGGACTCGTCGGCGTTGATCACGAGGTAATGCGGACGGCCATCGCTTTCCTTCGGCATGAAGGACCATTTCAGACCCGTCGGAAAGCCCGCACCGCCGCGCCCGCGCAAGCCGGAATTCTTCATCTCTTCGATGATGTCGTCGCGACCGCGTTCGATGATCTTGGCGGTGCCGTCCCAATGACCACGCGATTGCGCGCCCTTCAGCGAGCGGTCATGCATCCCGTAGAGATTGGTAAAGATGCGGTCCTTATCGTCAAGCATCATGCCCCTCCTTGGTCCGGCGGCGATCTGCCCGGACCTTCAATACCACGATCAAGGCCCAGATCATCGCCGCCATGGCGGCAAGATCGGCCAGAAAGGCGTAGCGCGGAGGGATCCCCAGCACGCCGCCCAAAAGATTAACGACCACCCACAAGGTGAAGGCCGCCGCGATCACAATCGCCGCGCGCCGCACCTCATATGCACCCGATTTGTCCATCTCAGCCTTTCGCCAGCTCGCGCGCCTGCGCGATCCAGTCGTCCCGTTCGATGCGGCCATGGAACCCTTCGAGATTATCGTCAACCCATGCGACCTCATCTTCCGACCAATTCGCAATCTGGTCGAAATGATAGAAGCCGAGGCTGTTGAGCGTCTCTTCAAGTTTCGGGCCGACACCGTTGATTTTCTTGAGATCATCGGCGTTGCCATCCCGTGCGCTCTCCAGCGTCTCGGGCTTCGAGCGCGCGCGATCATCGCCATGCTTGGCCGCGCTGTGATCCGCCGCGTCGTCGTCATTCGCGCCAGCTTGATCATCACTGCCCGCGCCTGAGGTGTTCTCCTCGGTCACCGTCGCCTCATCCTTCACCTCGGCGCGCGCCTCGGCTTCGCGATCATGATCCTTATCGTCATCATCGTCATCGTCGTCGTCATCACGGCCGCGCATCTCGTCGATCTCTTCGGAGATCTCCTCACGCGCTTCGGCGGTCAGCTCCGCCGCCTTGGCCTTCGCCACATCCGCCGTCTCTGCGGCATCGTCCCGCAACTCCGCCGCCGCCGCGCCGACATTCTCCATCGGCTTGTCGGGGTTCATCCCCGGCAGATAGCGCTCCAGAAAGAGACCGAACAGCGCGAAGGCCACCAGCGCAAAAAGACAGGCCCAGAAGCCATTGGCCCCGAACATCAGGAACAGCAGGCCGATCACGATCCCCACCGGAATGGCGAAAATCCAGGCCCAGATATGCGGTTCGGTGCGTGCGCGTGTCACAATACTCATGGTTCAGTCCCTCCCGATTATGTTTCGGCCGCAAGCGCTTTGGCCTGCTTGACCCACTCGTCTCGCTCGATCCGCCCCTTGAAGCCTTCAAGGTTCTCATCGACCCAGTTGACTTCCTCATCCGTCCAATTGGCGATCTGATCGAAATGGTAGAACCCGAGGCTGTTGAGCAGCGCTTCAAGTTTCGGCCCCACACCATTGATTTTCTTCAGATCATCCGCATTGCCATCCCGTGCGCCATCCAGCGTTTCAGGCTTTTTCTGCGGTTTGTCTTCGCTCTCTGCCGTCTCAGCAGCTTTTTTGGCGGTCTCTTTCTGAGCGCTGTCTTTCTTCGCAGCACCCTTCTTCTCAGACGCCTTCCCCTTGGCCACGCCCGCTGTGTCCTTGGTCGTCTTGGCCTTATCGCCCTTGGACTCCGTCGCAGCTTCCGCCTTTTTCACATCCTCGGCGTCCTCACTAGCCGTTTCGTCACCCGGACGCGCCACGCGGTCCACATCGGTTTCCTGAACGCTCACGCCATCTTCTGAGACCGGCGCATCGCCGCTAACCTTCGGCCCGTCCGCCTCTTCCGCCTGATACGGCTCCAGCGGCCCGACATTCGCCTGATGGTTCTCGACCTCGCGGTAGAACCGCACCTCGCCCTGCGGGCCATCGATGCGCGCAATTGTGTCGTCGAACTGCACCGCGCGGGCGACGGACACATTCGCCTCCTCGGCCCGCTCTCCGCCCAAAATCTTCGGCCCATCCTTCGGCTCGGACCCCCAGCGGCCATTTTGCGGCCCCGGTGTCGGCACCTCGCCGCGCGCCATGGCGTCGATGATCCCGGCGAGCGACTCCTCGGTCAGATCCTCGTAATAATCCTTGCCGATCTGGGCCATTGGTGCGTTGGAACAGGCCCCGAGACACTCGACCTCTTCCCAGGAAAATTTCCCATCCTCGGAAATCTGGTGCGGCTCCGGCGCGATTTTTTCCTGGCAGACCCGCATCAGGTCCTCCGCCCCGCAGATCATGCAGGAGGTCGTCCCACAAATCTGGATATGCGCAACAGAGCCAACGGGTTGCAGCTGAAACATAAAGTAGAATGTCGCGACCTCAAGCACCCGGATATAGGCCATATCGAGGATCCGCGCGACCTCTTCAATCGCCGGACGGGTCAGCCATCCCTCCTGCTCCTGCGCGCGCCACAAAAGCGGGATCACCGCTGAGGCTTGCCGCCCCTCGGGGAATTTCGAGATCTGGCCAAGCGCCCATTCGTAATTGGCTTCGGTGAAGGCGAAGCTCTCGGGCTGGTCCGGGTAAAGTCGTCTTAGCATAGTCTTTCGGTCCTCTTAGCCAGCGCTCGCGCACGGGCCCACGGTCAGCGACGCCTCGCCGCCCGGTGCATTCACTTCATCGGCAATGACGATCTCTCCATCCTCGATCATGCGATTGATCGCGTCGTCGATGATATAGCTGTTGTCGACATTGCCGTCCTCACCGACCTCTGCGGCATAGCGCGTATAGCCCCGTTGCAGCATCGCGGCGCGGAACGCCGGGTGGGTCATGGTGCAGCCGTTTTCTGCAAAAATCGTCATCGCCAGATCGCGCGCGTTTGCCGAAGTCATCGCGCCGCCCGCGTTTTGAGCGCAGGCCGCAAGCCCCAGGATCAGCGCCAGCGCGCCGGTTGTTTTCGCCGCACGCATCATCGGTCCACCTCGCCAAACACGATATCCATCGTCCCGATAATTGCGGCCACATCGGCCAGTTGGTGACCCTTTGCGACGTGATCCATCGCGTGCAGATGCGCATAACCGGGCGCGCGGATCTTGGCCTTGTAGGGCTTGTTTGTGCCATCGGCGACGAGATAGACGCCGAACTCGCCCTTCGGCGCTTCCACGGCGGCATAAACCTCGCCCTCGGGGACGTGGAAGCCTTCGGTGTAGAGCTTGAAATGATGGATCAGCGCTTCCATCGAGGTTTTCATTTCCGCGCGCGTCGGCGGCGTCAGCTTGCCGCGCGCCAGCACATCGCCCGCCGGTTCTTCTTTCAGCTTTTCAATCGCTTGGCGGATGATCTTCACAGACTCGCGCATCTCCTGCATCCGCACGAGATAGCGGTCATAGCAATCGCCATTGGTGCCGACCGGGATGTCGAATTCGAACTCGTTATAGCACTCATAGGGCTGCGCGCGGCGCAGATCCCAGGCCATGCCCGAGCCGCGCACCATCACGCCGGAAAAGCCCCAATCGAGCGCGGTTTTCTGATCGACAATCGCGATATCGACATTGCGCTGTTTGAAAATCCGGTTTTCTGTCAGCAGGTTATTGAGATCGTCCATGAAATCTTCGAACGGATCGCACCAGGCGAGAATATCGTCGAGAAGCTCCGGCGTCAGATCCTGATGGACGCCGCCGGGCCGGAAATAAGCCGCATGGAGACGCGCACCGCAGGCCCGCTCATAGAATTCCATCAGACATTCGCGCTGCTCAAAACCCCAGAGCGGCGGCGTCAGCGCGCCCACATCCATCGCCTGCGTCGTCACATTCATCAAATGGTTGAGAATACGGCCAATTTCGGAGAATAGCACCCGAATGAGAGAGGCGCGGCGCGGCACTTCCACACCCACCATCTTTTCAATCGCCAGACACCAGGCATGTTCCTGATTCATCGGCGAGACATAATCGAGACGGTCGAAATAGGGCAGGTTTTGCAGGTAGGTCCGGCTCTCCATGAGCTTTTCCGTCCCGCGATGAAGAAGGCCGATATGCGGGTCCGCGCGCTCGACAAGCTCGCCATCGAGCTCCAGCACCATGCGCAGCACGCCGTGGGCCGCAGGGTGCTGCGGGCCGAAATTGATGCTAAAATTCCGGATCGTCTGCTCGCCATCGAGCCCGTCCTTGTAATCGAGACCGTCCATTATGCCTCTCCTTTACGCATCAGCGCGGCGCGCGGCCGCCTTATCCTCAAACCGGGACTTGTCGACGATGGCGCGGCGGTGCCGCCCTTCCCCGATCTCGCCCGCCTCGTCGCGCATCGCGACCTTGAATTCGATCTGCCGGCCCTCAACCGCTGTGACCTCCGAGGTCACCGTCATGGTCATGCCTTGCAGCGTCGGCGCCGTGTGGGTCACGTCGATCTTGACCCCGAGCGAGACCTGACCATCCTCCAAATGTGGCCGCATCTGCTCCAGACAGCCCCATTCCATGATCCCGATCATATAGGCCGTCGAGAGCACGCCCGGCATGTCGCTGCCCACCCCCTCCTCGGCAAAGATCTGCGAGACGAGGTGGTGCTTGCCGATGGGCATGGAAAATTCCGCCCGATCACCGACCGCAAGCGCCATCAGTCCTTGCCTTTCTGCTCGCCCTTCTCATCGCCGGGAAGGATGTATTCCGCCCCCTCCCATGGCGACATGAAGTCGAACTGGCGATATTCCTGCACAAGATCGAGCGGCTCATAGACCACGCGCTTGCGCTCTTCATCATAGCGGACCTGGCTATAGCCACTGGTCGGGAAATCCTTGCGCAGCGGATAGCCGCGGAACCCGTAATCGGTGAGGATGCGGCGCAGATCCGGGTGGCCCGTGAACATCAGCCCATACATATCAAAGACTTCGCGCTCATACCAATTGGCGACCGGGAAGACGCGCGTGATCGAGGGGACCAACTCGCCATCATGGACCGCCGCTTTCACGCGGATGCGCTGGTTCTGATACATGCTGAGCAGGTGATACACCATGTCGAAACGCTTCTCGCGCCCCGGATAATCCACCGCCGTGATGTCGATCAGCGTCGAGAAATTGCAGGCCCCGTCCTGACGCAGAAATTCGATGACTTCCACGATTTTGGCCGCGTTCACATAGATGCTCAGCTCGTCATAGGCGATCTCGGTGCGCAGCACATCGTCGGACTGCTTGGCCTCGATGAGCGCCGCAAGTTCTTGCAAGGCTTCGGTCATCTCGCCCCCTTACCGTGCCAGCGTGCCTGTCCGGCGGATCTTCCGCTGGAGCTGCAAAATCCCGTAGACCAGCGCTTCCGCCGTCGGCGGGCAGCCGGGCACATAGACATCCACCGGCACGATCCGGTCGCAGCCGCGCACCACCGAATAGCTGTAGTGATAATAGCCGCCACCATTGGCACAGGAGCCCATGGAGATCACGTAGCGCGGCTCCGGCATCTGGTCGTAGACCTTGCGCAGGGCCGGTGCCATTTTGTTGGTCAGCGTCCCGGCGACGATCATCAGGTCGGACTGGCGCGGGCTGGCGCGCGGCGCGGTGCCGTAGCGCTCCAGATCGTAACGCGGCATCGAGGAATGCATCATCTCGACGGCGCAGCAAGCGAGCCCGAAGGTCATCCAATGGAGCGAGCCGGTGCGCGCCCAGTTGATAATGTCCTCGGTCGACGTGAGCAAAAACCCCTTATCGGCCAGTTCATTGGCCATCGCCTTGGTCGCCACCTCACGGTCGCCGCCCGCGTAATAGGCGAGCGCGTCATGTTTGGCAGGCGCGCCCGGAAGCTGGTCCGGCGCAAGCTCGGCGCGGGCCTCTTTCGTCGCGGTGTCGTGGACGTTCTTTACTGCCATTCCAGCGCCCCCTTCTTCCACTCATAGGCAAAGCCGACGGTGAGGACCCCGAGGAACAGCATCATCGACCAGAGGCCGAACACGCCCTGATGCTCAAAACTTGCCGCCCATGGGAAGAGGAAGGCGATTTCGAGATCGAAGATGATGAAGAGAATCGAGACGAGGTAAAAGCGCACGTCAAATTTCATCCGCGCATCGTCGAACGCGTTGAACCCGCACTCATAGGCCGAGGTCTTCTCTGCGTCCGGATTGTGGACCGCAAGCACCACAGCGGCGAGGATCAGCACCAGCCCGAGGGCAATGGCGATTCCGAGGAAGATGAGGATGGGCAGATATTCACGCAACAAGACGTCCACAGGGCTCTCCCTTATATGGGGTGGCTTTCATCTGTCCTACTCTGTGCACCGGAAAGGGTCAACGGGAACTGAATGATTTGGCTGTCATATGACAAGAGATTTGTTCAATTCTGACGTAATTTATCCGCGTCTCGGATCACGCCCCGAGGCCGCGCGCAACCGCTTTGAGAAAACTCACGGCGGGGCCATAGAGCGAGGCCATTTGATAGGTCACGAAGAACATCACCGGATAGAACAGCGCCGGGTGATGGCGCTCCACCCGCAGCACATCATGGCGCAGGATGAGATCGCGCAGCCATGGCAGGATCACAAAGGCCGAGAAGGCGCCGATCAGCCCGCCCGCGATCATGTCGCTCCAATAGTGGAAGCCGATATAAATGCGCGGCAGCGTGATCACGATGACGGCGTAGAGGAGTGCGGCGATCCCGGCCCGGCGGTCGATCATCAGGAACCCGAAGGCCAGCGCGTAGAACAGCGCGGCGTGATCGCTTGGCAGGGAACTCCAGCCCTCCAACACGGTTTCGGGCATTCCGTAGGGCGTGTTGAACCCCTCATGATCCGCGTGAACGGGCCGGAGCCTGAAGGGCAGGATCAGCGCCAATACGCGACCGAGGATGACCGAAATGCTCGCGCTGATCGCCAGTGCCAGCAGGCCCGCCCGCGTCTCGCCGGTTTTGTCCCGCGCGGCCGACCACAGCCCCCAAAAGAGCATCATCGCGACAACGCCCTTGAACATGTCGTTACCCGACAGTCCGCCCACCAAAAGATCTAGAATACGGTTGTGACCGGCTGCGTCATTCACAAGCAAACTGGCTTGAATGTCCAACTCTCGTAAAAAAGTCACTAAATACCTCCAACACACATATGCGGAGCATAATATTTAATGTGCTGTCACAATTCGAGGCGGAACTGACACATAATCGTCAAAAAAGTGTCACATTCAGATGATCTCGTCCTCATCCGCCATGCGGTCCCCGGCATAGGTTTCCGCGAGATGTTCGGCCAGCTCGTCGGGCACTTCGCTGGTCAGTTTGGCGATGTGGAAGAGCGCGTCGCCCTCATAGACGATGGGCAGGTTGGCGCGGCCGATGATCATGCCGTCGATATCGGCGAGCACCTCTTCTTCCGCTGTCCCGAACGGGTCCGAGATCGCGCCCAGAACATCGCCCGCGGCCACGGTGTCGCCGAGATGGGCGAAGGCGCGGAAAAGGCCGCCTGCGGGCGCGCGGGTCCAGCCGGAGCGGTTGGCGATCAGCGAGTCGATATCGCGCTCCTGCATCTCCTCGATCATGCCGAGATGGGCCATCACCCGCAGGATGCCGCCCACGCCGGTCGCCACGGCAGTCTCGTCGAAACGCAGCCCCTCCCCGGCCTCGTAGAGCAGCATATCGACGCCCCGTTCCTTCGCCTCACCGCGCAAACTGCCTTCGCGCAGGCTGGAGACGACGACGATGGGCGCGCCGAAGACTTTGCCCAGATCCATCAGATGCTTGTTGCCGGAACTCACCCGGATCTGCGGCAGGTTGGTGCGGTGGATCGCGGCGGAATGCAGGTCGATCCCGATCTCACAGCGCAGCACCACCTCCTGCATGAAAATATGCGCCAGCCGCGAGGCCAGCGAGCCGCGTTCCGAGCCGGGAAAAACGCGGTTGAGATCACGCCTGTCAGGCAGATAGCGCGAATGGTTCATGAAACCGTAGCTGTTGACGATCGGCACGGCGAGGAGCGTCCCGGCCATCTCCTCCAGCGCATCGACGCCCAAAAGACGGCGGACGATCTCCACCCCGATGATCTCGTCGCCATGGATCGCGGCGGAGACGAACATGGTCGGCCCCGGCTTCTTGCCATGCACCACATGCACGGCGAGATTGACCGGGGTGTGGTCCGAAAGCTGGCTGACCGGGACATTGACCGTCGCGCGGCGACCGGGGGCGATATGCTCCCCGGCGATCTCGAATGGCGCGACCTCGGGCCCGGCTCCGGGCGCGTCGTCCCTCATCCCTTGCCTTTCGTCCGCGTCGCCCCCGCACGGGCGTTTTTCTCAAGAAACTCGATAATCTTGCCCGCGACATCGACTTTGGTGGCCTCTTCGATCCCTTCGAGACCCGGCGAGGAATTGACCTCCATCACCACCGGCCCATGATTGGAGCGCAGCATATCGACACCGCAGCAGTTGAGCCCCATGGCCTTGGCCGCGCGGATCGCGGTGGTGCGCTCCTCCGGCGTGATCTTGGCTTTGCTGGCGGAGCCGCCCCGGTGGATATTGGAGCGGAATTCGCCCTCCGGCCCCTGACGAACCATGGACGCGACCACCTTGCCGCCAACCACAAAGGCCCGGATATCCGCGCCGCCCGCTTCCTTGATGAATTCCTGCACGAGGATGTTCACCCCAGCCCCACGGAACGCCTCGATCACCGATTTAGCCGAACGCGGCGTGTCCGCCAGAACGACCCCGATGCCCTGGGTGCCTTCGATCAGCTTGATGACGCAGGGCGCGCCACCCGCGAGTTCCACCACCTCATCGGTCTTGCGCGGATCATGGGCGAAGGTCGTAACCGGCAAGCCGATCCCGTCCCGCGCGAGAAGCTGCATGGAACGCAGCTTGTCGCGGCTCCGGCCAATCCCGACGGACTCGTTCAAAGGATAAACCCCCATCATCTCGAACTGCCGCAGCACCGCCATCCCGTAATAGGTGACCGACGCGCCGATTCGCGGGATGATCGCGTCATAGCGCTCGACCTTCTGGCCGTTGTAATAGACGTCCGGGCGATGCGAGGCGATGTTGATCGTGCATTGCAGGGTTTTGACAATGTCGAGCTGGTGGCCGCGCTCTTCCGCCGCTTCCTTGATACGCTGGTGCGAATAAAGCTTCGGATTCTGGCAAAGCAGTGCGATTTTCATGGGAACCTCCAAATGCGCCGTTCTGGCGCGGGTTGTCTGTTGTCTCAGGCCATTTGCCGGGTCGCGGCATTCCGAATGGCCGCGATATTATCTTTGTATTTCGCCGGATCGCCGCCAAAGACAGCACTCCCGGCGACCAGCACCTCGCCGCCCGCCTGGAACACGGCCTGCGCGGTTTTGGGGGACACACCCCCGTCAATCTCAATCTGGATCGGCCGCCCGGCGGTCATCTCCTTCAGCTCCCGCACCTTCGGCAGCATCGCCTCGATAAAGCTCTGCCCGCCGAAACCGGGATTGACTGTCATCACGCAAATCAGGTCGATCCGGTCCAGCACATGGGCCACCGCGCTCGCCGGGGTCGCCGGGTTGAGCGCAACGCCCGCTTTGCAGCCGAGATCACGGATCATTTGCAGCGAGCGGTCGAGATGCGCCCCCGCCTCCGCATGTACGGTGATGATATCCGCCCCCGCTTCCGCAAAGGCGGGCAGATAGACATCGGCGGGCGAGATCATCAGATGCACATCCATCACGGTCTGGATATGCGGGCGCACCGCTTTGCACAGCTGCGGGCCAAAGGTGATGTTCGGGACGAAATGCCCGTCCATCACATCGACATGGATCCAGTCCGCCCCGGCCTCTTCCACCGCGCGAATTTCCGCGCCAAATGCGGCGAAATCGGCGGCCAGAATGGACGGGGCAATAATCGGTTGGGTCACGGGGGCAGCTCCTTCGGGGCGTCAGATCACATCGTCAGATTGGTGGCCCCGCCATCGAGCAGCAGGTTCTGCCCGACGATGAAGCCGGCTTTGTCCGACGCGAGAAACGCGCAGGCCGCGCCGAACTCTTCGGGCGTGCCATAGCGCTGCGCCGGGATGCTCGACTCGCGCTTTTTCCGCGCCTCGTCGATGCTTACCCCCTCGGCTTTCGACACGCCGGTGTCAAGCGCGGTTGCGCGGTCCGTGTCGTGAATTCCGGGCAGAAGATTGTTGATGGTCACACCCTCCTGCGCCACCTGTCGCGCGATCCCGGCGACATAGCCGGTGAGCCCCGTGCGGGCGGTGTTCGAAAGGCCCAAAATCGGGATCGGCGCACGCACCGATTGCGAGGTGATGTTGATGATCCGGCCCCATTTGCGCGCAGTCATTTCGGGCAGCACAGCCTGACACATCAGGATCGGCGCGAGCATATTGGCCTCGATCGCGGCCATGAAATTCTCCCGCCCCCAATCGCGCCAGCTTCCCGGCGGCGGCCCGCCCGCATTGTTGACGAGAATATCCGGGATACCGCCTTGGAGAAGCGCCGCGCGCCCCTCTTCCGTCGTCACATCCGCGGCGATGGCGGCATTCACCGTGATCCCCTGATCCTCCAGTCGCTTGCGCGCATCCTCAAGCGAACCCTCATCGCGGCCATTGATCGTGACGGACACACCCTCACGCCCGAGCGCCTCGGCGCAGCCATAGCCCAGCCCCTTGGACGAGGCGCAAATCACCGCCGTTTTGCCGTGCAATCCAAAATCCATCTTATCCCCCCGTCAGTTCTTTCAGCACCGGCGCCCAATCGGCCTGCATCGGTGCGTAGAATTTTTGCGTTTTGTCGAAAATCGAGAGCCCTTGCGCGGCGAGATCCGGGTAAGCCGTCCGCTCACCAATGATCGCGAGCGGCTGTTGCCCCAGATCCTCGAAATAACCCTTGAGCTTGTCGGTTCCGCGCGCCTGCCCCTTCACCCGGTTGGCAATCAGATGCACCGCGACTTTGCCCTTGCGGATGCGTTTCAGGTCATCAATCGCCTTCAAAAACCGCTTGGTGCTGTCCGTGTCGAAATAGGACGGCAGGACCGGCACGATCATCGCATTGGCCTCGGCAATGAGGCTCTTGGCCCAGTCGCTTTCAATCGCGCCGGGCGCGTCGATCACCAGCCAGTCGGTCTTTTTCGGCGCGTCCCCGACGTCATCATCATCGGACCATTTCACCTTGCGGATCTTCACCGCATCATCAGGCCGCGCCTTGAGCCAGCGGATACTGGACTTCTGCGGATCGGCATCGGCCAGCGCTACATCATGGCCCTTCGCGGCCAGCCCGGCAGCAATGGTGATCGCGGACATCGTCTTGCCGCAACCGCCCTTCTGGTTGGCGATCAATACGGTTTTCATGCCTCATTTCCTCTCTGTTGTCCGTAGACTAACAGAGCCCCGCGAGGCAGCAAGGCGAAACCTTGAAGGGGTCAGCGATTGATGACGCGCTTCACGAATTTGCGGAGGAGGAGCATCCCGAACATGAGCGTGACCAGGGCCACAGCCCAAACAAAGACATAGCTTGCATAGTCGGGCCGGTAACTGGGGTAGAAGGCATGGCGCGTGAAGCCAACCACATGCGAGACCGGGTTGAACCACAAGATGTCCTGCCCGATCTGCGGAAGGCTCTCATAAGTGTAGAAGATGCAGGAGGCGAGAAAGAGGGGCCGCGTCAGGATGCTCCAGACCTTCTCCCAACTCGGCCAGATCTCAAAAATCACGGTGTTGATCGACCCGATCCCGAGCCCGACCGCCGCCGCAGATACAAATGCACTGATGACCACCGCATAATCCACCCGAATATTCAGATCCGAAAACCAGATCACGCCGGTGAAAATCAGAAACGCTACAAGGGTTTGCGTCACGAAGTTCAGGATCAGCCGGGCCGTGATGGCGTGAAAATAGGAAACGGGCGGATAAAACAGCAGATTGCGGTTGGCGCGAAGCGTCTGCGCGGTGCGTTGCTGGGTCGACATGAAGATGCTGAACGGGATGTAACCTGTCGCGTAAAACAGCATGAAACTCTGGCCCAAGGCGGGCGAGCGCAGCATGATCGAAAACGCCAGTGACAGGATCGCGATGGCCCCGAGCGGCTCGGCAATCGCCCAGAGATACCCCGCCGAGGTCCGTCCATTGAAGGTCACCATTTCGCGCATCAGCAGGGCGAAGATCACCCGTATCGACTGAAACCGCTTGGTGCGTCCGACCTGTTTGAGTTGCTGCGCCAATCCTGCTCTCCGGGCCCGCTCTTCGGCCTCATATCGGCTTTCGAGCCTTTGCCACCCGATACCGCGCCCGCTCTGGCAATGCAATGGCCGAGGGGGCTGCGCGCGCGTCACCCTCCCGTGACGACACGCTCCGGCGCGGCGCGGCGCAGGGACGGCGCGAGCGCGATCAGCAAAAACGCCATGAAGGCGATCAGCGCGAAGCCCATTTGCAGGGACGAGCGCTCGGCGATGAAGCCGATCAGCGGCGGCGCGACCAGCATGCCGCCATAGCCGAGCGTCGCGACCGAGGCGATGGCGCGGCCACGGGTGCGCGGCGATTGCTCGGCGGCGCGGGACATCGCAATCGGGAAGGCCAGCGCGAAGCCGAAGCCCATGAGGAAAAAGCCAAGCAGCGCCACATAGGCGTTCGGCGCGAAGGTCACGATCAGGCCCGAAACACCGCTCACCGCGCCGCAGAACCGCACCATGGTCACGCGGCCAAACCGGTCGATCAGGCTGTCCCCGAGAAAGCGCATGGTCATCATCGAGGCGGAGAAGAGGGTAAAGCCAATCGCGCCAAGCTGCTCATTTCCAAGCGGTTGTTCAATGATATAGAGCGCGCTCCAGTCCGCGGTGCTGCCCTCGCCGAAGGTCGCCAGCAGGGCGATCAGCGCCACCGGCAACAGCGCGCCGCGCGGCAGGGCAAAGAGCGGCGCGGCCTCGGTTGCATCCGTCTCCGGGCTCTCCCACGGGATCTGCGCGAACCAGAGCGCGGGCAGACCGAAGAGGATAATCACCAGGATATAATGCAACGTGATCCCGATCCCGAGCGAGAAACAGAGCGCCGCGAACCCCGCACCGATGGCCCCGCCGAAGCTGAAAAGCCCGTGCATCCGCGCCATGATCGCCTTGCCGCGGGCCTCTTCGATCTCGGTCGCCCAGGAGTTCATCACCACATCCATGCCGCCCATGCCCGCCCCGAAAAGGAGCAGCAGCGGCACCAGAACCCACACCGTCGGCGCAAGGCTGAAGAGGAACATGAAGAGCAGCGCGGCGATGGCAAAGGCGCGGCTCGCCCGCCCGGCCCCGAAAATATCGCCCGCCCGCCCGGCTTGGGCGAAGGCCAGAATCCCGCCGCCCGCGACGAGCAGCAGGACCAGCCCGAGTTGAGCCTCGCTCAGCCCGTATTTCGCCTTGATCGTCGGCACACGGGTCGCCCAGCCTCCGAACACAATGCCGGCAAGCAGGAACATCGCGGCGACGGCGCGGACAGGCGTGCGTTTCATGAGAGCGCTCCTTGGCAGGATTCGACGGACGGAATGCGGCCATGAAACCGTTTTCAACCCACATTGCAACGGCAAAATGCGGCCACGCGCCGCGATCGGCGGGGTTGTGTTGCCGCGCGGTCTGTTGCTTTGATGGGGTAAAAGGGAGGCGCGCCATGTCGGAACCGGATTTCACCATCGGGATCGAGGAAGAATATCTGCTGGTTGATCCCGAAACCGGCGCGCTCAAGGAAGCGCCCGACAGCCTTATTCAGGAATGTATGAAGGATCTCGGCGCGCGGGTCTCACCCGAATTCCTGCGCTGCCAGATCGAGATCGGCACCGGGATTTGCAGCTCGATCACCCAGGCCCGGCAGGAACTGCGCGAGTTGCGGGCCGCCATCTCCCGCCGCGCCGGTGAGCATGGCCTCGCCCCGATTGCCGCCGCCTGCCACCCTTTCGCGGACTGGAAGGATCTCGTTCACACCGACAAGGAACGTTACAACGATCTGGAGCATGATCTGGCCGCCGTTTCCCGCCGTATGGTGATCTGCGGGATGCATGTCCATGTCGGACTGCCGGAGCCGGAAATGCGGATCGATCTGATGAATCAGATGGTCTATTTCCTGCCGCATCTGCTCGCCCTCTCGGGCTCCTCGCCCTATTGGCAGGGGGTGGATACGGGGCTGACCTCCTACCGCATGACGATCTTCGACAACATGCCGCGCACGGGCCTGCCGCCTTATCTGGCAAGCTGGTCGGAATTCGAACGCTCGGTGGATCTCTTGAGCGAACTCGATATCATCGAAGACGCGTCGAAAATCTGGTGGGATCTGCGGCCCTCGGCGCAATTCCCGACGCTGGAATCGCGGATCTGCGATGTCTGCCCGCGCCTCGACATGACCCTGACCATCGCGGCGCTGACCCGCTGCATCGCGCGGTTTCTCTGGCGGCTCAGCCGGAAGAACCAACGCTGGCGGACCTATGAGCCGTTTCTGATCAGCGAAAACCGCTGGCGGGCGCAGCGCTACGGGGTCAGCGACGGGCTGATCGACTTCGGCCGCCGCGCCATCGTCCCCTTCCCCGAATTGCTGGGCGAGTTGCTGGCCCTCATCCATGAGGACGCCGAGGCGCTCAACTGCGTGGCTGAGGTGGAGGCAGCGCGCGATCTCATCAAGGACGGCAATGCGTCCGACCATCAGCGCGCGGTCTATAAAGCGGCGATCCAGAGCGGCGCGGATAAAGAGCAGGCCCTCAAAGCCGTGGTGGATCACCTGATCGACGCGTTCCACGCCGATCTCTAGACACGCAAAAGCCCCACCAAAAGGCGGGGCTTTGCAACATGTTAAACCGGGGTCTTAAGCCAGACGGCTCGCGACATTGTCCCAGTTCACCAGCTTGTCGAGGAAGTTCTGGATATACCCGCCACGGTCGTTGCGGGTGTCGATGTAATAGGCGTGCTCCCACACATCGCAGCCCAGAAGGCCGGTGTCGCCCGCGGCGACCGGGTTGATCCCGTTGGCATAATTCTCAACGGCGAGCTTGCCGTCCGACTTCTGCACGAGCCAGACCCAGCCCGAACCGAACTGGCCGAGACCCTTTTCCTTGAACTCTTTCTTGAAATCATCGACGGAGCCGAAGGACGACTCGATCGCCTCTTTCAGCTTGCCGGAGATCTCGCTGTCATCCGGGCCCATCATTTCCCAGAACTGGTTGTGGTTCCACAGCTGCGAGGCGTTGTTGAACACGCCATTCTGCGGCACGCCCGACGCGTCATAGCTTTTCTTCACAATCTCTTCGAGGTCGAGATCGGCATATTCGCCGCCTTCGATCAGCTCGTTGAGCTTGGTGCAATAAGCGTTGTGGTGCTTGTCGTGATGATATTCCAGCGTTTCCTTGCTCATGCCTTTGTCGGCAAGCGCATCATGGGCATAGGGAAGATCGGGAAGTTCAAAAGCCATATCGGGTCTCCTTTACAAGTTTGACCGTTTGTCCTCGCGCATTAGGTAAAGACCGAAGCGGGGCGATTTCAAGCCCCCATGCGGGCCATGCGCATGATTCTTCCCGATTATTCTTTTTTAAGGGCTTTGGAGAGTGCGAGAACGCCTGCGCCGAGGATCAGCCCCCAGACCGCCGCGCCAAGGCCGAGGAAACTCATGCCCGAGGCGGTGACAAGAAAGGTCACGCCCGCCGCTTCGCGCTCGCTCGGCTCCGCCAATGCCGCCGAGGCCGCGTTGATGAAAACGGAGATGAGCGCGACGCCGGTCAGGGTTTCAAGCAGCATATCGGGCGCAGAGGCGGCGATGGTGGTGATGACGGCGGCAAAGAGACCGAAGAGGCAGTAGATCACCCCGCCGAACACGGCGGACCACCAGCGGGCGCGCGGGTCGGGATGCGAATCCGGTCCGGCGCAGAGCGCGGCGGTGATGGCGGCGAGGCAGGTGGCGGGCGCACCAAAGGGGGCGCTGAGAACGCTCGCCGCGCCGACCCCGGCAAAAAGCGGCCCGGCGGGCGGCGTGTAGCCATAGCTGCGCAGGATCGCGATGCCGGGAATATTTTGCGTCGCCATGGTGACGATATAGAGCGGCAGGCCGATTTGCAGGATCGCGTCCAGCGAGAAGATCGGGCCGGTCAGCACGGGGGCGGAGAAGGTTTGCGCCGGGAGGGCGAGGCTGCCGTCATTGGCGATGAGCGTCACGATGATCGCCGCAATCACGGCGGCGGGCACGGCAAAGAGGCGGTAGACGCGGCTCACCAGAAACCATGTCAGCAGGATCGGGAGCGCCGTCGCGGGGGTCACGGCCAGCGCCTGAAACGGTGCGGCGCAGAGCGAGACCAGCACCCCGGCGAGCAAGGCTTGGGCGAGGCTCGGCGGCACGGTGGTGGCGAGCCGCCCGAGCGGTTTCCAGAGGCCCGAGAGGATCGTCAGCGCACCCGCGACGAGAAACCCCGCCACCGCGCCGCCAAACCCGTCCGCCAGCGCCGGTGTGACCGCGAGCAGCGCCACGCCGGGGGTGGACCACGCCACGCTGATCGGTTCGCGCTTCCAGACCGAGAGGGCGATCCCGGCGATGCCCATGGCGACTGCCGCTGCCATCAGGCCCGACGCGGCTTCGGCCTGGCTCGCCCCGACCGAGGTGAGGCCCTGCAGGATGATGGGAAAGGAGCTGAAAAAGCCGACAATCGCGACGACGAGACCGGTGGAGGCCGTCTGAAGCGTCGGCCGCGTTCTCATTGGGCGTGATCGACCGGGATGAGCGCCGCGCCGACCTTGCGGCCCTCGGACAAGAGCACGTTATAGGTGCGGCAGGCGGCGGGCGTCGCCATGCTCTCATAAGGCGCATCGGCCGCATCGAGGGCGGCGGCGAGCGCTTCGGGCGGGTCGGCCATCGCGTCCCCTGCCCCGAAAATCACCACATCGAGGCCCTTGGCGAAGGTTTCCAACGCCGCCGGATCCCCATCCCAAAGCGCCGCCCCCGCAGGGCCGATCAACACGGCCCCGCGGTAAATCTCTCCGGAAATGCGAAATCCGCCAATGCCATAGCCATCCACCGGCGGCTGCGCGCCATAGGAGACCTCTTTCATCGGCATCAGGCGTCGATCCCCGCAAACTGGGTGCCAGCGCGAGCGCGCTCGGCCTTGTCCCGGCGGTCCACCCCGAGACGGCGCACAATGTCCGACGCGACCCAGATCGACGAATAGGTGCCCGTAAAGACGCCCCAGATCATCGCAAGGGTAAAGCCCCGGATCACTTCGCCGCCCAGAACCACCATGGCGATCAGCGCGATCAAGGTGGTGAAGCTGGTCATGAAGGTCCGGCTCAGGGTCTCGTTGATCGAGAGGTTCAAGATGCCGTAAAGCTCCATCTTCTTGTATTTGCGCAGGTTCTCGCGCACCCGGTCAAACACGATCACCGTATCGTTGAGCGAGTAGCCGACGATGGTCAGCAGCGCCGCGATGATCGAGAGGTTGAACTCCAGCCCGAAGAGCGAGAAGAGGCCAAAGGTCACGATCAGATCGTGGAGGAGCGACGCCACCGCGCCGACGGCAAACTGCCATTCGAAGCGGAACCAGATATAGATCATCACCACCGCCAGCGCGCCCACAAGCGCCATGGTGCCTTTCCAGATCAGCTCCTGAGAGACCTTCGCCCCGACCGATTCCACCGATTGGAAGGTGATGCCGGGGAAGGCTTCGGTGAGCGCCGCCTGCGCCGAGGCGATCGCCTCGGTCTGTACGCTGTCCTCGCCGACCTGCTCGATGCGGATCATCGCGGCATGTTGCTCGTCGCCGGTCACGGCGGAGGCCGGATCGTTGATCTGGCTCACCGTGACATCGCCGAGATTGAGCCCGCTCAGCACCTCGCGGTAATCGCCGGTCGGGACATCCTCAGGGGTCTCGGTGGTGATCACCGTGCCGCCCCGAAAGTCGATGCCGAAATTCAGCCCATTAACCGCGACCAGCACCAACGAGGCGATGGTCAGCAGGATCGACAGCCCCATCGTGAGATTGGCGCGTTTGAAGAAATCGAACGCCGTATCGTCCTTGAACACACGAAGACGCATAGCTCAGACCTCGATGGTTTTGGGTTTCTTGGCGTCATACCACCAGGCGATGAAAAGCCGGGTGACGAAGAGCGCCGTGAAAACCGATGTGATGATGCCAAGGCCGAGGGTGATCGCGAAACCGCGCACCGGGCCAGCGCCGAGGACGAAGAGGATGATCGCCGCCATGATGGTGGTGATATTCGCATCCACAATCGCCGAAAACGCGCGGTCATAGCCAAGCTCGATGGCGCGGGCCGGGCCTTTGGCGGTTTTCAGTTCCTCGCGGATGCGCTCATAGACCAGCACATTGGCGTCCACGGCCATACCGATGGTCAGCACGATCCCGGCGATCCCCGGTAGCGTCAGCGTGCCGCCGATGATCGAGAGGAGCCCGAAGATCAGCCCGATATTGATCAGCAGCGCGGTGGAGGCAAAGACCCCGAAAAGGCCGTAGGAGAGGATCATGTAGACCACCACCGCGCCAAGCGCGACCATGGCGGCGAGGCGCCCGGCCTCGATACTGTCCTGACCGAGTTCGGGCCCGATGGTCCGCTCTTCAAGGAAAGTCATGCTGGCGGGCAAGGCACCCGCGCGCAGCAGAACGGCGAGACGGTTCGACTCGGCAATGTCGAAATTGCCGGTGATGATCCCGTTGCCGCTAGGAATATGCGACTGGATGACCGGGGCCGAAATGACCTCATTGTCGAGCACAATCGCGAAGGGCCGCCCGATATTGGCGGCGGTATAGTCGCCAAAGACCCGCGCGCCCTGCGGATCGAAACGGAAGGACACGGCGGGCGCGCCATTCTGATCGAAAGAGGGCTGCGCATCGGTCAGGCTGTCGCCGCCGATCACCGGCGCTTCGGTGACGGTGTAGAACACGCCATCCTCATCGGCAGAGGGCAACACGACCTCATCCGCCTCGCTCGGCGCATCGGCGCTCGCGGCGCTTCCCGTCACGGCGTTGAAGGTGAGTTTCGCGGTCTGGCCAATCAGATCCTTCAGCTCCTGCGCCGAGCCGATCCCCGGCACCTGAATGAGAATCCGGTCCTCACCCTGAAACTGGATCGTCGGCTCGCGGGTGCCCGCCTCATCCACACGGCGGCGGATGATCTCAAGGCTCTGCTGCATGGTGCGGCTGTCGGTCGCCTCTTTCTCGGCATCGGAAAGCTGGATAATCAAACGGTCCGCCTCGATGCTGGTCGCGATGTTCCGCTGCCCGGCACCGGTGAGCGAGACGATGGGCTCCGCCAGATCATCGGCAATCTCCTGCGCCGTCGGCAGGGCTTCAAGATCGGAGAAACGCACCGTCAATGTCCCCGGCTCGCCCTCCACCCGGCGGAACGCGCCCACCTCGGTGCGGCGCTCGCGCAGATCGTCGCGAAGCTGCGGCCAGAGGGCGCTCATCCGGTCGGAATAAACCTCCTCGACATTCACCTCGGCGAGCAGATGCGCACCGCCGCGAAGGTCGAGCCCGAGATTGACCAGCCCGTCGGGCAGCCAGCTTGGCCAGGCATTGGCGCTGTCCACCACCGCCGGATCGGTGCTGCCCGCCTCGACGAGCAGGGCCGCGTCATTGGAACTCTCGACGCGGCTGTAAAAGAGATTGGGCATCGCGAAAAACAGCCCAAGGGCGCAGGTCAGAAGGACCAGCACCGTTTTCCAAAGAGGGTAGCGGAGCATGAGGCTGCCTTATTCGTTCGCCGGTTCCGGCTTGTTCAGAACTTGCTGGATGGTGTGACGCAGGGCGCGCACCTTCACGCCGCCAAGCTCGACCTCGACCTCGCGGTCATCGACGATCTTGGTGACTTTGCCGATCAACCCGCCTTGGGTGACGACTTCATCGCCGCGTTTCAGCGCTTCGACCATGGCTTTATGCTGCTTGAGACGTTTCTGCTGGGGGCGGATCATGAGGAAATACATGATCGCGAAGATCAGGATCAGCGGCAGGAACGACATGATCGGGTTGGCGGCTCCGCCACCGGCGGCCTGCGCAAAAGCGGGCGTTGCAAACATCGGATAAACTCCTTGTTGAAGGTTTGACCCGTTTTCTATGCACGAGACCGCGCGATTGCAAGGCGATGCGGGCGCGCGGCTCTTTATCTCGGCGCGGCTCTGCGCCATAACGGGCGCACAGATTCAAGAGGACGAGAGAATTCCATGCATGATTTGCGCGCTATTCGCGAACATCCCGAAGCTTTTGACGCGGCGCTCGCACGGCGCGGCGTTGCGCCCCATGCGGATCTGATCCTCTCTCGCGATGCCGCGCGGCGTGCCAAGATCCAGGCGGCGGAGACGGCACTGGCCGAGCGCAATCAGGCCAGCAAAGCGGTCGGCGCGGCCAAGGCGAATGGCGATGAGGCGGAGTTTGAACGTCTCCGCGCCCTTGTGGGCGAGAAAAAAGCCGAGATCGCCCGGCTTGAAGAGGAAGCCAAAGCCGAGGATGCGGCGCTTCAGACTCTCCTCATGGAAATTCCGAACATCCCCGACGCCGAGGTGCCGGACGGCGCGGATGAGGCGGATAATGTCGAGGTCAACCGCGTCGGCAATCCGCGCAATTTCGGCTTTGATCCCAAGGAGCATTACGAGATCGCCGGGGTCGCCGCCGGGCTCGATTTCGCCGCCGCCGCGAAACTTTCGGGCGCGCGGTTCATGGTGCTGAAAGGCGGGCTGGCGCGGCTCAACCGGGCGCTGGCGCAGTTCATGATCGACACGCAGGTGGAGGAAAACGGCCTCACCGAGACTTGGACGCCGGTTCTCGTCCGCGATGAGGCCATGCTCGGTACCGGCCAGCTTCCCAAATTCGCCGAGGATAGCTACCGCACGGAAAACGGCTGGTGGCTGGTTCCAACCGCCGAGGTGCCGCTGACCAATCTCGCCGCGGGTGAGATCATGGACGCCAGCGCCCTGCCCCGCCGGATGACCGCCCTCACCCAATGTTTCCGCTCCGAAGCCGGAAGCGCGGGCCGGGACACGGCGGGGATTCTCCGCCAGCACCAGTTCGAAAAGGTCGAAATGGTCACCCTCTGCACGCCCGAGGAGAGCGAGGCGGAGCTGGCCCGCATGACCAAATGCGCCGAAGGGATTCTGGAAAAACTCGGCATCCCCTTCCGCACCATGATCCTCTCGACCGGCGATATGGGCTTCAGCGCCGCGCGCACCTATGACATCGAGGCGTGGCTTCCGGGGCAGGATATGTTCCGCGAAATCTCGTCCTGCTCGAACACGCGGGCCTTTCAGGCGCGCCGCATGAATGGCCGCTACCGCCCCGCCGAGGGCGCGAAACCGCAATTCATCCACACCCTCAACGGCTCGGGCCTCGCGGTCGGCCGCGCCCTCATCGCGGTGGTTGAGAACCATCAGAACGAAGATGGCTCGGTTAGCCTGCCCGCCGTCCTCCACCCCTATCTGGGGGGCAAAACCACCCTCGCACCCGATGGAACGCTGCAATGAGAATTTTGGTCACCAATGACGACGGCATCTCCGCGCCGGGTCTCGAAATCGCCGAAGCGATTGCCCATGAGATCGGCGATGATGTCTGGACCATCGCGCCCGCTTTCGAGCAATCGGGCGTCGGGCATTGCATTTCCTACACCAGCCCCGTGCGGCTGGAGCGGATCGGCCCGCGCCGCTTTGCGGGCGCAGGCACCCCGGCGGATTGCGTGCTGCTCGGCATTCACGAGCTGATGAAGGACAACCCGCCGGATCTCATCCTTTCGGGCGTCAATGCGGGCAACAATGCGGCGCAGAACGCGGTCTATTCCGGCACGCTTGGCGCGGCCATGGAAGGCGCGCTCCAGCATGTCCCGGCCATTGCGCTCTCGCAATTTTACGGGCCGGAAAACCGCGAGTTGGAAAACCGCTTCGAACCGGCGGCGAAATTCGGGGTCGAGACGGTCCGCAAAATCCTCGATGCGAACCAATGGGGCGGCGAGCGCTATCACCTCTTTTACAACGTCAATTTCCCCCCGGTCCCGGCGAGCGGCGTCAAAGGCACCATGATCGCGCCGCAAGGCTACCGCCAGAATGTCGCCTTCTCGGCGGAGCATTACGTCTCCCCCAACCGGCGCGAATTTGTCTGGCTCGCGGGCGGCCCTCAGCACAAACCGACTGAAGAGGGCAGCGACGCTTGGGCGAATCTGAATGGCTACATCTCCGTCACGCCCTGCCGCGCGGATCTCACGGCACATGACATGCTGGACCCGCTCAAAGAGGCGTTCGGGCAGTGACGAATACGGGCCTCATCCAGCTCATGATGGCCCTGCGCGGCGGCGGCGTGACCAATTCCCGCGTGCTCAATGCAATGGAACGCACGCCGCGCGACCTCTTTGTCGAAGGCACCTTCAAGGCGCGGGCCTGGGAGGACACACCGCTCCCGATCCCGCGCGGGCAAACCATTTCCCAGCCCTCGCTGGTTGGCCGGATGACGCAGGCGCTCGATGTGCAGCCCCGCCATAAGGTCTTGGAAATCGGGACAGGTTCGGGCTGGCAGGCCGCGATCCTCGCCCGACTCGCGCGGCGCGTCTACACGCTGGAGCGCCACAAACCGCTGATCCCGGTCGCCGAAGCGCGCTTCGCCAAACTCAACATCAGCAACATCACCGCCATGCCGTCGGACGGGACCATGGGCCTGCCCGCCCAAGCCCCGTTCGACCGCATCATGGTCACCGCCGCCGCCGAGGATGTGCCGCCCCCCTTAACCGAACAACTCGCCACGGGTGGCATCATGGTGATACCGGTCGGACTTGGTGACTATGTGCAGACCATCGTAAAAGTGCTAAAAACAGATAACGGCCTCGAATATGAGGAACTGGGCGAGGTTCGCTTCGTCCCGCTTCTTGAGGGAATGGCCGAAGACGAGGAGAGCAGAGAATGAGCAAACCCTTTCCCCAGATCACGATGTCACGGGGTATGACATCGCGGTCTATTATTACGCGCGCTGCGCCCGTAGCGTTGATCCTTGGCCTCGCGGCCTGTCAGCCGGGGCAGCAGCTTCAGATGCCGCAGCTGCAATTGCCGCAGATCACCGATCCCGCGCCGGTCAGGCCCGCGCAGGCGCGCACCCCCGACAGCCGGGGCGTGGTGTCCTATCCCGAACGCGATGTGATGGTGGCCCGCTCCGGCGACAGCATCCGCTCCATGGCGGCGCGCGTCGGCATGAGCGAGGCGGAGGTCGCGCAATATAACGCGCTGCCTATGAATTACAGCCCGCGCGTCGGCGAGATCATCGCCCTGCCGCGCCGCGCCCCGAGCCTTCAGCCGGTCACCGCACCGCCGAGCAACCTGCCCGCACCCGCGCCGGAGCAAAGCATGGAAGATCAGGCGCAGGACGCGATCAACGACAGCCCGACCGCGCCTGTGCGCCACACCGTCCAGCCGGGCGATACGGTCTACAGCCTCTCGCGGCGCTATAATGTCAGCGCGGCGTCGATCAGCTCGGCTAACAATCTGGGCTCCGATATGGCGATCCGGGTCGGCCAGAACCTGACCATTCCGGGCGCGAATTCCCGTCCCGGCGATGGCACCGCCGTCACGCCCCCGCCGTCCCAATCCGAGCCGCTGCCGCAGGATATCGAACAGGCGGATGTTCCCGCGAGCCCGAATCTGGAGCAAAGCTCAGCCAGCGGCAAAATGTCCGCCCCGGTCTCCGGCTCGCCCACGGGCGGCGGCAGCGCAGGTTGGAACTACGCCGTGCCCGCCGGCACCGGCGTCAAAGCGGCGGACGGCGGCGAGGTGGTGCTGGTCTCCAACTCGCTCGGCGCAAACGGCACCATCGTCCTCGTGCGCCACTCCGACAACCTGCTAACCGTCTATGCCCGCGTCAGCGACGTGTCGGTCGCCAAAGGCGACAAGGTGAGCAAAGGCCAGACCATCGCCAAGGTCGCCCCGAGCGAAACGCCGTCCCTGCATTTCGAGGTCCGCGAAGGCACCCAGAGCGTCGATCCGGCCGGCTATTTCTGATCGCCCGTTTCAAAACTGGTGCGACCATTCAAAAACCAGAACGCCGGGCCAACCGCCCGGCGTTTTTATGTGGGAGCGAACATGATAACCGGCCTCAATCACATCACACTTGCCGTGACGGATCTTGACCGCAGCATCACCTTCTATCGGGATGTGCTGGGATTTCGTCTTCGGGCCGCGTGGGCCAGCGGTGCCTATTTTGACGCGTCCGGTTTATGGCTTTGCCTTTCTCTCGACGCACATGCCGCTTCGCGTCCACATCAGGATTACTCCCACCTCGCCTTCGACATTTCGCCGGAGAATTACGACGCGATGGCGGAGAAAATCTCGCGAGCCGCAAAGACATGGAAAGACAATAAGAGCGAGGGCGCGTCGCTCTATTTCCTTGATCCTGATGGCCACAAACTGGAGTTGCATTGCGGGGATCTGGAGAGCCGGCTGCGCGACTTCGAAGCCCGAAACCGCGAGGTTACGATTTATCCATAGCGTTGAGCGTGCCCGGTGCAATCCCGTTCCGGCCCGCGAGATCGCAGATATATTGCCAGGCGACGCGGCCTGAGCGGGCGCCGCGGGTTTGGCTCCATTCGATGGCTTCGGCGCGCAGCGCTTCGTCGGTGATGGAGATGCCGAGCCGGTCCACATAGCCGCGGATGATTTTCAGGTACGTGTCCTGATCCGCCGGGTAGAAGCCGAGCCAGAGGCCGAAACGGTCGGAAAGGGACAGCTTTTCCTCCACCGCCTCGCTCGGGTGGATGCCGGATTGCCGCTCGTTTTCGATCATGTCGCGGGGCATGAGGTGGCGGCGGTTGGAGGTGGCGTAGAGCAGCACATTATCCGGGCGGCCTTCGATGCCGCCGTCAAGAATGGCCTTTAGGCTCTTGTAATGGCTGTCGTCCTTGTCGAACGAAAGGTCATCGCAGAAAAGCAGAAAGCGCTCGGCGCGGCCCGCCAGCATGGAGAGCAGACGCCCGATTTGCGGCAGATCCTCGCGCGGAATTTCGACGAGGCGGAGCGGGCCTTCCTCCCGGCTCGCCATGAACACCGCCTTGACCAGCGAGCTTTTCCCCATGCCGCGCGCGCCCCAAAGCAGCGCGTTGTTGGCCATATGGCCGCGCGCGAATTGGCGGGTGTTGGCGAGCAGGGTCTCGGTGTTGCGGTCGAGGCCGACGAGCAGGTCCAGATCCACATGGGCGATCGCGCGGGCCTCATGCAGCCCGCCGTCACGCCACACCAAAGCGGGCGCAGAGAAGTCCGGGGCCTCCGGCGCGGGCGGCGCGAGGCGCTCCAGCGCGGCGGCGATACGCTCCATCTCGCTCACAGATCGAGCTCCGCTTCGCGGCGGCGCTGGACGATGCGCACGAGCTGGATCGAGATTTCGTAAAGCCCGTAGACGACCACGAAGAGGATCACTTGCGAGATCACATCGGGCGGGGTCAGGATCGCGGCGAGAAAGAGGATGCCGACCACCGCATAGCGGCGGGTGTTTTGCAGCGCTTCGGCGGTGACGAGCCCGGCCATGCCGAGAAGGGTCAAGAGCACGGGGAGTTGGAAGCAGAGGCCGAAGGCGAAGATGAATTTGAGCGACAGATCGAGCGACTCGCGCACGGAGCCGAGAAAGACGGTGGCGAGTTCATCGGATTCGGTGATCTCCTCCACCACCGCCGGATCGCCGGTTTTGACGAGATCGACCAGCGCCGGGATCGCGTCCGAAAAGCCGATGAAGAAATTCATCGCCATCGGGGTCACAATGTAATGCGCAAAGGACGCGCCCGCGAGAAAGAGCAGCGGCGAGGCGAGAATGAAGGGCAAAAACGCCTTCTTTTCCGTCTTGTAGAGACCGGGCGCAATAAAGCTCCACATCTGATACATGATGATGGGGGAGGAAATCCCGATCCCGGCCAGCACGGAAATCCGCACCAGCACGAAGAATTTCTCCTGCGGGGCGGTGAAGATCAGCCGCGGGTCCTCGCCGCGCGCCTTCAGCACCTCGCCAATCGGTTCGGCGATGAATTGCAGGATCGGTTCGGCCACGGTGAAACAGGCCAGCATGGCCACGATAAAGGCGACCAGCGACCAGATGATGCGCGTGCGCAGCTCCGCCAGATGTTCAATCAGCGGCGCGGCGCTGCCGGCCAGCTCGTCATCCTCATCCGTCATTCTTGGGCTTTCTCGGGCTCTTTGGGGGTGCCTGTCTCGGGCGGTTCATCGGCCTGCGGCGTTGTCTCGGCGGTCGGCTTCGTCTCGCCTTCCGGTGTTTTCCCGGCCTTCGGGGCGGGCTTGGCCTCCCCCGCATCGCCGTACTCCACCGGCCCCGGATCGGGCGGGCCGCCCATCACCGTTTCACGGGTGAAATTGCGGGCCTCGCTGCGCAGATCCAGCTCTTTCATCCGGTTGAGCGACTTGAGATCATCCGCCGCGCCCTTGAGACCACTGTCATCAGCCGCGTCTTCCATGGCCTTGGTGAACTCACGCGCCATCGCCCGCGCCCTGCCCATGAACTGGCCAACGGCGCGAAACATCTTGGGAAGATCCTCGGGGCCGACCACGATCAGGGCGACAACCCCGATCACGAGCAGCTCCCAGAAGCCGATATCTGGCATGAGCGGCTCTTAAACCTTGTCTTTGTCTTCGGTTTTGGCCGCGTCCGCCTCGCTCACGCGCTCGGCTTCGATAGTCTTTTTCTGCTCCTCATCGCCTTCCTTGAGGCCCTGTTTGAAGCTCGTGATGCCCCGTCCCATTTCGCCCATCATGCCGGAGATCTTGCCGCGCCCGAAAAGGACCAGCACCACGATCACGATAAGGATAAGACCCATGGGGCCGATATTGTTCAGCATAATTCCTACTCCCTTGGCCGCCGGATGGCGCCGCGTCGTTCCCCCCTATTTAGGCGCTTGCGCGGGCGGGTTCAAACGGGATTTGCGGTGGTGGGGGCCGTGGGATCGCCGCGCTTGTCTCGCCCGCGCCCAATGGCTAGAACGGTGCCGACGGTGCAAAGGAGCTTCGATCCCCTTATGAGAACAGCGAAAATCAGTCGCAAGACCACCGAAACCGCGATCGAGGTGGAGATCAATCTCGACGGCACGGGCCGCTATGACGTGGCCACCGGGGTCGGATTTTTCGATCACATGCTGGAGCAACTGGCCCGCCACGCGATGATCGACATCACCGCGCGGGCCGAAGGGGATCTGCATATCGACGATCACCACACAGTCGAGGACACGGGGATCGCGCTCGGTCAGGCGCTGCGCGAGGCGATTGGCGACAAGGCGGGGATCCGGCGCTATGGGTCGTGCCTTTTGCCGATGGACGAGGCGCTCGTGCGCGCTGCGCTGGATCTCTCGGGGCGGCCTTATCTGGTGTGGGACATGCAATTCCCGAGCGAGAAAATCGGCAGTTTCGACACCGAATTGGTGCGCGAGTTCTTCACGGCTTTTTGTAGCCATGGAGGGATCACCCTCAATGTCGCGCAGCTTTCCGGTTTTAACAGTCACCACATCTGCGAGGCGGCGTTCAAAGCCGTGGCGCGTGCGCTGCGCGAGGCCGTCGAAACCGATCCGCGCGCGAGCGGCATCCCGTCCACCAAAGGCGCGCTCTGAGCGCAAGGGAGACAGCGATGACCTGCGTAATCGTCGATTATGACAGCGGCAATCTGCACAGCGCGGAGAAAAGTTTTCAGCGCATGGCGCGCGAGGTCGGCGGGGATGTGAAGGTCTCCGCGGACCCGGCGGATCTCTGGCGCGCGAGCCGGATCGTTCTGCCCGGCGTCGGCGCGTTTCACGATTGCAAAAAAGGGCTGGAAGCGCGGCCGGGTCTTCTGGAAGCGCTGCTGCGGCGGGTCGAAACCGGGGTGCCGTTTCTCGGCATCTGCGTCGGGATGCAGCTCATGGCGACGTCGGGCGATGAGCATGGCATCCACACGCTCGGCTTTGGCTGGATCGACGGGCATGTCACCAAACTCGCCCCCGGCGGCGATCTGAAAATCCCGCATATGGGCTGGAACGCGCTGGAGATTGATCAGCCGCATCCGGTCTTGGAGGGGATCGCGAGCGGCGATCACGCCTATTTCGTCCATTCCTATCACATGGCGACGGAAAGCCTTGCGACCCGCCTCGCCCATGTCGATTACGGGCAGAAGGTCACGGCGATGGTTGGGAAGGGCAATATGGTCGGGGTGCAGTTCCACCCGGAAAAGAGCCAGCAAACCGGCCTCAAACTGATCGGGAATTTCCTGCGCTGGACGCCCTGAGGGCAATCAGCGGCATTACCCGGCTGGCACTCGGTACAAGGCACCCCGAAGGGTGCCTGCACTGGTTACAAACTGGAATGGCCGGGGCTTATTGCACGCGCGACCATGTTTGACTGCGGCAGATGATTCCGCCTGCGACACATCCCGACACCTTCAGGCTGTTGCCCGACAAGGTCATTTTCGAGCCGTAGCGCTTATCCTGATCGGGGGCCCAGATGGTGCCGCCGGAATAATTGCCACCGCCGTCAGATTTCATGTTCGATATGATGTTTTTACCCGAAACGTCGTTGTCCGAATTAAACGTTTTGGTGATCACGCCGCAGATCTGGTCGGTCGCGCCGGCGCAAGGGGCGATCTGCACATGCAGATAGGCGCCCTCATCCGAGGTTCCGGTTTGCCAGATGCCGCTGACATCCTGAGCGAAGGCCGCGCCCGGCAAGGCCAGCGCCGCCGCAAGCAGAAGTTTTTTCATGTCGTTTCCTCCCTGTGACACGCAAGAAGAGTTCCGCCCAAGCCCTAATCCGTCAATATTAACGTTGCGATAATCGCACGGCGGGTTTTGCATCTTTCGCATGGCCGGGTTATCAGGCGGTGAACAATTGGAGAGCCGCCGATGATCCTCTATCCCGCCATTGATCTCAAAGATGGAAACTGCGTCCGCCTGCTGCGCGGCGATATGGAGCAAGCCACTGTTTTCAATGACGATCCTGCGGCTCAGGCGCGGGCCTTTGTGGAGGCGGGATGCGACTGGCTGCATCTGGTGGATCTGAACGGCGCTTTTGCGGGGTCTCCGGTCAATGGCGGGGCCGTCGATAACATTCTGGCGAGCGCCAAGGTGCCGACCCAGCTCGGGGGCGGGATCCGCGATTTGGCGACCATCGAGATGTGGCTGGCAAAGGGCCTCGCCCGCGTGATTCTGGGCACGGTTGCGGTCCGTGATCCGGACTTGGTGAAGGAGGCTGCCAAGGCGTTTCCGGGTCAGGTGGCGGTCGGGATCGACGCCAAGGGCGGCATGGTGGCGGTGGAAGGCTGGGCCGAGGTCACGGATATGTCCGCCCTCGATCTGGCGCGCCGCTTTGAGGATGCCGGGGTCGCCGCGATCATCTACACCGATATTGACCGCGACGGCGCGATGCAGGGGCCGAATGTGGAGGCGACCGCGGATCTCGCGCGGGCTGTCTCGATCCCGGTAATTGCCTCGGGCGGGGTCTCGTCGATGGACGATCTCAAGGCGCTGAAGGAGAGCGGCGCGCCGCTGAATGGCGTGATCTCGGGCCGCGCGCTTTACGATGGCGCGCTCAATGTGGCCGATGCGACCGCGTATTTGAGAGGCTAAGATGCTGAAAACCCGTCTGATCCCCTGTCTCGACGTGAAAAATGGCCGCGTGGTGAAGGGGGTGAATTTCGAAGGGCTCGTCGATGCGGGCGACCCGGTGGAAATTGCGAAAAAATACGACGGCGATGGCGCGGATGAGCTGTGCTTTCTCGACATTTCCGCGAGCATCGAGGCGCGTGAGACGATTTACGATCTCGCGGCGCGCACGGCGGAGCATTGTTTCATGCCGCTGACGATTGGCGGCGGTGTGCGCACTGCGGGCGATGTGCGCAAACTTCTGCTGGCGGGGGCCGATAAGGTCAGCTTCAACTCGGCGGCAGTGGCGGACCCGGAGGTGGTCAGCGAGAGCGCGAATAAGTTTGGCAATCAATGCATTGTGGTGGCAATCGACGCCAAAACCGCGCCGGATGGATCGTGGCAGATCTATACCCATGGCGGCACCCGCGAGACGGGCATCCATGCGGTGGATTTCGCCAAGGAAATGGCGCGGCGCGGTGCGGGGGAGATCCTGCTGACCTCGATGGACAAGGACGGCACGAAATCCGGCTTCAATCTGCCGCTGACGCGGGCGGTGGCCGATGCGGTGCCGATCCCGGTGATCGCGTCCGGCGGTGTCGGCAATTTGCAGCATCTGGTGGATGGGGTGACGGAGGGCCATGCCTCGGCGGTGCTGGCGGCCTCGATCTTCCATTTCGGCACGCACACGATCCCGGAGGCGAAACACTATATGCAGGAGGCGGGAATCCCGATGCGTCTATGAGCGATGTTCTGAACCGTCTGGCAGACACGATTGCGGCCCGCGCGGGCGCGGATGCGGGGGAGAGCTACACCGCCAGCTTGCTCGCCAAGGGCCGCAACAAATGTGCCGAGAAGTTCGGGGAAGAAGCGGTTGAGGCGATCATTGCGGCGACGGCGGAGCCCGAGAGCCTGCATAAGGAAGCCGCCGATGTGCTGTTTCATTTGCAGGTCATGCTGACCGCGAGCGGCGTCACATGGGGCGATGTTCTGGCGGAACTGGAGCGCCGGGAAGGTGTTTCGGGCCACGCGGAAAAGGCCGCGCGGTCAAAGGACTAGGCGCAACCCTTAAAGTCACCGCATCCACAGACCCGCGGCCTTGATCCGTTTGCGGATGCTTTGCTCTTCCTCCGGCAGACCGCCCGCGAAGAGGCGGCGGACCTCCGCGCCCTTGCCGCGATAGATCATCTGGTGGGCGGGCGGCCAGGCTTTCAGCAATTTCTTGATCCGGTTCGGCGCGGTGACCCGTTCCAGCACCTCGACCACCTCATCCCATTCGCGGGCATAGAGCAGCGGCAGGGTGCGGTAGTGGCAGGTGACATTGCCGTCGAGACCTTCGGGGCCGCTGCGCCCGCCGCCGAGTTTGTGGATGACGAGCGGCAGGACGATCTGGTCAAGCCATGGATAAAGCGCCTGTTCCGCGATCTCCTCGGGCGGGGTGGATTCGATGGCGGTGGCGTAGTCCTCCATCAGCGCGCCGAACACCGCACCGCTTGGCCCATAGAACCAGCCGGCGTTGAAATAGAGATAGCGCCGCCAGTCCTCGCTGCCATAGCGCGGGTTGATTGAGGAAACGAAGTCGAGATCGAATTTGCGGTAGAGCGCGCCCCAGATCTCCGAATAGCTATAGGCGACCGGCTTCGGCCATGTCCCTTCGCGGCGCATGGAGGCTGACGGGCGGGTGAAGTCGATATCGAGTTTTGCGGGATCGGTGAGAAAGAGCGTGTCCGTGTCGAGAAAGAGAAACGGCCCCTCGACCACCGAGAGCGCGCGGATCTTGTTGCCGTAAGGATAGCGCGCGCCGAAGGGGGCGGCGGTGAAGGGGCGGATCTCGGCCCCCATCTCTTCCAACTCTGCGCGAATCTCGGGCGGGAGGCGCGGATCCTCGTCCCATTCCGGCCCCGGTTGCGGCTCGGCGATCACCACGGGCCGATCGCTCACAGCGCGCAGGGAGGCCATGAAAATCAGGGCCTCATAGGCAAGCCGTCCCGACTGGGCGACACAAAGGAGCGTATAATCCGCCATGAGACTTGCTACCACCCTGCCCCGCCCCTGTCATTAATCCTTGCTCTTTGCGCCGCGCTTCGGCTAGCTTGCGCCCACTATGAGGGAGAAGTGCAACGCCTGTCCGGGCCGCGCGCTGCCGAAGGAGCAACCGCCCCCGGAAACTCTCAGGCCAAAGGGACCTCATAGGGCATAAAGCTGGAGAGAGGCGCTTTGATGCGTCCGCCGAAGGGATAGCGATCTCAGGCAAAGGGACAGGGGGGGCGCATTTTGCGGGGGAGCACCCCGAGGGAGGCGCGACTATGACCAGCACATCAGGCGATCTACGCCGCACACCGCTTTATGATCTTCATGTTGAGCTTGGGGGCAAGATGGTCCCGTTCGCGGGCTATGAAATGCCCGTGCAATATCCGCTTGGCGTGATGAAGGAGCATCTGCACAGCCGCGAGAAGGCGGGTCTGTTCGATGTCAGCCATATGGGACAGATTCGCCTGACGCATCCCGACGGGGTCGAGGCGGCGGCGAAGGCACTGGAGACGCTCGTGCCGGTCGATGTGCTGGGGCTGAAAGAGGGCCGCCAGCGCTATGCGCTTTTCACCAATGAGAATGGCGGGATCGAGGACGATCTGATGGTCGCCCGCCGTGCGGATCATTTGTTTTTGGTGGTCAACGCCGCCTGCAAGGACGCGGATTTCGAACGGGCATCCGGGCTGGCAGAATGTGATGCCGAAATGCTCGACCGCGCCCTGGTCGCGCTTCAGGGACCTGCGGCGGCCACAGCCCTCGCCCGGCTCGCGCCCGAGGTGGCGGAGATGACATTCATGGATGTGCGCGATGTGGATGTGGACGGCGCGGCCTGTATCGTCTCGCGCTCGGGCTATACCGGCGAGGATGGGTTCGAGATTTCGATCCCGCTCGATCACGCGGAGAGTATCGCCCGCAAACTGATCGAGATGGACGAGGTGGAACCCATCGGCCTTGGCGCGCGGGACAGTTTGCGCCTTGAGGCGGGGATGTGCCTTTACGGCCATGATCTGACGCCGGAAACCACGCCCGTCTCCGCCGCCCTGCCCTGGGCGATCCAGAAAATCCGCCGCAGCGGCGGCGCGCGCGAGGGCGGCTTTCCGGGTGCGGGCATCATCCTGCCGGAATTCGACAACGCCCCCGCCGAGAAACGCGTCGGCCTCAAACCCGAAGGCCGCGCCCCGATGCGCGAGGGCGTCACGCTTTACGCCGATGATCAGGGGCAAACGCCAATCGGCCAGATCACCTCGGGCGGCTTCGGCCCCTCCATGGGCCACCCGGTCGCCATGGGCTATGTCGAAGCGGGCCACGCTGCCCCCGGCACCACGATTTACGGCGAGGTGCGCGGCAAATTCCTGCCCGTCACCGTCGCCGATCTGCCTTTCCACACACCCGATTACAAACGCTGAGGAGCAACAGGGATGCGCAAATATACAGAAGAACATGAGTGGCTGGAACTCGACGGCGATGTCGCAACGGTCGGGATCACCGAACATGCGGCCGAACAGCTCGGCGATATCGTCTTTATCGAGCTGCCCGAGACGGGCCGCGAGGTTGAAGCGGGCGACGAGATCGTGGTGATCGAGAGCGTCAAGGCGGCCTCCGACATTTCCGCGCCGCTCGCCGGTGAGATCACCGAAGTCAATGAAGAGCTGGCCGATGCCCCCGGCGGCGTGAATGAGGACGCGAACGGCACCTGGTTCTTCAAGATCAAGCTGGCCGACACCGCCGAGTTCGACGCGCTGATGGACGAAGCGGCCTATAAAGACCTGATTGGTTAAGCGGGCCGCCCGGCCCCTTTCCCCCTTGCCGAGACACGGACGAGAGCATGACCTTCACACCCACCGATTACGCCCCTTATGATTTTGCCAATCGCCGCCATATCGGCCCGTCTCCCGATGAGATGGCCGAGATGCTGTCCGTGATTGGTGTGGACAGTCTCGACGCGCTGATCGACGAGACGTTGCCCAAGGACATCCGGCAGGAGGCGCCGCTGGTTTGGGAGGAGGCGCTGTCCGAGCAAGGGGTTCTGGCGCGTCTGCGGCGCGTGGCGGATCGCAATACGGTCATGAAAAGCATGATCGGGATGGGCTATTACGGCACGGTCACGCCGCCCGCGATCCAGCGGAATATCCTGGAAAATCCGGCTTGGTATACGGCTTACACGCCCTATCAGCCGGAGATTTCGCAGGGCCGTCTCGAAGCGCTGTTGAACTTCCAGACGATGATTTCGGATCTTACGGGGCTCGAGGTCGCGGGCGCGTCGCTTCTCGATGAAGCCACCGCCGCCGCGGAGGCCATGGCGCTGGCGCAGCGGGCGAGCAAGTCGAAGGCGACCGCGTTCTTTGTGGACGAAGATTGCCACCCGCAGACGATCAATCTCACCCGCACCCGCGCCGAACCACTCGGCTGGGAGGTGATTGTCGATGCACCGGAAAACCTCGATCCGTCAAAGGTGTTTGGCGCGATCTTCCAGTATCCCGGCTCGACCGGCACGGTCCGCGATTTCAGCGGGTTGATCGACGCGCTTCACGCGGAGAAGGCGCTGGCCGTGGTCGCCGCCGACCCGCTGGCGCTCTGCCTGCTTACGCCGCCGGGCGAAATGGGCGCGGATATTGCCATCGGCTCGACCCAGCGTTTCGGCGTGCCCATGGGCTATGGCGGCCCGCACGCCGCCTATCTCGCCTGCCGGGATGAGCTGAAACGCTCCATGCCGGGCCGGATTGTCGGCGTCTCGGTCGACGCGCGCGGCAACCGTGCATACCGCCTGTCGCTCCAGACCCGCGAACAGCATATCCGCCGCGAAAAGGCGACGTCGAATGTCTGCACCGCGCAGGCGCTTCTGGCGGTGATGGCCTCCATGTATGCGGTGTTCCACGGGCCGAATGGGCTCAAAGCCATTGCCCAAAATGTGCATCTTGCCGCGAGCCGCATCGCGAACGGGCTCGACGCCATGGGCTACGCCGTGGAGCCGCGCGTTTTCTTCGACACCTTCACGGTGGAGGTGAAGGATCAGGGCGCGGTGCTGGAAGCGGCCCGCGCCGAAGGGATCAATCTGCGGCCTGTTGGAACGAACCGCGTCGGCATTTCGGCGGATGAGACCACCGACGCCGCAACCATTGAGGGCGTGCTGCGCACTTTCGGCCATGACGGCGATCTGCCGGACACGGATTACCGCCTGCCGGACAGCCTCATTCGCACCAGCGACTATCTCACCCACCCGATTTTCCACATGAACCGGGCCGAGGCGGAGATGACCCGCTATATGCGCCGCCTCGCGGACCGGGATCTGGCGCTCGACCGGGCGATGATCCCGCTCGGCTCCTGCACGATGAAACTCAACGCGACTGCCGAGATGATGGCGATTTCCTGGCCGGAGTTTAACGCGCTGCACCCGTTCTGCCCGCCCGAGCAGGCAGCAGGCTATCACGAGATGCTGCAGGATCTGGAGGACAAGCTTTGCAAGGTCACCGGCTATGACGCGGTCTCCATGCAGCCCAATTCCGGCGCGCAGGGGGAATATGCGGGGCTTCTGGCGATCCGGGGCTATCATCTGGATCGCGGCGATACGCAGCGCGATGTCTGCCTGATCCCGACCTCCGCTCATGGCACCAACCCCGCCTCGGCGCAGATGGTGGGGATGAAAGTGGTCGTCGTGAAATCGGCGGAGAATGGCGATATTGACCTTGAGGATTTCCGTGCAAAGGCCGAGAAACACTCGGATAATCTCGCCGCCTGCATGATCACCTATCCCTCGACCCATGGCGTGTTTGAGCAGACGGTCAAAGAGGTCTGCGCGATCACCCACGAGCATGGCGGGCAGGTTTATATCGACGGCGCGAATATGAACGCGATGGTCGGCCTCTCGCGCCCCGGTGATCTCGGCGGCGATGTGAGCCATCTCAACCTGCACAAGACCTTCTGCATCCCCCATGGCGGCGGCGGTCCGGGCATGGGGCCGATCGGGGTGAAGGCGCATCTCAAACCCTTCCTGCCGAGCCATCCGCTGACCGGCGGCGCGGTCGGGCCGGTTTCCGCCGCGCCCTTCGGCTCGCCCTCGATCCTGCCGATCTCTTGGGCCTATTGCCTCCTGATGGGCGGCGCGGGTCTGACCCAAGCCACCAAGGTCGCGATCCTCAACGCCAATTACATCGCGGCGCGGCTCAAGGGCGCCTATGACGTGCTTTACTCCGCCAATGGCCGGGTCGCGCATGAGTGCATTCTCGACACCCGCGCGCTCAAGGATCTCGCGGGCGTCACCGTGGATGATGTGGCCAAGCGCCTGATCGACTGCGGTTTCCACGCCCCCACCATGAGCTGGCCCGTCGCCGGCACGCTGATGGTCGAGCCGACGGAAAGCGAGCCGAAGGCGGAGCTCGACCGGTTCTGCGAGGCAATGCTCGGCATCCGCGCGGAGGCGGACAAGGTGGCGTCGGGCGATTATCCCATTGAAAACAGCCCGCTGCGCCATGCGCCGCACACGGTTGAGGATCTCGTCGGCGAATGGGACCGCCCCTATTCGCGCGAAGAAGCCTGCTACCCGCCGGGGGCGTTCCGGGTCGACAAATACTGGGCGCCGGTCAACCGGGTGGACAACGCATATGGGGATCGCAACCTCATCTGCTCCTGCCCGCCGCTGGAGAGTTATGCCGAGGCGGCGGAATAATTTTCGCCCGACAGGCGGGGCGGGGATTGCACCCTGCCCCGCCCTCCGTTATGGAATCGCGAGACGCACCCATAGCTCAGCTGGATAGAGCGCTGCCCTCCGAAGGCAGAGGTCTGAGGTTCGAATCCTCATGGGTGCGCCAGATTTTCCCTTGTTTGCGAGCGTGTTCCCCTGCGATGGTCGGGCGGGTTTGGCCTGTGAAGGGGACGCGATGATACGCGCGCATCTGGCGAGTTTTCCGCCGCGAGCGAATATTTTGGCGGAGACGGTGCGGAGTATTCTGCCGCAGGTGGATCATCTCTTCGTGGCGCTGAATGGCTATGCGGCCGTTCCCGAAGCGCTGACAGGTCCGAAGATCACCGCCGTAATCCCGGAGCGCGATCTCATGGATACCGGCAAATTCGCCTTTCCGCCCGCGCCGGAGGATGTGGTCTTCACCATCGACGACGATATTCTCTACCCGCCCGATTATGTCGAGACCACGCTGGCGCAGGCGCGCGAGATCGGGCTGGAGGAAAATGTCTTTGGCTATCAGGGCCATGCGTGGATTTTCAAGAAAGCGGTTGGCCGTGAAGGCTGGCGGAATTTCATGTTCCGCAAACCGCTCGACAAGGTTTGGGGGGCGACGATCCTTGGCACGGGGACGGTGTGCTGCCTGGGGAAGAACCTCCCGAGCCTTGACGATGTTGCGTGCGCAGGCGGCTTTGTCGATCTCGCCTTCAGCGCCCATCAGATCCGGGCGGGCCGCAAGATGTGGGTGCTGCCGCGCGGCGCGGATCACATTCGGAACAATTTGCCCGAAGCCTTGGAGGAGAGCGCGCTTTTCCGCACCCATGCCCGCTCTGGCCATCCCGAGATCCGGCGCCTGACGCGGTGGATCGTTCAAAACCGGCCAGACAATTCGGGGCTGCATCACCGCGCTTATCTCAAATCGCGGCAAAACACCGCAGGACAAGACGCAAAAAACCTGCGAAAACCCCTATAAAACATAAGAAATCCCGCCCGCGACCCTTCACATTCACGAAAAGGTGTGAAAGGTTTCCCCATCTTTGAATGACAACACCAAGGGGGGACTATGGCGATTGGCATCTGGATTTCGCTTTTTCTCTATTTCGCATTGATGATCGGGATCGGCTTTTACGCCTACCGCAAATCCACATCGAGTTCGGAAGAATATATTCTGGGCGGGCGCAACCTGCCGCCGGCGGTCGCGGCGCTCTCCGCGGGCGCGTCGGACATGTCCGGCTGGCTCCTGCTCGGCCTTCCGGGCGCGCTGTTTGCCGCCGGTCTCGTCGAGGCGTGGATCGGGATCGGGCTTTTCGTCGGCGCGCTTTTCAACTGGATCATCGTCGCGCCGCGCCTGCGCGAGCAGACCGAGCGCTATGATAACAGCCTGACCATCCCCGCCTTTCTCGCCAACCGCTTCCCGAGCAAGGCGATTGCGCTGCGCACCATTTCCGCCGTGATCATCGTGCTGTTCTTCGCGGTCTACACCGCGTCCGGCCTCGTGGCAGGCGGCAAGCTCTTCGAAAGCGCGTTTGGCGATCTGGTGAACCTAAACAGCATGAGCGACTATTCCATCGGCATCTGGCTGACGCTGATCATCGTGCTGACCTACACCGTCATCGGCGGCTTTCTCGCGGTGAGCCTCACGGATTTCGTGCAAGGCGTCATCATGATGCTGGCGCTGATCATCATGCCGGCGATCGTCCTTTTCGGACCGGGCGGCGGCGGCCTTGAGCAGGCCCGCGAAACCCTCGATCCCATCGACGGCAATTTCCTGTCGCTCACCCGCGGGCTGACCTTTATCGGCTTCCTCTCGGCGGTGACTTGGGGGCTCGGCTATTTCGGCCAGCCGCATATCATCGTGCGGTTCATGGCGATCCGTTCAGTGGATGAAGTCAGCACGGCACGCAATATCGGCATGGGCTGGATGGCGGTCTCGCTGGTCGGGGCGATCTCGCTCGGCATCTTTGGCCGGGCCTATGCGGAGCGCAACGGCATCGTGGTCGAGGACGCGGAGACGATCTTTATCGTTCTGGCGAACCTCTTGTTCCATCCGCTCGTGACCGGCTTCCTCTATGCGGCGCTTCTGGCGGCGATCATGAGCACGATCTCCTCGCAGCTTCTGGTCTCCTCCTCCTCGCTGACCGAGGATTTCTACCGCCTGTTCCTGCGCCGCGATGCGAGCGAAGGCGAGACGGTAATGGTCGGCCGGATCTGCGTGCTGCTCGTCGGCGTGGTCGCCGCGCTCATCGCGGGCGACCCGGACAGCCAGGTGCTCGGCCTCGTCGCCAACGCATGGGCCGGTTTCGGCGCGGCCTTCGGACCCCTGATCATCCTGTCGCTGACATGGTCCCGCATGACCGGCTGGGGCGCAGTCTCCGGCCTCGTCGTCGGCGCCGCCACGGTGATCCTCTGGATCTCGCTTGGCTGGAACGGTGAATTCATGGGCGGACCGGGTGTCTACGAGATCATCCCCGGCTTCATCATGGCCTTCGCCGCGATCATTGTCGTGAGTCTGATGACCGAGCCGCAAAACGAGTATCGCCCGCTGACCTCGTAAGGGGGCGGGAAACAAACTGGAAAAGGGCGGGCTTAGTCCCGCCCTTTGCATGTGTGCTTGGCTGATGTATTCCACCCCGGACGACTTTGAACGGATCTTTATGTATCGCCTCCTCACATTTTTCGGGCTTTTTCTTATCTTGACCGGCTGCTTAGGCAGTGAGGTCACTCTGACGATCAAGGATGACGAAAACGCAGTCGTAGAGTTCGCCCTGCCCACGGAGCGAGAAATCTATGACCAGTTAACCGCGACTAGCGGTCTGGGGTTCTGCGAGGGCGGTGAAAGCGACGTTTCGGAAGAGATCGCAATTTGCCGGAGAAACATCAGCATAACAGTTGATGAATTGATCGCCGGTCTCACGGAAGACGAGACGGGTCGCGCGGTTCCGAAAGACCTCATCATCGTTAGGCGTCTTCCCCAGAACGAATTGGAAATTCGGGTAAAGGTTGCTGCGCTCATAGTGCAAGACACGGCAACGGCCGGAACTCATCTCGGCGATGGCACTCCTATCGGTCCAAAAGAGACGCCTTCAGAGCGCTTCGTTGTGCTGAACATCACGGCACCGGACATTATAGAAACAACCGGGACGCTTTCTGAGGATGGAAAACGGCGCAACTGATGATCCCGGTCAGCGCCTTTTTCCTGCCGCCCGAAACGCCGCCGGAAGATTTCGTGACGCGGCTGCGGACCTCGTAAGTTTGAGCCCGCACATTGCGGCGGTGTCGAGGTAAATTTGCGGCACGCCGCATCCGTCGCTTTTCACACGCGGCGGGGTGTGGAAGCCTCGCCCCAAAAGGAGAGCCAAATGACCACACGCGACATTCTCACCGCCTATTTCGACGCCTTTAACGCAGACGACAGTGCCGGGATGCACGCGCTGCTGTCCGAAGACGTGGCGCATCATGTTAACCAGGGCGGCATTCGCAAGGGGCTGGATCAGTTCAAAGCGTTCTCCGCCCATATGGACCGCTGTTACAAGGAGCGGCTGACGGATCTGGTCCTCATGGTCAGCGAGGACGGCACGCGCGGCGCAGCGGAATTCATCGTGAACGGCGAATATCTCGCCACCGATGAGGGGCTGCCCGAGGCGAACGGCCAGACCTACCGCCTGCCCGCCGGCTCGTTTTTCGAGATCGAGAACGAGAAGATCACCCGCGTCACCACCTATTACAATTTGCAGGACTGGATCGCGCAAGTCGGCGGGTAAACGCGGCGCGACGTCATTTTACTGTGGCTTTTCATCTTCTTCGGGATGTGGCAGACGCTCCGGCAAAAGGAGTAACCATGACCCCTGAAGATGTAAAAAACACCGCCTTCGCCATGCCGCTGACGAGCCCGTCCTATCCGCGCGGGCCGTATCGCTTCGTCAATCGCGAATATCTCATCATCTCCTATGAAACCGATATGGACGCGCTGCGCGCCGTCGTGCCGGAGCCGCTGGAGATCATCAATCCGATCGTGAAATACGAGTTCATCCGCATGCCGGACTCGACCGGTTTTGGCAATTACACCGAGAGCGGTCAGGTGATCCCGGTGGCCTTTGAGGGCCGCAAGGGTGCCTATGTTCATTCGATGTATCTCGACGATGACGCGCCGATCAATGGCGGGCGGGAAATCTGGGGCTTTCCGAAAAAGCTCGGCCAGCCGAAGCTGGAATCGCGCAAGGAAACGCTGGTCGGCACGCTGGAAATGGATGGCGAACGGGTCGCGACCGGGACCATGGGGTTCAAGCACAAGGCGCTGGATCTGGATGAGGTGAAAAAATCCATGGAGGAGCCGGGCTTCCTGCTCAAGATCGTCCCCCATGTCGACTGCACCCCGCGGATTTGCGAGCTGGTGCGCTATCATCTGGAGGACATCACCGTGAAGGGCGCATGGACCGGCCCGGCGGCGCTGGAGCTGCATCCCCATGCCCTCGCCCCCTGTGCGCAGCTTCCGGTGAAGCGTGTTTTGGGCGCGAGCCACATCCTGAGCGATCTGACGCTCGGGCTCGGCGAGGTCGTTCACGACTATATGGCCCCTTGAATTTGGGGGCCAGCGGGCCTAAATTCATCCTGTTCCTTCGGGGACTATGGACATAAACGCGCATGGAATAAGCGGATCGGACCCGGGGGCGGTACCCGGCGGCTCCACCAAAATCCTTCGTTTGGGGATCATGGGGCCGAAATAGGATCGACGGACGTCTAAAGATGTAGCTTTGTTTCGGTGAGACACCACCGTTATCGGTTCACAAAAGCTAGTTGCAAACGACAACAATGCTCCGGTGGCTGTTGCTGCGTAAGCGGTAACGAAACCGAAATCTAAGCCCTTGACCTTTGCAGGTTAAGGCGGGGTTCGCAGGCACCTGGCAACAGAAGCCTGCATTTTCATGTCCGCTCCATTTTCGTTTCTTCCTTTTGAAAGCTTCGCTAGGCTCAGGCGCATGACCCATGCGTTTTTCGAGCAGCTTGGCTGCACCCTGCCGATCATTCAGGCCCCGATGGCGGGCTCGGATGGGATTGAACTTGCCGTCGCGGTCTCCGAAGCGGGCGCGCTCGGCAGTCTCGGCCTCGGGGCAAAAAAGCCGGACGGGGTGCGCGAGACCTTGGCGGCGGTTTCGGAGAGGACCACCCGGCCGGTCAATGTTAACTTTTTCTGTCACGAGAATGAGGCGGAGGACCCGGCGGCCAATGCCCGCTGGCTCGCCTATCTCGCGCCGCATTTCGCCGCGCTTGACGCCACGCCGCCGGAGACGCTCCATCGTATTTATGAGAGTTTTCGGGGGCATGAAGTGCTGACCGAGATTGTTTTGTCCGCGCGGCCCAAAGTGGTGAGCTTTCATTTCGGCCTGCCGGAAGACGGGCAAATCGCCGCGCTGAAAGATACGGGCTGCGTGCTCCTCGGCAGTGCGATTTCGCTTGAGGACGCGCAAAAAAACGAGGCCGCCGGGATGGATGCGCTTGTTTTGCAAGGCTTCGAGGCGGGTGGCCATCGCGGCATCCGCGACCAACATGGCCCGGATGCGCAGCTCTCGACTCGCGCGCTTCTGGAGGCGGTCCGCCCGCACACGCGGCGCCCGCTCATCGTGGCGGGCGGAATCATGGACGGCAAAGACATCCGCGCGATGCTGGAGGCCGGGGCGGATGGTGTGCAAATGGGCACGGCGTTTCTGGCCTGCGACGAGTCGCCCGCGCCTGCGGCCCATAAGGCGGCGCTCCAAACCGCGCCCGGCACCACCATGACCGCCGGGATCTCGGGCCGTCCGGCGCGCTGCCTCGACAATGCCTTTACCGCGCTGGCGAGCGATGAGACCGCGCCGCCGCTCGCCCCCTACCCTTACGCCTATGATGCGGGCAAGGCGCTCCACGCTGCCGCGCTGGCACAGGAAAACACCGGCTATGGTGCCTTCTGGGCCGGAACCGCACACCGTCGCGCCCGCCAGAGCCGCGCCGCCGATCTTGTGCAAGCCCTTGCCGAAGAAATGCAATAGCCACACTTTTTTAACGATCCGGCGAGATTTTCGTCTTACAGAACAGATGAGAATCCCCTAGGGTGCTTCCCCATGGACGGTATCGATTACGGACGACGAATGCATGATGCGCTGCGCGATCTGGTGCGCAGTGTGCTCGGCGATGTCGCGGAAAACGGGCTTCCCGGGAAGCACCATTTCTTCATTACCTTTGATTCTGCGCATCCGGGCGTCGATATGGCCCCATGGCTGCTCGAACGCTATCCCAGCGAGATGACCATCGTCATGCAGGACTGGTTCGAGAATCTCGCCGTGATGGAGGACCGGTTCACCGTCACGCTGAATTTCGGCAACAATCCCGAGCCCTTGGTGATCCCCTTCGATGCGATCCGCACCTTTGTCGACCCTTCGGTGGAGTTCGGCCTGCGCTTTGATTCTCACGAAGTCGATGAAGATGAGGACGCGCCCGAGGCCCCGATGAGCGAAGATGAAGAGCCCGAAACGCCCGATGATGATGGCGGCGGCGCGGAAATCCTCAGCCTCGATAAATTCCGGAAATAAACCTCACGCCTCGCGCGGGCTTTTCAGCATCTGGCTGAACACGCGCCCTTTGACGAGCCACGCGACGCCGAAGGCAATCAGCGCGATGAACTCGACCCAGAAGGTCGGGTGTTCGACGCTGGTGAGGCCGAGTTTGCTCGCGACATAAAACAGCATCGCCCCGGCCATGAACGCCCCGCACAGCCGGTAAATCGCGTTGCGGATGCGTTTGGCGCGCACCACCTTGCCGCCGATCTTGTCCTCATCGGTGATGCGGGTGAAGCCGAAGGTGCACAGGACGAAAAGCAGCACAAGATAGGCAATCGCCGCCGCTTTATGGATAAAAGCGGGCGCGAAACCCTCGAATTCCAGTTCCGCCGTGACCGGCTCCTCGCAGACCGCCTCCTCGGCGCAATCGGCCGCGGCGTCATAGGCGAAAAACGCCCGCGCCTCCATGCTTTGCGATCCGCTCGCACAGCCCGAGCCGCCCGTCGGCACCAGCGCCACGATGAGCAGCAACAGCCCCGCCACAAAGGCGGCATGGTCGAAAATTCCGGTATCCGAGCGGAACACGATCAACAGCACCCCCGCCACCGCCAGCGCCATCACGAAGATGTCCCCCCAAAGCGCGCGATAGTAAAAATGGCTGATGGAGTCCGAAAAACAGGCGCTCTGCGTGTTCACAAGATAGGCCATGAGCGGGATGCCGATGCAGATCGCCCCCACGGTAGAGATCAGTTTTTGCTGGATTTTCCGGTAATCATCGCTTTTCTGCGGGCGGTCGGGCTGGGCGCGGTGCTCCGCATCCGGGATTACAATGTCACCGATCATCGCCGACCTTTCTCAAGCTGCTCAATTGCCATGGCTGGGCGAGGCTAGTATAGCACGGAAAAGCCATTGGAGGAGAGACGCGATGAGCGCAACCCGCACCGAAACCGACAGTTTTGGCCCGCTTGAGGTTCCCAGTGAAAAATATTGGGGCGCGCAGACGCAGCGCAGCCTGATGAACTTCCCCATCGGGTGGGAAAAGCAGCCCATCGCGATTGTCCGCGCCCTTGGTGTGGTGAAAAAAGCCTGCGCGCAGGCGAACAAGGAAGCCGGGGCGCTCGATGCGAAACTGGCCGATGCGATCATTGAGGCCGCGGGCGAAGTGATCGAGGGCAAGTTCGACGACAATTTCCCGCTGGTCGTTTGGCAGACGGGTTCGGGCACGCAAAGCAACATGAACGCCAATGAGGTCATCGCCAACCGCGCGATCGAGATCCTCGGCGGCGAGATCGGCTCGAAAGACCCGGTGCATCCGAATGACCACTGCAATATGGGGCAATCCTCCAACGACACCTTCCCGACCGCGATGCATATCGCCGTCGCCATGTCGGTCCGCGATGTGCTGCTGCCGGGCTTGAAGACACTGCTCGAAGGTCTTGAGAAAAAATCCGAAGCCTTCAAGGGCATCATCAAGATCGGTCGCACCCACACGCAGGATGCGACGCCGCTGACCTTGGGTCAGGAATTCTCCGGTTATGCGCAGCAGATCCGTCAGGGGATTGCGCGCATCGAAACCGCGATGCCGGGCATTTACGAGCTGGCCCAAGGCGGCACGGCTGTCGGCACCGGGCTCAACACCCGCAAGGGGTGGGGCGAGGATGTGGCCAAGAACATGGCCGAGATCACCGACCTGCCCTTCGTCACCGCGCCGAACAAGTTCGAAGCCCTCGCCGCGCATGACGCCATGGTGTTCCTCTCGGGCGCCATCGCGACGACCGCGGGTGCGTGCTACAAGATCGCCAACGATATCCGTTTCCTCGGCTCCGGCCCGCGCTCAGGTCTGGGCGAGTTGATCCTGCCGGAGAACGAGCCGGGCTCCTCGATCATGCCGGGCAAGGTGAACCCGACCCAGGCCGAGGCGCTGACGCAGGTCGCCGCCCATATCATGGGCAATGATGCCGCGATGAAATTCGCAGGCTCACAAGGCCATTTCGAGCTCAACGTCTATAACCCGATGATGGCCTATAACCTGTTGCAATCCATCCAACTTCTGGGCGATGCGACCGACAGCTTCACCGAGCGGATGCTGAGCGGGATTGAGGCCAACGAGGCCCGGATCGACAAGCTGATGAAAGAAAGCCTGATGCTCGTCACCGCCCTCGCCCCGACCATCGGCTATGACAACGCCACCAAGGTCGCGAAAACGGCGCATAAAAACGGCACCACGCTCAAGGAAGAAGCGGTCAATCTCGGCTTTGTGGACGAGAAAACCTTCGACGAGGTCGTCCGCCCCGAAGACATGATCGGCCCCAAATAACGAGACGCCCCGGCCCAGTGCCGGGGCTTTTTTTATGAGCAAGATCATCAATCTCAGACAGGCGCGGAAGGCGCGCGAGCGGGCGGAAAAGGCCCGCAAAGGCGATGAAAACGCCGCGAAACATGGTGTGTCGCGGGAGGAGCGCGAGTTTCTCGACGCACTCCGCGAGAAAGCGCAGCGCGATCATGAGGGGCATAAGCGTGATGAGTGATTTAGGCCGCCCCCGCAAACATTCCTTAACCCTGCGCGGCCACCGCACCTCGGTCACGCTGGAAGATGCGTTCTGGCGCGCCTTTGTCGAGATTGCCGAGGAAAAGGGCCGCACGATCAATGGATTGGCCGCCGAAATTGACGAGGCGCGCGGTACCAGCGCCGGCCTCGCCTCGGCCATCCGCGTCTATATCCTGCGCCATTATCAGGCGGCACGTTAACCGCGCGGCGTCAGCTTCAGCCAGATTCCGTCCTTCGCCCGCAAGGTGAGATGCGCCACCGGCTGCGGCTTGCGCGCGGTGGCGGTGATCTCGAAACGGCGGATGATCATTGCGAGCGCCAGGATCCCCTCTATCATCGCGAACCCCGCTCCGGGGCAAATGCGCGACCCGGCGGAGAAGGGCATGTAATGATTGCGAATATTCTCGCGGCTCTCCCGGCGGCTCCAGCGGTCCGGGTCGAACAGGTCCGGCGCGTCCCAGAGACGTTGATGGCGCTGGAGGTGGAAGGGTGAGAGGATCGCGAGCGAGCCGGGTTTGATTGCCCGGCCCCGGAAGCGCTCCGTTTGCTTCGTTTCGCGCACCATCATCGGGACGGGCGGATAGAGGCGCAGCGTCTCGCGGAACACGTCGCGGGTGAAGGTCAGGCGCGTGAGGTCGGCGAATTCTGGCGGGCTGCTGCCGAGCGTCGCGTCCACCTCCGCCGCAACGCGCGCCTGCACCTCCGGCGATTCCGCCAGCAAATACAAGGCCCAACCAAGCGCCGAGGCGCTGGTCTCATGCCCCGCCAGAAAGAAGATCGCGACCTGGTCGACCATGTCCTCCGGGGTGAAGCCCTCGCCGGTGTCCGGGTCCGCAAAAGTCATGATCTTGGTAGCGAGATCATCCGGCGCAGTGCCGCTCTCGATCTGGCGCGCGCGCTCCGCTACGAGATCGCTCAGAAGACTGCGGATTGTCGCCGCCGAGGACACCACGGCCTTGCGCCGGAAGCGCGGCACCCATGACGGAAGCCGCATCAACTCCGCGAGGTTCAAAACCGGCTGCGCCCGTTGATAAGTTCGAAAATTCTCAAAGACTTCGCTCGCCGTCTCATGGGTGATCGGGATGGAGAAGAGCGTGCGGAAAATAATGTCCGCGGCCAGATGCGAGGCTTCGAATTCAATCTCAACCTCCCCCGGTTCCAGCCGCGCCAGAGCCGCCTCGACCGCCGCCAGCATAGCCGGGAATGTCGGCTTCAACCGCCCGCCTGCGAAGGCCGGGTCGATGATCCGCCGCTGTTTTTCCCAGAGCGCGCCATTGGTCACAAAGACCGACGCGCCGAGCAGATCGCGCAGGGTTTTCGCGATGATCTCGCTCTTGGGAAACGCCATCGGGCGCGCTTTAAGAATATCGTCCAAGAGCTCGGGATCGTTGATAAAATAGCTATTATAAAACGGCGTTTTCTGCTCCGCCATCCAGGCGCGGTAGAGATGTTCGGGCTGGCTCGCGAAGATGTCTTTGCGGAACCGCAGGAGGCGCCGAAGGGGTGTCGCGAAGCGCGGCCGGGTCGCCGGTTTGGGCGGCCGGAACGCCATCAGAAATCCGTGTAGCGCGAATAGACGTCGCCCACGGTACTGGCCGTTGACTCGCGCCAGCCGAAGCGGGATTTCAGGCTGAGCGGCCCCGCCGTGATCTGGAAATAGTCGTAATCGCGCGGCTGGTCGAAGGCATAAAGATACTGAATATGCTTGCGGAAAAACCGGAAACGGATGCGGCGGCGCGTTTCATCCGAGAGCGTTTCCGTATAGGCGGCGGAGATGATCTTAGGGCCGTAATCTTCCTCCGGCGCGGGCTTGGCCCCGGACACCGCGACCGGATCGCAGAGCGCGAAACAGGCTCCGTCTGAAGGTGCGGACACATCGACCCATGTGAGATTTTCCGTCCGCGCGAGAAAATTAAGATCGCGCCGCAACTCATTGGCATCCGGCAGAAAACTAATCATCGGGATCACTTGGCCGACCGTCAGAAAGGCCAGCTCTTTCTCCGCCGGCACGTCGCGCTCGGTCAAGAGTTTCGCCAGCACCTCCACCGCCAGATGCGCGCCGGAGCTGTGGCCGACCACCAGCACCTCGTCATAATCCTGATCGAGCGCGGCGCTGACGCGGGCAGCGAAATCGGTGATACGGGGGCGCAGTTCCGGCGGCGTGCGGCCATTGAATTGCGCCGAAAAGGCGTAGTCGTGGAGCAGGTAATAGGCAAAAATATGGCGATCATAGCGCCGGAAAATCGGCAAGACGCAGGCAATCGTGGTGCAGACAACCAGCGTGTCGATCCAGCCCGTGAGCCGCCACGCAATGATCTCACCAATGAGCCAGGCGAAATAAAGCTGCAAATTCAGGGCGAAAACCGGGTAGAGCGCCGCGATCATCGGGGCGGGCCGCATTTTGTAAAGCGCGGAGAGGGTGCGGCTGCGCATGTAGATCCAGAGGGTGCGCCACATCAGGATATAGGTCGCGAAGATCGAGCGCTCCATCGAGGCTTGCACGATGTCGTTCCAGATCAGGAACTCGATATCGGCCTCGCTACGCGCGCCGTCATGCACCATTTCGGCGTGCCAGCTGTAATTGGCGCGTTTCGAGGAGGTCGCCTTGACCGTGATGTCATAGCCCGAAATCGCCGCCTGGCGGCCCGCCTGTTTGCGGTAGAGCTCACGGTAACGGCGGGGTGCCATGGGATCGTAACCCGGCAGGTAAAACACCTTGCGACGGCGCACCCGCGGCGCGGCGGTGTCAGGTTGCGGCGCGTCCGTCTCCGTCATCCGATCTTCGCAAGCCCCGGAAATTGCTCCAAAAGCCAGAAGGAGATGGCGGCGAAATTGCCGGTGATGAGCAGGAACCCGACGATCAGCAGCAGCCCGCCCATGAGCTTTTCGATCAGCGGCAGATGTTTGCGGAACCGCGCGGAATGCTCGGTGAAGCGCGGCAGGAAGGCGGCGGCGAGCAGGAAGGGGATGCCGAGCCCGGCGGCATACATGCCCATCAGGACAAGGCCGCGCGCGGCGTCATGTTCTTGGCTGACGAGGATCAGGATGGTGCCGAGCATCGGGCCGATGCAGGGCGTCCAGCCGAAGGCGAAGGCGAGGCCGAGCACGTAAGCGCCGAGCGGCGAGCCGCCCTTGCCGCCGTCGAACCGGGCTTCGCGGTAGAGCAGCGGGATGCGGATCACACCCAGAAAATGCAGGCCAAACAGGATCACCACCGCGCCGGAGAGCTTGGCGACCAGCGCCTGGTTCTCCATCAGCACCGCGCCGAAGAGGAGCGCGCCGAAGCCCAGGATGAGGAATACCGTCGAAAGCCCGGCCACGAAAAACAGCGCTGAGAGCACCGGGCGTTTTTGCGACCCGCTCGCCGCATCGCCGGTCATATAGGCCAGATAGGGCGGCACGATCGGCAAGACGCAGGGCGAGAGGAAGCTCAAGGCTCCCGCCGCTAGCGCGACGATCATGGCGGGCAACAGCCCAGCATCGACAATATCAAATCCAATCATGGAGCGTTCCTAGCAAAAGCCTCAACACTTCGAAATGAATATTCTTCATATCTTCCTAATATCGGCGGGACTCTGGACCACGGCGCTGCGGAGGTCTAGACGATTGTCATGGACACCCACGAGATTGATGCCACCGGCCTGCTCTGCCCCCTGCCCGTTCTGCGCCTCTTGAAGGCGCTCCGCGCGGCCGCGCCCGGCACGCGTGTGACGCTTTTGGCGGATGATCCGGCGGCGCGGGTCGATGTGCCCCATGCCTGCGGCGAACAAAACTGGGTGCTGTTGTCGCAAAGTGACGGCCCGCCTTGGCGTTTTGTGGTGGAGAAACCGTCAGAACCAACGGCGTGACGAGTCGAGATAGGCGGCCGCCTTGCGTTGGTTGCGCCGGAGCATCTGGGCCTCTTCCTCGGGGATGATGTAGCGGTCCATGATCATCACGAAGGCGATGAAGGGCAGGAAGGCGCTCAGACTGCCGAGCCACAGCAGAAACGCGAAATAGAGCATGGTGATCCCGGTATAGATCGGATTGCGCCCGCGTTTGAACGGGCCGCCGATATCGCTCTGGTCCAATCGGCGGTTCACCGCGTAGACCAGCCGGAAATGCGCCATATGACGCAAAGCGGAGTTGAGGAACCACAGCGCCAGCACGGCGAGCGGCCCCCAGATCCAGCGCGTAACGTCAAAGCGCCACAGCGGCAGCACCCCATTTAAAATGACACTGGCCAGCACAGAAAGTGCCAGCCAGATCAATGGATTACTGCGATGCCGCATCGTGCCTCTCGTCCGTTTCCCGACGATCAGGTCCGACGGGTTTTAGCCATTCTTCCGCGCAAGATCGCGCAGAACATAATGAAGTACCCCACCATTCTTAACATATTCCATCTCGACATTGGTGTCGATCCGGCTTTTCAGGGTGATCTCTTTGGTCTCCCCATTGGCGTAAGTGATGGTCGCGGGCACTTCGGCCTGCGGCTTGAACCCGTCTTCGAGGCCGGAGATGCTCACGCTCTCCTCGCCCGTCAGATTGAGGCTCGTGCGCGTGTCGCCGCCGGTGAACTCGAAGGGCAGAACGCCCATGCCGACGAGGTTGGAGCGGTGGATCCGCTCGAAGCTCTCGGCCACCACCGCCTTGACGCCGAGCAGGATCGTACCTTTCGCCGCCCAGTCACGGGACGAGCCGGTGCCGTATTCCTTGCCCGCGATGATGACGAGCGGGGTGCCCGCTTCGACATATTCCATCGCCGCGTCATAGATCGCCTTCTGCTCGCCATCGGGGCCTTTGGTGTAGCCGCCTTCGACCCCGTCCAGCATCTCGTTGCGGATGCGGATATTGGCGAAGGTGCCGCGCATCATGACCTCATGGTTCCCGCGGCGCGACCCGTAGGAGTTGAAGTCACGCGGCTCGACCTGACGCTCGGTGAGATATTCACCGGCGGGCGAGGACGGTTTGAACGAGCCTGCGGGCGAGATGTGGTCGGTCGTGACCGAGTCGCCCAGAAGGGCCAGCATCCGTGCGCCGTCGATGTTTTTGATCTCGCCAGCATCCGGGCCCATGTCCTGGAAGTAAGGCGGGTTCTGCACATAGGTCGAGCCTGCGGGCCAGTCATAGGTCAGGCTGTCCGTCGTCTCGATGGACTGCCATTTCTCGTCGCCCTTGAACACATCGGCGTATTTCTCCTGGAAGCTCTCGCGGGTCACGGTCTTTTCGACCAGATCCGAGATCTCCTGCGCCGTCGGCCAGATGTCTTTCAGGTAGACGTCATTGCCATCCTTGTCGGTGCCAATCACGTCCTCGGCGATGTTGATGTTCATGTCGCCCGCAATCGCATAGGCGACGACCAGCGGCGGCGAGGCGAGATAGTTCGCGCGCACATCCGGGCTGATCCGGCCTTCGAAGTTGCGGTTCCCCGAGAGGACAGACGTCGCGATGATGTCGCCCTCATTGATCGCTTTGGAGATCTGCGGCTCCAGCGGGCCGGAGTTGCCGATACAGGTCGTGCAGCCATAGCCGACGAGGTTGAAGCCGAGCGCGTCGAGATCGTCCTGAAGCTCTGCCGCTTCGAGATAGTCCGACACCACCTGCGAGCCAGGGGCCAGCGAGGTTTTCACCCAAGGCTTGCGCTTGAGGCCAAGTGCGTTCGCTTTGCGCGCCACGAGGCCCGCGCCGATCATCACATAAGGGTTCGAGGTGTTTGTGCAGGAGGTGATCGAGGCGATCACGACCGAGCCGTCATGGAGCGTATAATCCTCGCCCTCGACCTTCACCCGCTTGTGCTTGCCAATATCACCCGGAATGTCATAAGGCTCCGGCGCGCCGCCATCGGCGTTCCAGTCCTCTTCCGCCTCTTCGGATTCGTCCTTCGCCTCGCGCTGACCGTCGATATATTTCGCAAAAGCCGATGCCGCGTCTTTGAGGATGATCCGGTCCTGCGGACGCTTCGGCCCAGAGATTGCCGGCTCCACCGTGTCCATATCCAGCTCCAGCGTGGAGGAATAGACCGGCTCGTAATTCTCATCGCGCCAGAAACCGTTTTCTTTTGCGTAAGCCTCAACCAGCGCAATGCGGTCCTCGTCGCGGCCGGTGTTGCGGAGATATTTGATGGTCTGATCGTCAATCGGGAAGAAGCCGCAGGTCGCGCCATATTCCGGGGCCATGTTGCCGATGGTCGCGCGGTCTGCGACCGGCATGTTCTCCATGCCCTCGCCATAGAACTCGACGAATTTGCCGACCACGCCATGTTCGCGGAGCATTTCCACAACGCGCAGCACGAGGTCGGTCGCGGTGACGCCTTCCTTCAGCTTGCCGGTGATCTTGAAGCCGACCACTTCGGGGATCAGCATCGAGATCGGCTGGCCGAGCATCGCGGCTTCCGCCTCAATGCCGCCCACACCCCAGCCAAGCACCGCGAGGCCGTTGACCATGGTCGTGTGGCTGTCCGTCCCGACGAGCGTGTCCGGGTAAGCCACCATCTCGCCATTCTGGTCCTCATCCATCCAGACGGTCTGCGCCAGATATTCGAGGTTCACCTGGTGGCAGATCCCGGTCCCCGGCGGCACCACGCGGAAGTTTTCAAACGCGCCCTGCCCCCATTTGAGGAACTGGTAGCGCTCGCCATTGCGCTCATATTCGCGGTCCACATTCATCTGGAACGCGCGCGGATTGCCGAACTCGTCGATCATGACCGAGTGGTCGATGACGAGGTCCACCGGGTTCAGCGGGTTGATGAGCTCCGGGTCCGCGCCGAGGCCCTTGATGCCGTCGCGCATCGCGGCAAGGTCCACCACGGCGGGAACGCCGGTGAAATCCTGCATCAGCACGCGGGCCGGACGGTAGGAAATCTCGCGCGGGTTCTTGCCGCCCTTATCCGCCCATTCCGAAAACGCCTTGATGTCGTCCGTTTTCACATCATCGCCATCTTCGAAGCGCAGCATGTTTTCGAGAACGACGCGAAGCGATGCCGGCAGTTTGGAGAAATTCCCCAGCCCGGCCTCTTCCGCCGCCTTGATCGAATAATAGGCGAATGTTTTGCCACCCGCTTCGAGCGTGCGGCGCGTGTTGTTGGAATCATTTCCGACTTTAATGGGCATAGGGGGTCCTCCGGCTAAGGTCTGGCTCCGAGTCTTGTCTTGTATGACCCAGAGGGACTGGATCATCAAGGATCACGCAACGCATACAATTGTATGCCGGAGATTGTCAATGCCGGATGGCGGGAAAATACGAGACGATTTGACGGAGAATTTTAGGGGCAGCGGTGCGACGCTGGGATGGCCCATTGCGTTTGATCCCATGCCGCATGTCCATGAGCGTCTCATCGCACTCATGTGCGGCGACGTGCACATACCCCCGCAGCAGCCGCCCCGCAAAGCCCGATGGACGGGCGGCGGGCGGGCTGGTAAGCGGGGCGCATGAGCCTTGTCGTGGACCATCTTTCGATCCGTTTTGACGCCCGCCGGGTGCTGGAGGGGGTGTCGTTCGCGGTGGAGACTGGCCGAGCGCTGGCGCTGCGCGGGCCGAATGGTGCCGGCAAGACCACGCTTTTGCGCGCGGTGGCGGGGTTGATCCAGACCGATGCGGTGCGGCTCGATGGCCAGCGGATCGCGGATCTTCCGCCGGGGGCGGTGCAGTTCTCCGGCCATCGCGACGGGATCAGCGCGGCGCTCACCGTTCGCGAAAACCTCGCCTTCTGGGCTGGCCTCGTGGGCGGCGATGTGGACGCGGCGCTCGACGCGATGGACCTCGCCCGGTTTGCAGACCGCCCGGCGGCGCGGCTCTCGGCGGGGCAGAAACGCCGCACGGGTCTGGCGCGTCTGGCGCTGACGCCCGCGCGGCTGTGGCTGCTCGATGAGCCGACCAACGCGCTCGACAGCGCGTCGATCGCGCGGCTCGGCACGATGCTGCAGGCGCATCTTGCCCAAGGCGGGATCGCGCTGATTGCGACCCATGCGGATCTCTCGGGCTTCGGCGTCGCGACGGACACGCTCACCCTCGCCCCGCCAACCCGGCGTGTGGAGAGCCCTTTTCTGGAACCCGCCTCATGAGTCTGCTGCTCCGCGAACTCCGGCTCGGTCTACGCACCGGCGGCGGCGCGCTTCTGGCGCTGTCGTTTTTCCTCATCACCATCGCGCTCGCGCCCTTCGCCATCGGACCGGAGCGCGACCTCCTGCAACCCATTGCCCCCGGCCTCCTCTGGCTCGGCGCGCTGCTGGCGATGCTGCTCTCCCTCGACCGGCTCTTTGCCCGCGACCAAGAAGACGGCACGCTCGATCTGCTCGCCATGAGCCAACCGCTCTGGCAAATCGCCGCCGTCAAAGCCCTCGCCCATTGGCTGCTGACGGGGGTGCCGCTGACCATCCTCTCCCCGGTGCTGGCGCTGATGCTGAACCTCTCCGCCGCCGCGATCCCGACCCTGATGGCGTCACTATTCATCGGCACGGCAGCGCTTTCGCTCATCGGGACCATCGGCGCGGCGCTGACCATGGGGCTGACCCGCGGCGGCCTCCTGCTCGCGGTCACCATGCTCCCGGCGACGCTCCCGACCCTCATCCTCGGCGCAAAAGCCGCGCAACTGGCCTCCACTGGCGGCGATCCGCTCCCGGCCCTCGCGCTCCTTTCAGGTCTCACCCTGCTGCTCGCCCTCGCTGCGCCGCCCGTTGCGGCGTTCTGCCTGCGCCTTCATCTCAACGCCGGGAATTGAAATTCCCGCCATTTCGGTCCACATGACGCCCATGCCCAGCTCGACGCCACGCCCCTCCCTCTGGCAATTCGCCAACCCGACGCGCTTCCTCGCGCTGACGGACCGGCTGATGACCCCGCTTTGGGTGCTGGCGACTCTGGCCCTCGTGATCGGCCTCGGCTGGGGGCTGCTGTTCACACCACCCGCCGAACTGCATGGGCCGGGGGTGAAAATGCTCTTTGTCCATGTCCCGACCGCGCTGATCGCGATCAATTGCTGGCTCGTCATGCTCGTCGGCTCGGCGATCTGGTATATCCGCCGGCACCATGTCTCCGCCCTCATCGCTCGCTCGGCGGCCCCAATTGGCGCGGTCATGACCTTCCTCGCCCTGCTCACCGGCGCGGTTTGGGGACAGCCTGCCTGGGGCGCGTGGTGGGTCTGGGGCGATCCGCGGCTGACGTCTTTCCTGATCCTCTTTCTCTTCTATCTCTCCTATCTCGCCCTTGTGAACGCGATGGAGAGCAGCGAGCTGGCCGATGATCTCGCCGCCGCACTGTGCCTCATCGGCTCGGTCTTTGCGCTCCTCTCGCGCTATGCCAACTGGTTTTGGGAGCAGGGTCAGCATCAGGGCTCGTCCCTCTCGCTCGACCGGAGCGAAAATGTCGCCAACGCCTATTGGCTGCCGCTCGTTCTCACCATGGCGGGTTTCGTTCTCTATTTCCTCGCCCTCACCCTCACCCGCACGCGCACGGCGATCCTGACCCGCCGGTTGCGCGCCATGGAGGACCGCGCCTGATGGATCTCGATCTCGGCCGCTACGCCCTCAACATCACCATCGGCTATGGCGCGACCGCGCTGGCGCTGATTACGCTCGCCTCCGTCAGCTTCGCCAAGGCCCGGAAAATCCGCAGGCATCTCAAGGATTTCAAATGAAAAAGCTTATCTATTTCGTTCCGCTCATCATTCTGATCGTCCTCGGGGTCGGGGCTTATCTGCGCCTTCAGGGCGGCGAGAGCGAAGGGCGCAGCGCGCTCGAAGGCCAGGCGCCGCCGGTCGAGCGCTTCGTCTCCGCCATCGACGACAGCCCGGCGGAAAGCTTTGCCACGGGCGATTATCTTCTGGTGAATTTCTGGGCGAGCTGGTGCGGGCCCTGCCGTGTCGAACACCCGATCCTGATGCAGCTTCAGGAGCAGGGCGTGCCGATTTATGGCGTCAACTACAAGGACAACCCGCAGAAAGCCGCGCTCTTCCTCAAAGACCTCGGCAACCCTTTCACCGAGCTTTACATCGACGAAAGCGGCCGCGGCGCATTTGACTGGGGCCTCTTCGGTGTGCCGGAAACCTTCCTCTTGAACGGCGACGGCGCGGTGGTGGCCCGCTTCGCAGGCCCGCTCACCCCGGCCCAATGGGACAGCACGTTTGGGGATTATTTCCCCGACGTGTCCGTGTCCTCGGTCGAATAACGGGTGAACACCCCGGCCTGCGCGAAGATGAAAACGAACATCGCAATCGGCAGGACGAAGGTTTTCACCGTCACCCAGGTCTCGGTCCCCATGAGCCGCCAGACGAGTTCATTGGCGACGGCCATGGCGAGGAAGAACCACGCGAAACGTTTGGTGAGGATCATCCAGCCCTCTTCGGTCATCGCCAGCGCTTCGCTCAGAAACAGCCGCAGATAGCTGGTGCCGCGCATGATCCCGAAGCCGAGGATCGCGGCGAAGGCGGCGTAGATGATCGTCGGCTTCATCTTCACGAAAGTCGCATCGCGCAGGACGATGGCGAGACCGCCGAAGAGCAGCACGATCACGGCGGTCAGCAGCGCCGCGGGCGGCAAGCGCCGCTCGGCCACCCATGAGACACCAAGCGCCAGCAGAATCGCCGGGATAAACAGCTTCGTCGCAAAGAGCAGTTTTTCCAGCTCCAGTTGATCGGCGCTGAGACCCTCCGCCACCGGGGCCATGCGATAGGCCACGAAAAACAGAATGATAGGGCCGAACTCGGTCAGAATCCGTCTGATTGCCTGCATAATTTCTCCCGCCCGTCCGGGCTTACCGTCCAAATTCCACAAGGATCGCGCCGCCTGCGATAACGCAAAGCAGGATCGCGCGCCATGTGCCAATTTTCTCCCCCAGGAAATACCAGCCGATGAGCCCGGCGAACACCACGGATGTTTCGCGCAAGACCGCCGCCTCGCCGACCTTGTCGAGCCGCGTCGCCATCATCACCGCGCCGAAGGAGATGAAAGCGATGAGCCCGCCCGCGATCCCGCGTTTGATGAGCGGAACGAGCGGCGGCGGATTGTCGATTTGGCGATAGCGCCGCCATGCGAAGGGCAGGAATGTCACCCCGTCGAGAAAGAAAAACCACGCAAGGAAGGTGAAAGGATCCTCGGGCTGGCGGATCCCCCACGCGTCATAGGTGGTATAGGCGGCGACCATGATGCCGGTGAAAAAGGCGAAAATCAGCGCGTGAAACAGCGCCTTGCGGTTCACATCGGCCTGCATGAGGTTCAGCCCCGCAAGGCCAAAGATCCCGCCAACGAGCAGCGCCACGCCCAGCCATTGCACCGGCAAATAGCTTTCGTGAAAGACGATCCCGGCGATGAACACCGTGACCAGCGGCCCCATCCCGCGCACCACCGGATAGACGACCGTGAAGGCGCCGCGATCATAGGTCATGGCTTGCAGGAGTTTGTAAGCGATGTGGATAATCATCGCGCCCGCGAACACCTTCCACATATAGGGCTCAGGCCACGGCACCACGAAAAGCGCAAAGGGCGCGGCCATCACGCCGTAGCTCAGATCCATCGCGCCGCGTACCAGCCACGGATCGAACCGCCCTTTCTGGAGCGCGCCGAACGCCGCGTGGAAAATCGCCGCCAGGAGCGCAAGGATCATGGCGAGCCGCGTGCCCTCTGGCGTCCCGGCGAGAGAGACGAACCATTCGCCCATCAGAGCCGCATTCCCATTCCGGTGCGCCGCACGAAGCCGACGCTTTCGTAAAGCTTTTCCGCCCCCGGATCGGCGATCAGCGAGAGATAGCAACTCGCGGGCAATTCCGCCCGGCACCAGCGCATAAGGCGGTCCATCACAGCGCGGCCAAGACCCTGCCGCTGGTGATCGGGGTGGACGGCGATATCGGTGATATGCACAAAACAGCCGCCATCCCCGATGACGCGGCCCATGGCGATGATCTGGCCGTTTTCATAGCAGGCCACCGCGTGGAGTCCGCCCTTGAGACCGCGCCTAACCGCTTCATCGCTCTTCGCGCCGAGACCGGTGATCTTGCGCAAGGCGTTGTAATCAGAGGCGTAAGGCGGCGCGCCCTCGCGCCAGTCGCGGCTCATGAAGCATCGAGCCCGGTCAGCGCTGCGGCAAATTCTTCGGGGTCGAATGGGGCGAGATCGTCAATCGCCTCGCCGACGCCAATCGCGTGGATCGGCAGGCCGAATTTATCCGCCAGCGAGACCAGAACGCCGCCCTTGGCGGTGCCGTCCAGCTTGGTCATCACAAGGCCGGAGACATCCGCGATTTTCTGGAAAATCTCCACCTGACTGACCGCGTTCTGCCCGGTCGTCGCGTCCAGCACCAAGAGCGTGTTATGCGGCGCATCGGGGTCCTTCTTGCGGATCACCCGGACGATTTTTTCCAGCTCCGCCATGAGGTCCGCGCGGTTTTGCAAACGGCCTGCGGTGTCGATCATCAGCAGATCCGCGCCATCCCGCTCGGCGCGTTCCATCGCCGAAAAGGCAAGGCTCGCCGGGTCTGACCCCTGCGGCGCGGTGAGGACCGGCACCCCGGCCCGCTCACCCCAGACCTGAAGCTGCTCCACGGCGGCTGCGCGGAAGGTGTCGCCCGCCGCGATCACCACCGATTTGCCCGCCGCCTTGAACTGACTCGCCAGCTTGCCAATGGTCGTGGTCTTGCCGGAGCCGTTGACCCCGACGACCAGCACCACCTGCGGGGTCTTGGCAAAGAGCGGCATCGGTTTGGCCACCGGGTCGATGATCTGCGTAATCTCATCGGCCAGAAGCTGCTTGATCTCCTGCGCCGAGAGACGGCGACCCAAGCGGCCCTCTGCCATATTCGCGGTCACACGGAGCGAAGTTTCAACGCCCATGTCGGAGGTTATGAGCAGTTCTTCAAGTTCCTCCAGCATTTCGTCGTCAAGGGTCCGGCGCGGCACATCGCGCCCTCCGCCAAACATGCGGCCCAAAATACCCGGCTTGGCCTGCGCCTCCTTCGGCGCTTCCGGCACCGGCGTCTCTACTGGCTTGACCGGCGGCGTCGCGTCAGGCGGCATCGGAGAGACCTGCGGACCCGGCGGCGGTGTCGGCGCGGGCGCAGGCTCGCCCTCCTCCACCTGTGGCACCGCCGTCTCAACAGGCGCGCGGGCCTCCGCCTCGTCGTCATCGGTCTCCGCCATCGGGGCGCATTCGGCGTAAGGCACCTGATCGACATCGGGGTCCTCGGGGCGCGCGGGCTGCTCCGCCTCAAACGGCGCGTCGGCGGGCTTTTGCGCAGCCTGATCCTCCTCCTCGCCCTCGGCTACGATGGCATCGAGACCATCGCCGAGTTTGGACGAGGATTTGAACAGCCGGTCCTTCATTTTGCTGAAAAAAGACATGCGCGCCTCCTTGGTTACCTCCCAACTAATGCGCCGCGCGGCATTTGGAAAGGGCCACTGGCGGAGGCGGAACACATCGGCTAGGCTGAATAGGAAGGAGACCCGTTCATGCGCCTGTTGCTCTCGCTCTTGATCGCCCTCTCGCTGCCCGCTTTCGCTCAGGAACGGCCCAGCGAGGATGAGATCATCGCCAACGCTACCGATATTCCGCCCGAAGAATGGCGCGAACTCACCGAAGGAAATGTCGTCACCTATTACGACTCCGAGGGCGAGTTTTTCGCCAATGAGTATTACGAGGAGGATGACAGCGTGCGCATCCATCTCAGCGGGTCGTTTTGCATGAATGGGAGCTGGACGGATTGGGAAGGGCTCTACTGCTTTTCCTGGGAGCGCGGCGAGCCGAGTTGCTTCCGCCATGTTCGCTATGAGGACGAGATTTACGTGATCGATGATGAGGCGGAACCGGGCGAGAAGGTGCAATCGGTCACCCGCATCGGGCCGCTCCCCTATGGCTGCACGGTGATGCAGGGCGCATGACCACCCCGCCGGGCAGTGAGCGCGATCCCGAACTGGAAGAGAGACTGCGCGCCGCCATTGCCGGGGTTGCCGGGCATGAGCCGCGCACGCGGCATAAAGACAACGGCAAGCCGCGTTATGTGAACCGGCTGATCGAAGCCGCCTCGCCCTATCTTTTACAGCACGCGCACAACCCGGTCGATTGGTGGCCATGGGGAGACACGGCCAAGGACGAAGCCGCGCGGCGCGGTGTCCCGCTTTTCATCTCCGCCGGGTATGCGACCTGCCACTGGTGCCATGTAATGGAGGAGGAGAGTTTCGACGACGAGGAGGTCGCCGGGCTCATAAACCGCTATTTCGTGCCGGTCAAGCTCGACCGCGAGGCGCGGCCCGATATCGACCAGATTTATATCATGGCGACCTCGATCCAGCATCGCCATGCGGGTTGGCCGAACTCGGTTTGGGCCCTGCCCGATGGCCGCCCCTTCCACACCGGCACCTATTTCCCGAAACCGCAATTCATGCAGCTTTGCGGCGCGATTGCCCAAGGCTGGCTTGGCGGGAAACGGGCGGAGATGGAGCAATTCGGCGCGGATCTCGCGCAGGCCGTCGCGAATGGCATGACGCGGGCGCATGACGCCGTGCCGCTCGACGAGGCCCCGGCCCGCGCCATGGCGCAGCTGGCCCAGCAATTCAACGCCGAGCATGGCGGGTTTTCCTCCGGCACGCAGTTTCCCCATGAGGGCAATCTGGCCTTTCTCATCGACCATGCGAGCCGCACCGGGGATGCAGAGGCCCGCGAGATGGCGCTCAAAACCCTCGATGCGATCAATCAGGGCGGCATCCATGACCAGCTTGGCGGCGGGTTCCACCGCTATGCGGTCGATGTGAATTGGCGCACGCCGCATTTCGAGAAAATGCTCTACAATCAGGCGCTTTTGGTGGATTGCTATAGTGCCGCCTATCAGCTTGACCCGAAAAGCGACACTCTCCGCGCCCTCGCCCGCTGTATCGCTTATGTGCAGCGCGAACTCACCGCGCCCGAAGGATTTTTCTATGCCGCCGAGGATGCGGACAGTCTCAACCCGGCAGGCAAGCTGGAGGAAGGCGCGTTCTACTGCATCGCTGCCGAGGATGTGGACTGGTTGGTCGAGAGTGAGACGATCAAGGCGCTCGGCCTCGATCTGCCGCCGACGCTGGAGGCCGGTCCCGTGCCGCATATGGCGCAGGGCACGATCCCCGAAGCGGTCGAGGTGGAACTGGACCGGCTCCTCGTCTGGCGCGACGACCGCCCGCGCCCGCTGCGCGACGAGAAGATCATCGCGGGTTGGAATGGGCTGATGATCCGCGCCATGGCCGAGGCCGGGCGGCTCTTTGAGCGCGCCGATTGGGTGCAGGCCGCCGCGAAAGCCTATGGCGCGGTGATGGACCGGCTCGACGGGCCGCAAGGGCTGCGCCGGATCGCCCTTGGCACCCGTGTCGCCGAAGCGGCCAATCTCACCGATTATGCTTGGCTTGGCCTCTCCGCCCTCGCCCTTGGCCGAGACGATGATGCGGAGCGGCTGGCCGATGAGATTCTCGCCCGCTTCGCTGCCGGGGATCGCCTGAAACTAACCGAAGAGGATGGCCCGCTCGGCCCCGTCTTCGAGATCGAGGACGGCGCGACCCCCGCAGGCGAATCCTCCGCGCTGGAACTGCTCGCCCGGCTCGATCTCATCCGCCCGAACCCGGCCCGCCGCGCCCGCGCCGAGGCGCTCGCCGCCGCCCTCTCCCGCCCCATGGCGGAGATGCCGATCACCCGCCTCGTCGGCCTGCGCGCCGCGCGGATTCTGGCGGAGGGCGAGACCGGCCCGATCCGGCGCTATGGCGGCATCACGCTGCATCAGCATCACGACAAGATCACGCTCGATCTCGAAAAAGGCTGGCATATTCAGGAAGGTGGACTCTATCTCGACGGCCAGCGCCTCGGCCCGTTCGAGGGCAAAGCCATCCTGCCGCGCGCCAGGGAAATCGTCGTGCAGCCCTGCACCGAGCGCGAATGCCTGCCGCCGCGCGCCTTCCCCTTCAGCGCATGAAAAAGGGCGGCTCGATGGCCGCCCCGTTTCCTTAGCTCGTGTAATTCTCGCTCCATTTGACCTCTTCGGGGTCCTTCGCGATCATCAGGAAGAACGCCCCGACGAGCCCGGAGAGCAGCGAGCCGACCAGCACGCCGATCCGCACCCCGTTGAGTTGCTCGGGGTCCGTGAAGGCCAGCGAGCCGATGAAGAGCGACATGGTGAAGCCGATCCCGGCGAGCATCGAGACGCCGTAGAGTTTCTTCAGCCCCACCCCATCCGGCAGATAGGCCAGTTTGAGCCGCGTGACCGCGAAGGCCGTGCCGAAGACGCCGATTTGCTTGCCAATGAAGAGACCCGCCGCAATGGCGATGGTGATCGGCTGGAGGAAATCCTCCATCGTCAGGCCGACAATCGGAACGCCCGCATTGGCGAAGGCAAAGAGCGGCATGATGACGAAAGACGACCACTCATGCAGCCCGTCCTCCCAGGATTGCGCCAGCGAGAACCCTTCCTCGTCAGCTTTGAGCGGGATGCAGAAGCCGAGGATCACGCCTGCAATGGTCGCGTGAACGCCGGATTTCAGCACCGCGACCCAGAGGGCGAGACCGACGAGGACGTAAAGCGCCTCGCGCCGCACCGCGCGCATATTCATGAAGACGAGCAGCGCCGTAAGGGCCGCGCTCAGGATCAGCGCGTTGACCGACAGTTCCTCCGTGTAGAAGAACGCGATGACGAGGATCGCCAGAAGGTCATCCACCACGGCGAGCGCCAGCAGGAAGGTTTTGAGGGTCGAGGGCACCTTGTCGCCAAAGAGGCTCAACACCCCGATGGCAAAGGCAATATCCGTCGCCGCCGGGATCGCCCAGCCACGCGCCTCCGCGCTCTCGATCCCAACGATGCCGACAAAGACCAGCGCCGGGACGACCATCCCGCCCACGGCGGAGTAAACCGGCAGTGCCGCCCGGCTCCATGTGGATAGCGAGCCGCGCACGATTTCGCGTTTGATTTCAAGGGCAACAACGAGGAAGAAGATCGCCATCAGCCCGTCATTGATCCACAGCAGAAGCGGTTTGGAGATCTTGATCTCGCCAATCGCCGCCGTTGTGGGCAAGTTCAGAAACGCGTCATAGATCTCGCCGGTGACCGGCAAGTTTTTCGCCAGAATTCCGAGCAGTGCTGCAATGCCCAGAACGACGCCGCCTGCGACGTCGGACTCCAGACCAAAAACCTTTTTCGCCATGAATACCTCCGTTTATGGGGCCTATATGGCGGTTTCCACCCGAGTGCGGAAGGGGTGCCGGTCACGATTCTCACGAAATCGCGATAACAGTTTTGTTGGGTCAGAAAAGACGGCCCTGCCCGTCCGGCTCCGCTCCAGGCGTAAGAGCAACGCGGCCATCGCGGAACTCGATCTCGGCAGGGCGGCGCGTCTCGGCGCTCGCTTTGTCGGCAATCAGCGCGCCCTCCGCGTCCCGAATAATCGCATAGCCGCGCTCCAGCGTCGCCTCATACCCAAGGCTCGCATGGACACGGGAGAGCGCCGCAAGCGCATCCTGCGCCGCGCGGTGACGGCGCTGCCCGGCCTGATCGAGCCGCAGGCCCATCTGGGTCAGACGCTCTTTTCTTGCCTCGGTCCGCTCCGGCGCGGCTTGTGCGTCAAGGCGCCGGGTCAGCCCGCGCAGCGCGTCCGCCGCAAAACGCGCAGGCCGCGCCCCCGCATGATCGAGCCGCGCGCCGATCTGCATGAGCCGGTCACGCCGCTGCGCTGCCCGCTCGGTCTGTCGCTCTGGCGAGGATTGCGTCGCCAAGCGCCGCGTAAGCGCGTCCAGATCGCGGCGCCTCTGGCGGATCGCGCGGTGACTTTCCGCTTCAAGATCGCGGGACAATTGCCTGAATTGATGAGATTTCTGCGATAGATTCTCGCCCAGAAGATGCCGCCCGAAATTCACCTCGGCGAGCTTCGTCCGGCGCGTCTGCACCGAACCCGCCAAGAGACGCGGCAGTTTGTCCCCGAGATAATCAAGCTTCTGGCTGGCCTCGGCGGTGAGCGCTTCGGGCCGGGGCAAGCCGCGCCGCAGATCGGTCAACCGCTCGCGCGCTCGCGAGAGCCGCGCTTCCATCGCGCGCAGCCTTCGCGCCTCCTGATCGCCGAGCCAAGCCATCAGTTCAGCCCGCACCGGCACCGCCATTTCCGCCGCAGCGGTTGGCGTCGGCGCGCGGCGGTCGGAGACGAAATCAATCAGCGTTGTATCCGTCTCATGGCCCACGGCGGAAATCAGCGGGATCTCACTCGCCGCCGCCGCGCGGACCACGGCTTCCTCGTTGAACCCCCACAAATCCTCGACCGACCCGCCCCCACGGGCCACGATCAGCAGATCGGGCCGGGGCAGCGCGCCGCCGGGTGTGAGCGCGTTAAAGCCCTGAATCGCGCGGGCGACCTCCGGCGCGGAGGCCTGCCCCTGCACGGCGACGGGCCAGACCAGCACCTTGCGCGGAAAACGCTCGCGCAGGCGGTGGAGAATGTCGCGGATCACGGCCCCGGAGGGCGAGGTCACAACGCCGATGATCTCCGGCAGCCACGGAATCGGCTTCTTGCGGCTCTCGTCAAACAGCCCCTCGGCGGCCAGCGCCTTTTTGCGCGCCTCCAGCATCGCCATCAGCGCGCCCGCCCCGGCCGGGGCAATATCGTCGATCACCAGCTGATATTTCGACTGCCCGCCATAGGTGGTGAGCCGCCCGGTCGCGATCACCTCCATCCCCTCTTCGGGCAGGGTCGCGAGCCGCGCCGCGACGCCCTTCCAGCAGACGGCGGCGATGACCGAACGGTCGTCCTTCAGGTCGAGATAGAGATGCCCGGAGCGGGGCCGCGAGACGCGCCCCACTTCACCGCGCACGCGCACATGGCCGAACGCGCCCTCGATGGTGCGCTTGATCGCCCCCGACAGTTCGGAGACCGAAAATTCCGGCGCATTGCCGCCCGCGTTGTCATCATCGTCGAAAAGGTCCATGCCCCTTGTTGCCCCGTCCGGGCCGCAGGATCAAGCGATAGGGGAAGGTTGACGCGGGAGCGAGGCCCCCATTTTACACCACCTCTAGGAGAAGAGCCGATGCGGCAACGTAAGAAGGATGCAGAACGCTGCGCGATCGAGCGGCCCTCCATCTCTAGTGATTGCCCCCGCGTCCCCTTCTGCTTACAAGGCCAAGAGTTAAGGGGAGACTAAAGCAATGAATATTTTGATCCTTGGCAGCGGCGGGCGTGAACATGCGCTGGCATGGGCCGTGGCGCAGAACCCGAAATGCGACCGGCTGATCTCCGCGCCCGGCAATCCCGGCATGGCGGCGCTTGGCGATTGCGTGGCGATTGACCCTTGCGATCCCGACGCGGTGGTGGCGCTCTGCGACGAATATTCCATTGATTTTGTTGTGATTGGCGCCGAAGCGCCGCTTGCGGCAGGTGTCGCGGACGCGCTCCGCGCGGCGGGTGTGCTTTGCTTCGGCCCGTCCAAGGCGGCGGCGAAACTGGAAGCCTCCAAAGCCTTCACCAAAGAGATTTGCGACGCCAGCGGCGCGCCGACGGCGGGCTATGCGCATTTCACCAATGAGTCCGCCGCGCTGGATTATGTCCGCGCGCAAGGGATGCCGCTCGTCATCAAGGCGGACGGTTTGGCGGCGGGCAAAGGGGTCATCATCCCCGAAACCCTCGGCGAGGCGGAGACGGCGATTTCCGAGATGTTCGGCGGCCAGTTCGGCGCGGCGGGCGCGGAGGTCGTGATCGAGGAGTTCATGACCGGCGAGGAAGCCTCCCTCTTCGTTCTCTGCCATGGCGAGACGGCCATGCCCGTCGGGACGGCGCAGGACCACAAACGCGTCGGCGAAGGCGATACGGGCCTCAACACCGGCGGCATGGGCGCCTACTCCCCGGCCCCCGTGCTGACCGACGCGGTTCTGACCCAGGCGATGGACGAGATCATCCACCCCACCCTTGCGGAAATGGCGCGGCGCGGCACCCCGTTTGAGGGCGTGCTCTATGCGGGTCTGATGATCGAGGACGGGCGCGCGCGGCTGGTGGAATATAATGTGCGCTTCGGCGATCCCGAATGTCAGGCCCTCTGCGCCCGCCTCGGCGCGCAGATGCTGGACCTCCTGCTGGCGGCCGCGCGCGGCGAAGAGATCCCGGCCCCGCAATGGGCCGACGATCACGCCATGACGGTGGTGATGGCCGCGAAGGGCTATCCCGAGGCTTACCAGAAAGGCACCGAGATCACCGGCGCGGAGAGCAATGACCCGCTGGTGCAGATCTTCCACGCAGGCACGGCGATGGCGGACGGCAAACTCACCGCCAGCGGTGGCCGCGTCCTCAACATCACCGCCCGCGGCCCCGACCTCGCCGCCGCCCGCGACCGCGCTTACGGCGCGATTGACGGGATCGACTGGGAAGACGGGTTTTACCGCCGCGATATTGGCTGGCGGGCGCTCTGATGACGCTGAAGAAATTCGCAAAGCTGCTGCTGATCACCGTCCTTGCGATTTTTGGTATCATGGCGGTGTTGCTCGGCGGGTTTATCTTCATGATCGACCGAAATTTGACCGAGACGAATAAAGCGCGCCAGCCTGAAGCCATTGCTGAATTTGTCGCACTTGGAATGGCGTCCGATGAACAATATTCGGATGAGTTTTGGATTCCCGGCGCAGCGCAGTGTCTCAAAACGAAGGACCGTATGGTTCGAACGTCCGATGATGGCGTTAGTGGAGAATCTGATCCTAATTGGACCAATCCACCGACCTGCAATAATTATCATCTAGAAGATGGCCCAAATGACTGGCACCAAATGGCTGCTGGCGAAAGTTCTTACCTGCCTCCTTGGTGTGTGCCCTACGCCGCCAGAACGTCTGGTGGCGAAGAGCACACAAAGGAGTTTAACGTCACCCTGACGACCATCTCGCGAATGGGCTCACCCGCACCACATCTCGATGGCGAGGGAGGCGTCAATGCTTCGGCCATCACGCAGGCACAAAAGATCGCGCTTGCTGAGCCTTACGGCACCTTTGTGGACGAAGATTTTGCTAACGATCCGCAGAAAGTTCTCGATCTCGTCGATATACGCTTCGTCCGCACGGATCGCTGCGATGGCTTTGACATGCATCGCCTTAAGGTCAATGTGAAGGATCAAGACGCGCTCGACGAGATCATGTTTCTCGGGAACAAATAGATCAACCCAACACCCGCCCAAGCCCCCGGAAATACCGCCAGGTCATCGCAATGGCTGCGCCGGCGAGACCGAAGGCGAGGCCGGCCCAGATGCCCATGACGCCGTAGTCCCAGACGAAGGCCATCAGGTAAGCGCTGCCAAGGCCGATCACCCAATAGGAGATCAGGGCGATGATCATGGTGACGGTCATGTCCTTGATCCCGCGGAGCAATCCCGCACCGACGGCTTGCAGACCGTCCACCAGCTGGAACGCGGCGGCGATCAGCAGGAGCGGCGCACCGATGGCGAGGATTTCGGGCGATTCCGGGTTGTCGAGATCGAGGAACAGCCCGACCAGCCCTTCGCGGAAGGTGGTCAGGATGATCGCCAGCGCGACGGTCACGCCGATGGTCAGATAGATGATCACGAGCGAGGCGCGGCGCAGGCCCTTGGCGTCGTTCCGGCCAACGGCGCGGCCGACGCGAACGGTCGCGACCGAGGCGAGGCCGAGCGGGATCATGAAGCCGACCGAGGTGATTTGCAGCGCGATCCCGTGGGCGGCGAGTTCCACCGTCCCGATCCAGCCAACCATCAGTGAGACGGCGACGAACATGCCGACCTCGGCCACAAGAGTCGCGCTGATCGGCAGGCCGAGCCGGACCACCGCGCCGAACATTGACCAATCCGCCCGCCAGAAGCGTTGAAAGAGGTTGAACCGTTTGAGGAAACCCGCGCGGTTCACATAGATGAGCAGCGCCCCGGCCATCACGATATTCGTGCCGACGGTCGCAAAAGCCGCGCCGCGCAGGCCGAGGGCGGGGAAGCCGAAATTGCCGAAAATCAGCGCGTAATTCAGCAGGATATTGGCGAAGAATCCGGCGAGCGTGGCGAACAGCACCATCCCGGCCCTCTCCAGAGCCGAGAGATAGGAGCGAAGTGTCATCACGGTCAGCGCGGGCAAGAGCGCCCACATGGCGATGCGGATATAGCTTTGCGCGTGCATGGCGAGGTCGGGCTGCTGGCGGAACGCGATCAGCAGCGCGCCGGAGAACCACATCAGCGGAATCGTGATGATCGCAAAGGCGATGTTGACCCAAAGTCCCATGCGGACCGAGCGGCGCACGGACACCACATCATCGGACGCCGCGGCCCCGGAGGCCATCGGCATCACGGCATAGGCAAAGCCCGAGCCGAAGATGAAAATGATGAAATAGAACTGCGTGCCGAGCACGGCGGCGGCCAGATCATAGGCGCCGAGCCGCCCGACCATCACCGTATCGGTCGTGCCAATCGCGATCTGCGCCAGTTGCGCGCCGACAAGCGGCACGGCAAGGCGCAGCGTGGCCATCAGATGGCCCTTCCAGCTTGGATCCTGTTGCATACGAAACTCCATCCCCAAACCATGCGCGGGGGAATCCGTGCCGAATAACCGAAATCCTAGCGCCCTGTCCACCCCCGGAACTGTGACGCAGATCGCAGAACGCCGCCCTCGAAGGGGCGGCGCATCCATCTGAAAAACCGAAACTGTTTGCCGGGTCTGCTTTAGATCTGTTTCTCGGGCATCCGCACGACCAGCCCGTCGAGATCCTCCGTGACCTTGAGCTGACAGGTCAGCCGCGAGGTCTCGGGGTCCGGCGCATAGGCGAAATCGAGCATGTCCTCTTCCATCATGTCCTTGGCCGGGAGCTTGTCGGTCCAGCTCGGGTCCACATAGACATGGCAGGTCGAACAGGCACAGGCACCGCCGCAATCGGCCTCGATGCCCGGAATGTCATTGTCCCGCGCGCCTTCCATAACCGTGAGACCCGGGGCCACATCGACCACATGCTCTTTGCCGTCATGCTCAATGTAGGTGATCTTGACCATCGCTCATCTTCCTTACTTGCTACGGGCCATCCTCGTCGCGGCAGAACCTAGTCATTTCTGCCTCCGGGGAAAAGGGCGGAAACGGCAAATGCAGCGGCGTCAATTTTTCACAACTAAATTTCAAATATGCAGGATGCTTTAATTAACTACTTCACCCGGTTTATTTTGAATTTTCATGAGTTTTGCCGCAAATTCCCCCTCGACAGCGCGGCTCTGGGTGAGGGCCGCCGAGGATAGGTGGGTGTTCACATGGGTCGATTGATTATTCAGACGATGGTGCCATTGGCGGCGCCGCATGGGCAAAAGGGTGTGACCCTGCCGCTGCATATGAATTTCGACTATTTCGGCACGCTGGAGCAGGAAAGCGGATCGCGATTCACGGACGGCTCGGGCCGTCTGTCGGTGACGGCGGATCCGGCCAATCTCGGCGCGGCGGAATTTGGCGAGGCGCAGGTGGTCCATATCGAAACGCTGACCCTGCGCGATCACAGCGGCGCGCTCGTGGCGCGGATGCAGACGAGCGGGATCGAGGTCACGCTGCGCTATGACGACACCAAAAACGGCGCGGCCTGGACCCTGCCGGACCCATCCGAAATCACCTATCAGCTTCAGGAAACCGGCCTCGCCTTTCGTGGCAGCATGGGCGCGGATCGGGTGTCGCTCAACAATGGCGTGGCGCTGGAAGGCGCGCATATGGCCGGGCGCGGCGGCAATGACCATCTGACGGCGACAATGAATGACGATGTGGTCCTCGGCCATCGCGGCAATGACAAGCTGATCGGGCTGGCGGGTGATGATCTGCTGCGCGGGTTTCAGGATCACGACGTGCTGATCGGCAATTATGGCGACGACACGCTGCGCGGCGGTCAGGGCCGGGACCGGCTCATCGGCGGCGCGGGCGATGACGTGCTGACCGGCGGGCATGGCCGCGACGTGTTCGTCTTCCGCGACAATGACCGGGGCGAGGATCACGTGACCGATTTCAACCTCGATCACGACCGCATCGCCATTCGCGGCCCCTACGGTTTCGACACATTGGAGATCACCGATCACGATACCGGCGCGATGATCCATCTGGCGGACGGCACTGTCACGCTGGACGGGATCGACGCCCATGACCTGACAGCGGATCTCTTCCTCTTCTGAACGCCCACCCACTCGAAGGGCGGACAGCAAAAAGGCGCGGAAGGGTTTGCCTCCCGCGCCTTTTCTGTTTCGTCTAACGCTTACTCGTCTTCGGTGAGCGGCACGGCCACGAAACGCGGCTGGCCTTCCCGGCGCACGAGGAAGAGGACCGAGGATTTGCCTTCTTCACGGGCCGTCTCCACCGCCGCGCGCAGATCCTCGACCGAGGAAATGCTGGTCTGGGCGGCTTCCGAGATCACGTCACCGGCGCGCAGGCCCTTCTCAAACGCCTCGCTCGATCCCTCAAGCTCCATCACAACCACGCCTTGCGCGTCGTCCGGCAGGCCGAAGGTGTCGCGTGTTTCCGCATTGAGCGGCGCGAGGGTCATGCCAAGAATCGTCGGCGCAGTTTCCGGGGTTTCCGGCTGATCGGGGTTGTCTTGCTCGTCGCCATTGGTCTCGCCCAAGGCATCTTCAAGACGGCCCAGCTCAACACGGAGCGTCTCCGTCTGGCCATCGCGAAACACCACCACGCGGGCGGTGCTGCCCACTTCGGCTTCCCCGACAAGGCGGATCAGTTCGGACACATCGTCCACTTCCTCGCCATTAAACGCGGTGATCACATCACCCGTCTCGATCCCGGCCATCCGCGCGGGCCCTTCCGGCACATCGCTGACCAGCGCGCCATTGGTGCTTTCAAGACCAAGCGCTTCGGACATGTCCTCATTGATGTTCTGGATCTGAACGCCAAGCCAGCCGCGGCGGGTTTCACCATATTCGCGAAGCTGCTCGACCACCTGTTCGACCACATTCGACGACATCGAGAAGCCGATCCCGATGGAGCCGCCATTCGGCGACAGGATCGCGGTGTTCACACCGATCACCTCGCCCTGCATGTTGAAGAGCGGGCCGCCCGAGTTGCCCCGGTTGATCGCGGCATCGGTCTGGATGAAGTCGTCGTAATTGCCCTGAAGAGAGCGCCCACGGGCCGACACGATCCCTTGGCTCACGGAAAAGCCCTGACCGAGCGGGTTGCCGATCGCCAGCACCCAGTCCCCAACCCGCGCGGCATCCGAGTCGCCGAAACGGGCGAAGGGCAGCGGCTCATCGGCATCGACCTTCAGAAGCGCGATATCGGTTTTCGGGTCGGTCCCGATCACCTTGGCCTGAAGCGTGTTGCCGGACTGGAACTCGACCTCGATCTTGTCCGCGCCGTCAATCACGTGGTTGTTCGTGACCACATAGCCATCCGCCGAAATCACGAAGCCCGAACCAAGCGCGTTGGAAGACCGCGGCGGGCGCTGCTGCGGCGATTGCTGGGGCATTTGCGGGATCTGGTCGAAGAAGTCGCGCAGCATGTCCTCGAAGGGCGAACCCTCGGGGATCATCGGCCCGACACCATTGCCGCCTTGTGTCATTTCAATCGTGGTGGTGGTGGCGATGTTGACCACCGCCGGCCCCATATCTTCCACAAGCTCCGCGAAACTCTCCGGGGCGCCTGCGGGCTGTGCCTCCGCCGGTTGTGCCGCGATGAGCGCACCGGCACAAAGCCCCGCCATCAACAATGCCTTGAGCGATTGCCGGGTCCGATCCAGCGGGGCAGCATAGGCCTTTACGGTATTCATTCTTGGGTCTCCTCAGTCTGCTCGGTCTCAGCGGCGGGTGCCTCATCAGCCTCTTCTGCGGCCTCGGTCGTCGCCTCGGCCTCAGGAGCCTCCGCGGCGCCGGCATCCGTGTCGTCCTCAGCCGGGGCTTCGTCGGCATTGGTGCCAAGCTCCGCATCCGGATTTTCCGCACGGTCCCGAATATCTTCTACCGTAACTTCGAGATCAGGTTCGACCTCGGGAGTTTCAACCCGCTCAGTGATCACAACATCCTGAATTTCAGCCCCATCAATGGTAAGCGCATTGAAGTAATCGAAAAATTCGCTGTCCGGCGAGATCACCATCGAGGCGGACCCATTGCCAAGCGCGCGCTCATAAGCGGTGAGCGAGCGGTAGAAGGCGAAGAAATCCTCGTCCCGGCCATAAGCGTCCGCATAGATGCTGTTCCGCTCCGCATCCGCTTCACCGCGCACGATCTCGGCTTTCTTGTTGGCCTCAGAAACGAGTTCCACCACGGTCCGGTCCGCCGCCGCGCGCACCTTCTGCGCCGCCTCGCGGCCGCGCGCACGTTCATCCGCCGCTTCCCGTTCCCGCTCCGCCTGCATCCGCGCAAAGGTCGCGGCGAGGTTCTGTTGCGGCAGATCGGCACGTTTGATCCGCACGTCGATCAGCTCCACACCCAGCGATTCCGCATCGCCGCGCGCTTCGTCGCGAATGTCATTCATCAGCGAAACGCGGTTGTCCGAAAGCACCGCATTCGAGTCGACCGAACCCAAGATTTCCCGAAGGCTCGCATTCAGGATCCGGCGCAGACGCGATTCTGCCGCGTCGATCCCGCCATTCGAAACCGCCTGACGGAACATCACCACATCGGAAATCCGCCAGCGCGCGAAGGCATCGACCACAAGACGGCGATCATCGAGGGGCGTGACCTCCAGCGGCTCGGTGTCGAGCGAGAGGATCCGGTCGTCATAGCGCACGACGTTCTGGATGAAGGGCACCTTGAAGGCGAGGCCCGGCTCTTCCTTCACATCACGCACCTGACCGAACTGAAGCACCAGCGCACGTTCACGCTCGTCGACGATAAACACGGCCTGCCAGATCCCGATGATCAGGGCGAGCAGGACAATGGGGATAACGGGTTTGAAATTCATTACTGCTGCTCCTCATCCGTGTTGGTATTGCTGCGCTGAAGCTGGTCCAGCGGCAGATAAGGCAGCACGGACTGGCCGCCATCGGGTTGGTTCAGGATGACTTTCTGGCTCTGGCCAAGCACCTGTTCCATGGTCTCGAGATAAAGACGCTTGCGGGTCACAACCTCTGCCTCGGCATATTCTTCGAGAACCGAGTTGAAGCGCGCCGCTTCACCGGTCGCCTCGTTGACCACACGCGCACGATACGCTTCCGCATCCTGCAAGATCCGCGCGGCGTCACCACGCGCACCGGCCAGCACTTCGTTGGCATAGGCGTCTGCACGTTTCTCCAGCGTATCGCGCTCCTGCTCTGCGGCCTGAACGTCGCGGAAGGCGTCGATCACCTCGCTCGGCGGGTCGGCCTTGTCGAAGTTGAGACGGACGATCCGCACGCCGGAATTATAGGTGTCGAGGGTGGTTTGAATGATGTTCAGCACCTCGTCCGAAATGATCCCACGGTCGCGGTTCAGGATCGGACCAAGCTGCGAGCGGCCCACAACTTCGCGCATCGCCGATTCCGACACGGCGCGAATGGTTTCTTCGGGTTCAGCAAGGTTGAAGAGATATTGCGCCGGGTCCGAAATGTTCCAGACCACCTGAAAATCGATATCAACGATGTTCTCGTCCCCGGTCAGCATCAGCCCCGAGTCATTCGACTCTGGTGCGCCGACGCCGATATCCACGGTGTTCTCCCGCGTGACCGGCAGAACCTCATGCGTGACCAGCGGCCAAGGCGCGAAGTTCAAACCCGAATTGCCGATTTCCGAAAACTCGCCAAGGAACAGCTCTACGGACTGTTCTTCCGGCTTCACAGAATAGAAAGAATTGTAGAGCCACACGCCGGCCATCACCACGAGCACAATCAGTCCGATGCCGAAGCCGCCCGGCCCTCTGCCGCCGCCGGGGGTGTTGCCACCGCCGCCATTGCCGGATTTGCCGCCGAAAATGACCTTCAGCTTTTCCTGGCCCTGGCGGATCACCTCATCAATGTCGATCTCGCCTTGCTGCTGGCCGGGTTTCTGCCCCTGCTGCGGGCGCTGCGGACGGTCGCTCTGTCCCCATGGTGTTTTCGGCGGTGTCTTGGGCGGCTCGTTCCCGCCGCCGTTTGAACCATTGCCGCTGCCCCATGGGCCGCCCTTGTCACTATATGGCATATCTCTTCCTGAACTGCTGAACTTAGACGTATTTGGGCCGTTTTGGCCGTCTCTTCAAGGTTACGTGTCCGAAACCGGCTCCCGCATGGTGACCAATTCCTCCGCCGCGACCGGGTGCACCGCGCAGGTGCGGTCGAAATCTTCCTTGGTCGCGCCCATTTTGACCGCGATACCGGCGATCTGGATCATCTCGCCCGCTTCGGGGCCGAGGATATGGACCCCAAGTACCTTGCGGCTGTCCTTGGCGACGATGATTTTCATCATCATGCGCTCGTCGCGGCCCGCAAGAACATAAGGCATGGGCCGAAAACGGGTGCGGTAGATCTCCACCTCCCCATGCTCGCGCGCCTCATCCTCGGTCATGCCGACCGTGCCCATTTCGGGCGTCGTGAACACCGCCGTCGGGATATCATCATAATCCATCTCGGTCGGGATGCCCTTGAACACCGTATCGACAAAGGCCATCGCCTCGCGGATCGCGACCGGCGTGAGGGCCACGCGGTCAGTCACATCGCCCACGGCATAGATCGACGGAACCGAGGTGCGGCTGAACGCATCGACCTTGATCGCCCCGTCATTCTTGAGAGTGACGCCGCAGTCTTCGAGCCCCAGCCCCTTGCTGTTCGGCGCGCGGCCGGTGGCGTAAATCACACAATCCACCTCAAGCTGCTCGCCCGTGGTCAGGGTCACCGTGAGCGCGTCGCCTTTGCTGATCTCGCTCACATTGGCATTGGTGTGGAAACGCACGCCGCGCGCAGTCATCCCGGCGACCACATCGTCGCGCAGATCCTGATCGAAACCGCGCAGCACCTGCTCGCGCCGGTAGATCACATGGGTCTCCGAGCCGAGCCCGTTGAGGATGCAGGCAAACTCGCAACCAATATACCCGCCGCCCACAATGGCGACCCGGCGCGGCTGTTCTTCGAGCTCAAAGAACCCGTTCGAGGTGATCGCATGGTCGATCCCCGGCACATCGGGCAGCACCGGCCACCCGCCGGTCGCGACGAGGATATGTTTCGCGGAATAGCCCTGATCACCAACGCGCACCGTGTGCGGGTCTTCCAAAACGGCGCGGCCTTCGATAAACGCCACACCCTTCGCATCCAGATTTTTCCGGTAAAGCCCTTCGAGCCGCGACACTTCCGCATCCCGCGCGGCTTTCATCTTGGCCCAATCGAAAGAGGTCTCGCCCACGGACCAGCCATAGCCCGGCGCATCCTCGAAGGCGTCCGAGAAATGCGACGCATAAACCATCAGCTTTTTCGGTACACAGCCCCGGATCACGCAAGTCCCGCCCGCGCGATATTCCTCGGCAATCGCGACCTTGGCGCCTTCCTGCGCCGCCATCCGGGCCGCGCGCACACCGCCCGAGCCCGCGCCGATGACAAACAAATCGTAATCAAACATCTTAAATCCCTTCGAACAGGCCGCCGCCTTCGGTCTCGTCCCCGGACTCGACCTTTCCGGCATCCACATCAATCAACCTAGTGTCGCCATTCTCATTTCCAATGATGGCGAGATCGGCAAGCTCGATGAAGAGCCCGTTTTCGACCACGCCGGGGATCTGGTTGAGCATCATCGCGAGCGCCTGCGGCTGGGGGATCGCGCCGAGGTGCAGGTCCACAATATGGTTGCCCTCATCGGTGCGAATGAGCCCGTCCGGCCCTTTGCGCGGCACGATTTTCGCGTCCGCGATGCCGCAGCTTTCGACAACTTCGGCGATCAGGCGGCGGGTGGATTCGCCGCCGAAGCGGATGATCTCGACGGGGAGCGGATAAAGACCGCCAAGCTGTTTCACTGCCTTGCTCTCATCCGCGATGATAATCATGCGATCCGACGCGGCGGCGACGATCTTTTCGCGAAGGAGCGCCGCGCCTGCACCTTTGATCAGGCGAAGCTGGGGGTCGATCTCGTCGGCCCCGTCAATCGTCAAATCCAGCTTCCCGAGTTCATCGAGCGTGGAGAGTTTCACCCCTTCCTGATCCGCCAGTTGCGCGGTTGCCTCTGAGGTTGGCACGCCGATGACGTTGAGACCTTCGGCCACCATATCGCCGAGCGCGCGGACGAAATAGGCCGCCGTCGAGCCGGTCCCGAGGCCGAGCGCCATGCCGTCCTCCACATAGCGAAGCGCCCGGCGGGCGGCGGCATCCTTGGCGCGATCTGCGGCGGAAAGTTCGTTGGCCATGTCTGATCCTCTTTACGGCTTTGTGGACTTATAACAAAGCTTCGCCCCGTGGCCAGCCACCGCTTTACAAAGCACGCCCTCGTCACCATCCTGATCGGGCAAGGGAGGCGCTATGCTCAGCATTTTCGAGATCTTCAAAATCGGGGTCGGCCCGTCCAGCTCGCACACCATGGGCCCGATGGTCGCGGCGGCGCGGTTTCTCGATCTCTTGCAGGGCGAGCGCGCGCCGGGTGCGGGCCAGCCCGCCTCCCTCAAAGCCATCCTTCACGGCTCGCTCGCCTTTACAGGCAAGGGCCATGCGACGGACCGGGCCACCATTCTCGGCCTCGCCGGGTTTGATCCCGAAAGCTATGATCGCGAGAAAGCCGACAAGGAACTCGCCCGGATCGCGGCGGATAAAACCATCCCCGTCGAGGGGTTCGGCGACCTCGCCTTCGATCCCGAAACCGATGTGGTGTTCGATTATGAAACCGCCCTGCCCGGCCACGCCAATGGGATGGTGCTGGAAGCCTATGATGCGGCTGGTAAACTTGCGGCGCGGGAGGTGTATTATTCCGTCGGCGGCGGCTTCGTGCTGACCGAGAAGGAGCTGGAGGCGGATCACGGCAATGAAAAGCCCGGCGATGTGCCCTATCCCTTCACCACGATGGACCAGCTTCTGGACCTGACCCGCGCCAAGAACCTTTCCATCGCCGAGATCGCCCGCCGCAATGAGGCCGCCACAATGTCCCATCCCGAGATCGACAAGGGCATCGCGAAAATTCACGGCGCCATGGAGGATTGTGTCGAGCGCGGGCTGACCTCGGACGGCATTCTGCCCGGCGGTCTCAACGTCAAGCGCCGCGCCAAAGCGATCCATGACGCGCTGCAAGCCGAGCGTGGCAGCAACCTCGCCGCGCCCCATGTGGTCAACGACTGGATCGCGACCTATGCCATGGCGGTGAATGAGGAAAACGCCGCGGGCGGTCAGGTCGTCACCTCGCCTACCAATGGCGCGGCAGGTGTGCTCCCCGCGGTTCTGCATTATTATCTCGGTCATATGCCCGGCGCGAGCCGCAGCAAGATCCCCGAATTCCTGCTCACGGCATCGGCCATTGGCGGGCTGATCAAGCGCAACGCTTCGATTTCGGGGGCGGAATGTGGCTGTCAGGCGGAGGTCGGCAGCGCCAGCGCGATGGCGGCGGCGGGTCTCTGCGCTGTCATGGGCGGCACCCCGGAGCAGGTCGAAAACGCCGCCGAGATCGCGCTGGAGCATCATCTCGGCATGACCTGCGATCCGGTGAAGGGGTTGGTTCAGGTCCCCTGCATCGAGCGCAACGGGCTTGGCGCGATCAAGGCTGTGTCGGCCGCGTCTCTGGCGCTGCGCGGCACCGGCGAGCATCTGGTCAGCCTCGATGTCTGCATCGAGACCATGCGCCAGACCGGGCGGGATATGTCTGATAAATATCGCGAAACCAGCCGCGGCGGGCTGGCCGTCAACGTGCCAAACTGCTGATCAGACCGGCATCGCCCGCAGCGCGCGCACCGCTTCATCAAGCGCCGCGCGCGGCAATAGGAGCAGCATTCCGGGTTTGTCGAAACTGAGTCTTAGCGCGCTGCCGTCCATCTTGTTCGACGTGCCAATCTTGCCATTCGGCGCGAAGGTCAGTCCGGTCACGTCCCACGAAAGACCCGCGCACTCGGTCCCCGTCACCTCATCCATGGCGAAGAGCGACACGCGGCTCCCCTTCGGCAGATCCAGCGCCACGGATTGCGGGACGTGAAACATCACATCCTCCGCCCCGATCAGCAGGATCTTCTCCCGCCGCCGCACCATCGCGTTGAGCGCCGCCAGCGAGTGATCAAGCCGCCCGCCCAGAAACCCGACGCCGAGATAGATCTCCGCCTCGGTCGCCATCAGGCATTTCTCGAAATCGGTGCTTTCCTGCTCGGAGATATGATGCAGCTTCGCGCCCGCGGCCTCTTGCGCAGCGGCGGAAGCGGAATCGAGATCCCCGATCACCGCATCCGCGACCAGATCGAACCGCGCCGCATGGTCCGCCCCGCCATCGGCGCAAACCAGAACCGGCGCATGACGCAGCGCGTCTTCGGCATCCGCCCGCGTCACCGCGCCCGCCCCCATAAGGGTGATGGAGGGCGCGGACAGAACCGGCGTCAATTACTCACCCCAAGGCCGGATCGTCACTGCCGAGATCGAGTTTTTCGGAGATCCTTCAATGAGTTTGTCCGAATAGCTCAAGTAGACCAACGCATTGCGGGCCTCGTCATGGAAACGCACCACTTGCAGCTTCTTGAACAGGATCGATGTGCGCTGGCGGAACACCTGCTCGCCATCTTCCAGCTCATCCTTGAACCGGATCTCGCCCGTCTGGCTGCACTCGATCGACGCGTCCGAGGTGTCCTCGGCCAGCCCCAGAGAGCCGGAAATCCCGCCCGTGCGCGCGCGGCTGATATAGCAGGTCACGCCTTCGACTTTCGGATCGTCAAACGCTTCGACTACGATCTGGTGGTTGCGGCCCAGCAGTTTGAACACCGTATCGACCGTCCCGATTTCCTCAGCAGCCACAGGAGTCGCCATCAGAGCCGCCATCGCCAAGAGTTTTTTCATTCTTCTTCTCCCGGATCGGCTTTCCCGACCCCTTTAAAAACGAACTTTAACGGAAACGCCCAAAGCATTCCGAGCGCTACATATATGAGCAATTCGAGCAAAATCGAGGGGCGCGGCAAAAGGCCCACCAACGTCACGGCGAGCACGATATAAAGCGGCAGGCCGACCAGCAGAACGACCAGCGACCAACGGCGGCGGGCTTTGTAGCTCAGGGCCATGGGATTCCCTATCCTTCATCGTCAATAATTTGTGCGCGCCCGTACTTAACCCAATGAAAAATTTTTGGCTACACAGCCTGATGACCGAACGATAAACATTGTATCATGTGATGTGTGACGATGGACTAGGCTGTGACCCCAAAACAATTTTTGATTTTTGCAATCCTGGCACTGAAAAAGACACCGCTCCGCGCACTCTTTTTATCGCCCAAGAACACATATAGGGCCCATAAGCCTATCCCTCGGGACATCTATATGTTCTGGGATAGCGGTTTTGAGAATGCGCCGGAGATTGTCAGGTTCTGCGTAGAGAGCTGGCGACGGAAGAACCCGGATTGGACGTTGCACTTGCTGACGGCGAAGGAAGCAGATGGCATTCTGCCGCGAGGCAGCCTGCCCGCCGATATAAAGCCTGCGCATTATGCTGATCTCTTGCGCTTGAAATTGATGGTTGAGCGCGGCGGTGTCTGGGCTGACGGAACCTGCTTGTGCATGCGCCCTTTGGATGAGTGGCTCATGATACCTATGGCCCAAGCACCTGCGTTCATGTTTACGCATGGAACGCAGGACAGGAAAATCGCAAATTGGTTTATGGCATCGCAACCAGATGCACCACTTTTTCAAAAATTGTCGTCGGCGACAGATGCCTTTTGGGCAAAAGGCAATCCTGGCAATAATATTTATTATTGGATGCATCATCTGGTCGACTATCTTCTCATCAGTTCAGCGAGCTTTCGCGCCGAGTGGAAGAAAATGGCGAAGTTGAGCGCAATCCCGGTACATCGGATGCAGCGGCTTCTGGAAATGCATGAAGCCGCCGCAGAAAAGGATTTAGAAATTCTGAAGTCAGCTCCTGTTCAGAAGCTGACTTATAAAAGCGATTTCGATGTCGAGGACGTCAGGCATATGCTTGATGCAATTGGACGTCCCGAGCCGCACAATTAATTGGCGAACGGATCGGTGACGAGGATCGTGTCGTCCCGCTCCGGGCTGGTGGAGAGCAGTGCGACCGGGCAGTCGATCAGCTCTTCGATCCGGCGCACATATTTGATCGCATTGGCCGGCAGATCCGCCCAGCTTCTCGCACCCGCCGTGCTTTCGTCCCAGCCGTCGAGAGTTTCGTAAACCGGGATCACGCGGGCCTGCTCTTCGGCGGCGGAGGGCAGATAGTCCATCACTTTGCCGTCGAGCTCATAGCCCGTGCAGATCTTCAGCTCTTTCAGCCCGTCCAGCACGTCGAGTTTCGTCAGCGCAATGCCTTTGACGCCCGAGACCACGCAGGTCTGGCGCACCAGCACCGAGTCGAACCAGCCGCAACGGCGGTCACGCCCGGTCACAGTGCCCTTCTCGCGGCCCACATCGGCGAGATGTTTGCCGATCTCGTCGTCAAGCTCACACGGAAACGGACCGGAGCCGACACGAGTGGTGTAAGCCTTCACGATCCCCAGCACATAATCAATTGCGCCCGGCCCGAGGCCCGAGCCGGTCGCCGCAGCGCCCGCGACGGTGTTGGACGAGGTCACGTAGGGATAGGTCCCGAAGTCGATATCGAGCAGCGCGCCTTGTGCGCCCTCAAAGAGCATCCGCTTGCCCTGTTTGCGTTTTTCAGCAAGCAGACGCCAGACGGGTGCCGCATGGGGCAGGATCTGCGGCGCGATTTCCAGCAGCGCTTCCTTGAGCTGCGACCGGTTCACCGGTGCCGCGCCAAGACCTTTGCGCAGCGCATCGTGATGCGCCAGTAAGCGGTCCAGACGGCTGTCCAGCGTCTCCTCATCGGCCAGATCCGCGACACGGATCACGCGGCGACCCACCTTATCCTCATAAGCAGGGCCAATACCGCGCCCAGTGGTGCCGATCTTCGACTTGCCCGCCGCTTCCTCGCGCAGCTTGTCGAGATCCTGATGGAGCGGCAGGATCAGCGGCGTGTTCTCCGCGATCAGCAGATTGTCATGGGTGATCGACACACCCTGCGCTTCGAGCTTTTCCTTCTCGGCGACCAGCGCCCAAGGGTCCAGCACCACGCCATTGCCGATCACCGACAGCTTGTCGCCCCGAACGATCCCCGAGGGCAGAAGCGAGAGTTTATAGACTTCGCCGCCAATGACGAGCGTATGGCCCGCATTATGCCCGCCCTGGAAACGCACGATCACATCGGCGCGCTCCGAGAGCCAGTCTACGATTTTGCCTTTCCCCTCATCACCCCACTGGGTGCCGACGACGACAACATTGGCCATGAGATCCCCTCGTTGATTGCGGTCCTGCTATAGCGCGGATGACGGGAGGCGGAAAGAGCGGATACGTCCGTTTGAGGGTGAGAGGTAAGCCTCAAAATAAAAACGCCGGGCATTCCGCCCGGCGCTTCTCCCACCAAACCAATATCGGCGCTTAGCCGCGCGCCTTCCGGCGTGTCGCAGCCAACCCGGCAATGCCGAGGCCGAGCAGCGCGAAACCACCCGGAAGCGGCACCGGCGCGATATTGCCCACATTGATCGACACGCCGCCGCGATTGTCGCCAATCACACTATCATGCAGATAGAAACCAACTTGCTGAGCGGTCTCCAGCGTGAAAGACGCCATAACCGTTCCTGCAACCGAGTCAAAGCTCTGGCCGCCGGTCTCAAAGAAGAGATCGGTCAGATAAGCTGCGTAGTTCACAAAATTGGTGCGCAGAGGGTTGGTCTCGGCATCGAAATTGTTCGAGATACGGCTTCCGTCATTCTTATAAAACGCCGTTTCAGGCATGAAATAGGAGAATGTGTGGTTGTAGCCACGACGGCAATCTTCACCATCGTCGTTACAGCCACTCGACATCGGCCAACGCGACCAGGAGTCGTAGAGATCCTGCGTCGGCGTGATGTTGTATGTCCCGGCGTCAAGCGTCAGGTAAACGATGCTCGACTCGTAGGGATCCGTGTCGTTCCCGTCGAGATAGAAACCGCTATCGCTCCCGTAAAGGAGACCAGCGTTCCCACCCAGTGTTGAATTGAGATTTACAGTTGCGGCCGACGCCATAACCGGAAGGAGCGCCGCGATGGCGCATGTGCTCAGAAGTTTCATTACCCACCCAATAGTCAATCAAAACTAATTAAAATTATTCGTAACACGACCCTCAGGGGAACGCAATATCCCCATCGGGGAATATGAAGAAAAAAATCTCCAAAAAAACGAATTGGTTAGGACTCAATACCGTTTTTCTTTAAAACCAATGTTACTGTATATCAGAATCATAAACCTGACTACTGTTCATCTTTTAACGGGAAGACGCCGATTCGCAAAACTCGGCGTCTTTTCTTCGATTTAGCAGACTTGTTTAGACGCGCTTCTTGCGGCGGGTGGCCGCGAGACCAGCCACGCCGAGGCCGAGCAGCGCGAAGCCGCCGGGCAACGGGACCGGGGAGACGTCGATCGACACGCCGCCACGGTTGTCGCCGGTCGAGCTATCATGGACGTAGAAGCCGATCTGCTGCGCGCTTTCGAGCGTGAAGCTGGCCATCACCATCCCGGCGAAGGCGTCATAGCCCTGCGACGCGGTTTCATAGAATTCGCGCAGGCTCTTCTCGCCGTAATTCACCAGATTGCTCTTGGTGAGGTCGATTTCGCCGTTCTTGATGTAATCAACCTTGCCATTCGCGCCGACCGTTGCGGTCTCCGGTGCGAAGAAAGCGAAGGACGCGCGGTAGCCGGTGGTGCAGTTCTCACCGTCATCATCGCAGCCAGACGTGTTGCGCCAGGCATTCCACGATTCGTAAAGATCGCGGGTCGCGGTGATGTTGTATGTGCCCGCATTGAGCGAGAGATACACGATGTCGGCGCTCCGGGCCGGACCATCGGTCGGGTCCAGATAGAAGCCGTCTGCATCGTTATAGAGATGGCCGGAATTCCCGCCGGGAGCCGTCGCATCGAGGTTCACCGTCGCAGCCGCAACTGCAAACGGGGCGAGCAGCGCAAGCGCTGTCGTGCTCAGAAATTTCATAATAGTCACCCTAACTTTCGTAAAATTTGAATAACAGAGCCACCATCCTGCGGCAACAGGATGATGGCCCTTAATTTTCATGTGGTTAACGCGGGACGAGACGTTATGTCCCGTGCGCGAAATTTAGAACCGGATCGCCTTGGCCTGACGGATCTGCGGCAGTTCCGCGATCTGTTTCAGCGCGTCTTCTGAGATCGCTTCATCGACACCCAGAAGCGCGATGGCTTCGCCGCCCTTGTCGGCCCGGCCGAGCGCGAAGGTCGCGATGTTGATGCCAAGCTCGCCGAGCTTCGTGCCGAGCACCCCGATATAGCCCGGCGCGTCATTATTGATCGCGTAGAGCATATGCGGGAGCGGTTCGGCTTCGAGGTTGATCCCCTTGATCTGCACGATCCGCGGACGGCCATCGGAGAAGATCGTGCCCGCGATGGAGCGCGTCTGCTTCTCGGTCGTCACGACGAGGCGGATATAGGAGCCGTAAGCGCCCTGCGCGTCCTTGCGGGTTTCCGAAATATGGATGCCTTTCTCGCGGGCAGCGGAGGGCGCGGACACCATGTTCACGGTCCCTTCCCCCAGCATCGGCACGAGCAGCGAGGCGGTCAGGGTCGCGGTCAGCGGCTTGAGGTTCAGATCCGAGACATCGCCCACATATTCGATCTCGATTTCCTTGATCGCATGTTCGGTGACCTGCCCGGCAAAGCTGCCGAGAACGCCCGCAAGTTCAATCCACGGCTTGAGCAGCGGCGCTTCTTCGGCGGTGACCGACGGCGCGTTGAGCGCGTTCGAGATCGCGCCTTTCATCAGGTAATCCGACATTTGCTCGGCCACCTGAAGCGCCACATTTTCCTGCGCTTCCGAGGTCGATGCACCCAGATGCGGGGTGCAGACCACATTGTCGAGCCCGAAAAGCGGGTTCTCATTGGCCGGCTCCTGCGCGAACACATCGAAAGCCGCGCCCGCAAGCTGACCGGATTTCAGCGCTTCGGCCACGGCGGCTTCATCCACCAGACCGCCGCGGGCGCAGTTCACAAGACGCGCGCCATTCTTCATCTTCGCAATCCGCTCTGCCGAGAGGATATTCGCGGTTTTCTCGGTTTTCGGCAGGTGCAGCGTCACGAAATCCGCCTGCGCCAGAAGATCGTCGAGATCATCGACGCGGGTGACACCCATCTCCTTCGCGCGCTCCTCGGAGAGGAACGGATCGAAGGCGACAACCTTCATTTTCAGGCCAATCGCGCGGGAGGCGACGACCGAGCCGATATTCCCGGCGCCGATCAGACCCAGCGTCTTGCCGGTGATCTCGCTCCCCATGAAGCGCGATTTTTCCCATTTGCCGCCTTGGGTCGACACATCCGCCGCCGGGATCTGGCGGGCGACGGCAAACATCATCGCGATGGCGTGCTCGGCGGTGGTGATCGAGTTGCCGAAGGGCGTGTTCATCACCACGATGCCTTTTTGCGAGGCGGCGGGAATGTCCACATTGTCGACACCGATCCCGGCGCGGCCCACCACCTTGAGATTGTCAGCTTTCTCGATCAGATCGGCGGTCACCTTGGTCGCCGAGCGGATCGCGAGGCCATCATAATTGCCAATGATCTCAGCGAGTTTTTCGGGGTTCTTGCCAAGGTCGGGCTGGAAATCCACCTCGACACCATTGTCTTTGAAAATCTGGACGGCAGCATCCGAGAGTTTGTCGGAAATCAGAACTTTGGGCATGAGTGTCTCCTTCATGCGAAAATCAGTCGGGGCACAGCGGCCCCGGAAAAGGGAATTAGAGGTCAGCTTTGAGGGTCGCGAAGGCCCAGTCGAGCCACGGCGTCAGCGCTTTGAGATCCGCCGCATCGACGGTCGCACCACACCAGATCCGCAGACCCGCCGGCGCATCCCGGTAAGAGCCGATATCATAGGCCACGCCCTCGGAATCGAGGGTTTTGACAAGCTGTTTCGCGAGCTTCGCCTGCGCGGCGTCATCCATCGACGCGATCACCGGGTCCACGATCTTGAGGCACACCGAGGTGTTCGAGCGCGCCGCCGGATCGGCCACGAGATTCTCGATCCAGTCGGTTTGATCGACCCAATCCTGGAGCACCTTGGCGTTCTCGTTCGCACGGGCTTTCACCGCGTCGAGGCCGCCAATCTCTTCGACCCACTCCAGCGCATCGAGGCAATCAGCCACCGCCCACATGGAGGGTGTGTTGATGGTCGCGCCGGTGAAAATATCGGCGATCAGCGCGCCGCCCTTGGTCATGCGGAAAATCTTCGGCAGCGGGCGATCCGGGGTAAAGCTCTCCAGCCGCGCAATCGCGCGCGGGCTGAGGATGATCACGCCATGCGCACCCTCGCCGCCCAGCACTTTTTGCCAGGAGAAGGTGACGACATCGAGTTTCGCAATCTCCACATCCTGCGCGAACACGGCCGAGGTGGCGTCGCAGAGGACGAGGCGGTCGGCATTGTCGGCAATCCAGTCGCCATTCGGCACCTTCGCGCCGGAGGTGGTGCCGTTCCAGGTGAAGCACACATCGGCGTCATCCCGCACATCCGCGAGATCAGGGATCTGCCCGTAATCCGCTTCCAGCACCCGGCAATCGTCGAGTTTTAACTGCTTGGTCGCATCGGTCGCCCAGCCTTTGCCGAAGCTCTCCCAGACGAGCATATCGACCGGCTTTGGCCCGAGCAGCGACCACATGGCCATTTCAAACGCGCCGGTATCGGACGCAGGCACGATGCCGCAGACATAGCCTTCGGGCAGATCGAGCAGTTTGGCGGTCCGGTCGATCACATCCTTGATCTGCGCTTTCGGGCCCGCCGCACGATGCGAGCGGCCGAGAAAGGCTTTGCCAGCGACGGTTTCAGCCGACCAGCCGGGGCGCTTTGGACAGGGACCAGAGGAAAATTCAGCACGCGCAGGCACAGCCTGCGGCTTTTGGGGGAGGCTCATAAACGGCTCCGACGTCAGGGCGATTTCGCTGAGCCCGCCACCGCTCGCCCTAGTCCGGCGACGCGCCCAGAGATCGAATATGCCTCTGGACGATTCCCGTCAATACTCCTTATGGGGAGAGGAGAGAGTTTGAAAGGAACCGGAATATGACGCGGCCTGCGCTGACCGACTGGATGTTGCTTCTTGTCGTAACCTTCTGCTTCGGCTCGTCTTTCATGGCGATCGAAGTGGCGCTGCAATCGGTCGCGCCGCTCTGGATCGCCGCGGCCCGCATAACCATCGGGGCGATGGTGTTGACCATCGCCGCCTATGCCACCGGGGCGGGATTGCCCGATTTTTCGGATGAGGGCCGCGCGCAATGGAAAGCCGTCCTGCCGCTCGGGCTGGTGCAAAACGCCCTGCCCTTCGGTCTCATCGCCTGGGGCCAAAGCTATGCGACCTCGTCCTTCGCGGGCGTCGCCATGTCCGTGACGCCGCTCATTATCCTGCCGCTCGCGCATTTTCTCGTGCCCGGCGATCAGATCACGCGGCGCAAGGCGCTCGGCTTTTTCATCGGCTTTATCGGCACAGTGGTGCTGATCGACCCGCGCGGCATCCTCGCGGCGCAAGGCGGGCCAATGCTGCTCTGGGGCCGGCTCGCGATCATGCTCGCCGCCTGCTGCTACGCGGTCGCCGCGATCATGGCGCGCCGGATGCCGACCATGCCGATGCTGCGCCTCTCCGCAACGAGCCTCATCTGCGCCAGCGCCGGGATCCTGCCGGTCGCGCTTGTTGTCGAAGGCATCCCCGCCATGCCGACCACTGCCTCCGCCCTCGCGATTCTCTGGCTGTCCTTTCTGCCAACGGCCATGGCGGTGTTCCTGCTGGTGACCCTCATCAAACGCGTCGGCCCGAGTTTCGTCGCCTATGTGAACTATATCGTCCCGATCTGGGCGGTCGTCTTCGGCGCCGTGATCCTGAGCGAGCCCATCCCCCCGACCTTCGTCACCGCCCTTGCGCTGATCCTCGCCGGTGTCGCCGTGGCGCAGCTCCGACTGCGCCGTGCCAGACGCTAAAACGCTTCAGTGGCTCTTGATCCCCAGTGAAGCGATTTTCAGCAGATGACCTGCACCGCGCACAGGTTTATCCACAGATTTGACTTCACCTTTAACGTCAAATCCGCAGATATCTTCCATCCAAGCAACGTCTTCCGCATAGTTCTCGAGATGTTGCTTGATCAATTTTGGAGACAAGCCAAATTTGGTCTCCCCGACATTCTGAAGCGCATCGCGCATGTCGCGTGTTATTTGCGTGCGCATTTTCTCCGGTAGATAGGGGCCGGTGTAATGATTGAAAGCATAAAGCGCACCTAGGGCCTCGGCGGAAAATGACTCGTTCGAGTCGGTCGTCCCTTCTGGAACATTTTCAGCACCGACACGATGCGCGAAATCTTTGACGACATCGCCGTCGATAAGGCTTGCACGGTCAAATCGGATGAGCGTTGTGTTGTCCAAGCCGACAGCGTTAATAACCGGTTCGAAACGACGGCGATAATGCGGGGCAGGCATCGAAAAGTTTTGCATCCGCATTTTTAGACGCTGCTGCAACTGGCTTGACACAAGCTGGGCGAGCGGACGCACATAGAGTATCGCGACAACTTTATCGAAACGCTTGTCCATGAATGAAACGAGATCGGCAATCTCGGTTGGATCTAGGTGATCGATCACCGACTCGCCGGAAAAAATGACGCTTCTTTTATCCTTACACGCTTTCTCGATATCCGATCTCATCTTGAGCGCCCTTGCTTCGCTCTGCGCGCGAGACACTTCTCGCCACCGAAATTCGGGGTGCTTGGACGGATCTCGCGAAAACGCGGCTGCTAAGTTAAATCCGTGATTTCGCGGTTGAAGGTCTGCATATCTGAGATTTTTATCAGCGTAGCCATAGAACGCGTCTTGAATGGACGTCGATCCGGTTTTGGGCATTCCAAGATGTAAAAAACAGGTACGCATATTCGTCTATGTTCATTTTGTTACACTTAAATCAGACGTATCGGAGGCAGGTTTGAGCTTCAACCGATTTTAACCATATCAGTCGCCGCACACGAAAAAAGAGCGCCCGAAGGCGCTCTAGTGTTGTACTGCTCGGTTCTTTCTCGCCGGTTGTCGAGGCCGCCTGAGGCCTCGTGTAAGAACACCCATAAATTGACCATTGCCTAACCAAAAATCATGTAGTTACGACGGTTTGTGCAGACGCTTGTCCATTTTGCCCTGACCTGCCACTGAACTTTCATCCAGGGGCAACTGGAGTCCGGTTGCTATTTACGCCAATCGGCGCGGATTGAGCAATCGCCCGACGCGCGGAGCTTTCATGTAGCGCATCGGGGCGGGCGATTGCGGTGGTTAGGGTGCGCGCATAGTCGACCGGGGTCTGATAACCCAAGGCCGAATGCGGGCGTTCGGTATTGTCGTCGGTCACCCAAGCCGCGATGACGGCGCGAGCGTGAGCCAGATTGCGGAACATGGTCACATTGAGCAACTCGTCCCGCATCCGTCCGTTGAAACTCTCCACGAAGCCATTCTGCATGGGTTTCCTTGGCGCGATGTAATGCCACGCGATCCGGTGCTCGGAACACCACCGCAGGATGGCATTCGAGGTCAGCTCCGTGCCATTGTCTGATACGATCATACCGGGCCGACCACGCCGTTCGATCAGAGCGTTCAACTCCCGTGCCACCCGCCGCACCGAGATCGGGCTATCCGGGATGGCGGCCAGGCATTCACGGGTGACATCGTCGACCACGTTCAGCACTCGGAAACGCTGGCCGTTGGCAAACTGATCATGGACGAAATCCAGCGACAGCGTGCATTGGGCCGCGCCTCGACCAAGATCGGCGCCCGTGTCCCGATCGCCTTGCGCCGAGCCTTCCGTTTGCGCACCGTCAGCCCTCCTCGCGATACAAACGGTAGATCCGATTGATCCCGGAAGGCTCGCCCTCGCGTCACAACAGGATGAACAGGCGTCGATAGTCGAACCGACGCCGTTCGTTGGCGAGCTCTCGCAGCCGTCCGCGCAATTGCGTGTCGGGCGAGCGTTGTGACCGATAGCGGATCATCTTCCGATCGGCGCCGACGATGAGGCAGGCCCGTCGTTCCGACAGGCCATGTTCGGCCTGCAGATATGCGACGGCTTCGCGCTTCACGGCGGGCCTTACCACTTTTTTGAAACCAGGTGTCCTTCATTGCCGCCAGATCAAGCATCTGTTCGGCCAGCAGCTTCTTCAGCTTCGCGGTCTCATCCTCGAGCGCCTTCAGCCGTTTCACCTCCGAAACCGTCATGCCGCCGAACTTGGCCTTCCAGTTGTAGAAGCTGCCTTCCGACATGCCGTGCTTGCGGCACAGATCAGCGCACTTCGCACCGGCCTCATGCTCAGCCAGAATGCTGATGATCTACTCGTCCGTAAATCTCGTTCGTTTCATTGTCCGTCCTCAACTTGGGTCGGACTCTAATTGCATTTGGAGGGAAAATCCCGTGGCAGGTCAGTAGAGACAAGATATTGCAGCCGCAGCTTTTCATCGGGCCCAATGCCTTCAGGCAGCGCGCCAGGGAGGCTATCTTTAAACTTAAAGTCCTTACCGCCGGTGCGCTGAATTTCGAAACCCTGAACGCCAATCGTCGGCGCATCTCCGTCCGTAAACCGCACGATGAAACGAACCTTATTGTTTCCGCACTCGGCCAGGTCGGATTGATAGTAGCGCGCTTCTTCCGCATAGGATGGGTGCGCGAACGCGCACAAAGCCGCGACGGACGCGATGATCGCGAACTGCTGCATAGCATGCTCCTTTATCGTATATGTGAATGCCCGTGTGCGGCTCACCAAACGCCGTCCCGGACCATGGGCGGAGCAGAAGACGTTTCTCCTCCGATTTGCAACGAAACATCTGCTCCTAAAATGGGCGCATTTCGATCAAGGTTTATCGGCGCAAGGTCTAATCAGGGGTCATCATCATGCCGAAATCGCTTCGCTCACCGCTTCACACCGCAATGATGCATGTTCTCAAGGAGATACGCGCCGAAAAGGGACTGACACAAAGGGAATTGGCGGAGCGGCTTGGGCGGCCATATTCTTATGTGGCGAAGATAGAAACAGGTGAGCGGAGACTCGATGTGCCAGAGTTTATTGAGTATATGCAAATATCGGGAAACGATCCCAGCGATGTGATCGCCCGAATATGTGAACACTCGCAGAGTGCGAAACCTGACACTGAACATTAATTTAATAATCCAAATGTCTGCCCGAAACGCTCTTAATCCACTCGGACACGCAATGTTTCAGAAAATTTCTTATTTAAACTATACATATTAAGTATATCAAAACTATCTACCAAGGGACCTCTATATAATTCCAGCGAATTCCATCGTATAGCGCGAATCCGTTAATACCCTGAGCCAATAAAATTTCTCCATGATTCTGAAAGCCCATAACGGTAAAATGTTCTTTGAGATCATTTGTTTCTACAAATATCAAATCCCCGTCATTTAATAAAAAAGTTTGGCCACTGGGCGCTGCAAGAAATACTTCACTCTCAAATACACCTACAGCATTAAAATCTTGCCTCACGCCTTCAGAAGTAGCTCTACGAAAACCTGTATGAGGCACCCCACACCAAACATCGCCGCCCCACGCTGAAATCCAAAACTCACCAGAAGCTCCTGTGGCGACACCGGTCAGACACCCACCCTGAAGAATGTGGTAGGTAAATTCGCTTTCTAGAGCTCCTGCCAATATAATTGGATTATAGTCCTTATATCCAATCGCGACGATGGTGCCGTCAGGTGAGCAAGCAAGGCCATCAAGAAATATTAAGTCCTCTATTTCAGTATTTCTTGACTACTGAAGTGCAGGCGCAACCAACGCCCATTTTGAGTCGGCAGTTCTCCGAAAGATCCGATCCTGAGAGGCGGTTGCCCATAAATCACCATCAAAAATGGCTAATTTTCCCGCGGACCCGAAATCGAACTCATTTCCCGTTTCATTCCCTATTCCCGGTATTTTTTCGATTTTCACCTGGCCCGATCGGATGAATAGGATATATCCATCTTGGTCTAGCAACATTGCATCCATAGGATCCGCCAATGTTCTTCCGGATATGAAATCTGTCGGGAAGGAAAATCCTATATCGCTTTGAAGCACCCCCTGCCCAAAAGCATCATCACGGATCAAGAGTCGCTGCTCACCATCATTTGGAACAGAATTTTTCGGACAAACAGCAGCGTAAAATTTTTGAGGTGAGAGCGCTGTGCCGACTATTTGCCTTAATGGCTCTAACTCACGGCCTGAACTGAATTGCGTAATTCTTCCGATATCCATTAAATAAATTTACCATGGAACATTAATTCGGTTCCACTGCATACCGTCAAAAACCCCAAAACCATTCTCACCTTGAGCACTCAGCCCCAAATCCATATTCTCAAAAGAAATCACGGCAAGCGGAGCACTTCCAAGAGGGGCTGATACTTCGCGGATTTCATCCTCTTCCAGTTTCCATAAATTTGTGCCTGAACCAGCAATGAATAAAGTGTTAGCGTGGTGACCAATCGCAACAAAATCACCCTCTACTCGGACCGGCATACTATGCATACCGTTTTCCACATCTCCGAACCAAAGCGCGCCAGACCATCCGCAAAGCCATATTCGACCCTGCCCATCTATTGTTGAGGCAATAAGTGATTGCGATCCTGTATCGATCCATTTTGCCTGCCCATTGACGGCGTATTCCAAGATTACGCCTCTATAATCTTTCTCACCCGCCGCTACGATACCGCCAGCACCATCAATACAAATTGTCGTAAAGAAAACTTCGCTGTTTTCATCTCCATCTAGCAAAGTAATCCATTCAGAAACGCCTATCCGCGAGAAAATGCGCCCATCACTTCCGGCAACGAAAAGCTTACCATCATGAATGGCCATCGCAGAAACGTCGCCGAAATCATTTGGATTATCAGAAAAATTCCCAACATCTGGTATTTTTTCAATATCGATATGGCCGTCACGTATGAACAGAACATACCCCTCATGAAGCAATAAGATCGCGTTGGCGCGATCTTCGAGAAGTCCTCCACCAATCATAGCCGCAGGCCATTGCATATCGAGATCGACTTTCTGAAACCCCTCTCCAAACCGATCATCTCGAAGAACCAGTATATCTTCTCCGTCATTGGGTTCTGCGCCCTCTGGGCGTAGCGTCGCGTAATATAGATCTGGCCCCAAGATACAGCCAGTCGTTTGCCTAAAACGTCCCTTGCCTATACCTATATCAAATTCTCGTATCGAACTTAGCCGCAAATCACCCTCCAAAAACTGATCTTATTGATTAGATATACGCCATCCTATCCATTTTTATTTCAATCGCTGTAAACATGCCCTGACTGACGGGACCGTCAAAGCATCCAACTTACTCGCAACTACGGCAAGTTGATCAGTCATAGATTATCTGGAAATTATAGCGTGCTAGGAATAGTCATCGGCCTATAATTAGCCAAGGCGTTGGCCTCTATCAGTATTTCAGTTCCCCAAGCAACGGCTCGATCACCACCTTGCTCATCGCTGGTCACGCGCCGTACCAGATGACCGCTTGCATTCAGTTCGAGAAAGCCGAACACGTGAACTTTGAGTTTATCGAACCATAGACTATTTTCCTCGACAAACGCAGGCTCATCATTTGCATTTTGCAGAGCAATCAAAGCAGGTAGGGGATCAGATCTGAAAAACTCATGCTCGTCGTACTGGAGACGTTCAGCATTATAGTCAACTTGAAATGAAAATAACGCGCCGTTCAGAAAGCTAGCCCGAAGCCCATTCGGCAGAAAGACGTCAACCAAGCCAGTAAGGTTAGAATCAGCCTGCCTCATGCTATCTAGAACTTCCTTTGCACCATCTTCGCCCATCACTTCTATCAATTCGCGAATTTCGGACTCAGGCATCTGATCAACTGAGAATATTCCTCCACGATCCACCTTACGTTCAATCGGACCAAAACCTTGTTGATTGACTTCGAACTCCGATAATGTCCGGCCAAACGCCACAGTCCCAAGCCCAATCAGAGGTTTAAGTGTCCAATCTTGATCTTCCATAGAATTTCCCTATCTCAACAAATCGGCACCCTGAAGGCATCTAGCATATAGAAGCGTCAGTGCAATCGCCGCCTCGTATCTCGTCGGGTCGCCCGCCGATGCAGCGATACTTCTCACTTCGCGAACATCCATCATGAGCGCACCCACTGCATTACCATTCGCCACCAAAGCTGTTTGAGCGGCGTATCTGGGGTCTCCGCGTCGCGCGCCGTAAGATGAAGTCGCACGGTGATCCGAAGGCTCCATCTGTATCGCCGGACCCATTGCGGGTTGCATGACCGTAACGGAATCTGCGGGCATATGGTGACTATCCAGTCCGTCTCCAGTGGGCTGGCGTGTACAGCCATGCGCTCCACCGCGATATTTCCCAATTTTAGGCGGACAGGCAAGAGCAGCACAGGCTCCAAGCGTAGTCGCGAGAGTGCCTGTGATCCGCACGTTGTTATCTGTAGGGCCCGCTTGGGGCCGCGGCGATTACCCCGGAGGATTGGGCCTGCTGGAGCGTCTCCTCCAGAACCTGATTGTAATCCTGCTCAGTCAGGATGTAATTTGGATCCTGAGTCAACTGATGGGGGTGATAATTTGCAAGGCTTTGCTCCAGCCAGCCATCGGGCAAATTATGCAAATCGCTTTGCGCTATTGCCCAGTCCCGTTGGCTTTGCGACAGCCATTCACTCGGGTCTGCCATATCTGAATTCTGGCCCGCCGCCGTCGGGATCAAAGCCAGCGTTATTGCTAAGATTATGGGATTTGCCGTGGTCGATCTAAGTGCAGGGATGCGCCCAATCCTATTGGCCAGATTCCGACGAACAAAATCTGCGACTTCAGCTTCGATAGGATAGGGAATCGATGCAGTGTTCATAATTTGGCCTTGAGCATAGCGGCAATTGCAGCGCGAACCTCTGCCAAACCAGCAATGGAGTCCTTTGAAAGCTGGCTCTCTGGCTAATGCGTCAACTCAATCGCAGGAGTGGCCGCTAACATTTCCGTGCTCTCAACCCATTGTAGCTTGCCGACTGTGTTGCGGCTGTTCATCCACCATTCATCGCCATGACGCACGGCCCATTTACCCTCGAACCGCACCGTTGAGGAATGCCCCTTGGGCTCAACCGCCGCGCCAACCGTGCCCGACCGCACGCCAAGCGCCCGGCCCGGCTCATCGCCATGGGTCTGCGTGACTAGAGACCCCAGGTTGTGCGCGCGCTGACCCGTCATCCGAACTGTGGCACAGGTATTGGCGTCCTCCTCCTGTATTGGGTAGACGGAATAGGGAATGGCGGGCGTCGAGTTGCCAACAGGCGTGCGGCACACATCCGGCGTCAGGGAAATGATAATCCCTTTGCCTGTGTCGCGGCTGCCTTCGCGCGGGATACTCATGGGGCCTCCGTCGTAAGGTGATCCTGCGCTGACCAAACCATGTCCTGTTCCGGGGCAGTCTGCCTTTCATACAGGTCAACGCGATAAAAGGCTGGGCAGATCTCCATCCAGCAGCGCCATGTCAGGTCAAGCCACCAGACATCTTCACGCATATCGAGATGAAGGCCATCACAGTTCAAACAGACATTGACCTCGCGGCCATCATTGAAGGAGAACTTGGCCCAGGGCGCGATGTCCGGAAGCGAAACATCAAGATATTGGCAACCCGGCACCAGACCAACCATGCGGATATTCTGCTGCGGCTTGAGGTAATTTTTCAAAATCAGATTGGGATGGACCACCTGATAGAAACGGTAATCGAAATCCTCTGGAAGGCGCGGACTTCGCGATACTTCCCAGCTCTCATCATAAGTGCCCGCATACTGACTACGCGCCTGCCACCAGGGCGGGATCGGCCCGTATCCTTGCGGCGCGGATGGAGCTTTAAGGTCGAGGGAGATCGGAACATGCTCGGCGGTCGCGTTTTTCAGAGATTATCATCCGCAAACACGTCAGGCGAGCCTTGTGCCATTTCGCCGCCGCAATCTATCGCATCGCCAACTCGCGCGAGCGGTTTGCCATTGACGAAAACCGTCGCAGATCCCGCATCAACCGCCCTGCCATGCGGCTTATGCCTGGAGCAGCCATGCACCTCCAGCGCATCGCCAACACGAAGCGCCGGAAGGCCATTCACCTCCACATCCGGGCTTCCCGCAATCGCCGGACTGTCCGGGCATTTGTCATGGCCTGCGCCAATGTCTGTTTTGCGGCATGCTGAGGGCATTAATCCGTCTCCATCTCGAAGATTTAGCGCTACTTTATATCGCGAGCCAGATTCATGGTCGCCTGAATGATTTATATATAGTCCCATCAATTTTAAAACCGCTACTCCGACACGTTCCAGTAAGAGCGATGCACGAAGCACTTAAGGCCACACAAAATAGCTCTGCACAGCCAAAACAACGAAAAATATAGGTGCAATTTAGTGAGTTTTTACACGGAATCATCATCTCTCACGCCCAAGATTTTCGCAACCCGTCCTCGTGAAGCTTCCGCTATTACCGAAATGATCAAACACGCTCCCACGAACATAAAAAACTGAATCCATCCCCAATAAAAAAGCACAAAAATTCCAGCTGTTGGCGCTGCCCCCATTGGGGTATAGACGAATATTAACCTGTATAGATAGTACATAAAATTACGCATGAACAACCACCGTATGTAGTTGAAAAAAGTGGTGTATAAATCAATAAAAAAGACATAACTTCAAGTTCTGCAAGTATTTACTCATCGGCTAGTCCGCAATTTTCCGAAGTTTCCATAAATTCTTTTATTTGATCCGGGGTTAAATCTATAGCGCTAGAATTTCCAACGATTTTCCGCCATCGCTGATCCTCCAATTTTCCGGACAATATATCCCAGTTTGTGGCCTACCTTCGGGATGATAATCCACTTCTGAATTAATTTATCGGACAATATTTTTAATTTTCTTCAATATATTCAGGGTTGTTTAGGTTTTTAAAATTTTCAAAGTCCTGTATGACGATATTCCAGTATTCGTAATGCCCAGATTGCGACTCCAATATTGCGTTAAGACCTTCCAGTAGGAGGCTCATACAAGAAATGAGAGTCTGGTCCATTAGAATTATGAAAGTCTCCAAGCCATTGTGAGCGCATCCCATAAGTCGTGCCTTTACGGCAATGTTATGCGCGCGAACAATCGCATCAAAGAATTCGTCGTCATTGGATGCATACCTCAGATCAGACGCGATTGAAAACGCTTGTGATCGTAGCTCACCAATTTCTTGCGTCAGTCTATCCGCTCGAACTGTTCCCTCCCCAAAGGATACATCGTTGGCCTCGCGAATGTCGGCGTCGCAGAACATCAATGCGTTTGACAATTTGTTGGCCAGATCCGCGCCCGTTTGTTGCGTGAAGCGCACACCGTCTCCAGGCGTGTCCTGACCTGTTGTCGCTGATACGAGTATGTCGGTCAGACTCATACTCTGCAAATCTCCGTACTGATCAAAATGCTTCTCAGCAAGTCTTACGACCGATCCCGCCGTTACGATCAGAAACATTGGTCTTAGAAAAAAAGGGAGATTCCGTTCCAGCCAATAAGCTTGAGGGTTCAGGAAACCAACACCGAATCGATTCGCGGCAATCTGCAGAACAAGTTTCGTTGTGAAGCCACCCACCAGACGCCCCGAAAAGCCAGCAGCGTTCCGCATAAGGGTATGATTCAGATACGCTCCGAACAGAACTGCGGACTTCATGCGCGCTGACGGCGTTCCGTCGCCTCCAAAGACTTGAGAAACGCGTTGAAATGTTTCAGTGTTTCGCCCCTTCGCCTCCGGCCCCAAAAGGTTTGCATAGGCCGCAACGCCGTAAAGGAACCACCTGATATCGTCAGGGTATGATATAAAGCCGCGCCCAAACTGCGTGATCGCTTCAGGTGTTGTCAGCTGGCTAAGAAACTCCTGAAATACTTCCGAGTGTGTGCGTCCATACATGAACAATCTTTCGGTAGACCCCGATACGACCTCGGCAAAATCCTCGTCCCCCTCACGAACGAGCACCGGAGATCCGAAGATGCCCGGGGATCCCGTCTTGTATTCACCGTCCTCGGATATATAGCCATCCTGCATGTCATTATCCCCCTAAGGCCGCTTGTAAATTGAAAGATGAAAGAACCGGCCGAGTAGATGCCCGACGAGCTTCGAGATCAGATAAAACGCATAAAGCGGAATCAGTGCGAGCCCAAGCGTGAGAATGACTGCGGTTAGGTTTGGCGAAACCCAGTCTTCCCAGAAATTGCTACGCAGCTGGACCGTCGCCAGAACTGTTTTGCGTAGTCGATGCTCGGCCCCGCAGTTTTCGCATTCAATTACGTTTGGTATGTCGGGAATACGCTTCCCATCATAGGCTGATACTGGGGGCAACCCTTCGGTGTCACAGACATCGCATTGAAATGGTTTGTTTCTGTCTATCATTAGTTCAGATCGATCTTCTTGCCTTTGATTGTGACCGATCCACCTGCTGTCAAGCGCATGTTGCCCTTGGCTTCCAAGTTCATTTCGCCCTTAGAAACATAAGTAATCTGGTCGGCATAGATTGTTGCAGTTCCGTCTGAGCGCAGTGTTACTCGGGCGGTTCCTACTGAGAGGGTCAGGGTTTTAGCACTGTTCAAAAGCGTTGAGTTCGCGTCAACGGAGTACTTGCGCGGGGTATTGATCTGGAAGCCACCACTCGATCGATGAGTCGAGACCCCTGTAACGTTCTTATTCTCGACGCCCCCAACTCGGATCGTGCGATTTTCTCCAGTATTGATGGACATACTTCCTTCAATGTCGAGAAGCATATTGCCTGTTCCCGGCGACTCTAGAGCATGCTCAAACTTTGAGTAAAGCGACGATAGGTTATCGGTCCGTTTTCGAGAGCTCTCCGTGAGACGGCGAGCGAATTCGTTAGAAGATACCTCAATGGCAAAGCCCCCTCCGATGCTAACGAGTTCGTCATCACCTATTCGTCGGATGGACTTTCCGAAGGTCGCTTCGAGCGAGTGGCGGTCAGTCAAATCGGTTCGGTTATGTTTCACCTTCGTATTGAGATCTTTCTGCGCTCGAATAAAAATCTCTTCATTCCTTTCTCGGTCTTCCAAACGCAGTTCATTAAAGCCATAATATTGCCCCCTATGGGTATTCGTTCTAAACGTCGATCGCGTCTTATTCGCGGGCAGCTCATAGGGCACCTTCTGCGCCTCATTCGGCACCACGCCTGTCACCACGGGCCGATCCGGATCGCCGTCGAGGTAACTCACCATCACCTCCATACCGATGCGCGGGATCACCTGACCGCCCCAGCCAGCCCCGGCCCAGTTCTGGCTCACCCGCACCCA